>SFET01000017.1 GCA_004557125.1 Clostridiales bacterium | reverse complement strand
CCCGAGATCGTCACCGGCGTGGTGCAGATCAAGTCCATCGCCCGCGAGGCCGGCTTCCGCACCAAGATGGCCGTCTATTCCACCGATCCGATGATCGACGCCGTGGGCTCCTGCGTTGGCCCCAGGGGCATGCGCGTGGAGAACGTGGTCAACGAGCTCAAGACGGAGAAGATCGACATCGTGAAGTGGTCGGCGGATCCTGCCGAGTACATCGCCAACGCGCTCAATCCGGCGCGCGTCATCTCCGTGTTCGTCTCCGAGACGGAGAAGGCCGCCCGGGTCATCGTGCCGGACAACCAGCTGTCGCTGGCCATCGGCAAGGAGGGCCAGAACGCCCGCCTGGCCGCCAAGCTCACCGGCTGGAAGATCGACATCAAGAGCCAGAGCCAGATGGAGGCCCTCGCCGAGGAGCAGGAGGCGCAGGCCGGCACGGAAGCGGAGGTTGAGGCCTGATGCCCGTCAAGCCGCGCAAGATTCCGATGCGCATGTGCGTCGGATGCCGCGAAATGAAGCCCAAGGCCACGCTGCTGCGGGTGGTGAAGCCCCAGGACGGCGACGCCCACATTGATTTCGGTGGAAGGTCGCCGGGCCGCGGCGCCTACGTCTGCAACAGCATCGACTGCCTGAAGAAGGCGGAAAAGACCCGCGCGCTGGATCGCGCCCTCGACGCAAAGATCGAGGAGAATGTGTTCCGGCAGCTGGAAGCGCAGATTCAGAGCGCTGCGCCGAAATGAAGCGGGCGATGAACATGCTGGGCCTGTGCATGCGCGCGGGCAAACTGATCAGCGGGGAGAAGGCCTGCGTGCAGGCCGTGCGCGCGGGCAGCGCCTGCGCCGTGGTGCTGGATCGCGCCGCCGCAAAGAATGCGGTCAAGGCCGTGTCCGACGCCTGCGCCTTTCATGAGGTGCCGCTGATCTACGCGCCCGAACATGAACTGGGCGACGCAATCGGGAAACCCGGCCGCATGGTTGCGGCGATTACCGATCCGTCCATGGCGGGTCGAATACTGGAGCTCGCAAACGTCGAGCGATGATTGATTACTATCGGGGGTGCATTTAGGGAATGGCCAAAGTCAGGGTTCAGGACGCAACCAAAGAATTGAGCACGAATACCGGAAAAATGCTGGAGAGCATCACCCAGATGCGCAAAAAGACGCAGGATATGCTGGGCAACCTGCGCAAGATCTCCGGAGACTACGCCCGCGAGGCGCAGGAGGCCCGGGATCGCGAGGCGAAGGAGGAGCAGCGCAAGCGCTATGAGGCGGATGCGCAGTTCATGAACGCCTATTCCAGCGAACAGGTACCGGAAGTGCCCGCGGAGCCCCGTGCGGAGGCCAAGCCGCAGAGCGCACCCGAGGCGGCCGCCAAACCGGAGGCCGCAGCGCAGGCCGAGGTCAAGGCGGAGGAAGTCAAGCCCCAGAGCGCCCCGGCACAGCAGCCCCAGCGTCCCGCAGCGCAGCAGGCGCAGCCGGGTCCGCAGGGCCAGTATGCCAACCGTCCCCAGGGCCAGTATGGCCGCCCCGCACAGCCGGGCCAGCAGGGCGCCCGTCCCCAGGGCCCCTATGGCCGTCCCGTGCAGCCGGGCCAGCAGGGGAATCGTCCCCAGGGCCCCTATGGCCGTCCGGCACAGCCGGGCCAGCAGGGCGCTCGGCCCCAGGGCCAGTACGGCCGCCCCGCACAGCCGGGTCAGCAGGGCCAGTACGGTTCTCGCCCCCAGGGCCAGTACGGCCGTCCGGCGCAGCCGGGTCAGCAGGGTTCCCGCCCCTACGGCAACCGTCCCCAGGGCCAGGGTGGTCCGCAGGGCGGCGGTCAGGGTGGCCGCAGCTTCGGCGGCGGTGCACGCCCTGGCTACGGACGCAATAAGATGCCCGATCTCGCCCCGGCGATGGAGAAGGAGCGCGTATCCAACTACGATCCCAACAAGAAGCAGTACGTGCGCCAGAACGATCCGGAGCGTAACGCCAACAAGAACAACAACCGCCGCCGCGACACCGGCGTGAACATGTCCATCAACGGCTATGACGACGAGTTCGTGCGCGGAAAGAAGAAAAAGAAGGCCGCGGCGCAGGTCAAGGCCTTCGAGCCCGTGCGCATCGAGAAGGCCGTGATGACCGCCGAGACGATCACCGTGCGCGATTTGTCCGAGCGCATCGGCAAGCCCGCCGGCGAGATCATCAAGAAGCTGATGATGCTGGGCATCATCGCCACCATCAACAACGAGCTGGATTACGAGACCGCCGGCCTGGTCTGCGCGGAGTACGACATCGAGCTGGAGAAGAAGGTGGCCGAAACCGCCGAGGACGCCCTCGAGAAGGAGGACGTGCAGGACGCCGAGGAGGATCTGATCCCGCGCCCGCCGGTCGTGACCATCATGGGCCACGTCGACCACGGCAAGACCAGTTTGCTTGACTACATCCGCAAGACCCGCGTGACTGCGGGCGAGGCGGGCGGCATCACCCAGCACATCGGCGCGTATACCGTCAACCTCGACGGCAGGCAGATCACCTTCCTGGACACCCCCGGCCACGAGGCCTTCACCTCCATGCGCCTGCGCGGCGCCATGGCCACCGACATCGCCGTGCTGGTGGTCGCCGCGGACGACGGCGTGATGCCCCAGACCATCGAGGCCATCAGCCATGCCAAGGCCGCAGGCGTTCAGACCATCGTCGCCATCAACAAGATCGACAAGCCCGCCGCCAACATCGAGCGCATCAAGCAGCAGCTCACGGAGTACGACTTGGTCTGCGAGGACTGGGGCGGCGACACCATCATGGTTCCCGTCTCCGCCGTCACCGGCGAGGGCGTGGAGCAGCTGCTGGAGATGATCCTGCTGGTGGCCGAGGTGCAGGACTACAAGGCCAATCCCAACCGCAAGGCCCGCGGCATCATCATCGAGGCGCGCCTGGACAAGGGCCGCGGCCCGGTGGCCACGGTGCTGGTGAAGAACGGCACCCTGCGCGTGGGCGACACCATCGTCGCCGGCACGGCCTACGGCCGCGTGCGCGCCATGGTCAACGACATCGGCGAGCGCGTCAAGAGCGCAGGCCCCTCTGATCCGGTGGAGGTCATCGGCTTCAACGATGTTCCCGAGGCGGGCGATCAGATCTCCGCCGTGGACGACGACAAGCTGTCCCGCCAGGTCGCCGAGGAGCGCAAGGATCGCCTGCGCGCGGCGCTGATCAAGGAGCAGCAGAAGACCACCCTGGACGACCTGTTCAGCCAGATTTCCGCCGGTCAGATCAAGGATCTGAACGTCATCATCAAGGCGGACGTGCAGGGCAGCGTCGAGGCCGTGCGCCAGTCCCTGGAGAAGCTCTCCAACGAGGAAGTGCGCGTGCGCTCCATCCACGGCGGCGTCGGCGCGATCACCGAGACCGACGTCATGCTGGCCTCCACGGCCAACGCCATCATCATCGGCTTCAACGTGCGCCCGGACAACAACGCCCGCGCCATGGCCGAGAAGGAAAAGATCGACATCCGCCTCTACCGCGTCATCTACCAGGCCATCGAGGACGTGCAGAACGCCATGAAGGGCATGCTGGCCCCGAAGTTCAAGGAGGTTCTGCTGGGCCACGCCACCGTGCGCACGCCCTTCAAGGTCTCCGGCGTGGGCACCGTCGCGGGCTCCTACGTCACCGACGGCAAGATCATCCGCAGCCAGCAGGTGCGTCTGCTGCGCGACAACGTGGTCATCCACGAGGGCAAGATTTCCTCGCTGCAGCGCTTCAAGGATGCGGTGAAAGAAGTCAATACCGGGTATGAGTGCGGCATTGGCATCGAAAACTACAATGACATCAAGGAGAACGACGTCATCGAGTGCTTCATGATGGAGGAAATCGAACAGTAAAAGCGATTTCGGTCGGGCGTTCAAGCTGAGCTTTGAACGCCCGTTTTATCTGCTGAAGCGAACGCGATTGACCGCAGGGGAACTTCCCCTCGGAAAGGAGAAAATATGGCTTCTTATGACCGCATCGACCGCATCTCCGAGGAGGTGCACAAGGCCATCGACCGCATCATCCGCGACGAGGTGAATGATCCCCGCGTGGGCGGCACCTGGAGCATCGTGAGGTGCGAGGTCACCCGCGATCTGCGCTACGCCAAGGTGCGCATCAGCATCCTGGAGGAGGATCGCCGCAAGGACATGATGGCTGCGCTCAGCCGCGCTGCGGGCTTCATCCGCCGGGAGCTGGGCCATGAGGTGGATCTGCGGTATGTGCCGGAGATCCAGTTTGAGCTGGACACGAACATCGAATACGCCGCGAAGATCAATCAGATTCTGGGGGAGACGCGCCGCAATGATTCCAATGACTGAACTGGCGGCCTTCCTGAAGGCGCACGATGATTATGCGCTCTTCGGCCACATCAACCCGGACGGCGACGCTGCCGGATGCTGCATCGCCCTGGCGAAGGCACTTCGGAAAATGGGCAAGCGCGCCTTCGTCTACCTGCCGGGCGGACTGCCGGAGATGTACAAGGTCTTTGACCACACGGTGGAGATCGCCGACGGCCGGAACCTGCCCTTTGCGCCCCGGACCGGGTTCTCGGTGGACGTTTCCGAGCCGAACCGCATGGGCGCGGGCCAGCAGATCTTTGACGGCTGCGCGCATCGCGCCGTGCTGGATCACCACGCCACCAACCCCGGCTTTGGCGAGGTCTGCGCGGTGGACGGCGAGGCTGCGGCCTGCGGCGAGCTGGCGGTCGCGCTGATCCGGGAGCTGGGCGTGGAGATGGATCCGGAGATGGCCCAGTGGCTGTACATCGCCCTGTGCACCGACAGCGGACGCTTCGGCTTTTCCAGCACCCGCGCGGAGACACTGGAGGCTGCGGCAGCCTGTCTGCAGGCGGGCGCGGACGTGGACGGCATCACCCGGCAGCTCTACCGCACCCGCAGCGAGGGCCGCACCCGCCTGCTGGGGCTGGTGCTTGCGGGTCTTGAGATGAACGCGGAAAAGACCATGTGCTGGGCGCGGCTAACCGACGACATGCTTTCCCGCGCAAACGCGCTGCGGGAGGACAACGAGGGCATTGTGAACTACCTGCTGGAGATTCGCGGCGTACAGTTCGCCTGCCTTGCGGAGGAGCGGGGGAGCGTGCAGACGAAGTTTTCGCTGCGCTCCAAGGGCGGTCTGGACGTGGCAAGGGACGTAGCGGTTCCGCTGGGCGGCGGCGGCCACGCCTGCGCGGCGGGTGTCACGCTGAACCTTCCCATGGAGGATGCGCTCCAGGCCGTGCTCAGGACGGCGGAGGCCGCGCTGAAGAATTTACAGGAACAGGAATGAACGCATGAACGGATTTCTGATCGCAAACAAGCCCACCGGCATCACCAGCTCGAACCTGGTGGTGTTCGTGCGCAAGCGGCTGCCGCGGGGCACGGCCATCGGCCACGGCGGAACCCTGGATCCGGAGGCCTCGGGCGTGCTGCCGCTGTGCATCGGCTCTGCGACCCGGCTGTTTGACTACATCATCGACAAGAAAAAGACCTACGTGGCCGAAGTGCAGCTGGGCGCGATCACCGACACCCAGGACGCCACCGGCAGCGTGATCGAGGAACGCGCGGTGCAAGTCACGCAGGATGATCTGCGCACGGTGCTTGCAGAGTTCGTCGGGGAGATCGAGCAGATTCCGCCGATGTACTCCGCCATCAAGCGCGGCGGCAAGCGGCTCTACCAGCTGGCGCGCAAGGGCGAGACCATCGAAGTGGAGCCCCGCAAGTGCCGCGTGGAGGGCGTGGAGCTGCTGGAGCAGACCGGCGAGAACCGCTACCGCATCCGCGTGGACTGCGGCAAGGGCGTGTACATCCGCACGCTCTGCCACGACATCGGCCTGCGGCTGGGCTGCGGCGCGCACATGGCGAGTCTGCAGCGCACGGCGGCAGGAGTGTTCACGCTGGAAAACGCGCTGAGCCGGGAGGAGATCGACGAAGCGAGTGCAGAGGGCACGCTGGAAGAGCATCTGCTTCCATTGGATGCGCCGCTGGGACATCTGCCTGCGGTGTACCTGACCGAGCAGGCCCGCCACGCGGTGATCAACGGAAACGTGCTGAAGCAGAGGTGGATGCAGGAGTCCGCGCCCGTGGCCGAGGCCGTGCGCGTCTATCTGAACGATACATTTGCCGGCATCGGCCGGACGCAGGAGGACGGCACGGTGCGCTTCAGGGCGATGCTGCTGCCGGAGGAGGAGAGACATGCGGATCTGGCACGATGAGGAACAGTTTGACCTGCCTTCCTGCGTGGTTGCGCTGGGCACCTTTGACGGTGTGCACAAGGGTCATCAGGCGCTGATCCGCCGGGCGATGGAACTGGCGCGGGAGTTGGATACAGCCTGCGTGGTGTACACTTTCTATGAACATCCGCTGCGCGTGCTCTGCCCCGAACGGGCGCCAAAGATGCTGTTATCCCCCTTCACAAAGCGGGACAAGCTACAGGCGATGGGCATCGACGGCCTGCTGATGCGGCATTTCACGCCGGAATACGCGGCCACGGAGCCGGTGGAGTACCTGGAGGGGCTGGTCAAGCGCCTGCGGGTCAAGGGCGTGGTGGCCGGATTCAACTACACCTTCGGCGCGGGCGGTCGGGGAAACGCGGCGCTGATCCGCAGCGAAGCAGACCGCCTGGGCTACCGCGCGGTCATCGTGGACGCGGTGATGGACGGGGACGATGTGGTCTCCTCCACGCTGCTGCGGCGGCTGAAGGAGCAGGGGGACATGCAGCGCTTCATGCGCCTGTTTCAATTGAAGGATCCGCGTTAAACTTTCCAAAAGTTACGCCCCGCACGTTTACAAACGCGGGGTGGTATGGTAGAATAGTAGAAGTGGCATTCTGATTTGCCACAATCACGCTTGCACGGTTTGCCGAACACTCCGACGGCATACGGTGCCTGCGCGCAAGAGAAAGAGGAGGAAGAAACCCATGACCAAGCAGGAAATCATCTCTACCTATGGCCGCCACGAAGGCGATACCGGTTCCCCCGAAGTGCAGGTCGCTCTGCTGACCGAGCGCATCAACCACCTGAACGAGCACCTGAAGGTGCACAAGAAGGACCACCACTCCCGCCGTGGCCTGCTGCTGATGGTTGGTCAGCGCCGTGGTCTGCTGGACTACCTGAAGAAGACCGACATCGAAGCCTATCGTGCACTGATCGCAAAGCTCGGCCTGCGCAAGTAATGCGAGACCGGCACTTGCCCCAATAGGTGAGTCGTACGCGCCGTCGCCCGAGTCATTCCGAGCGGCGGCGCTTCGTACGAATTCGCCCGTTTCGCTGTGTGTGGACGCTAGGATGCGGAGACGATTCCGCAGGCGTGCGTCTGCACACAGTCCCATTCGCCCCGGTGGAGTCAGGGGCGCGGAAGGATCCCTGCCCCGTCGGAGTATGGGGCGCTGAACATGGTAACAATGAAAAGAAGATAGAGAGAACCCAAGGAGGGCAAACAAAATGGATTTCAAGGCTTATTCCATGGAACTGGGCGGAAGAACGCTCACTCTGGAATTCGGCAAGTATGCCGAGCAGGCCAGCGGCGCAACCTTCGTTCGCTACGGCGACACCTGCGTGCTGGTCACCGCAACCGTCGCGGAAACCCCGCGTCCGGGCATCGATTTCTTCCCGCTGAGCGTGGATTTTGAAGAAAAGCTCTACTCCGTGGGCCACATTCCGGGCTCCTGGAATCGCCGCGAGGGCCGTCCGGCGGAAAAGGCCATCCTGACCAGCCGCCTGATCGACCGCCCGCTGCGCCCCCTGTTCCCCAAGGGAATGCGCCACGACGTGTCCGTGGTCGCCACCGTCATGTCCGTCGAGCAGGACAACATCCCGGACATCCCCGCGATGATCGGCGCGTCCGCCGCGCTGTCCATCTCCGAGATTCCGTGGGCCGGCCCCATTGGCGCGGTGAACATCGGCTATGTGGACGGCGAGTACATCGTCAACCCCACCGTCGCGCAGCGCGAGGTCTCCCTGATGAACCTGACCGTCGCCGGCACCAGTGAAGCGGTGCTGATGGTCGAGGCCGGTGCGAAGGAGGTCTCCGAGGAGGTCATGCTGGGCGCGATCCTGTTCGCCCACGAGGAGATCAAGAAGATCGTGGCCTTCATCGAGGACATCAAGGCCGAGATCGGCAAGGAAAAGCGCGAATTCCCGCTGCAGCTGCCGGGCGAGGACGTCAAGGCTGCCGTGCGCGAGTATGCATATGAAAAGGTGCAGTGGATGTTCGAGACCTTCGACCGCAGCGAGCGCAATGCCCGCGAGGCCCAGGTCAAGGCTGAGGTCGCCGAGCACTTCGCGGAGCAGTTTGCGGGCCGCGAGGTGGAGGTTGGCGATGCCCTGTACGCCATCCAGAAGGAAATCATGCGCCGCCACATCATCGACAACGGCGTGCGCCCCGACGGCCGCAAGCTCACCGAGATCCGCCCCATCTGGTGCGAGGTCGGCGTGCTGCCCCGTCCCCACGGCTCCGGCGTGTTCACCCGCGGTCAGACCCAGGTCATGACCGTGTGCACCCTGGCCCCCATGTCCGAGCAGCAGATCATCGACGGCATCGGCACCCAGGATCGCAAGCGCTACATGCACCACTACAACTTCCCGGGATACTCCACCGGCGAAGCCAAGCCCGCCCGCAGCCCGGGCCGCCGCGAGATCGGCCACGGCGCGCTGGCAGAGCGCGCGCTGGAGCCCATGATCCCCTCTGTCGAGGAGTTCCCCTACTGCCTGCGCCTGGTCTCCGAGGTCATGTCCTCCAACGGCTCCACCTCTCAGGCCTCCGTCTGCGGCTCCACGCTGGCGCTGATGGACGCGGGCGTTCCGATCAAGCGCCCCGTGGCCGGCGTCGCCATGGGCCTGATCAAGGACGTTGAGAACACCGGCAAGGTCGCCGTGCTGACCGACATCCAGGGCCTCGAGGACTTCCTGGGCGACATGGACTTCAAGGTTGCCGGCACCACCAAGGGCATCACTGCCATCCAGATGGACATCAAGATCAAGGGCATCGACGAGGCCATTCTGCGCCAGGCGCTGGCCCAGGCCTACGACGGCCGCCTGTTCATCCTGGACAAGATGCTCCAGACCATCCCGGCCCCGCGCGCCGAGCTGAGCAAGCATGCGCCCAAGATCGTCACCTTCACGATCAACCCCGAGAAGATCGGCGAGGTCGTCGGCCCCCGCGGCAAGACCATCAACAAGATCATCGACGAGACCGGCGTGAAGATCGACATCGAGGACGACGGCAGCGTGTTCATCGCCACCGAGGATGCGGCCGCCGCACGTCGCGCACGCCAGATCATCGAGGGCATCGCCAAGGATCCCGAGGTGGGCGACACCTTCCTGGGCAAGGTCGTGCGCATCATGTCCTTCGGCGCGTTCATCGAGTACGCTCCGGGCAAGGACGGCATGCTGCACATCTCCAAGATGGCCAACGAGCGCGTGGAGAAGGTCGAAGATGTGATGAACATCGGCGACGAGATCCCCTGCAAGATCGCGGAGATCGACTCCCAGGGCCGCATCAACCTGCTGCGCACGGACATCGTCTACGAGGACGAGTCCATGCCGGTGCGCCGTCCCCCGCGCCGCGACGGTGATCGCGGTGGCCGCGGCGGCGACCGTGGCGGACGCAGGCGCGATCGCGACTAAGACGAATTCATAGAATGCATGGGATTGGATACACTTTAGAGTGTGTCCAATCCCAAATCATAGCTGGATGTTTCGGGCGAGGAAATGCGCCCGTTTGTTTGAATGAGGAGAAAACTATGCCTTTTGATATGATGACCATGCCCAACGGCCTGCGGGTGATCGGGGAGCGCATTCCCCACTTCCGCAGCGCGTCCGTGGGCCTGTGGGTCGGCACCGGCTCGCAGTATGAAACGCCCTCCGAGGCCGGCCTGAGCCACTTCCTGGAGCACATGGTGTTCAAGGGCACCGGGAAGCGCACGGCCCGGCAGATCGCTGAGGAGATGGATGCAGTCGGCGGCCAGCTGAACGCCTTCACCTCCAAGGAGTGCACCTGCTTCTACGCCAAGACCGTGGACGAGCACCTGCCGCTGGCCATGGACGTGGTCTGCGATCTGGCGACCCATCCCAGCTTCGATGCCAAGGAGATGGAGAAGGAGAAGGGCGTGGTGCTGGAGGAGATCTCCATGTCCGAGGATACCCCGGAGGATCTGGTGCACGAGGTGCTGATGCTGGCGCACTTCGGAGACCAGCCCGTCGCGCGGCCCATCCTGGGCAGCTCGGAGCGCATCTCCGGCTACGATCGCCAGGACCTGGTGAACTACTGGAGCGCCATGTATCGCCCCCAGAACGCGGTGTTTTCCATCGCGGGCAACTACGACTGGGCGCGCGTGCAGGAGCTGCTGCAGGGCCTGCTGGGCGACTGGAGCGAAGCTGGACTGCGCGAGCTGCGCTGCGACACCCACAGCGTTGCGCCCACGGTGCTCACCCGGGAGAAAGAGATCGAGCAGGTGCACATCTGCCTGGGCTTCCCGGGCCTGTCCATCGGCGACGAGCGCAGCTACGAGCTGTCCCTGTTCAACAGCGTCTACGGCGGTGCGATGTCCTCGCGCCTGTTCCAGAAGATCCGCGAGGAGAGCGGCATGGCCTACACCGTGTACAGCTATCCCAACGCCTACACCGACTGCGGCATGCTGTCCGTATACGCGGCCACCAACCCCGACACCGCCGTGCAGGTGTACGACCAGATCCTGGAGGAGACCCGCAAAATCGCCGAGGGCGGCCTGACCCGTGAGGAGTTCAACATGGCCCGCGAGCAGCTCAAGGCCAGCTTCATCATGGGCAGCGAATCCACCTCGTCCCGCATGCAGTCCAACGGCCGCCGCCTGCTGCTGCTCAACGAGACCCGCACCGAGAACGAGGTCATCGACCGCGTCAACGCCATCGACTTCGATTCCACCAACGAGCTGATGCAGCGCATCCTCACCGCGCCCCACTCCCTGGCCCTGGTGGGCAAAGGCGTCAGTCAGCTGGCGAAGCAGATGGAGCGCTGAGCGATCCGCAAAAAATGATCCCCGCCACGAACATCGTGACGGGGATTGTTTTTGCCTTTACTTGCGGAAGTAGTCCACCGCGCCACGGAACATGCCGGTGTCCCAGGGAAGCTGCACGTTGCGGTACAGCATTTCGCCGGTGCGCTCGGCGTGGCCCATGCGGCCGAACACGCGTCCGTCCGGGCTGGTGATGCCCTCGATGGCGTCCACGGAGCCGTTGGGGTTGAACAGAATGTCCATGCTGGGTTCGCCGTTCAGGTTGACGTACTGGGTGGCGATCTGGCCGTTCTCGGCCAGCTGCTTCAGCAGCTCCTCGTTGGCCACGAAGCGGCCCTCGCCGTGGGAGATCGGGATGGTGAACACGTCGCCGACGTTGGCATACATCATCCACGGGCTCTTGTTGGAGGCCACGCGGGTGTGCACCAGGCGGCTCTGGTGGCGGCCGATGTGGTTGAAGGTCAGGGTCGGCGCGTCGGAAGTGGCCTCGCGGATCTCGCCGTAGGGCACCAGGCCCAGCTTGATCAGCGCCTGGAAGCCGTTGCAGATGCCGCCGATCAGGCCGTCGCGGGCGTGCAGCAGGCGTGCGACCTCGTCGGAGACCACGCCGTTGCGGAAGAAGGCCGTGATGAACTTGCCGGAGCCGTCGGGCTCGTCGCCGCCGGAGAAGCCGCCGGGGATGAAGATGATCTGGCTCTGGGCGATGCGGCGCGCGAATTCTGCGGCGGATTCGGCCACGTCCTTGGCGGACAGGTTGCGCACCACCAGCACGTCGGCCTTCGCACCGGCCTTCTCAAAGGCCTTCAGCGTGTCGTACTCGCAGTTGGTGCCGGGGAACACGGGGATCAGCACGCGGGGCCGGGCGATCTTCACGGCGGCGCTGCGCTTCTCCACGCAGTTGTAGCTGTAGCTGCGGGGCGCGGCGTAGTCGCGGTCCACCGTGGCCTTGAACACGCCGTTCAGCTTGCCCTCGTAGGCGGCCTCGATTTCAGCCATGTCCGCGCGCGCGCCGTTCAGCGTAAGTGCGTAGTCGGAGATGGTCTCGCCGATCTTCTCCGCACCGTCGGCAGTGGCATACTCCACCAGGAAGCTGCCCACCGCGGGGGCGAAGAGGTCCGCGTCGGTGGCGAGCTGCGCGCCGATTTGGTTGCCCAGGCTCATCTTCATCAGCGCCTCGGCAGCGCCGCCGAAGCCCAGCGCCCAGGCGGATACGATCTCGCCGGAGGCGATCCTTTCGGCCACTAGATCGAAGGTATCCCGCAGGGACTGCACATCGGGCAGGCCGTTGGCGCGGTACGCGGGGCGGATCAGGCCGATGGCGTGGCCTGCGGCCTTGAATTCGGGGGAGATGACGCGGGCGGAATCGCACACCTGCACGGCGAAGGAGACCAGCGTCGGCGGCACGTGCATCTGCTCGAAGGAGCCGGACATGGAGTCCTTGCCGCCGATGGCGGCCACGCCCAGATCCAGCTGCGCATCCAGTGCGCCCAGCAGTGCGGACAGCGGACGGCCCCACTTCTCGGCCTCGCCGGTCATGCGCTCAAAGTACTCCTGGAAGGTCAGGTGCGCGCCGCGCCAGCCAGCACCGGCGGCCACCAGCCGCGCCATGGACTCGACCACGGCCTGATACGCGCCCAGATAGGGGCCCTTCTCGCCCAGGCAGGGATGGAAGCCGTAGCTCATCACCGAGGCGGTCTCGGCGTTCCTGTCCGGAAGGGGGATGAGGGAGGCCATGGCCTGGGCCGGGGTCTTCTGATACCTGCCGCCGAAGGGCATCAGCAGGGAGCATGCGCCATTGGTGGAGTCGAAGCGCTCCGCAAGGCCCCGGCGGGAGCAGAAGTCCAGGCTGCCCGCCATCTCCTTGATGCGCTCGGGGAAGGACGCGTCGCAGGCCGGGCGTGCGTAGGGCTGCTGGGGCTCCACGCGCACGTCGGCGTACTTGGGCGCGCCGTTGGAATTCAGGAACTCGCGGCTCATGTCCACGATGGTGCGGCCGTTCCAATCCATCACCATGCGCGGGCTCTCGGTGACCACGGCAACGGCGGTGGATTCCAGGTTTTCCGAATCCGCCAGCGCACGGAAGGCGTCCACGTCCTCGGGCGCAAGCACCACGGCCATGCGCTCCTGGGATTCGGCGATGGCGATCTCCGTGCCGTCCAGGCCCTCGTACTTCTTGGGAACGGCGTTCAGATTGATCTTCAGACCGTCGGCCAGCTCACCGATGGCCACGGACACGCCGCCCGCGCCGAAGTCGTTGCAGCGCTTGATGAGCTTCGAGGCCGCAGGATTGCGGAACAGGCGCTGGAGCTTGCGCTCCTCGGGGGCGTTGCCCTTCTGCACCTCCGCGCCGCACTGGGTCAGGGAGGACACGGTGTGGGATTTGGAGGAGCCCGTTGCGCCGCCCATGCCGTCGCGTCCGGTGCGACCGCCCAGCAGGATCACCACGTCGCCGGGGGCGGGCACCTCGCGGCGCACGTTCTCCGCCGGAGCTGCGCCGATCACCGCGCCGATCTCCATGCGCTTGGCCGCGTAGCCGTCGTGGTAGATTTCATCCACGAGGCCGGTGGCCAGGCCGATCTGGTTGCCGTAGGAGGAGTAGCCCGCCGCCGCACCGGTGACCAGCTGCTTCTGGGGCAGCTTGCCCTTGAGCGTCTTTTCGATGGGACGGGTGGGATCCGCCGCGCCGGTGACGCGCATCGCCTGATAGACGTAGGCGCGCCCGGACAGGGGATCGCGGATTGCGCCGCCGATGCAGGTGGCCGCGCCGCCGAAGGGCTCGATCTCGGTGGGATGGTTGTGGGTCTCGTTCTTGAACAGCAGCAGCCAGTCCTGCTTCTCGCCGTCCACCACGGCCTCCATCTTGATGGTGCAGGCATTGATCTCCTCGGATTCGTCCAGATCGGTCAGCAGCCCCCGGGACGCAAGCACCTTCGCGCCGATGGTGCCCACGTCCATCAGGGTCACGGGCTTGGTGCGGCCGATCTCCGCGCGCGCGTTCAGGTAGCGCTGCCAGGCGGCCTCCACATCCGCGTCCTCGAAGGAGACGTTGGTCAGCTCGGTCAGGAAGGTGGTGTGGCGGCAGTGGTCGCTCCAGTAGGTGTCGATCACGCGCAGCTCGGTCATGGTGGGGTCGCGGTGCTCGCTGCGGAAGTACTGCTGGCAGAAGGCCAGGTCGTTGAAGTCCATGGCCAGGCCGTACTGCTTCAGCATGCCGCGCAGCGCGTCCTCGTCCGCGTCGATGAAGCCGGTGAGGGTGGCGACGGTCTCGGGCAGGTCGTACTGCATCTTCAGCGTTTCAACCGCGTCCAGCGAGGCCTCGCGCTTCTCCACGGGGTTGATCAGATAATTGCGGATGGCGGCCTTCTGCTTATCGTCGATCTCGCCGGTGAACACGTACACCACGGCGGTACGGATCAGCGGGCGGTCGCAGCCGTAGGCCAGCTGGATGCACTGGCTGGCGGAATCGGCGCGCTGGTCGAACTGGCCGGGCAGGTACTCCGCCGCCAGCACCCAGTCGCCGCCCTCGGGCAGGACATCGTAGACCTGATCGGCCTGGGGCTCGGAGAACACCGTGGGGATGCTGCTGCGGAACAGATTCTCGTCCAGGCCCTCCACGTCGTAGCGGTTCAGCAGGCGCAGGCCGGTGAGCTGGGGGATGCGCAGGAAGGAGCGGATGTCCTTCAGGGTCGCGTGGGCCTCGTGGTCGAAGCCGGGGCGCTTTTCAACAAATACTCTGTAAACCATGCGTACTGCTCCTTTAGTCGTTCTTGAGGGCCTGCATGGCGCGCGCACCGATGTCGCTGCGCATGAACATGCCGTCGAAGTGGATCTTCCTTGCTGCTGCGTAGGCGTCCTGAATGGCGCTGCCGAGGTCGTCTGCGGTGGCCGTCACGCCCAGCACGCGTCCGCCGTTGGTGTACAGGTGGTTGTCCCTGAGGGCGGTGCCGCTGTGGAACACCTGCACGTTGCTCGCGCTCTCTGCACCGTTCAGGGCGATCTCCTTGCCCTTCTCGTACTTCTCCGGGTAGCCGCCGGAGGCCAGGATCACGCAGCAGGCCGCGCCGTCGGAGAATTCCACATCAGTCTGTTCCAGCGTGCCGTACTCGCAGGCGCGCATGATGGTCAGCAGGTCGCTCTTCAGCAGCGGCAGCACCACCTGGGTCTCCGGGTCGCCGAAGCGGCAGTTGTATTCGATCACCTTCGGGCCGTCCTTCGTAATCATCAGGCCGAAGTACAGGCAGCCGCGGAAGGTGCGTCCCTCGGTGTTCATGGCGGCGATGGTGGGCAGGAAGATCTCCCGCATGCAGCGCTCCGCCACCGCGGGGGTGTAGTAGGGGTTGGGGGCGATGGTGCCCATGCCGCCGGTGTTCAGGCCGGTGTCGTGGTCGCCGGCGCGCTTGTGGTCCATGGAGGACACCATGGGCTTGACCACCTTGCCGTCGGTGAAGGCCAGCACGGAGACCTCCGGGCCCTCCAGGAACTCCTCCACGACGATGTGGTTGCCGCTGTCGCCGAAGCGCTTGTCCAGCATGATAGCGCGCACGCCGTCCACGGCCGCCTGCTCGTCCTCGCAGATCAGCACGCCCTTGCCCAGCGCCAGACCGTCGGCCTTGATGACGATGGGGAAGCTGCCCGCACGGATGTAGGCGATGGCCGCGTCCGGGTCGGAAAAGGTCTCGTAGCGGGCGGTGGGGATGGAGTACTTCTTCATCAGGTTCTTGGAGAACACCTTGCTGGCCTCGATCTGCGCAGCTCTGGCCTCCGGGCCGAAGCAGGGAATGCCGATGGCATGCAGGCGATCCACGCAGCCCATGGCCAGCGGATCGTCGGGGGCAACAACGGCGAAGTCGATGGCGTTCTCCGAGGCGAATTTCACGATGTCGTCGATCGCCGTGGCCGAAATGGGCACGCAGGTGGCGTCCTGGGCGATGCCGCCGTTTCCGGGCAGGGCGTAGATGGTCTTGACCTCCGGGTTTTCACGCAGCTTGCGGATGATCGTGTGCTCGCGTCCGCCGCCGCCGACAACCAGTATGTTCATTGTAATTCTCCTTACTCAAAAGTGCGTTTTTGCGCAGCAAGCCGGAAGCACGCCGTTTGCGCGCCTCCGGGCTGGGACTGCGATCAGTGGTGGAACAGACGGATGCCGGTGAAGGCCATCGCGATGCCGTACTTGTCGCAGGTTTCGATCACGTTGTCATCGCGAATGGAGCCGCCGGGCTGGGCGATGCAGGTCACGCCGCTCTTGCGGGCGCGCTCGATATTGTCGCCGAAGGGGAAGAACGCGTCGCTGCCCAGCGCCACGTCGGTGACGGTGGCGAGGAATTCCTTCTTCTCCTCGCGGGTCAGCGGCTCGGGGCGCACGGCGAAGAACTGCTGCCACACGTCGTCGCCCAGCACGTCCTCCCACTCGTCGGAGATGTACACGTCGATGGTGTTGTCGCGCACGGGACGGCTGATGCCCTCCACGAACTGCAGACCCAACACCTTCGGATGGCGGCGCAGGTGCCAGTTGTCGGCCTTGTTGCCCGCAAGTCTGGTGCAGTGGATGCGGCTCTGCTGGCCCGCGCCCACGCCGATGGCCTGGCCGTCCTTGGCGTAGCAGACGGAGTTGGACTGGGTGTACTTCAGAGTGATGAGCGCCACCAGAAGGTCGCGCTTCTGCTCCGCAGTCAGGTTCTTGTTCGCGGTGGGCAGGTTGGAAAGCATGCTCTCATCGATCACCAGTGCGTTGCGGCCCTGCTCGAAGGTCACGCCGTAGCACATCTTGCGCTCGATTTCGGCGGGGACATAGGCGGGATCCATCTGAAGCACGTTGTAGTTGCCCTTGCGCTTGGATTTGAGGATGGCGAGCGCCTCGTCGGTGTAGCCGGGGGCGATCACGCCGTCGGACACCTCGCAGGCGAGCAGCTTCGCGGTGGCAGCGTCGCACACGTCGCTCAGGGCGGCGAAATCGCCGTAGGAGGACATGCGATCCGCACCGCGGGCGCGTGCGTAGGCGCAGGCGATGGGGGACAGCTCCGCGTCGGGATCCACGAAGTAGATGCGGCGCAGGGTCTCGTCCAGCGGAAGTCCCAGCGCAGCGCCTGCGGGGCTGACGTGCTTGAAGGATGCGGCGGCGGGCAGGCCGGTGGCGGCCTTCAGCTCGGTCACCAGCTGATAGCTGTTCAGCGCATCCAGAAAGTTGATGTAGCCGGGGCGGCCGTTGAGCACCTGCACCGGCAGTTCGCCGTGCTCCATGAAGATGCGGGCGGGCTTTTGATTGGGATTGCAACCGTATTTGAGTTCCAGCTCCTGCATGATTCTGCTCCTCCTCACGCGTTCTTGTTGTAGATGCGGCTCTCGGTTTTTCCGGTGGCGAGATCGATGCTGCGGGTCCACAGGGACACCTTGTTGTCCGGGTTCAGGGAAGCCCAGATTGCATCGGAGAAGGCGGCAAAGTCATTCTCCAGTGCGACGGACTCCGGCTCGCCGGTGAAGGAGGGGATGGGATTGCCATCCTGGGCATAGGTGTGGATGAAGTATCCGCAGCCGGGCTTCACGCGGTCGTACTCGAAGAAGGAGCGCAGCGCGGCGCCGGACTCGGGGTCGCAGCAGCGCAGCACGCTCATCTCCAGGCGGAAGTCGCCATTAACGTGCTCCACCATGGCGCTGATGCGGGGGGTGAAGTTGGGCGCGTCGGGCTCGAAGGTGCGGGTGGTGCAGGCGCGATGGAAGTCGCCGCCGGCGAGGATGTCATCGCGAATGGTGTCGGTCTGGTCGCCGTTGGTGACGATGGTCTTGTCGCCAATCACGCGCACGGGATGATAGATGATCAGGCTCGGATCCTCCATCTTGGAGGGATCGAAGGCCTCGGTGCGGATGCCGTCCGGCTCCTCCACGAACACGCGGTTGCGGGAATTGACGCTGCGGCCCATGATGAAGTAGGCCAGGAAGGCGCGCGTCGCGTCGGCGCTCTTGCCGATCAGGATGCCGCGGCCCGGATAACTGGTCGCGCCCACGGCGCTGCTGAGATTCTTCATAGATCAATGCTCCTTTGCATTCTTTACGATTTCATTTGCGATCATTTCGGCGGCCTGGGGGAGCAGCACCCACTCGGCTTGCTCCATCACCCGCCGCTGGAGAACCTCCGGCGTATCGCCGGGGAGCACCTCCACGGCCTTCTGAAGCAGGATCGGGCCCTCGTCCACGCCGGCGTTCACCAGGTGCACCGTTGCACCCGTGACCTTCACGCCCCGCTTCAGCGCCGCCTCGTGCACGTGCAGGCCGTAGTAGCCCATGCCGCAGAAGGAGGGAATTAGCGAGGGATGGATGTTGAGGATGCGGCCCTCGTACAGCTCCACGGTTTCCTTCTGTACGATGCCCAGATAGCCCGCCAGCACGATCATGTCGATCCGATGGCTTTTCAGCGCCGCGTGCAGGGCTTCGGTGCGCGCATGCAGCTCGGGATAATTCTTCTTTCCGATCACGGCGGAGGGGATGCCGGCCTTGGCGGCGCGCTCCAGCGCGTACACGCCCTCATGGTCGGAGACCACCAGCGCGATCTCGCCGGAGGGCAGCTTGCCCGCCGCCTGGGCGTCGATCAACGCCTGAAGGTTCGTGCCGCCGCCGGAGACGAATACTGCGATTCTTGCCTTGCTCACAGGATCACCTTGTCTTCCGATTCCACGATCTCGCCGATGACGTAGGCGTCCTCGCCGTTGGCCTTCAGGATCTCCAGCGCCTTGTCCACCTGCGCGGCGGGCACGACCACGCTCATGCCCACGCCCATGTTGAAGGTGTTGAACATGTCGCGCTCGGGGATGTTGCCGGTCTTTGCGATCAGGTCGAAGATGGGCAGCACGCGCACGGCAGCTTTATCGATCTTTGCGCCCAGGCCGTCGGGGATGGAGCGCGGGATGTTCTCGTAGAAGCCGCCGCCGGTGATGTGGCTTACGCCCTTCACGTCCACCTTCTCCATCAGGGCAAGGATGCTCCTGACGTAGATCTTCGTGGGGGTCAGCAGGGTCTCGGCGATGGTCTTGCCGCCCAGCGCGTCGCAGGGCTCGTAGAGCGCGGGGTTGTTGTTGTCGATGTCGAACACCTTGCGGCAGAGGGAGAAGCCGTTGGAGTGGATGCCGGAGGACGCGAGGGCGATGACAACGTCGCCGGCCTGCATGCGGCCGTTGTCGATGATCTTCTCCTTGTCCACCACGCCGACGGCGAAGCCCGCCAGATCGTAGTCCTCCACGGGCATCATGCCGGGATGCTCGGCGGTCTCGCCGCCGATCAGCGCGCAGCCGGACTGCACGCAGCCCTCGGCCACACCGGCCACGATGGATGCGATCTTCTCCGGCACGTTCCTGCCGCAGGCAATGTAGTCCAGGAAGAACAGGGGCTTTGCGCCGCAGCAGATGATGTCGTTGACGCACATGGCCACCGCGTCGATGCCGATGGTGTCGTGCTTGTCCATCAGGATGGCCATCTTCACCTTGGTGCCGCAGCCGTCGGTGCCTGAGACCAGCACGGGCTCCTTCATGCCCGTCAGGTCGGGCGCAAAGAGGCCGCCGAAGCCGCCGATGCCGGAGACCACGCCGGGCACGTTGGTGCGGGCGATGTGGGACTTCATCAGCTCGACGGACTTGTAGCCTGCGGTGATGTCCACGCCGGCGCTGCGGTAGCTTTCGCTGAAGCTCTTCATGATTCTTTTCCCTCCGAAATCTTTCGTTCAAATTTGGATTTTCCGGGGTTCTTCGGCGGCTCGCAGGGGTAGTCGCCGGTGAAGCACGCGGCGCAGAAGCCGCTGGAATTTTCAGGAATTTTGGTCACGCCCTCGCGGCTTAAGAAGCCCAGGGAGTCCACGCCGATGATCTGCGCGATCTCCTCCACCGTGTGGTTGCAGGCAATCAGGTTCTCTCGGCTGTCGATGTCGGTGCCGAAGTAGCAGGGGTTCAGGAACTCCGGCGCGGAGGAGCGCAGGTGCACCTCCTTGGCCCCGGCCTCCCGCAGCAGGCGCACGATGCGGGCGCTGGTGGTGCCGCGAACGATGGAATCGTCCACCATCACCACGCGCTTGCCCCGCACCACCTCGGCCACGGGGTTCAGCTTGATGCGCACCTTGTTCTCGCGGTCGGACTGGGTGGGCTGGATGAAGGTGCGGCCGATGTACTTGTTCTTGATCAGGCCGATGCCGTAGGGGATGCCGCTCTGCCGGGCGTAGCCGATGGCGGCGTCGATGCCGCTGTCCGGCACGCCGATGACCACGTCCGCCTGCACCGGGTGCTCCAGGGCCAGCAGCGCGCCGGCCCGCAGCCGGGCGTTGTGCACGCTGGAGCCGTCGATCACGGAGTCCGGGCGGGCGAAGTAGAGGTATTCGAAGATGCAGGTGGTCTTGGGGGCGATGCCCACGTGGCTGCGGTCGGAGCGCATGCCGCTCTTGTCCACGATCACGATCTCGCCCGGCTCCACATCCCGCACGAAGTGCGCGCCCACGCTGTCCAGCGCGCAGGTCTCCGAGGCGAAGATGGTGTTCTCGCCCAGCGTGCCGATGCACAGCGGACGGAAGCCGTGGGGGTCGCGCACGGCGATCAGCTTGGTGGGGGACATGATCACCAGCGAGTACGCGCCCTTCAGGCGATCCATCGCACGGGATACGGCCTCCTCGATGGAGCCGCTGGTGAGGCGCTCCTTGGTGATGATGTAGGAGATGACCTCGGTGTCGCTGGTCATGTGGAAGATGGAGCCCTGCAACTCCAGCTCCTCGCGCAGCTCGGCGGCGTTGGTCAGCGCGCCATTGTGGGCCAGCGCCATGCAGCCCTTGACGTGGTTGACCACCAGCGGCTGGGCGTTGGTGCGACCGGAGCCGCCCATGGTGCCGTAGCGGGTGTGGCCGATGGCCATCTGCCCGGCGGACAGCCCTTTGAGCACGTCTGCGGTGAACACGTCGTTGATCAGGCCCACGTCCTTGTGGCAGGCGATCAGGCCGTCGTCGTTGACCGCGATGCCGCAGCTCTCCTGGCCCCGGTGCTGCAGTGCGTACAGGCCGTAGTAGCAGGCGGAGGCGACGTTCATGCCGTCCTTCGCGTAGATTCCGAAGATGCCGCACTCCTCGTGGAGCTTTTCTAGATCATAGTTCTCCATATGAACCCCCAATATATGGTTTTCAGAAATGAAAACGGGAGAAATGAAAACGGGGGAGAGTTGGAAAGCTCTCCCCGGTGCGCTTATTCGCCCAGGATGCGGCGCATCATCTCCTGATATGCGCCCTCCACGTTGCCCAGATCGCGGCGGAAGCGATCCTTGTCCAGCTTCTCGTGGGTGCGGGAATCCCAGAAGCGGCAGGTGTCGGGGGAGATTTCGTCGGCCAGCACGATGGTGCCGTCGCTCAGGCGGCCGAACTCCAGCTTGAAGTCCACCAGATCCACGTTGATCTTCTTGAAGAAGTCCTTCATCAGCTCATTGGTCTTGAAGGCCAGCGTCTTGATGGTGTCGATCTCCTCGCGGGTGGCCAGCTTCAGGGCCAGGGCGTGGTACTCGTTGATCAGCGGATCGCCCAGGTCGTCGTTCTTGTAGGAGAACTCGATGGTGGGCTGTTCGAACACGATGCCCTCGTCCACGCCGTAGCGCTTGGAGAAGGAACCGGCGGAAATGTTGCGGATGATGACCTCCAGCGGCACGATCTGCACCTTCTTGACCACGGTCTCGCTGTCGGAGATTTCCTCTACGAAGTGGGTGGGCACGCCGTTCTTTTCCAGCATCTGCATCATGTAGTTGGTCACGCGGTTGTTGATCACGCCCTTGCCGGCGATGGTGCCCTTCTTCAGGCCGTTGAACGCGGTGGCGTCGTCCTTGTAGGACACAATGTACAGCTCGGGGTTCTCGGTGGCGTAAACCTTCTTGGCCTTGCCCTCGTAGAGCATTTCCGTCTTCTGCATGAGAATGAAACCTTCTTTCTTTATATTCGGGGAAATCTGCGTCGGATTGGCTCAGGCGAACTGGGCCTGGATTTCCGCATCCTTCTTCTCGACCTTCTCGGTCAGGCCGCGGCGGTAGGAGACGAGCTTCGCGGCGAGCACTTCGTCGCTCAGTGCCAGCATCTGCACCGCCAGCAGTGCTGCGTTGGCGGCGCCGTCGATGGCGACGGTGGCCACCGGCATGCCCGAGGGCATCTGCACGGTGGAGAGCAGCGCGTCCAGTCCGTCCAGCGTGGAGGACTTGATCGGAATGCCGATGACCGGCAGCGTGGTGTTGGCGGCGAACGCACCGGCCAGGTGGGCCGCCTTGCCCGCGCCGCAGATGATCGCGCCGAAGCCGTTTTCGATGGCCGATGCGGCGAAATCCCGGGCGGCTTCCGGCGTGCGGTGCGCGGAGATCACGCGCACGGCAAAGGGTACCTCGAACTGCCTGAGCATGTCGATGGCGCCCTGCATTACCTTCAGGTCGCTGTCGCTGCCCATGATCACGGCAACTTTCTTCATGGATCGATCCTCCTGCTTCCTAAAAATCCGAACATTCGCATGGGGTCAACGCTATTATCATATCAAAAAAACGAAGAAGGGTCAAGGGAACTGAGGTAATCGTTCGTTGAATACGGCTGTGCGGAAGTGGAAAAACAGCCCGGATTCTTTGGTGCATTGCGACAAAAAGGTACAGAAATTGGTGCAATGCGCATCGCAAATTAACATACCCATGGTATGATGTGCAGTAGTACAGACGGTTATGCGCATTCGGCGCAGGGGAACAAAGGAAGCGATCTTTATGTGGAAATATTTCGGAACGTTCGTAAATGCGCTGGCGGTGATCTGCGGCGGTTGCATCGGACTGACGCTGCGCGGGCGCGGAAAGCGCGCAGGCTCCGCATCGGAGCGGGAGCCGCTGCCGGGCACGATGATGGCCTGCCTGGGCCTGTGCACGATCTTTGCCGCCGCTTCGGGGCTGCTGAGCCCGGAATCCGGCACCCAGGCGATCGTGGTGGTGGCTTCGATGGTGCTGGGCCTGCTGATCGGCTACGCGCTGCGACTGGACGACCGCATCAGCTCGGTGGGCGACAGGCTGGTTTCGAAGGTGGGCGGCGACGCGAACCAGGCGAATCCCGCCGCGGGCTTTGTGACGGCCTGCCTGCTGTTCTGCATCGGGTCGATGACGATCCTGGGCGCGTTCGAGGGCGCGCGCAACCCGGCGGGCGCGCTGGATCTGAACTGCCACACCACGCTGCTGATCAAGTCGCTGCTGGACTTCGTGTCCTCCACCTGCCTTGCCGTGACCTACGGCGCGTCGGTGCTGGCCTCGGCGGCGTTCGTGGTGCTGTTCCAGGGGGGACTGACGCTGCTGGCCAGCTTCATTCAGCCCTTCCTGGAGCAGATCAATGCCCTGCCGATGGTCAACTGCGTGGGCTCGCTGATCCTGCTGGCCATCGCCATGAACCTGCTGGGCATCCGCAAGACCAAGACGGCGGACTATCTGCCCGCACTGTTTCTGCCGATCCTGATCTGCTGGCTGCTGAGCCTGTTCGGCATTCGCCTGTGAGGCGCACAAAATGCCGGCCGCATGTATGCGGCCGGCATTTTTCATCCTCAGGTGGCGGCGTCTCTCCGGGCCAGATCCTCCAGAAAGTCCGCGCCGGTCATCAGAACGGATTCATCAAAGTTGAAATCCTCCGCCTGCAGCGCCGGGCAGGGTCCGATTCCCAGCAGGAAGTACATGCCGGGCAGGTGGCGCTGGTACCAGGAGAAGTCCTCGGTGATCATCGCCGGTTGCGCCAGCTCGGTGAAGTGCACGCCGGCGCTGCGCACGCGCGCGCAGAGCTCCGGCGGATTGACCAGCGCCGGATAGCCCATGCTGGTTTCGATGTTGATTTTGCAGCCGGTTTCAGCATTGATTATGCTGGCAAGCTGCTCCAGCCCGTTTAGGATGCCAAGAAAGGTTTCGTCGTCAAAGGCGCGCAGCGTGCCCTCCAGGCGGGCGGCGTCGCTGACCACGTTGCATGGGCCGGGGCTCTCCATGTGCCCGAAGTGCAATAGCCGCGGCGGCTCCGACGGCCCTGCAGCGGCCAGCTCCGTCGCGCGGTGGTAGAATTCCACGGCGGCGCGCAGCGCATCCACGCCCTCGTCGCGTCGCGCGGCGCTGCACGACCGGCCCGCGAAGCGCACGCTGACCTCGCAGGAGCGGCTCATCATGGCGCGCTCGCGGCTGGCGATGGTTCCCAGCGGCAGATCGGGCCAGAGGTGCATGCCGAACACGGCTTCCACCTTGTTTTTCTCAAACACGCCGCTCTTGCAGATGTCGCGCGCGCCGCCGGTGGTTTCCTCGGCGGGCTGGAAGATCAGCAGCACGTTGCGCCCGATGCGCGCGTCCTGCATGCGCCGCGCCAGCTCCAGCAGCATGGCCATGTGGCCGTCGTGACCGCAGGCGTGCATCTGTCCGGGAATCTCCGATGAAAAGGGCAGAAAGCTGCGCTCGTGCACGGGCAGACCGTCGCAGCCGCAGCGGAAGGCGATGGCGCTGTCGCTTTCGTTGTCAAAGAAGGCGCACAGCGAATTGGGAATCGGCGAAAACAGCCGGCAGCGCAGGCCCTGCAGCGCACCGCGCAGGTAGGCCATGGTGCGATCGAGATCCCGATCCAGCTCCGGAATCCGGTGCAGCGCGCGCCGGTCGATGATGATTTGTTCCATGGAAATTGTGCTCCCCATCGAGTATTTCCGAAACAATTTTAAGGCCGAATGGAGAAAAAGTCAATCCGATGTGAAGAAAGTTCCGCCCAAATTCCTCATCGCACGCCATAGCGCCGGTACAGGCGGGTGGAGACGGGCACGGAGACCGCGTTGGCAGCCACCGCCAGCGCGGGCGCGAGGAGCACGAGGATGCTCGAAGCGTGCTCGTTCAGATCGAAGGACGCGGCGTTGCTGAACAGCGTGACGCCCACCGTGCCCAGCACGATGGCCGCGATGAAGGTCATGCGGCCGCGCTCCACGCCGAAGCGGTACAGGAAGGGCAGCGACAGCGCCAGCAGGATCAGCGATGTGGACGCGCTGACCACCAGCGTCAGCAGCATCGCAGCAAGCTCCGCCTGCGGGCCGCGGATCAGGAGGATGGCGAGCTGGGCGACGGCGGCGAGCAGCGTCGCGCCGAGCACGCTCAGCCAGCCGAGGATGTACTTGCACAGCACCAGCTGCACGTCGCTGTACGGCAGCATGGCGGCCAGGCGGTTCCACTTCGAGCGCTCGTCGTAGGCCATGGCGCTGAAGGGCAGCATTGCGCAGTAGACCAGCGCAAAGGTGATCAGATTGTAGCCCGGAATCACCGCGAAGATCAGGATCATCATAGGAAACAGCTTCAGCTGTTTCATCAGCGTCACAGCGTCCTTGTACAAAAGTCCCTTCACCTTGCATCCGCTCCCTTCACGAAGAACAGTATGATTTCCTCCAGCGTGGCGCGCTCCGGCGTCAGCGCCTCGTTCACCAGCTCCCGGCGCACCAGAACCTCCACGCCGTAGGGGTTCTCCCGCTTGCTCACCACGGCCTCCGGCGGCACCGCCTCGAAGTCCGCCTTCGACAGCTTCAGCAGCGCGTACTCCTCCATCAGCTTATCCTTCTCCTCGCAGAACAGCATGCGCCCCTTGTGCACGAAGGCGATGCTGTCGCAGATCTTCTCCAGGTCGCTGACGATGTGGGAGGAGATCAGGATGGAGTGATCCTCCGCACGGGTGAAGTCGTTGAGAATGTCCAGCATCTCGTCCCGAGCCATGGGATCCAGGCCCCCGGTGGCCTCGTCCAGAATCAGCAGCCTTGCTTCGTGGGACAGCGCCACCGCGATGGCCAGCTTCATGCGCATGCCCCGGGAGTAGTCCTTGAAGGGCTTCCTCTCCGGCAGGTCGAAGCGCGCAAGGTACTCCCGGTACAGCGCGCCGTCCCAGTTCGCGTAGCAGCTCTGCATCATCCTGCCCACATCGGCTGCGGTCAGCAGCTCCGGGAAGTGGGCCTCGTCCAGCACCACGCCGATGTCCTGCTTGATGCGCATGAAGTCGGTGCGCATGGGATCGCATCCCAGCACCCGCACCTCGCCGCCATCGCGCTGCACCGCGTTCATCAGCAGGTTGATGATCGTGCTCTTGCCCGCACCGTTTTCGCCCACCAGACCCAGCACGCAGCCGCTGGGCAGCGTGAAATTCACGTCCTCCAGCGCAAAGCCCGGATAGCGCTTGCACAGATTCCGCACCTCAATCGCATTTTCCATTCTCATTTCCCTCCTCCTCCATTGCGCGCAGCAGCTCCGCAAGTTCATCCACGGAAATGCCGCAGGAATGCGCCAGCTCCAGCATCTCCCGCATCTGTGCTTCGATGCGTCGCAAGCCGTCCTCCCGCACGAGAGCGCTGTCCAGCGGCGCCACGAAGCAGCCCTTGCCGGCCACCGTGTGGATGTAGCCGTCCCGCTCCAGCTCGTCGTAGGCGCGCTTGGTGGTGATCACGCTGATGCGCAGATCCTTTGCCAGCGCGCGGATCGAGGGCAGCGCTTCGCCCTCCTTCAATTCGCCGCCCAGTATGGCGCCGCGAATCTGCTGGCGCAGCTGCTCGTAAATCGGCCGCGTATCCGCATTGCTGATGCGTAGGTTCATGGAGATCTCCCCTTTGAATAACTGTATATATACGATATGAACAGTATATACACATATGGGGCCGCTGTCAAGGGGTCTGGAAAAAGAATTTACATCGGTGTGCGCAGGCGGTAGCGCTTTGCGGCGGGGTATGCTATACTGTTGTCTCACGCGTGAGAATACGGGGGATGTGCGGAGGTCTTCGAATGGAAGGGCATTGGAAGCGGAAGTTTTTTACCGTGGCGATCGGACAGATGGCGTCGCTGATCGGCAGCGCGGCGGTGCAGTTTGCGCTGATCTGGTGGATCGCCAGCGAGACGGGCTCGGTGACGATGATGGGACTGTCGGGCATGGTGGCCTTCCTGCCGGCGGCGCTACTGAGTCCTGCGGCGGGCATCGCTGCGGACCGATACTCCCGCAAGGCGATCTGCATTGCGTCGGATCTGTTCATCGGCGCGGTGGCGGCGGCGTTTGCGCTGCTGCTGTGGCGCTGCGCGCTGCCGGTGTGGACGGCGCTGCTGATTCTGTTTCTGCGCAGCGTGGGCAATACCTTTCAGCAGCCGGCGATGCAGGCGATGATTCCCCAGTTTGTTCCGGCGGAGGAGCTGATGCGCGTGGGCGGCTGGAACCAGATGATGACCTCGGGATCGTTCCTGCTGGGCCCGGCGCTGGGCGCGGCACTGTACGCGGCCTTTCCGCTGCCGGTGGTGCTGCTGACGGATCTCGCGGGCGCGGTGCTGGCAAGCGCGCTGCTGGCGGCGGTGTCCATTCCCCGGGAGCCCGTGCGGCAGGATCGGGAGCGCGGCACGCTGCGGGAGCTGCGCGAGGGCCTGCAGGTGTTCCTGGACGATCGCGCCCTGGGCTGGATGATCGCGGTGGAGACGCTGTGCATGATCTTCATCCTGCCGCTCTCCTCCTTTTATCCGCTGATGACCAGCGATTACTTTCGGGCCACGGCCTGGCACGGCAGCGCCGTGGAGGTGGCCTACGCCCTGGGCATGATGGTTGCGGCCTGGCTCATGGGCAGCGTGATCCGGCCGAAGCGGCAGATGTTTGCGGCCTATCTGGGCATGCTGGGCATGGGCGCGGCCTGCATCGTCTGCGGGCTGCTGCCGCCGCAGATGTGGGCGTGGTACGTGTTTGCGCTGGCCTGCGGGCTGCTGGGCGCGTTCTGCAACGTGCACAATGTGCCCCTGGTGGCCTACATGCAGGCCACGATCCCCGGCGACCGCATGGGCCGCGCATTTGCGCTCACGGCGCTGATGGCCTCGATCACGATGCCGGTGGGTTTGGCGGTGTGCACGCCCATTGCCGAGCGCATCGGCGTGCATCTCTGGTTCCTGGTCTCCGGCGTGGGCATCTGTCTGCTCACCGCGCTGGGGATGCTGGTACACGCGCGGCTGGCACGCCGGAAATGAATACGTGAACGGCGGGGTGAGGGCACCCCGCCCTACGGAATAGAGCGAATCCGGGCAGTATTTTCAAAACCGGGCGTAAGAAATTCAGTCCATTCTGTCCGGACTGAATTTCGGGGTCACAGTAAAAGATTCTGAAGGAAAGCAACACAGAGTCCCTATCCCTTTGATCTATGGGGATAGGGACTCGTTCGCCGAAACCGCGAAGCGATGTGGCAGCAGGCCCTGCCTGCCGCGAAGCGATGTGCCTGCACGCACCGGCCGCTATGCAATACTTTGCAGCGGCGCGACTGCTTCAGGCGGCTCGCCGCCGGCGGGGTGAGGGCACCCCGCCCTGCTTTTTTGCTTTGGGACAGCTCCTTCTGTTTTCCAAAAAGGAATGCCCCGGAGCAAGGTATGCCCCGGGGATCGGCCGCGGTCAGTGGCCGCGGTGCCTGGCTTTCTTCTTCTGCTGCCGAAGCAGGAACCTGCGCTCTGCCTCAGCCTCCTCCCGCTCCCTGCGGTTGACCTTGCGCGCCATCGCGCGCTGCTCCCGATCCAACTGCAGCGCCTGCTGGGACCGGGTGCCGATGCCGTGCGTCGCCTCCCGGGCAGCCTGACGCTGCCTGCGCTTGGGGTTGGCGGCGATGGGGCTGTGCGGCGCGTCCTCCACGGCGGGGGACCAGCGCAGACGGGGAAATTCCCGCAGCACCCAGTCGAGCACCTCGATGTCGCTGGGCTCCGGGCCAAACACCTGTCGGGCGACGCAGAGCGCGCCGTCCTCCCGGCGCTCCGCCAGGATTGCGTAGAAGGGGTCGTCGAAGTAGACAGTTAGGGTAACCGACATGCTGCATTCCTCCTGTGTGCCGGCGCTTGATTCGGATCGGTGGACGACCCCACAGGAGGGAGGGCTACTGATGGCGGCAAGCCGCCACGTCCGGACTACCTACCGGACCGTGTTTTTCCAATCCGGCCGGCAGATTGATTCTATCAGATTTTCCCCTCACTGTAAAGTCGAATCGCACAGGCCCAGCTTGAGTACCTGGCCGGGGAAGATCAGATCCGGGTTGGAGATCTGGTTGATGGAGGCGATGCGCCGCCAATTCAGGTCGAAGCGCGCTGCGACGCCGCTGAGGGTGTCGCCCTTGCGCACGGTGTAGCTGTCGCAGCAGGCGTAGGGCACGGAGGGATCCACCCGCAGGTACAGCCGCTGGCCGGGAAAGATCCGGTCGGGGTTTTCGATGGCGTTGAGCTTGACGATGGAGTCCACACTGGTGCGGAACAGCCGGGCGATGCCGCTGAGGGTGTCGCCATAGGCCACGTTTACGCAGATCAGCTTGCTGGGTGCCTCCTCGCCTGCGTCCTCCTCCGGCGGCGCAGGCAGCACGATCTCCGCCTTCAGCATGCCCGAGGTGAAGCGGCTCACCGGCACGCCGGCGCAGGGACAGCTGGGATCCTCCGCGTCCGTGCGGTACTGCCAGCCCACCCAGCCCTTCCAGGGGGAATTGCCGGCCTGGGGAAGCGCCGCGTCGCTCTCGTCGATCACCCACAGCGGATAGCGCTCGGCAATGCTCCGGTTCCACAGCAGGTTTGCGCTCTGCGCGTCGGTGTAGACGACCGGCGCGACCCCCGCAGTGCTCTCCACCGCGGCCAGAAAGGCCAGGGCGATGCGGTTGGCGGATTCGATGCTCAGGCCGTTGAGGGTCTCGAAGAGCATCGCCGGGCGCAGCGCGTAGTCGTAGCCGGAGATGGTCCGGGCGAAGAACTGGGCCTGGGCGCGGGCCTCGGCTTCATCCTCCGCGTTGAGATAGTGGTAGAAGCCCACGCGCAGGCCGGCGTCGGCGGCGCTCTGCACCATCTCCGCGAGCCGCTCGTCGGTGTAGTCCGCACCGGCGGTGGCGCGCAGCACCGCCGCTTCCATGCCCTGCTCCTTGTAGGCGGCGAAGCTGGCCCCGACAGCAAATTCGTTCACGGTCACGCCCTGAAAGAGAACCTCTCCCTTGGGCTGCAATGATCTGGCCATTTCCTCACATCCCTTCCTGCCTGGGATTCTATGAATTCTCCCCCGGAATTAGCACGCGCATGGTGCAAATCCCGCGCGCATAGCTTGAAGCGAGCGAGGGGGGAGAGCATGTGAGGGAAGAGGTACGCCTGCGGGTGATGCAGGCGGCGGAACACATCCTGGAGACCGGCGCCACGGTGCGCGCCTGCGCGGGAAAGTTCGGCGTCAGCAAGACCACCATCCACAAGGACATGCGCGAGCGCCTGCCGCAGATGGACGGGGAACTGAGCCGTCGGGTGGACGAGGTGCTGCAAAAAAACCTCCGGGAGCGGCACCTGCGCGGCGGGGAGGCGACCCGCAAGAAGTACAGCGCGCTGCGGGATGCTGAGGACATTCCGGCGCAGTGAAAAACCGGGGCGGCCCAACGGGTCGCCCGCTTCCATGATTGCGGCGCTGCCGCTTCCGGCCCTTGCAATTCCGGCTCCGATCCGGGGCGAATATCCGTGAAAAGAGAAGATCTGCGGCCGTTTTTCTCCGCGCACCCTTTTTCCCCGGGGTCATAGTATGCAGCGTGGGCACGGAGCCCACACTTCAACCCGAGGAGGTATGAACATGTCGTTTTACAGCTACAAGAACTGCAATTCGGAGGCCTGTCCCGGCAACGTCAGCGGCAATATACTCAACGGCCTGAACAAGAAGGTCTGCATTCAGGTCAAGAACGTCTACGATTCCTGCCTGAGCCAGCAGCAGCTGGACGATCAGCGTGTCACCATCGAGAACATCGTGCCAGTGCTGCCCAACAGCTGCAACTGCAACGTCAACACCAGCGGCTGCCGCTGCAGCTGTCACGAGAACGTGTGCACCTGCTCCTGCTCCGCCTGCAACACCGGCATCAGCCACGCCGAGGCCGTGGAGAACGCGGAGAACAGCCCCTGCCCGCTGCCCCAGCCCTGCGGCGCGTGGACCTTTGAGAGCTGCCGCAGCTCCACCACCAAGGGCACGATTTCCAACCTGAGCATCGAGCGCATGTGCGACCGGCCCCAGTTCGCCCGTGTGCGCTGCGCCGTGGAGGTCCCCGTGGACGTCCTCTTCGTGGACCAGCGCTGCCAGGAGTGGATGGGCCAGACGCGCATCTGCGTGGATCGCGACGTGCTGCTGTGCATCCCGGAGGATTCCATCATTCCCTTCACCCTCGAGAGCCTCGTGAGCGCGATTTGCGTCTCCGGCACTTACATCGGCAACTGCACCTTCGAGATCACCATCTGCGTCACCATCGTCCTGAAGGTGCTCGCCGAGGTGGACATCATGGTTCCCACATACGGCTTCTGCGAGGTGCCCCCCTGCGAGGAATTCGCGGAGAACGTCTGCGACGAGTTCTTCTCGCTGCCCCTGTTCCCCCAGTCCTCCTGCGCCTTTGAGGAGGTGGGCGGCGCAAGCTGCTGCGCGTCAAACGGCGCGACGGTCACCGCTGCCACCGGCGGCAGCTACGCCTGCGGCTGCACAAGCGCCGGAAAGTCCCCGACAGCCTCCACCTGCTCCCACTGCGGCACCACCTGTCTCTCCGGGCAGGGCTCGCTGTGTCCCCGCTGCGGCTGCACCATGACCAGCGTCAGCTGACGGGCCGCAGCCCGGAGATCTTGCCCGCTACGCAAAGAACGGCGGCCGGAAAGCGCGCTTTCCGGCCGCATTGAGATCGGCTTTATCCGTTTCCTGGGTCGCCCATCCCGCCTTTGGGTGGGCTTATAATAGGCGTCGGCATGAAGAATCCATCGCTTTTCTTACGAAAGCCGCCGGCGCCGTCAATTTGTGGGCGCTGCCGTCGCGCCGATGACCAGCACCGGTTCCTCCTCTTCCTCCTCCGGCGCATAGCGCTCGTCGATCATCAACTGGATCTCGTTGATGCATGCGGCCATGTCATCCTGGGCGAGACCCGTCGCTCTGCCCTCGCGGTAGGCGCTGGAATACTCCTCAAAGGCTGCGGAGAAGGCGGAGGTCAGCTCCGCACTGAGCACGGCGCTGCGGCTGCCGAAGCCCTCGGTGAGGGCGGTGTTGAGCGCCTCCACCGCGCTGTATTCCGCCCGCAGTCCGGGAATCAGCTTGTGCTGCACGTCCACCGTCGGATCGTCGATGCGGGAGAAGAGTGATGTCATGGAGATCATGTGCTGAAAGGTCTGCTCCTGAATCTGCGCCTGCGCCTGTGAATAGCGGCTCTGAATATTCGAACGCATATGGATGGTTATGCAAAGCGCAACGATCAGTGCGGCCAGCGCGCCCGCGAGGATGGGGGTCAGGGGAAGCCGGCGCAGTTTTGCCCACCATTCAGACAAAATTCGTTTCAGGGAATCCAAGATGAAAAACCTCCTCTTTGGTTGAATACACTATTGTATATGCAGAATATCGCGTGTATATACATCAAAATATACGACAATTTATGCGGTTTTCCTGCATGATACTTTTGAAATAAATGTATATATACATGGTATATTCGCCTGTATTTTCGCACATTTTATGCATTTCGCGCTTTTTCACGCATATTCGTCCCACATTTTCGCCCAGATTCGACGGCGGTCATTGTTTTTTTGCGCCGGTCTTGCTATAATTGAAGAAAAAACCGAGGGGAGAATTGGCATGCGCTACGCGGAATTTTGTGGGCGGGAGACCGCCGTCATCGCCCTGGGAACGATGGATTTCGGCGGAAAGATTGAGGAGGGCCGCGCCCGGGAGTTCATGGACGCCTACGTGGAGATCGGCGGCAACTTCATCGACACCGCCCGCATCTACGGCGACTTCGTCCGGAAGATTCAGGGCGGCAGCGAGCAGGTGATCGGCCGCTGGATGGAGGATCGCCGCTGCCGGGAGCAGATCGTGCTGGGCACGAAGGGTGGACATCCCGATCCCGCAACCATGCACACCGGCCGCCTGAGCCACGGCGAGATCCTGGACGACATGCGCCGCAGTCTGGACAACCTGCGCACGGACTGCGTGGACGTGTACTGGCTGCACCGCGACGACGTGAGCCGCCCGGTGGAGGACATCCTAGAGAGCCTGACCGACCTGGTGGAGAGCGGCATGACCCGCTTCGTGGGCGTGTCCAACTGGAAGCCGGAGCGCATCGTCGAGGCCAATGCCAGCGCCGCACAGCACGGTCTGGTGAAGCTCTATGCCAACCAGCCCCAGTTCAGCCTGGCGCGGCAGATCGTGGTGGAGGATGAGACGCTCTGCCAGATGGACGGCGAAATCTACGCCATGCATGTCCGGGAGAACATGCCCTGCGTGTGCTTCTCCTCCCAGGCGAAGGGCTTTCTGTCGAAACTGGATCAGGGCGGCGAGGCGATCCTGCCCGACAAGGCCCGCAGGCGCTACCTCTGCGAGGAGAACCTTGCGGTATTCGAGCGCTGCCGCGCGCTGTCCGCACAGACCGGACTCTCGGTCAACGCCATCGCCCTGGCCTGGCTCACCAGCCAGCCCTTCCCGACCTTCCCCATCGCGGGCGTGAGCAAAATGGAGCACATCGAGGCCCTGCGCGAGGCCGGAGATGCGATTCTGACGGCGCAGCAGCGGGACAGCCTGCGCAGGCTGTGACTTCCGACGCGCGCAGAATTAACCCACCAGCGTTGACAAAGGTCGCAATTTGTGCTAGATTTATCGTGTGAGCATAGGGTTTGTTTCCTATGCCAATCCAGCTGAGAATTTGAAAGGAATGATACCAATGAGCAAGCTCATCGGCGCAGCGGTCATCGGCCAGTCCGGCGGCCCCAGCTCTGTCATCAATGCCTCCGCCTACGGCGCGATCAAGACCGCCCTGGAGTGCGAAGAAATCACCAACGTCTACGGCATGTGCAACGGCATCGTCGGCCTGCTGAACGACAACCTCATCGACATGGGCAAGGAAGATCCGGACGAGCTGGCCCTGATGAAGTACACCCCCTCCTCCGCGCTGGGCTCCTGCCGCTACAAGCTGGCCGACCCTGATGTGGACGAGACCGACTACATCAAGATCCTGGAGATGTTCAAGAAGTACAACATCCGCTACTTCTTCTACAACGGCGGCAACGACTCCATGGATACCTGCAACAAGATCTCCAAGTTCATGCTGCGCAACGGCTATGAGGTCCGCTGCATGGGCATCCCCAAGACCATCGACAACGACCTGGCCGGCACCGATCACTGCCCCGGCTTCGCGTCCGCTGCCAAGTTCATCGCCACCTCCGTCATGGAAGTGTACCGCGATTCCACCGTGTACGACACCGGCATGATCACCATCATCGAGTGCATGGGCCGTCACGCCGGCTGGCTGACCGCCGCCGCCGCGCTGGCCAACGCCTGCGGCCAGGGCGCCGACCTGATCTACCTGCCGGAGATCGACTTCGACATGGACAAGTTCACCGCCAAGGTCAAGGAGATCTACGCCGCGAAGAAGAAGTGCCTGGTCGTCGTGTCCGAGGGCATCCACGACAAGGACGGCACCTTCATCGCCGAGTACGCCAACAAGAACGCCGCGAAGGACGCCTTCGGCCACACCCAGCTGGGCGGTCTGGCTGCCTACCTGGCCAACTACATCAAGGGCGAGACCGGCGCGAAGGTGCGCGGCATCGAGCTTTCTCTGCTGCAGCGCTGCGCGGCACACTGCGCCTCCCAGACCGACATCGACGAGTCCTTCGCCTCCGGCAAGGCCGCCGTTGAGAACGCGGTCGCAGGCGTCACCGACAAGATGGTCGGCTTCGAGTGCACCCGCGAGAACGGCAAGTACAGCTGCAACACCAAGCTGTTCGACCTCACCATCGTTGCCAACACCGAGAAGAAGGTTCCCCTCGAGTGGATCAACGAGACCGGCGACGGCCTGAACCAGGGCTTCATCGACTACTGCCTGCCGCTGATCCAGGGCGAAACCCAGCTGACCAAGGTCAATGGTCTGCCGCGCTTCGTCAACCTGAAGAAGGTCAAGGCGGTCGCTCCCAAAGCGTAAGAGCTGAAACGACGAGGGTCTGTGCGTTTGCACAGGCCCTCGCTTTCATACGGAGGTTTGTATGCGCAAAAAGCTGTGCGCTGTCGTTGCGGCGCTGCTTGTCCTGCTCCTGCTGATCCTCGGCGGGCGGGTCTTCCTGTCGCCCCGAAGCGCGGAGTGGTACGGTTCCTACGTGGCGCAGAGCGGCGCAATTCTCCGCCAGGCGGCGGAGAATCCGGGACGATCCCTGCGGATGCGCTGGCTCCTCTGGCGCGGCGCTGTGGAGGCGGTTCAGTGGGACGGCGAGCGGGCGATCTTCACACTGAAGGGCGCGCCCCTGGAGGGCCACCGGTATCTGATCCTCGCGCCGTCCGGGGAATATGTCCCCGCGTGCCTGGACTGGTATGACAACTGGACGCCCGTGGAGGCCGGCGACGCGCAGCGCTGGGAGGGCGGCGCAATGAACCGTGGCTATGTGGAGCTGCACGATCTGGGCGACGGCTTCTATCTGGAGGAGGCCAGCCTTCCCACCTAGCGATTCCAAACAAAAAAGCGGCCGTTGCGCCGCTTTTTTCGTCCTCACTCCGTGAAAATGTACTTCACGAAGTTTCCCTTGCCGTCGCCAGTGGTGATGACCACGTCGCCGTCGGGCTTGACCACGCTCTCCATGATGGGATAGGCCGCGTTCGCCTTCACGTAGGCCTCCGGGCTCTCGGCCTCGATTTCGAGAAACTCCTTCTTGTCGTGGGCCTCGCCGCCGCAGGGGTTGATCGTCTGTACCAGAACTTCATATTCTTTCATACTGCACTCCGCCTTTCTGAAAATCCGGTTTGATTCAATTATACACCATTTTTCGGAAAATCAAACCCGATGTGCTTCCAGAACAGGCAGAAATTGACATCCCTTCTGATTCCATGTTATAATCCCATCGGAGCCGCAAGGCTTCCCGGCAGGAAGGAAGCAGATGGCGCTTGGCTTTTACCCTCTTTTCTACAAAAGGGGGTGATGATCATGACCGATTACGAGATTCTCGCGATTGTGCTCCTGATGATCACTTTGGCGTTCTCCGTTCACAACGGAAGTCACAAGTAAAGCAATAGCCGCCATCCAGCGCTGACTGGTCGGCGGCTCTTCTCATCCAGAGGGGAAAAGCTCAACCACAAGCGTCATCCCTTCCTGCCGTCATTATACCACGCCGGACGCTTCTGTGTCAACCTTTGCAGGATTGCCCTTCGCAACCGAAATTTCACTTGCATTTGCGCGGGGTTCTGCTATAATGAAGGGGAACGTTGAAGGAGAAAGCCCCCGAAACCGTCCAAAGAGAGCGCGGACACGGCTGCAAGCCGCGCGGCGGGTAGGGATCGGCTCCGGACTCCCGAGTTCGCGGAGGAACCCGCAGGCGCATCCTGTGAAACTCCGCCGGGCGCTCCCGTTACAGGGCGCAAGAGCACCAAGCAAGGTGGTACCGCGAAGAAATGCTTCGCCCCTGCGAAATAGCAGGGGTGTTTTCTTTTGGCCGTCCACCAGAGCATAGGATATTGAGGAGGAAACACAAGCATGCTGGTCAGAAATCTCGTCTCCAAGCGCTACAAGGAAACCCCGGCAGACTGCCAGATCGCCAGCCAGGCGCTGATGATGCGCGGCGGCTACATCAAGCCCGTGGGCAACGGCATCTTCACCCTGTTCCCCATCACCAAGCGCATCACTGCCAAGATCGAGCGCATCATCCGCGAGGAAATGGATCGCATCGGCGGCCAGGAGGTGCTGTTCCCGGTGGCCATGCCCGCGAGCCTGTGGAAGGAGTCCGGACGCTTCGACTCCATCGGCAGCGAGCTGCTGCGCTTCCAGGATCGCTCCGGCTCCGACATGGTGCTGGGCATGACCCACGAGGAGGCCTCCGTGCACTTCGCGCGCGACGTGGCGGATTCCTACACCCAGTATCCCTTCATGATCTACCAGATTCAGACCAAGTTCCGCGACGAGCCCCGCTGCCGCGGCGGTCTGATCCGCGTGCGCGAGTTCACCATGAAGGACGCCTACTCCTTCCACACCTCCCAGGAGGATCTGGAGAAGTACTACATGGAGTGCTACGAGGCCTACAACCGCATCTACGCCCGCGCGGGTGTGCCCGAGGTCGTGGCCGTGGCCTCCGACAGCGGCATGATGGGCGGCAAGGTCTCCCACGAGTACATGCTGCTGACCCCCGTCGGCGAGGATACCATCGTGCTCTGCCACGAGTGCGACTATCGCGCCAACATGGAGGCCGCGCCCTGCATTGTCCACGGCGACGCGGGCGAGCTGGCCGACCTCGAGAAGGTGCCCACCCCGGGCGTGAAGACCATCGAGGATCTGTGCGCTTTCCTGAAGATCCCCGCCACCGCCACCTGCAAGGCCGTGGTGTATCAGGAGAACCTGACGGACAAGTACGTCGTGGCCTTCCTGCGCGGCGATCTGGACATCAACGAGACCAAGCTGCGCAACTACCTGAAGGCGGAGATTCATCCCGCCGAGATCACCGCCGACTGCGGCCTGACCGCCGGCTTCATCGGCCCCAAGGGCTTGCCGGAGGGCGTGCGCGTGGTCTACGATGCGTCCCTAAAGGATCTCAACTGGGTCGCCACCGGTGCGAATGAAGTGGACATGCACTACGTCGGCTTCAACATCCCCCGCGAGATGGGCGAGGTGGAGTACGTGGACGTGGCCAAGGCCTACGACGGCGGCATCTGCCCGGTTTGCGGCAAGAAGAGCATCTACACCTCCCGCGGCATCGAGGTGGGCAACATCTTCCAGCTGGGCACCAAGTACACCGAGAGCATGGGCATGACCTATGTGGATGCGGACGGCACGATGAAGAACCCCATCATGGGCTGCTACGGCATCGGCGTGGGCCGTCTGGCGGCCTCCGTGTGCGAGGCGCATCGCGACGATTACGGCCCGATCTGGCCCATCTCCATCGCTCCCTGGCACGTGCAGATCTGCTCCCTGCGTTCTGACAATGAGGAGGTCGCCGCAACCTCCAAGCGCATTTACGACGAGCTCACCAGGCGCGGCGTGGAGGTGCTCTGGGACGACCGCTCCGTCAGCGCCGGCGTGATGTTCTCCGACGCCGACCTGTTCGGCGTGCCGGTGCGCGTGGTCGTCAGCCCCAAGGGCCTGAAGAACGGCACCATCGAAATCTCCACCCGCGACAAGTCCATGCAGGAGAAGAAGCCCGTGGACGAGGCCGTGGACTTCGTGTACAACTACGTGGTGGACGAGCTGGCCAAGCTGGAGTGCAGGCTCTGATCATTTCCAAGAAGAGAAATCCGGCATGATTCTGCGTGCCGGATTTCATATTTGCCCAAAGGGAATGCAACAAAATCAAAAAGAACTCCCGGCCCACTTGTATGTGGGGCGGGAGTTTGCTTGTGAAGCGCGACTGCGCCTCGCCGCTTATTTTGCCTTCTTCTGGCTGCGGATGTAGTCCACGTACACAGCACCGAGAATAACGATACCCTTGATGATGTACTGCCAGTCGGAGTTTACGCCCATCAGGTTCAGACCATTGTTCAGAATACCAATGATCAGAGCGCCGATCAGGGTGCCGCCCAGCTTACCGGAGCCACCGGACATGGAGGTACCGCCGATAACGACGGCCGCGATGGCGTCCATCTCAGCGGCGTCACCGGAGGTGCAGGTACCGGCATACAGACGGGAAGCGATGGTCACACCGGCCAGACCAGCCAGCAGGCCGCTGATGGTATGCACAGCGAACTTTACCTTGAAGGTGCTGATACCGGAGAACTTGGCGGCGGTGGTGTTGCCGCCGACAGCGTAGATGTGACGGCCGATGCGGGTGCGGTTCAGGAACAGCACGCACAGAATAAACACGATGAACATGGTGATCACCGGGGTGGGGATGCCGGCGATGTAGCCTGCGCCCAGGAACTTCCAGGGCTCGGTCATGCAGCGGATGGGCTTGCCGCCGGTGAATACGTAGGCGATGCCCTTTGCCACGTTCATGGAGGCCAGCGTCACAATGAAGGGCGGGATGGTGGTGATTGCGATTACGAAGCCGTTGAACATGCCGAAGATGGCGCCGGACAGAATGCCGATCAGGATGCCCACGACTTCCGGCATGCCGGCGAATACGACGGCGCCGGCGGCGAAGCAGCCGGACATGGCGATGATGGAACCAACGGACAGGTCAATGCCGCCCAGGATGATGACCATGGTCATGCCGCAGGCCAGCATCAGGTTGGGAGCGGACTGACGCAGAACGTTGAACATATTGTTCTTGGTGGGGAAGGTGCTGGAAGTCCTGGGATAGACGCACAGGAAGACAATCATGAGCGCAAGAGCAATCAGAATACCCAGATTATCTTTGAAATAACGCTTTACTGCTTTCATTCGGTTTTCCCTCCTACAGACTCTTTGGTGGCGAGCTTCATAATGGCTTCCTGGCTGATGCCATCATCAAAGCTGATGCAGCCGGTCATTTTGCCTTCGTACATGACATAAACGCGGTCGCTCATGTTGATGATTTCCGGCAGTTCGGAAGAAATCATGATGATGGAAACGCCATGCTTGGTCAGTTCGTTCATGATCTCATAGATTTCCGCCTTGGCACCTACATCAACGCCACGGGTGGGCTCGTCCAGAATCAGAATATGGGGATTGGTAGCCAGCCAGCGGCCGATCATAACCTTCTGCTGGTTGCCGCCGGAAAGGTTGGTAACCGCCTGCTCCTGGCTGGGGGTCTTGGTCTGCATCTTGTCGATGAATTCCTGGGTGATGGCTTCTTCCTTCTTCGTATTGACCATCAGGTTCTTGATGAACTGATCCAGGACCTCGATGGTGGAGTTGAAACGCACGCTCTGCTGATGGTACAGACCTTCAACCTTGCGGTTTTCGGGAACCATGGCGATGCCGTGCTTCATCGCTTCGACGGGATTCTTGATCTGCACCTGCTTGCCATCCAGATAAATCTCGCCGGTGGAGCCGGGCGTCAGACCAAAGACGCACTGCATGGTTTCGCTGCGGCCGGCGCCAACCAGACCGGCAAAGCCGACGATTTCGCCCTTGCGCAGCTCAAAGGATACATCCTTCACGCGCTGGTGCTTCTTCTTGTTGTCGTTGATGTTGACGCACTTGAGCACAACCTCGTCGCTCTTTACGTGGTCGCGGGTGTAATACTGATCCAGCTCGCGGCCGACCATCATGGCGATCAGATCGTCCTTGGGCGTATCTGCAACCACGCGGGTGCCAACGTAGGTGCCATCGCGCAGAACGGTCACGCGATCGCAAACCTCGTTCAACTCGCTCATCTTATGGGAAATGTAGATGATGCCGACGCCGGACTTGGCCAGGTTGCGCATGATCTCAAACAGATGGGCAACCTCGCGGTCAGAAATGGAGGAGGTGGGCTCGTCCATAACCAGGATGCGGCAGTTGAAGGAGATCGCCTTGACGATTTCGACCATCTGCTGCTGTGCGATACTCAGATCACCGACCTCGACGGCAGCGTCAATGCCCAGATCAAACTGATCCAGCATCCTCTGGGCCTCGGTGCGCATCCTGGTATAATCCACGCCGAATTTGCCCTTGGGTTCGCGTCCCAGGAAGATGTTTTCTGCAACCGTCATGTGGGGGACCAGAACCAGCTCCTGATGGATGATGGAAATGCCGTTGTCGCGGGCGGCATTGACGCCCGTAATGGCAACTTCCTTCCCGTCGATAAAGATCTGACCCTCTTCCGGGATGTAAATACCGCCCAGAACCTTGATCAGGGTGGACTTGCCTGCGCCGTTTTCGCCCAGCAGAGCGTGAATTTCGCCAGCATTCAGCTGAAAATCAACCTTCTGCAGAGCTTTGACGCCCGGAAATGATTTGCAGATGTTTTTCATTTCGAGCAAGTATTCGCTCACTTGGTTTCACCACCGTTTCTTCAATGTGAGGGCGAGTTGAAAAAGAGGCTTTTTTCCGGAGAGACAAAGACTCTTTCTCAAATCGCCGAATTGTCGGCGTCTCCTTTCGGAGAAACGCCGACAATTCTAAAATTTCATATTAAGCTGATGAACAGCCGCTATGATTTTGAACCGTCAGATTACTGCCAGCCGTCGGTGCCGAAATCGGCAACGTTGTCAGCGTTGATCATGAAGGTATCGATGGGATAGCGGGCTTCCACTTCCTCGCCAGCCAGCCACTTGTAGTACACTTCGGCGATGGTCTTGCCGATGGACACGGGGGACTGAGCGCCGGTGCCGGTGACCTTGCCTTCAGCGATCAGGGCCTTGATGTCGGGGGAGCCGTCAACGCCGTAGACCAAGGCGTTGGAAGCGGCTGCTTCAACTGCTGCATAGGCGCCCAGAGCCGTCGGGTCGTTGCCGCCCATGATGGCCACTGCATCGGGATGCGCGGTCAGAGCGTCGGTGGCGTTCTTGTTGCCGAGCTCCTGGTTGCCCATGGAGTCGATCTGGGCAACAACCTCGAAGCCCTTGCCTTCGATGGCTGCCATGAAGCCGTCAATGCGGTCAACAACAGACTGCATCGTGGGGCTGTCCAGAACGATGATGGGGCCGCCCTCGGGCAGCTTCTCAGCCAGATCCAGGCCGCACACATAGCCGGCGTTGTAGTTATCGGAGCCAGCATAGGATACGAGGTAGGACATATCGGCAACTTCGGTATCGAAGCCGAAGATCGGGATGCCAGCTTCCTTCAGCTTGTCCAGACCGGCGATGACGCCATCGCGGTCAACGGGGTTTACGAAGCAGGCAGCGATGCCCTGGGAAACCAGGTCCTCGATCAGGGAAATCTGCTTTTCGTTGCTGTTCTGGGGATCCAGAGAGATCAGCTCGTCGCCGTTGGCTTCAACGACTTCGCGGATAGCGCCTTCCAGTGCGATGAAGAAGGGGTTGGTGCCATCCATGCAGGTGTAGCCCAGCTTCTGGCCTTCGGCCATGGCTGCGCAGCTCAGGATCATAACCAGAGCCAGAACGAGTACGAGAACTTTCTTCATTGTAAGTTCCTCCTTTTAAAATTAACGGATATAAGCATCCGTTATTCACACAATACCTTCATTTATGCGCAAATGTTAACTGGAAATATGTACGTTACAATTATAAGATTATAAAAGTGTTTTGTCAATACTAATAAACGGCACAATTAATTAATTAAAAGTATTAATTTATTCCGCGATGCGATCCAGCCACAAAAATAAAACCGGCGCACAGAGCTGTACGCCGGCCTTACAGGGGGCATTTATTCCGGTTTTGCGATGGGCGCGTTTTCGGGGGTGAGGGGCATGGGGGAGACGCGCTTGCCGCAGTGGGGGCAGGTGTAGACTGCATCCTCGGGGTCATCCAGCGCGACGAAGAACATTCGGCCGCACTCCGGGCAGATGCTGCCGGCCAGGGTTTCGGGATCGTCCTGCTCGTCGGCAGCCTTGCCGCCCAGCAGGTGCAGCTGATCCTCGCCGCCCTCCATGTCGTCGTAGTATTCGTCCTCGAATTCGTCATCGTTGATCATGTGGAAGTCGTCGCCGGCGCTGCCCTCGAGCTCGGCCAGGTCATCGTCGATGCTCTCCACATAGTCGTTCAGATCATCGATCAGTTCGTCGATGCTCTCCACACGGTCGCTGAGGTCGCCCAGCAGCTCCACCATGGCGGTGAGCAGCTTGCCCTTGGAGGGATCATCTGAAAAATCCATGCCCTCCATCAGTCCTTTCAGGTAACCGACCTTCTTTCCGAGATTCTCCATATGCAATTCCCTCCTCACGTGCGATCTGCAGATAGAACCAAAGCAGAACGAGGGAACTCATTCTGCTTTGGAAAACGGGATTCTTCTTTCAGCTTATGCGCGGCCGAGATACTCGCCGCCCTCGCGGGTGTCGATCTTCAGCTTGTCGCCGACGTTGATGAACAGCGGCACCTGCAGCACGAAGCCGGTCTCCAGCGTTGCGGGCTTGTAGGTGTTGGTGGCGGTGTCGCCCTTGAAGCCGGGCTCGGTGTCCACAACCTCCAGCTCCACGAAGTTGGGCGCCTGCACGGAGAAGGCGCTGCCCTTGAAGAAGCGCACGGTGACGGTGGTGTTCTCCTTCACGAAGGGGATGGCGTCGGCCACCTGGTCGTGGGTCAGCGGCAGCTGCTCAAAGGTCTCCTGATCCATGAAGTAGTAGAAGTCGCCGTCGTTGTAGAGATATTCCATTTCCTTGGTCTCGATGTACGCGCGGGGGAACTTCTCGGTGGGGTTGAAGGTGCGCTCCAGCACGGCGCCGGTGACGACGTTCTTGATCTTGGTGCGGACGAATGCGGCGCCCTTGCCGGGCTTCACATGCAGAAACTCTACGATGGTCCAAACACCGCCGTCCATCTCAAAGGTCACGCCGTTTCTGAAATCACTTGCGTTAATCATGGGGAATGTGCCTCCTCAAATAGTGTAGATGGTTACAGCTCGATCAACTGCTTCGGGGAAGTGATCGGGTCGATGCAACCATCCGAAGTCAGTATCGCCATGTCCTCAATTCGGCACCCGCCGAGACCGGGGATATATACGCCGGGCTCAATCGTGATCACATGACCGGGCTGAAGCACGGTCGTCGATCCGGTCGCCACCCGGGGCTGTTCGTGAATAAAGAGTCCCACGCCGTGTCCGAGGCTGTGCCCGAACGCGCCGGGATAGCGCGGCTCCAGGATGTCCCGCGCGATTTTGTCCAGATCGCCGCAGACTGCGCCGGGCTTCACCGCCGCGAGCGCCGCCATCTGCGCGTCGTAGACCAGATTGTACATCTCCCTCAGCTCCGGCCGCACCTTGCCGAAGCCGACGGTGCGGGTCATGTCGGAGCAGTAGCCGTTGACCTTCGCGCCGAAGTCCAGCGTCAGCAGGTCGCCCGACTGAATCGCGGTGTCCGAGGGGATGGCGTGGCAGAGGGAGCCGTTGATGCCGGTGGCGGCGATGGTGTCGAAGGCGTTGCCCTCGCTGCCCAGGGAGAGCATTTCGAAGTCCAGCAGGATCTGAACCTGCTTCTCCGTCATGCCCGGATGAATCTTCTCCAGGATGTTTTCAAAGGCGCGGCACGCGATGGCCGCCGAGGCGCGGATGCTCTCGATCTCGCCCGCATCCTTGATCAGCCGCAGCTCCTCGGGGGTGCCGGAGAGGCTCTCCAGCTGCACGAAGGGCAGGCCCTTGCGCAGCTCCTCGAAGCTGTCGTGGCTGAGGAAGTCCGTCTCCACGCCCATCGTCTTAATGCCGTGGGCGTCGGTCAGCTCCTGAATCCGCTTGAGCTCGCGGTGTCCGGAGTCGGTGGACAACACGCGGCAGGATCCCGCCTGACGACCGGCCTGCTCCACATAGCGGAAGTCGGTGACGATCACGGTCTCGTCCCTGCACACGAACACGCAGCCCTCGCCGGTGTAGCCGCCGGTGAGGTAGCGCATGTTTTCACTGCGATGGAGCAGCGCGGCGTCCAGTCCCCGCTTTTCCAGCTCCGCCATCAGCCTGCCTAAGCGATCCATAGTTCTCCTCCGTCAGTCTCTGATAAGACACTTTATTATAGCATAGGTTTTGGAAAAATACCAGTATTATGCGCTCTTTTTTGGCCGCACACGGGAATTTTTTGCACAAATTCAAACCCGCGGCGCGGAGACGCAAAAAATCTGCGGGCGGCGCGCGTCAACACTCTGCTTATTGCTGCTGCCTTCCGGCCCTGACAAGATTCACAGCATGACGCCGCACGGGACCCAATCATCATCACCCGCAGACTCGGTTACTATACCATAAAAGGCGGCGTTTGGCAACGCCTTTTGCGTAAAAAATCCTTTAATCACGGCTGCTGTGTCCGCACGGTGCGGATTCTGTCGCTGCAGGAGGGCTTCGGTGCGGAAAAATGAAGCGCAGGTTCGCAAATGTTAAGATCGATTGCCTTGGTTTACGGCCCTGTCACATGGAGTTCAAAATTTGAGAAACGCAAGCGCCCGGCTTGCAAAATGGCGGTAAAAAATGTAAATTGACGCGCAAATTGCTTGACGGATGCGGGGCAGCGGGATATAATGACCGCGTCAAAAGCGAGAGCGCAATTGCAGCGGATGCTGCGGCGGCGCGCGCCGATGACGGCGGCCGGTAACCGGATGGGAAACCGGCGGCCATGCCGAATCGTTGAATGAGAAGACACTCAGAAAGGAAGGTTAACATGCTTAGAATCATGCTGATTTCCGATATGGAGAAGTTTCTCGAGAAAGTACAGAGCTGCCAGGGCGACGTGCTGCTGCACCTGCCGGACGGCACCGTCTGCAACCTGAAGGAGGACCACACCGCAATCCAGATGCTGAAGATGATGCAGCTGGACGGCAAGGGCCTGAACCTGTCCCTCACGGATGTTCGCGACTACCCCATCATGGTCAACTACATGATGAACGCGGCCTGAGCCGCTTGATATAGATCGGACGGGCGCGTGCCCGCCCCGGAACCAATTATTGTGACCGAGTGGATTTCAACGATCCAAGGCAATTGAATTCTATCAAAAGCGCGAAAGCGGCTGTCCGGACGCAACAGCATCGCCCGTTCAGAAAATGCTTCGCTTTCGAGAAGATAAGGCGGTCGCCGGCATTTGTCGGCGGCCGCCGGTTTTTTGCGCCCCTCGGAAGAAATGTTAAATTTTTCCATAATATTGATATATGATGTCAATAAGGATACAATATTTACAGGTGATGCAAATGCGGAAATCCCGACACACCCTGCAGCGGGAGATCGTGCTTCAGACGGTTCGCGCGATGCAGGGACATGTCACGGCGGACATGATTTACGAGCGCATTCATGCGGCGCACCCGAGCATCTCCCGGGCGACGGTCTACCGGAACCTGCGGATACTCGAGGGCGAAGGCAGGATCATGCGAATTGAGGTTCCCGACGGTGCCGATTACTACGAGGCGGCGGCGCGGGAGCACTATCACATTCGCTGCAGCGGCTGCGGGAGGCTGTTTGATGCGGCGTTGCCCTGGATGCCGGAGCTGCTGGAGCTGGAGCGCGCGGTGGACGCCGGATTCGAGATTCAAGGCTGCAGCCTGTTGTTCGTGGGCCTGTGCCCGGACTGCCGGAAAAAGCGGGACGGCGCGCAGCGTCGGAGTGATGATAAATGAGAATCGAGGAGGAAGAGAGATATGTTGAAGGGAAAGACGGCCGTCGTCACCGGCGGCACCCGTGGAATCGGTTTTGCAATCGCGAAGAAGTATCTGGACAACGGCGCCAACGTGGCCATCTGCGGCTCCCGCCAGGATTCCGTGGACAAGGCGCTGGCGAAGCTGACGGAGTATGAGGGACGCGTCATGGGCATCTGGCCGGACCTGTGCAACCCGGAGGATGTGGCGGCGGCCTTCGCGTCCGTGAAGGAGCGCTTCGGCAGCCTGGACATCCTGGCGAACAACGCGGGCATCTCCTCGCGCACCAGCTTGTACGAGTACACCGTGGAGGAGTTCTCCAGGATCATGGACATCAACGTCAAGGCCGTGTTCGTCTGCTCCCAGGCGGCTGCGCGCATCATGAAGGAGCAGGGCGGCGGCGCAATCATCAGCACCAGCTCCATGGTCGGCGAGTATGGCCAGCCCTCCGGCTGCGGCTATCCGGCCAGCAAGTTCGCCGTCAACGGACTGACCCGCTCCCTGGCCCGCGAGCTTGCGAAGGATCAGATTCGCGTCAATGCGGTCGCGCCGGGCGTCACCCGCACCGACATGCTCTCGGCCCTTCCCAAGGAGATGGTGGACCGCATCTCCGCCGGCATCCCGCTGGGCCGCGTGGGCGAGGCCGAGGACATCGCCAACGCCTACCTGTATCTGGCCAGCGATCTGGCGAGCTATGTGACCGGCGTGACGCTTCGCGTGGACGGCGCTGCGATGACCTGAGGAGGCACATATGAATAAGAAGGCAATGTACAAGCTGAGCTACGGCCTGTTCGTGCTCAGTACCCGCCAGGATGACAAGGACTACGGCTGCATCATCAACACGGCGGGCCAGGTGACCTCCGAGCCCAACCGCATCAGCATCGCGGTGAACAAGGCAAACTACACCCACGACATGCTCCTCAGGAGCGGCAAATTTAACGTCTCCATCCTCAGTGAGAATGCGTCCTTCGCCACCTTCCAGCGCTTCGGCTTCCAGTCGGGCCGCACGGTGGACAAGTTCGCGGATTACGACGGCTGTGCCCGCAGCGCAAACGGCATTCTCTACGTGACTGAGGGCACCAATGCCTACATCAGCGCCACGGTGGAGCAGACCATCGACCTGGGCAGCCACACGCTGTTCATCGCGGCGGTGGACGACATGGATGTGCTCTCCGACGTGCCGTCGGCGACCTACGCCTACTACCAGTCTGACATCAAGCCGAAGCCGCAAAAGCCGGCGACGAGCAAGACGGTGTGGAGATGCACGGTCTGCGGCTACGTCTACGAGGGCGAGGAGCTGCCCGCGGACTTCACCTGCCCGCTGTGCAAGCATCCCGCGTCGGACTTCGAGAAGGTCACGGGCTGACCGCAGGCAGGGCCTGCAGCCGGTTGCCTGTTGGCGTTTGAGCGAACGAATCCCTGCCCCGGCAAGAATGGGGCAGGGATTCTGTGTTTCTTTTTATAGGCAGGATTGCTGTAAGCTCGAAATCCAGTCCGGCAAAAATGGACCGGATTTCTTGCGTCTGGTTTTGGAGAATTGCTGCTAGGATCTGTTCCGCACCGTAGGGCGGGGTGCCCTCACCCCGCCGACGGCGGGTTGCCGCAAAACAATTGTAGGACTGTCTCAAAACGACAATGTGGTTTTGAAACAGTCCTACAACTATATATGTAAGAATTTATTTGCAAGCTCCTGAAGCCGCCTTCAGGCATGCGAGGGCGTCGGCGGCGTCCCTTGCAAAGTCCCGGCATTCGCCCTCCATGGTGACGCGGCCGGCATAGCCCATCTCCCGCAGTGCGGCAAAGGTGGCGGCGTAGTCCTCGCCGTCGGCCACCTTCGGTGGACGGTTGCCCAGCACGTTGCTGACGCGCATGTGCCACAGCAGGCTGCCGGTGCGCTTCAGCTGGGGCAGGGATTCCGCCTCCATGGCCATGTTGAAGCCGGAGGCCGCCACGCCCACCCGATCCAGCCGCAGCATGGCGGAGATGAGCGTCGCCTCGGTGACGTAGTTCATCAGGTCGGCCACGCTCCGTCGCAGGGGCAGCAGCGCCACCCGAAGGCTGTTGTCGGCGGCGTAGCTCTGGAGCATGCGGATGAAGTTGCCCAGCTGCCGCCAGGCCATCGCCGGATCGAAGCCCGGGGGCAGCATGCGCTCCGCCGGACAGTCGAACACCGCCAGCTCCGCGCCCAGCGCCCGGGCGGTCTCGAAGGAGCGGTCCAGCGCGGCGTGAATCCGCTGTGCGGACACGCCTTCGCCCAGGATCGGCACGTCGCCGGGCAGCAGGCCGGATACCACCTCGGCGTAGATGCCGCTGCGAGCCATCGCCGCAGCCATCTTCCGGTAGGCGACCTCGTCCAGGCGCAGCACGTCGTTCAGATCCAGCTCCACGTAGTCGTAGCCCGCCTGCGCGGCGGCGGCAATCTGATCCGGCTGCGCGCAGATTCCGAAGCGAATTCCTTCTATATTATTTGGAAACTTTTCGCTCATGCGCGCCCTCCCTTCAGACACTCGAGCCGGTCGTTGAGCTTCTGATAGACCACGCGCATCTCCGGCTCCGTGGACGCCTTCACGGCCTCGTCAAGCCCGAACCAGCGCACGGCGCTGTTTTCGTCGGGCTTACTGTGTACCTCCTGCGCATCATCCGCCTCCAGCAGGTAGGTCAGGTTCAGGTGCAGGTGGGGTACCACATATTTTCCGCGCTTGATGTGGGCACATACGGTGAGGATCTCCAGCGAGTAGAGCTGCTCCGTCACGGGGCGCAGGCGTTTGATGCCCGTCTCCTCCTGCACCTCCCGCAGCGCCACGCCCAGCAAGTTCTCCTCGCCGTCGGCGTGTCCGCCGGGCCAGGACCAGGACTTGTAGATGTTGTGATAGAGCATCAGCACCCGGTCGCGCGCGGGATTGACCACCCAGGCCGAGGCGCTGAAGTGGGCGATCTCGTTTGCCCGGGTGAGGATGTCGTCGGGAAAGAGGGAGAGGTAGGTGAGCATCATGCGCCTGTCCTGCGCTTCCTGCTCGCACTGGGGCGCAAAGCCCTCGATGGTTTCCTTGAGCGTCATGTCCTTCCTCCATTGCACTGATTTTCACTTCTACCAATTATACGTGAAAGCCGCGTCAAAGACAAGCCTTCCGGGAAAATGGTTTGCGAACCAAAAACAAGGTGGATATTTCGTTAAAATCCGCGGTTCATTCGTGCATTTGCTTGATTTCGGCATGGGATGTGGTATAATAATTTCAGTCCAAACATAAGGGGTGTTTAATTATGGCAATCGTAACTTCCAAAGAGATGTTCAAGAAGGCCTACGACGGCGGCTACGCCATCGGCGCTTTCAACGTAAACAACATGGAGATCATCCAGGGCATCACCGAGGCCGCCATCGAGCAGCGCGCTCCGCTGATCCTGCAGGTGTCCAAGGGCGCCCGCGCCTATGCCAAGCATGCCTACCTGATGAAGCTGATCGAGGCTGCCATCGAGGATGCTGAGCAGACCGCCGGCTTTGATCTCCCCATCTGCGTGCATCTGGACCACGGCGACACCTTCGAGCTGTGCAAGAGCTGCATCGACGGCGGCTTCACCTCCGTCATGATCGACGGCTCC
>SFET01000084.1 GCA_004557125.1 Clostridiales bacterium | reverse complement strand
CCCCGCTTCCAACATGAAGAAGAGCATCGCTCAGATCCTGCTGGATGAGGGCTACATCAAGAACTTCCAGGTGATCGACGACGGCCTGCAGGGCATGATTCACATCACGCTGAAGTACAACGCCGGCAAAGAGAAGGTCATCACTGGCCTGCGCCGCGTTTCCAAGCCCGGCCTGGGTGTCTATGTGGGCGCCGATGAGCTGCCCCGCGTGCTGCGTGGCCTGGGTATCGCCATCATTTCTACGTCCAAGGGCGTCATGACCGACAAGAAGGCTCGCGAGCTGCATGTCGGCGGCGAGGTCCTGGCATTCGTCTGGTAAGGAGGGTATTTAACAATGTCTAGAATTGGCAGAATGCCCATTACCGTTCCCGCCGGCGTCACTGTGAATGTGGCCGAGGGCAACGTGGTCACCGTGAAGGGACCCAAGGGCGAGCTGACCCGTGCTCTGCGCGCGGAAATGATCATTAAGCAGGAAGGCAACACGATCACCGTGGAGCGTCCTTCCGACGACAAGCTGCATCGCAGCCTGCACGGCCTGACCCGTACTCTGCTCCACAACATGGTCGTCGGCGTGACCGATGGCTTCAAGAAGGAGCTGGACGTGAACGGCGTTGGCTACCGTGTGGCCAAGGAGGGCAAGAACCTGGTCATGAACCTGGGCTTCTCCCATCAGGTGATCGTTCCCGAGACCGAGGGCATTACCATTGATGTCCCCGCTCCCAATAAAATCGTCATCAGCGGATGCGACAAGCAGGCCGTCGGTCAGTTCGCTGCCGAGGTCCGCGAGAAGCGTCCTCCCGAGCCTTATAAGGGCAAGGGTATCAAGTATACCGATGAGGTCATCCGCCGTAAGGTTGGTAAGACCGGCGGCAAGAAGTAAGGAGGTGTGCCGATATGATTAAGAGACCGAATACCAACGCACAGCGTCTGAAGCGCCACAAGCGCGTCCGCGCCAAGATCTCCGGCACTCCCGAGATGCCGCGTCTGAATGTGTTCCGCAGCGCGCCAAGATCTCCGGCACTCCCGAGATGCCGCGTCTGAATGTATTCCGCAGCGAGGCCAACATCTACGCCCAGATCATCGACGATGTCAACGGCGTGACCTTGGCTTCCGCTTCTTCCCTGGATAAGGCCATCGAGGGTTACGGCGGCAACGTTGCCGCTGCCACCGCTGTTGGCAAGCTGGTGGCCGAGCGCGCCAAGGCCAAGGGTATCGAGACTGTGGTCTTTGACCGCGGCGGTTACCTGTATCACGGCCGCGTGCAGGCTCTGGCCGAGGGCGCCCGCGAAGGCGGCCTGAAATTCTAAGGAAGGAGGAACGATCAAATGCCTAGATTTGAAAGAGAACAGAGCGAGTATATCGAGAAGGTCGTCTACCTGAACCGCGTCTCCAAGACTGTCAAGGGCGGCCGTGTTATGAAATTCTCCGCCCTGGTCGTCGTTGGCGACGGTAAGGGCAAGGTGGGCTATGGCCTGGGCAAGGCCGCTGAGGTCCCCGAGGCTATCCGCAAGGGCATCGAGGCTGCCAAAAAGAACATGATCACCGTGTATCTGTCCGGCAGCACCGTTCCCCATGAGACCATCGGTGAGGCTGGCGCCGGCCGCGTGCTGATGAAGCCCGCTGCTCCCGGTACCGGCGTGATTGCCGGCGGCGCCGTGCGTGCCGTCGTCGAGGCCGCGGGCATCAAGGACATTCGCACCAAGTGCCTGCGTTCCAACAACCCCAACAACGTCGTCGCCGCTGCTTTCCAGGGCCTGAAGAACATGCGCAGCCCCGAGGAAGTCGCCCGCATCCGCGGCAAGAGCGTCGAAGAGATCGTGGGTTAAGGAGGCGCTGAACATGGCAAACTTAAATATTAAGCTCGTCAAGAGCCTGAATGGCCGCCTGGAGAAGCAGGTTGCCACCGCACATTCCCTGGGCCTGCGCAAGATCGGTGACGTCACCGTGCAGCCCGACAATGACCAGACCCGCGGCAAAATTGCCAAGATCGGCTATATGCTGCAGGTCACTGAAGTGAAGTAAGGAGGCACGAAAGATGAAACTGAGCGAACTGTCTCCCGCCGAGGGCTCCGTACGCGCTGCCTATCGCAAGGGCCGCGGTGCCGGCTCCGGTAACGGCAAGACCGGCGGCCGTGGCCATAAGGGCCAGAAGGCCCGTTCCGGCGGCAAGATCCGCGTGGGCTTCGAAGGCGGCCAGATGCCTCTGGCACGCCGTATCCCCAAGCGCGGCTTCAACAACATTTTCGCAAAGCCCCTCGAGATCATCAACCTGAATGCGCTGAACGCCTTCGAGGATGGTGAGACCGTCACCGCCGAGGCTCTGCTGGCCAAGGGCATCCTCTCCAAGTGTGAGTATGGCTACAAGGTCCTGGGCAACGGCAAGGTGTCCAAGAAGGTTACCGTCAAGGCTTCTGCTTTCTCCGCTTCTGCCAAGGAGGCTATCGAGGCAGCTGGCGGAAAGGCAGAGGTGATGTAACGTGATCCAGACGATTCGCAAGGCATGGGGCATCCCCGAGCTGCGGAAAAAGATCATCTTCACCGTCCTGATCCTGCTGATCTTCCGGATCGGTAATGCCATCACCGTTCCCTATGTCAACGTCAAGGCCCTGAGCAGCCA
>SFET01000083.1 GCA_004557125.1 Clostridiales bacterium | reverse complement strand
ATTTCTCATGGCTATCAAATCCGCAGACCAGATCTCCATCGTCGACCTCACAGATGGCTATTCGGTCATCCTGACCTCAGACGGATACACCTTCCCCGGTACGACCACTGCCGCAAAGGCGGGCAGCTGTACGACGCAGGTCATCGCCATGTGCGGTTCCGAGCAGGTCAGTGCAAGCGTCGATCTAACCGCGATTACCGCCCCGACCGGCATCACGGTGACCAAGAACACCGATACCACCGCGCCGACGCTCACGATCACGGCAAGCACGTCGTTCACCTCGGCTGGCCTCGTGACCATCCCCGTGACGGTGGACGGAGAGATCACGATCATCAAGCAGTTCTCCGTCGGCATTGCGCTGACCGGCGCAACCGGAGGTACCGGCGCGGCAGCCACCAATGTCATTCTCGGCATGGACTCCGCGACGGTCGCCTGCACGAAGGACAGGGCTGCGACGGCGGGCAAGCACCATCACGATTCCCTTCGCGGGATACCAGGGAACGACCCGTAAGGCCTGCTCCTGCACAATCGGCACGCTGCCCTCCGGCGTGACCAGCTCCTCGAACACGGCGGCAACCACCTCCGCAGACGGTTCTCTGGTGCTGGCGGTTGCCTCGGGCGCGAACTTCGGCGGCACCGCAGCCTCCTATGACAACGTATCCATCACGCTGAGCTTCTCCTGCAACGGCATCACGTTCACGAAGATGTTCACGCTGTCCAAGTCGATCACCGGCGCAACCGGCAGCACGGGTGCAGGCGCGAACAACGTCATCATCGGCAATGAATCCGTCACGATTTCCTGCACGAAGGACGGCCTGGTGAAATCCGCGATGGAGATCACCATTCCCTTTGCGGGTTATCAGGGAACCAGCCGCAAGGCCTGCACGCTGACCGATCCCACGTTGCCCTCCGGCATGACGAAGAAGAGCAATACGGCGGCGACCACCTCTGCAGACGGTTCCTTCGTCATCACGGTTGCGGCAAACGGCACGCTGGGCGCGGCTGCCACGCTCAATGGCGAGATCACACTCTCCTTCAGCTGCAACGGCCAGACCTTCGTCAAGAAGCTCTCCTGGGCAAAGTCCCTGACCGGTGCGACCGGCGCTACGGGCGCTGCGGGGGCGGATGCGATCTCCATTGCGATCACCTCGTCCAATGGCACAATCTTCAAGAACAGCTCCATTGAAACCACGCTGACCGCCCACGTCTACAAGGCAGGCGTTGAAGTGACCGGCTCTGCGCTCACGGCGCTTGGGACGATCAAGTGGTACAAGGACGGAAGCACGACGGCGCTGAGCACGACAGGCCCGACGCTGAACATCTCCGCCGGGGATGTCACGAACCGGGCAACCTACATCGCGCAGCTGGAGGCCTGAGCCATGGCAGTCAAGGCCTCGAACTTCATCACGCTCACAGCCGTCGTCGATATTTCCGCCTGCTTCCGCTACTATCTGCTCCAAAGCTCGACGCTGGCCAAACCTGCCAAGCCCACTGCAAAGCCGCCGGGCGGAAGCTGGACGGATGCGGAGCCGTCGTACACCGCAGGATCGACGAACAGCCTGTACTTCGTGGATCTGACCGTATTCTCGGATGGGACATGGGCCTACAGCGCCGTGTCCCTTTCTTCGTCCTATGAGGCGGCGAAGGAGGCCTACAACCGCGCGGTCGCGGCGCAGAATACGGCGCAGCAGGCACTCTCCAATACGGAGGTCATCGTGGGCACCCAGACCGCCGCCACCGGAGCATGGACGGGTGTGGCCAGCTTTTCCTCCCTTCAGGATGGGCAGCAGATCGTCTATTGGTTGCCCTATGCAGGCAGCGGCAGCGCAAGCCTGAACCTCACCCTCGCGGACGGCTCCACCACCGGTGCGAAGCCCTGCTATTACAGCGGCGCATCCCGCATCACGACCCACTATGCCGCAGGAAACGCCATCCATCTGACCTACCGCGTCAATGCAAACGTCAACGGCACAAGCTACACCGGCTGGTGGGCGGACGCAAACTGGAACACGGACACCACCGACCGCATGCGGATGTACAACTCTATCCTTGCAGCGAGCGCGATCACGGTGGGCTACCTGATCGTAGGAACCTCCAGCGGATACAGCCATCTCGCAGGCGGCATCACCTTTGATGTGAACCGGCCCATCCTCTATCCGGGCAGCTCGATCTCAGCAGGTTACTCCGGGAACAACAACTACCTATCCTATCCCAGCGTGAATCTGCGCAACATCATGGGCAGTAGCTGGAGCGGAACTACCCGGTCTACGGCCTACATCGCCGGTTCCCTGAATGGTACCAGCTTCACGACGCTGTCCAGCGGCTGTATCACGACCAGCCCCACCACCGAGGGCACCTACTATATCTCG
>SFET01000082.1 GCA_004557125.1 Clostridiales bacterium | reverse complement strand
GATATTCGTCAACGGCGTGCGCGAGATCGGCAACTACGCCTTCGACAGCGCGGGTCCGCTGGGCAATCTGTACTTTGGCGGGCATCTCGTGAAGATCGGTCAGCAGGCGTTCAACTTCGCGGGGCTGACCTCCTTCGTGGCCGATGCGGAGAGCGTCGAATACGGCGCGTTCGCCGAGTGTCAGAGCCTGACCAGCCTGCACTTCACCGACAAGGTCAGGCTCTTTGGCGAAAACTGCATCATCAACTGCCCGAATCTTTCCGAGATCTGCTTCGACGGCTGCGACCTGACCGCGTCTCCCATGGGACTGATGATGAACGTTGCGCCCAAGCTGACCGTGCGCGTGCCCGAGGGCATGAGCGAGGAGAACATCCGGCATGCCCAGAACTCCCAGAGCTGGAGCGAAAATCCCAGCGAGGTCACCGTCAGCACAGAAGGGTGCGCGCACGCGCTGCCCGCTCTACCCGATGTGACCGCGCTGCTGCCCGAGCTGAAGCTGGACGCGAGCGTGGCAATCGCCGCGCCGGCCGCGCCCGAAACGGAAGCCGCGCCGGAGCCGGAAGCCGAACCTGAACCCGAAGCCGAACCTGAACCCGAAGCCGAGCCGGTGCCCGAAGCCGCGCAGACCGCCGCCATCCCCGATGAATATCTGGGCGTATGGTACGGCGTGAGCATGGAAATGGAGGGAACCTCCTATCCGCTGGCCGACATGGGCATGGAACTGACCCTCACCATCGGCGCGGACGGCGCGGCTGAAATGAACATGAACGGCGAAGGCGAGAGCATGCAGTGCTCCATGCAGGACGGCGTGCTCACGGCGGACGGCGCGTCCTTCGCGCTGCGGGACGGCCTCCTCGTGGTTTCCGCGGACGGCATGACCATGACGCTGGGCCGCGAGAAGCCCGAAGCGTCGGCCGAGACCGTCCCGGCCATAGACGAGAGCGCCGCGATCGACGATTTCAAGGGCGTATGGACGCTGGCGCGCGTCATCGCGGAAGGCGTGACGCTGCCCGCCGATGTCGCGGAAATGGCCGGCGATGCGCTGGTCGTCTACGGCGATAACTGCGATCTGACCCTTCAGGGCATCCTGCTGGACGGCCTGACCTGCCGCATGGACGGCTGCACGCTGCTCGTTTCCGTACTGGACGAAGAGTCCGCCGTCACGCTGCGCGAGGACGGAACGCTCTTTCTGGAGATGAGCGATATCACCCTCTGGTACGAGCGCACCGGCGACGCGCCCGAAGCGCCCGCCGCGGAGCCTGTTCCCGAGACTACGTCCGAACCGGCGACCATGCCTGAACCCGCCGCCGGCGGCGCTGAAGTCATGATTGGAAAGAAGTATGTCATGACGGATGCGGATGTGAACGGCTACAACATGACCGCCGAGCAGATGGGGAATTTTGAATACTCCATTTTGCTCCAGGAGGACGGCGCGGTGACCTTCGTCATGGCGGATTCGGACATTCCCGGCCTGACCTGGGCCTACGGCAAGGTTCCCACGGAGGCAGGCGAGGTCGACGGCGTCGTCATCGACTATTACACCCAGGCGCTGAACCTCGTGCCCACGGAGAAGGGCTTCGACATGGATTACTTCGGCTCCATGCTGATGCATTTCGCCCCCGAAGACTCTGCGCAATAAGCGCTTTTCCTCCCGCGCCGCCGAGAATGAGTGCGGCGGCGCGGTTCCCTTCGAGCTTTGATTCTCACTGAATAATAAAGAGGAGGATTTTCTCATGAAGAAAACCATCGCATTTTTGCTGATTGCTCTGCTGACGCTTTCCTTTTCCGCCGCCCTCGCCGATTCTGTTCCGATGAGCAAGGAGGATCAGATGGTCGGTCTGGTGAAAAGCTTTCTGGAAGAGAATGAATTCCCCTATGAATACGACGACAGCTTTCTGGAAGAGAATGAATTCCCCTATGAATACGACGACTATACGTTTACGGTGCCCTTTGCCGTCGAGAACTCGATGGAATATGTCTACATGACGGTTTACATCTACGACGACATGCTGGCCGTGTCCGCGGACGCGCCGGTACTGGGAACCGGGGATGTCTTTGAAAAAATGGCGGTGTTCGCCGCGCTGGCCAACAACGAGATCTACTATGCACAGTTCCGCGTCGAGCTCGACGCAGACAAGGTCTACGTCTCCTGCCGTTCCTGCAATCTGGTGGAGGACGTCATCCCCGGGGAGAACGAACTGTTTTACCTGTTCGCCATGCCGCAGAGCTATATGGAGGACTACGGCGACGGCATCCTGGCGGTGCTCGACGGCGGCGATCCCTACGAGGCGTTTGAAGCCTGTCAGAAGGCGGTAGATGCGCAATGACGAACAGCACGAATCCGTATCTGACCGCAAAGGCCTCCGCCAGAAAAAAACGGATCCCCCCGTTGCGCTGGTCTGCGCCATCTTTGCGGCAGCGACCGCATCCTCGACGGTCACGATGTTTTCGCAGGGGAAAACGCTAGCCGGCGTGATGGGTATTCTCATATTTGCCGCGCTCGCGACGCCGGTCTTTCGCATTCTTCGCCGCGCATACCGCAGAGCCTGTGCGCACCGCATCGCGGGGGCGCTGCTACCGCTGACGGAGGAAAGCCTAACCTTTGACCGGCTTGAAACCGTCCTCTCCTCTGGCAAGGCCCTTGAGCAGATCCAATCGCTCATCGGCAAAGGATACCTGCAGAATCTGAGGATCGACTCTGAAAATCGCACGGTAGGACTGTATATGCCCGAGGGCTCTCTCGTGCAGT
>SFET01000081.1 GCA_004557125.1 Clostridiales bacterium | reverse complement strand
TCTCCTGGGTCAGCGTGCCCTTCGGGCCCTTCACGGTGACAATGTTGTCATCGGAAACGGTAACCGTGACGCCAGCCGGGATTGCGATCGGATGTCTTCCGATACGAGACATGGTTTCTACCTCCGTTTCAGCGTCGTCGATTACCAGATGTAGGCGAGAACTTCGCCGCCGACCTTGGCCTCACGGGCCTGCTTATCGGTCATCACGCCCTTGGACGTGGAGACGATGGCGATGCCCAGGCCGCCAAGCACCTTCGGCAGCTCCTCGCACTGCGCGTAGACGCGCAGGCCCGGCTTGCTGATGCGCTTGAGGCCAACAATGACGCTCTGCTTCTTGTCGGTGTACTTCAGGCCAATCTTGATCTGGCCGGCCAGGCCGTCGTCGATCAGATCGACGCTCTTGATATAGCCTTCGTCGAGCAGGATCTTGGCGATGGACTTCTTCATGTTGGAAGCCGGCACCATCACGCTGTCGTGCTTGGCGATTTGGGCATTGCGGATGCGGGTGAGCATATCTGCAATGGGATCGTTAACGAGCATTTCAGTCCCTCCTTACCAGCTGGCCTTGCGGACGCCGGGAATCTGTCCCTTGTACGCCAGTTCGCGGAAACAAATGCGGCAGACGCCGTACTTGCGAAGCACGGAGTGCGGACGGCCGCACAGGCGGCAGCGGGTGTAAGCGCGAGTAGAGAACTTCGGCTCCTTCTGCTGCTTGTTGATCATACTGGTCTTAGCCATGTGATTTGTCCTCCTCCTTACTTCGCGAACGGCATGCCCATCGCGGCGAGGAGCTCCTTGCACTCTTCGTCAGTGTGGGCGGTGGTCACGAAGATCATTTCCATGCCGCGGACAGTCTCCACCTTGTCGTACTCGATTTCCGGGAAGAGGAGCTGCTCACGGATGCCCAGCGCGTAGTTGCCGCGGCCGTCGAAGGCCTTCGCGGAAACGCCGTGGAAGTCACGGACGCGCGGGAGAGCGATGTTCATGAGCTTATCCATGAACTCATACATACGCTCGCCACGGAGGGTCACCTTGGCGCCGACATTCATGCCCTCGCGCAGCTTGAAGTTCGCGATGGACTTCTTGGCCTTGGTCACCAGGGCCTTCTGGCCGGCGATCGCCTCAAGCTCCTTCACGGCGGCTTCCAGCGCCTTCGGGTTGTCCTTGCAGTTGCCCAGACCCATGTTGATGACGATCTTGTCAATCTTCGGGATCTGGTTCACATTCTTGTAACCGAACTTCTGCTGCAGGGCAGGAACGACTTCGGTCACGTACTTATCATAAAGACGCGCTTCCATTTCTCAATTCCTCCTGCTTTTACGCTTCGATGGTCGCGCCGCACTTCTTGCACACGCGGACCTTGGTGCCATTCTCGAGCACGCTCGTGCCAACGCGGACGCCCTTCTTGCACTTCGGGCACACCAGCATGACGTTGGACGCGTCGATCGCGGCTTCCTTCTTGATGATGCCGCCCGGCACGCCGGCCTGGCGCGGCTTCTGATGCTTGGTGGCAATGGCCACGCCTTCAACGACGACCTTGCCAGTCTTCGGGAAGGCGGTGAGAACCTTGCCCTCCTTGCCCTTGTCCTTGCCGGTGATCACAACCACCGTGTCCTTGGAACGGATCTGCATAATTCTTTCGCCACCTCCTTACAGAACTTCGGGGGCCAGAGACACGATCTTCATGAAGTCGTGCTCGCGCAGCTCACGGGCCACCGGTCCAAAGATGCGGGTGCCCTTGGGCTGCTTGTCGTTGTTGATGATCACGGCAGCGTTGTCATCAAAACGGATGTAGGAACCGTCCTTGCGACGGTAGTTCTTGTGCACGCGGACGACAACGGCCTTCACAACATCGCCCTTCTTCACAACGCCGCCGGGCGTTGCGCTCTTGACCGAAGCCATGATGATATCGCCGACCGAAGCGCTCTGGCGGAAGGAACCGCCCAGAACGCGGAAGCACATAATTTCCTTGGCGCCGGTGTTGTCGGCAACCTTAAGACGCGTTTGCGGCTGAATCATTGAGTTTTTTCCTCCTTATCCGACAGGGCTTACTTCGCCTTCTCGATGATCTCGACCAGGCGCCAGCGCT
>SFET01000080.1 GCA_004557125.1 Clostridiales bacterium | reverse complement strand
AATATCGAACACAAGCAGCAGCAGCGACGGGCGGAACGCCGTGCCGGTGAAGAGCATCACAAGGAACAGCGGCAGAATCGCCAGCGCAAAGTTGACCAGCGATGAGAGAATCCTTGAAACCGGATAGATGTACTTGGGCATGTAGACCTTCTTGATCAGCGAGGCGTTGCCCGTGATCGAGGTCATACCCATCGACACGGCCTCATTGAAGAAGTTCATGAACACAATGCCGCTCAAAAGATACACCGGATAGTTGGGAATGTCGCTCTTGAACAGCGTCGAAAAGACGATATACTGCACGCTCATCGTCAGCAGCGGATTGAGGAAGCTCCAGGCCATGCCCAACACCGAGCGCTTGTACTTCGTCTTGAAATCGCGCGAGACGAGCTGCTTGATCAGAAATGCGTAGCGCGTGTACAGCGTGCTGACGGAGACGAGCGGATTGTTCTTTCCGTACTTCGCCTGCTTCCACCAGCCCACGCAGCATGCCGCGATAACTGCAAAAGATCCGGAGACAATCAGCCAATAGACCTTGTAGAAGCTCAGCGCCTTGACGCCGTTTACCTTCACGCACAGCTTGCCGATTCCTGGTTCGCCGTTGATGGTATAGCGGTCCGCATCGGCGATGTTCTGCACGATGTCAAACCGACCGGCCATCACCGTGTTGCCGCAGTAGAGCGTCACCGCGTTGCCCGGCACGCAGCCTGTCGTCGAAAGCGTTAACATATATGTTCCGCCGCGCTGCGTTTCCAAAGAAGATGTCAGAGGAATTGCGGTGTATCTTCCATCCGCCAGCGTGCCGACATCCACATCCTGCGTGAGCACTGATTCTCCAGCTTCATTCGTCAGGACAAGATGGAGCGTGCCGCTGTTGGCGCGTCCATAGGTGCCCGCCAGCAGTTCGAGTCCTGTTGTCTGTTCGGCAGGCATCGTCACAGTCTGCGTCACGGTCATGCCGTCCACCAGCTCGCCGATGGTAACACTCGCGGAGAGCGCGTCACTCGTCACCGCCGTATAGTGGAACTGATCGCCCGCTACCAAATAAACGACGAGCACCAGCGCCCAATAGCACGCTGCCAGAATGGTCAGCAGCTTCTTTGACTTCTTGAAATCCATTGCATTTGCTTCCTTTTTATTCTTATCCGAGGACGATCATCCCAGCGAGCCGAAAGAATCCATGGACAAGCGTCCGGTTTTTCAGATCGAAAACCGGGCCGCTGCGCCGTCTGGCAAACTGTCCGAGAAAGTCATGGTCTGCTTCCTCCAGCACGGGCGCGTAGGTCCTTTCAAACATCGAAGCCTGTGCCTTTTTGTGCGTCAGGTTACGCTGCCATAAGCATCTCAATCTGTTTGCTATGCATCATGATCCGCTCCGGCTCTCAAACATCCCAATCGCTGCCAATCGCTCATAGCGTTCCGGATTGCCCAGCTTTCCGCTTTTCCAATTCCGTTTCTGGTCGTATACCCACATGCCCAGACAGGAACCATCCTGTGTTTTATACTGAGCCGGCATTTCCAGATTCCCGTTTTTCAGGTAGTACGCCTGTGCCTCACTGTAGAAGTCATTCCACCGCTCATCCCGGCTCTTGCCCCAAACCATTCCAATCGCATCAAGCTGGCGGATCTGTTCCTCGGTGAGCGGTCTGTTCTGGAATTTGCCGTCTCTGGCATTCCTCTGTTTGGCAACCCACCTGCCCAGCGCGTATCCATCCTCCATCCTGTATCTGACCGGCACATTCAGGTTGCCATGCTCTTCAAAATAGGCTTTCGCTCTTGCATAACCCTTGACCCAGGCATCATTATAGATGTCCCAGACCATGCCGATCCTTTCCAGCTCCGCAATGCGCTGCTCCGTCAGCCTGCCTATATCGGTTGTTCCGTTCTTTTGCTGCCGCATGCGGTGAATCCATGCGCATAGCCCGTCTCCCACGCTGCATCGGCGTAATGCGTCCACACCACACCGATGCGCTCCAGACGCTCAATCTGTCCCTGAGAGAGCTGCGCCTTGTCGCGCCTCTGACGCCAAAGCCACTGGCCCAGGTGCAATCCCTCCGGTGTAACGAATTTCCTCTCAATCAGCAGATCGCCATGCTCCATATAGTAGGAAGCAGCCGCCTCGTAGTAGAAATCCCACGTCGTGCTCAGGCTGCTTTCAAGCTGTCTGAACAGCTCCGCCGCGTCGCGCACCTGCTCGACGACAGCAAGCTTCTCAACCACAATCTCGCCGGCTCTGCCCTCGAGGCGCAGATGTTCCACAGCCTCATTCATCTCGGACTGAATCGTTCCATAGCTGCTCAGGCCTCCGAAATTGTTGACGACGTCGAGGATCAGCGGCGTACACTGCGTACCTGTCGTCAGCGCGCGGCCGATCTGCTGCTTGTAGATGATGGGCGACTCCGTCTGCCGGAACAGGATGACGCCGCTTACGCCCCGCACATGCACACCCTCGTTGAGCATATTGATCGAGAACAACAGCTTGAGGTGGTCGCTGTCATCCTTCACAAACGCCTTGTAGGCCCGGCTCGTCTCCGGATCAGCAGAGTACGCAGAGTAGACGTGCATCTCCGGGTCAATCGCTCCAAACCACTCTTTCGCGTGGCTGAGCACACGCTTCATGTGCGCCTGGCCGGAGCAGAAGACAAGATACTTACCCGTCTTATCTGTCATATGACGCGCAAAAACGGTGGGCAGCCCCTCCGCATTCTCCACAGCGACACGCAGCGCATCCATACGCCGCTGGCTGTCCCTGCGCAGCGCGGCAGGGCCAACCGCGTCAATCCGTTTTTGAAGTCCTTCGAGTTCCCGCTGAATCTGATAAATCGTCGTCACATACGTCGGCGCGGGCAGAATGCCCCGCACGACCGCCTCGCCCAGCGTCATTTCGCTGGCGACGCAGCCCGCAAACAGCTCCTCCGCCATGTCCCGCTGTCCGTCCAGATAGCGAATTTTGGTCGCAGAAAGGCCCAGCAGCTGCGCGTCCGGATGGGCCGCCAGCAGTCGCGCCACACCGCCGCCCCAGCACTTCGCGCCGCACCGGTGGAACTCGTCGAGGATGATACCAAAAGGCGCAAGCGCCGCAATCTCCTCGTCGGACATCATCATCAGACGGGCATAGGTCAGGAACGTGATGCTCTCGTGCTCCTCGATCCACTTGAAGGCGATGAAGCTCTTGCCCGTTCCGGTGGGATGGATGACCGCCGCTTTCGACGCTTTATGAAGCATCGCCGTCACCGCGTCGTACGCCTGACGGTTGTGCGCGAAGAGCTGCACGGACATTCCTCTCCCTCCTTTGGCGGGTACGCCGCAAATTTACAGAGTTTGCGAACGCCGTGCAGCCCTTGCCGATATTCAGTTTTTGAAGACCCTGAGACGGCTTTTGACGGCTTATGCTTTCAGCAGGCGCTCAGCAGCGCAACGGCGGCGCGCTGCTGCTCACCTAAACTGTGAACATAGAAGTCCAGCGTTGTCCGGGCGGAACTATGACCGAGCAGCGTGCTGACCGTTTTGACATCCACGCCCAATTCGAGCAGGCGTGTAGCAAACGTGTGCCGCAGGGTATGGAAGTGCGCTCCGGAAAGCCCAAGCTTTTTCGCCAGACGGGAAAAGCGCCGCTGAATGGTTCGCGGATCAGCGGCTGCCGACGCTTTGCCAAACACATACGCATCCCCGCAGCAGCTTTGC
>SFET01000055.1 GCA_004557125.1 Clostridiales bacterium | reverse complement strand
TTTTGGTATCTGCTATCAATTTGCTATCAAATGCCCCGTTTCCGCTTTAAGACCCCAGTGTTTTCAAGGCTTTGCGGGTTTTGTCAGTTATTCCCACTCAATGGTTCCCGGGGGTTTCCCCGTGATGTCGTACACGACGCGGTTGACCCCGCGCACCTCGTTGATGATGCGGCTGGTGGTCTTTTTCAGCACGGCATAGGGGATCTCGGCGGCCTCGACGGTCATGGCGTCGTCGGACACCACCGCGCGCAGGGCCACGCAGCCGGTGTAGCTGCGGCCGTCGCCCATGCAGCCCACCGTGCGCACGCCGGTCCACACCGCGAAGGACTGCCAGATCTGTTCGCTCAGACCAGCCTTCTCCAGCTCGTCCAGGAAGATGGCGTCGCACTCCCGCAGGGAATCCAGCTTCTCCCGGGTCAGCTCACCGATGCAGCGTACCGCCAGGCCCGGGCCCGGGAAGGGCTGCCGCCAGACCATCCTGTGCGGAATGCCCAGCGCCTCGCCCACCGCGCGCACCTCGTCCTTGAACAGGTTCGCCAGCGGCTCCACGATGTGATCCTTCGTAAACAGGCTGTCCTTGGGCAGACCGCCCACGTTGTGGTGGCTCTTGATGGTGGCGCTGCCGCCCATGCCGCTCTCGATGCGGTCGGGGTAGATGGTGCCCTGGAGCAGGAAGTCCGCGCCGGTCTTGCGGGCCTCCTCCTCGAACACGCGCACGAACAGCTCGCCGATGATCTTGCGCTTGCGCTCGGGATCGGTCACGCCCTTGAGCGCCTCCAGGAAGCGCTCGGACGCATCCACATGGATGATGTCCAGGCCCAGGTTGTGCTTGTAGGTTTCAAGCACCTGCCTGGCCTCGTCCTTGCGCAGCAGGCCGTGATCCACGAACACGCAGGTCAGCTGGCCGGGCTTGAGCGCGCGGTTCGCCAGCACGCAGGCCACGGAGGAATCCACGCCGCCGGAGATGCCGCCGACGACCCGACCCTCGCCCACCTGCGCACGGATGCCGCGCAGCATGGTCTCGATCTGATCCTCCGCCTTGTAGGTCTCCCTGCAGCCGCACACGCCGCGCACGAAGTTTTCAAGCATCGTCGTGCCCTCCACCGAGTGCTTCACCTCGGGGTGGAACTGCACGCCGTACAGGCCGCGGTTTTCATCGGCAAACTCCGCGAAGGGACAGTTGTCGGTGTGGGCATAGGATGCAAAGCCCTCCGGCAGGCGGGAGACCCGGTCGTTGTGGTTCATGAACACGTGGGTTGCGCGCTGCACGCCGTGGAACAGTGCGGAGTCCTCGGTGTAGAGCAGCGTGTCGCCGTACTCGCTGACGTTCGCGCTCTCCACCGCGCCGCCGTAGAGGTAGTTCAGCAGCTGCATGCCGTAGCAGATGCCCAGCACCGGAACATGCAGGGAATCGATCAGCGCCCGGTCGATCCTCGGCGCGCCGTCCTCGTAGACGCTGGCCGGGCCGCCAGTCAGGATCACGCCCCGCAGAGACGCGTCCTTCCAGGTGGAAGCGTCCGTGGCGTAGGGCAGGATTTCACAGTATACGCCCATCTCGCGCACGCGCCTGGCAATCAGTTGGTTGTATTGGCCGCCAAAATCGAGAATGATGATCTTCTCGCTGTACACGCAGCAACCGCCTCCTGTTGATTCAGATTTGCACTTATTATAACCGCGCGCGGATGCTTTGTCATTGCGATCCCGTTAACCTGAACAAAAAAATTTTTATCATGTATATTGTTCGGTATTTTGATAAATCAATCGCGGATTTATGTTAATTCTGCACAAGATCGCAGGAATTCTCGGAAGAATATCGAATGTTATAGAAGGTATGCGCGGCAGAGCGGCCGCGCGGACGGGCGTGCCCGTCCTTCAACAGGCTTTATTGATCGAACAACGGAGGAATGTTTCAATGAGCAATTGTGCAATCGTGGGCATCAACTGGGGCGACGAGGGCAAGGGCCGCATGGTGGACTACTTTGCGGATCAGTTCCAGGTGGTTGTGCGCTATCAGGGCGGCAACAACGCCGGCCACACGGTCATCAACGAGTACGGCAAATTCGCGCTGAACCTGCTGCCGTCGGGCATCTTCCATCCGGAGACCATCAACCTGCTGGGTGCGGGCGCTGTGGTTGACCTGAAGCACCTGTGCGGCGAGATCGACCGCCTGCGCGCCGCCGGCGTGAAGATCACTCCCGACAATCTCAAGATTTCCGACCGCGCCATGATGGTGCTGCCGATTCATCCCGCGCAGGATCAGTGGGAGGAGGAGCGCCTGGGCAAGAACGCCTACGGCTCCACCCGCCGCGGCATCAGCCCCATCTACGGCGACAAGTACATGAAGAAGGCCATCCAGATGGGCGATCTGCTCCATCCCGAAGCGCTGCGGGAGCACCTGCGCCGCCTGATCGACTGGAAGAACACCGTATTCGTCGCGGGCTACGGCCAGCAGCCGGTGTCCTACGACGAGGTTCTTGCCTGGATCGAGCAGTACGGCGAGATCCTCAAGCCCCACATCTGCGACGCCTTCGAGCTGCTGGAGCGCGCGCAGGCCGACGGCAAGAGCATCATGTTCGAGGCCCAGCTGGGCGCGCTGCGCGACATCGACTACGGCATCTATCCCTTCACCTCGTCCTCCAACCCCATCTCGGCCTATGCGCCGGTGGGCAGCGGCTGCCCCTTCCTGAAGGTGAACGAGGTCGTTGGCGTGACCAAGGCCTACTCCACCTGCGTGGGCGAGGGCCCGTTCGTGGGCGAGCTGGACGGCGAAGCGGCACACGACCTGCGCGAGGCCGGCGCGGAGTACGGCGCGGCCACCGGTCGTCCCCGCCGCGTGGCATGGTTCGACGTGCCCGCCACCAAGTACGGCACCAAGCTGCAGGCGACCACCGCGCTGGCGCTGACCAAGATCGACGTGCTGTCCTACCTGAAGGAGATCCCGGTGTGCGTCGCCTACCGCAAGGACGGCGAGCAGACCACCCGCTTCCCCTACACCGCCGAGCTGTACGGCTGCGAGCCCGTGTACGAGACGCTGCCCGGCTGGGGCTGCGACATCTCCAAGTGCCGCAGCTGGGAGGAGCTGCCCAAGGCCGCGCAGGACTACGTGCTGTTCCTGGAGAAACAGGTCGGCTGCCCGATCAAGTACGTGTCCGTCGGCCCGGAGCGCGAGGCGCTGATCATCCGATAAGATTTGTGGCGGGGGACAGGTCCCCCGCCACTGCCACCCCCTCAAAATTTCATCGCGCCGCAAGCGACACAATGAAATTTTGCAAGGAAGCGATTCTCTTGCGAGAATCAGCCCCGTACCCGCCGTACATGCCGCCGGGTACGATTTTAATGGTTCGTCCGCACATGCTCCTGATAAACCAGGAGAAGAATTCCCCCCTTCCAATGTCTGAATCCCGATGGAGGAATATAGATGAAGAATACCTATGAAAGCCCGCTGAACAGCCGCTACGCAAGCAAGGAGATGCAGTACATCTTCTCTCCCGACCGCAAGTTCACCACCTGGCGCAAGCTGTGGGTGGCGCTGGCGGAGTCCGAGATGGAGCTGGGCCTGCCCATCACCCAGGCGCAGGTGGACGAGCTGAAGGCGCACATCGACGACATCGACTACGACGCGGCCCGCCGCCACGAGGAGCGCGTGCGCCACGACGTGATGGCCCACGTGCACGCCTACGGCGACGTGTGCCCCAATGCCCGGGGCATCATCCACCTGGGCGCGACCAGCTGCTACGTCACCGACAACGCCGACATCCTGATGCTGCGCGACGCGATGCAGCTGATCCGCTCCAAGCTGATCGAGGTCATGCGCCGCCTGTCGAAGTTTGCGCTGGAGTACAAGGATCTGCCCTGCCTGGGCTACACCCACCTGCAGCCCGCGCAGCTGACCACCGTGGGCAAGCGCGCCTGCCTGTGGCTTCAGGATCTGTACATGGATCTGGACGAGCTGGACGACGCGACGGACGCGCTGAAGCTGCTGGGCAACCGCGGCGCGACCGGCACGCAGGTGAGCTTCATGGAGCTGTTCGACGGCGACGGCGAAAAGGTAGACGAGCTGGAGAGACGCATCGCAGACAAGATGGGCATGAAGGCCGTGTTCGACGTGTCCGGCCAGACCTATCCCCGCAAGCTGGACAGCCGCGTGCTCAGCGCCCTGTCCTCCATCGCCCAGAGCGCCTACAAGTTCGCCCAGGATCTGCGCCTGTTGCAGTCCTTCCGCGAGATCGAGGAGCCCTTTGAGAAGAACCAGATCGGCTCCTCCGCCATGGCCTACAAGCGCAATCCCATGCGCAGCGAGCGCATCTGTGCCCTGAGCCGCCATGTGATGGCGCTGGTGCAGGACGCGCAGATGACCGCCTCCACCCAGTGGTTCGAGCGCACGCTGGACGACAGCGCCAACCGCCGCCTGTCCCTGCCCGAGGCCTTCCTGTCCACCGACGCGGTGCTGGAGCTCTACGCCAACGTCGCCGACGGCATGGTGGTATACCCCAAGATGATCGGCAAGCGCGTGAACGAAAACCTGCCCTTCATGGCCACCGAGGACGTGATCATGGCCTGCGTCAAGAACGGCGCGGATCGCCAGGAGATTCACGAGCGCATCCGCGTGCACTCCCAGGCCGCCGCAGCCCGCATGAAGCAGGAGGGTCTGGAGAGCGACCTGATGCAGCGCATCGCCGCCGACCCCGCCTTCCCGATGGATCACGAGCAGCTCTCAACGCTGCTGGCCCCGGAGAAGTACACCGGCCGCGCCGGCGAACAGGCCGAGCGCTTCGTGACGAAGGTCATCCAGCCCATTCTGGACGGCGCACAGCCCTTCGACATGGGCGAGATCAAAATCTGATCGAACATCGCCGCGCGCCCGCAATCCCAAAACGGATTGCGGGCGCGCTTTTTGTCCAAACTTCCCTCGGAATCGCAGCAGAAGTACAGACGGGCGAGAAAAATATGCGCATGCGTGTGGATTTTTGCAGCAAAAATCCCATTCTTTGTCCGGAGTTGTTGTTGAATTTACATTTGTGGAATATCATACATCGCAAGGGATGACGAGAGAAAACGGAAGGGGGGAAACCGTGTGAATACTGTCAAATCACCGAAAAAGCCGCTGATATTCTACTATCTGCTGGTCATGGTGGCGCTGATTCTGTTCAATGCCCTGCTGATGCCCAACATCAGCGAAATGCGAATCCAGGAAGTGGATTACGGTACATTTATCTCCATGACGGAGAATCAGGAGATCGGCGAGGTGGAGATCCAGTCCAACCGCATCCTGTTTACGGACAAGGAGGGCAAACAGGTCTACGAGACCGGCCTGATGGACGACCCGAACCGCACCGAGCGCCTGTACGAATCCGGCGCGAAGTTCTCCGGCGAGATCATCGAGGAGATGTCGCCGCTTTTGAACATCTTCCTGAGCTGGGTACTGCCGGTGCTGATCTTTGTGCTGCTGGGCCAGCTGCTCACCCGCAAGCTGATGAAGTCCTCCGGCGGCGCGAATTCCATGATGTTCAACATGGGCAAGAGCAACGCCAAGGTCTACGTGCAGTCGTCGGACGGCATCAAATTCGCCGATGTGGCCGGCGAGGACGAGGCCAAGGAGAACCTGGCCGAGATCGTGGACTATCTGCACACGCCCGAAAAGTACAAGGAGATCGGCGCGCAGATGCCCAAGGGCATCCTGCTGGTCGGCCCTCCCGGCACCGGCAAGACGATGCTTGCCAAGGCTGTGGCCGGCGAGGCGAATGTGCCCTTCTTCTCCATGTCCGGTTCGGAATTCGTGGAGATGTTCGTGGGCATGGGCGCGAGCAAGGTGCGCGACCTGTTTAAGCAGGCGAAGGAAAAGGCCCCGTGCATCGTGTTCATCGACGAGATCGACGCCATCGGCAAGAAGCGCGACGGTCAGATGGGTGGCAACGACGAGCGCGAGCAGACGCTGAACCAGCTGCTGACCGAGATGGATGGCTTCGAGGGCAACAACGGCGTGATCATCCTGGCGGCGACGAACCGTCCGGAGTCCCTCGACCCGGCGCTGACCCGTCCCGGCCGCTTCGATCGCCGCGTTCCGGTGGAGCTGCCCGACCTGAAGGGTCGCGAGGAGATCCTGAAGGTGCACGCGAAGAAGATCAAGATCGAGGGACCGGTAGACTTTGAGAAGGTCGCCCGCATGGCCAGCGGCGCATCCGGCGCGGAGCTTGCCAACATCGTCAACGAAGCTGCGCTGCGCGCGGTGCGCGACGGCCGCAAGGGCGCGACCCAGGCGGATCTGGAGGAATCCATCGAGGTGGTCATCGCGGGCTACCAGAAGAAGAACGCCATCCTCACCGCCGAGGAGAAGCGCATCGTGTCGGCCCACGAGATCGGCCACGCGCTGGTGGCGGCGAAGCAGACCAACTCCGCCCCGGTGCAGAAGATCACCATCATTCCCCGCACCTCCGGCGCGCTGGGCTACACCATGCAGGTGGAGGAGGGCAACCACTACCTGATGAGCAAGGAGGAGATCGAGAACAAGATCGCCACCTTCACCGGCGGACGCGCGGCCGAGGAAGTGATGTTCGGCTCCGTGACCACCGGCGCAGCCAACGACATCGAGCAGGCCACGAAGCTGGCCCGGGCGATGATCGCACGCTACGGCATGAGCGAGGAGTTCGACATGGTGGCCATGGAGAACGTCACGAACCAGTACCTGGGCGGCGACGCATCGCTGGCATGCTCCGCCGAGACCCAGACGCGGATCGACAAGCAGGTTGTGGAGCTGGTGAAGAAGCAGCACGAAAAGGCCATCCGCATCCTGATGGACAACCGCGTCAAGCTCAACGAGCTGACCGAGTACCTCTATCAGCGCGAGACCATCACCGGCGAGGAATTCATGCAGATCCTCAACGGCTGACGCGCATGCACGCGCCGGTTTGAAGCGATTCAAACCGGCGCTTTTGTCTGCTTTTCGGGCAAAATCCTGCAAATGCAGGAGATTGGCCTTGCGGGCTTTACACAGAGCGGGTAATATGGAAGGAAAGAAACCGTCCGATGCGCGGCCTCCGAAGGGGGAGGCTGCCGTACGAAAGAGAGAGGTCAGAGTCCCATGCACAGCGGAACCCAGAGCATGACCACCGGCAGCGTGCGCCGCGCGATGATCGCCTTTGCAACGCCCATCTTCCTGAGCCAGCTGTTTCAGCAGCTGTACAATGCGGCGGACTCGGTGATCGTGGGTAACCTGCTGGGCAAGCAGGCGCTGGCGGCGGTCAGCTCCTCGGCTTCGCTGATTCAGCTGCTCACGGCGCTGATGATCGGCATCGCCCTGGGCGCGGGCGTGGTCATCTCCCGCTACTTCGGCGCGGAGGAGTACGACACGGTCTCCCGGGCGATCCACACCACGGCGGCCTTCGGCGTGGCGGCGGGAATCGTGCTCACGGTGGCGGGCGTGCTGCTCTCGCCGGTGCTGCTGCGCTGGATGGGCACCGCACCGGACGTGATGGACAATTCCGTGGCCTACTTCCGCAACTACTTCCTCGGCTCCATGGCGGTGATGCTCTACAACGTGTTCACCGGCATCATGAACGCCCTGGGCGACAGCCGCCGGCCGCTGTACTACCTGCTGTTCTCCTCCGCATTGAACGTGGCGCTGGATCTGCTGTTCATCGGTGCGTTCCACCTGGGCGTGGGCTCCGCGGCGGTGGCCACGGTGATCTCTCAGGCGGCCAGCGCGCTTCTGTGCTATCTGCACCTGCGCAAGCCGGGCACGGTCTATCAGCTGCAGCCGCACAAGCTGCGCTTCCACCTCGATCTGATGAAGGAGATCGTGCGCATGGGCCTGCCCACCGGCGTACAGAACTCGGTGATTTCCATCGCGAACGTGCTGGTGCAGAGCTACATCAATTCCTTCGGCTCCGATGCCATGGCGGCCTGCGGCACCTACGCCAAGCTCCAGGGCTTCGCCTTTCTGCCCATCACCAGCTTCGCCTTGGCGCTGACCACCTTCGTCAGCCAGAACCTGGGCGCGCGGCAGTACGATCGCGCGAGGCAGGGTGCGCGCTTCGGCATCTGCGCCTCGGTGGTGCTGGCGGAGATCATCGGTGCGCTGCTGACCCTGCTTGCGCCGTCGCTTGCGCGGCTGTTCAACAGCGATCCCGAGGTGGTGCGCATCGCCGTGACCCAGTCGCGGATCGAGAACCTGTTCTTCTGCCTGCTGGCCTTCTCTCACGCCGTGGCGGGCGTGTGCCGGGGCGCGGGCAGGGCCACGGTGCCGATGCTGGTGATGCTCTCGGTGTGGTGCGTGCTGCGCATCATCTTCATCTCCATCGCCATGACCATCGTGCACGACATCCGCGTGCTGTTCTGGTGCTACCCGCTCACCTGGTTCATCAGCTCGGTCATCTTCCTGCTCTACTATTGCAAGTCGGACTGGGTGCACGGCTTTGAGCGGCGCAGCATCCACCACATCTTTCACAACTGAGGAGGGCAACATGGAGCAAATGCGGAATTCTGAAATGCAATATCGCCCCGGTGCGGGCGGCGACATGCTGTCCGTGCTGGGCTACGGCTGCATGCGCTTTACGAAGAAGGGCGGCAGCGTGGATCTGGACAAGGCCGGGCGCGAGCTGATGGCCGCCATCGACGGCGGCGTGAACTACCTGGACACGGCCTACATCTATTCCGGCAACGAGGTCGCCGTGGGCAAAATTCTGGAGAAGTACCACGCCCGCGACCGGGTGTATCTGGCCACGAAGCTGCCCCAGTACCTGATCAAGTCCCGCGCGGGGGTGGAGCGCACCTTCCGCGAGGAGCTGAGCCGCCTGCGCACCGACCACATCGACTACTACCTGATGCACATGATCACCGACGTGGCCTCCTGGCACAAGCTGGAAGCTCTGGGCATCCGGGAGTGGATCGCGGAGAAGAAGGCGGCGGGCGAGATCCGGCACATCGGCTTCTCCTTCCACGGCAACACCGACATGTTCCTGCAGATCCTCGACGCCTACGACTGGGACTTCTGCCAGATCCAGTACAACTACATGGACGAGCACAGTCAGGCGGGCAGGCGCGGTCTGGAGGCCGCGCAGGCAAAGGGCATCCCGGTGATCATCATGGAGCCGCTGCGTGGCGGACGGCTGGTGAACCTGCTGCCCAAGGCCGCACAGGCGCGCATCGCGGCTCATCCCCATGGATGGTCGGCGGCCCAGTGGGGGCTGAACTGGCTGTGGGATCAGCGCGGCGTGACCTGCGTGCTCTCCGGCATGAACAGCATGGAGATGGTTGAGGAAAACCTGCGCGCGGCCTGCGCATCCCGCCCGGACAGCTTCACCCGGGAGGACTTCGACTTCATCGATGGGCTGCGGCAGGAGATCAACGCCAGCGTGCGCGTGGGCTGCACCGGCTGCGGCTACTGCATGCCCTGCCCTCAGGGCGTGGACATCCCCGGCAGCTTCCGCTGTCTGAACGAGATTGCCATCGACGGCAAAAAGAAGGCCACCAAGGAGTACTGGCAGGTGACCGCCGTGCGCAAGGTGCCCGGCAGCGCCTCACGCTGCATCGGCTGCGGCAAGTGCGAGCGCCACTGTCCCCAGCAAATTCCCATCCGGGAGATGCTGAAGGTGGCGGCGAAGGAGCTGGAGACCCCCTTCTACAGGATTGGCCGCTGGGCCATGCAAATCTGGAAGCCGTGGTAAGGCAGCGAGCCGCCGCTGGCAGGCAGGGCCTGCAGCCAGTTTGCCTGTCGGCGTTTGAGCGAACGCACCCTTGCCCCCATAGATTCAAGGGGCAAGGGTGCTGTGTTTCTTTCCGCATGATTCTGTATCTGTTGGCACGAAACCCGCCTCGGCGGCTATGAGGCGGGTTTCTTACGTCCAGTTTTGAAAATACGTGGCGAATTGCCGCTGGCACATCGGTAGGCAGGGCCTGCACCCATATCGCTTTGCGGTTTGAGCGAACGCACCTCTGCCCCCATAGATTCAAGGGGCAGAGGTGCTGTGTTTCTTTCCGCATGATTCTGTATCTACTGGCACGAAACCCGCCTCGGCGGCTATGAGGCGGGTTTCTTACGTCTGCTTCCAGAAATACTGCTCGGATTTGCTCCACACCGTAGGGCGGGGTGCCCTCACCCCGCCGACGGCGTGCCGCCGCACCCACATCGCTTCGCTCTAACGCCGATAGGCATGTGTCTGTGGCGCCACGCCACAGTCAGAATGTCAGATTTCCCCGCACGGTCTCGTAGACCACGCCCACGAACTCCCGCATCAGGTAGTGGGGCAGGGAGAGCATCGTCGTGGCCACGGGCACGCCGTGCACGTCCTCCCAGCCCTGATTCCTGGCCAGCGCCAGCGCGCGGAAGATGTGGAAGTTGTTGGTGACGATGCCCACGCTTGCGCCCTCGGGGATCAACGCCCGGCTGAAGCGCAGGTTCTCGGCGGTGTCGGTGGACTGTTCCTCCAGGCTCAGCCGCGCGGGGTCGATGCCCGCGGCCGCCATGTTTTCGTACATGCAGCGGGCCTCGGAGATGTCCTCGTCGCTGCCCTGGCCGCCGGAGAGCACGGCGATGGTTTCCGGATTGTCCCGCAGGTACTCCACGCCCACCTGAATGCGGTTGCGCAAGCTGCCGCTGGGCACGGTTCCGTTCACCTTCGCGCCCAGCACCACGATGTAGTCAAGGCCCGACTCCGGCTGCATCATGCCGCCGCAGAGGATCACGCCCTCCACGCTGAGAAAAAACGCCAGCGCCAGGCAGAACAGCACACGTAGCGCGCGTAGCAGTTTCCGATGGCGCGGGTACTTCCCGCTCTTCTCCACATGCCGCCAGTAGAAATAGCGCGCGATGCACAGGCAGCCCCCGATCAGCCACAGAAACTGCAGCGACTGTCCGAAGCGCACGGCAAATCCCAGCGCGAGGTAGTAGGCGATCATGGCGATGCCCAGGATCAGTATGATCCGGTTGACGATTCTTCCGGCCCTCTTCATCGGCATTGGTATCCTTTCCCAATCGCGTATTCACAGATAAGGGGAACCTGCCGCAAGGGCAAGTTCCCCTTCCATAGTATTGACGCATTCCGCGCCAATCCGGTTCCAAATATGTGGAAATTACTTCATGGAATCCACTGCGGCGCGCTCCACGGGCAGCGCGGCGATGTAGCGCTCCATGAACTTGTTGAAGCCCTCCACGTCCACCGGATCGGGCTCCAGCGTGACGCTCTTCATGCCGGCGAACACCTTCTGATCCAGATAGGCGCCCAGCGTCTCGCCCTCGGCCTTGTTCAGCATGTAGGAGGCCAGCAGCGCGATGCCCCATGCGCCGCCCTCGCCCGCGGTTTCCATCACGGACACCGGTGCGTTGAAGCAGGCGGCGGTCAGCTTCTGGCCAACGTCCTTGGTCTTGTACAGGCCGCCGTGTCCGGTCATCTTATCCAGGGAAACGCCTTCCTTTTGCAGAATGTTGTTGCCAATCTTGATCGCGCCCAGCGCAGAGAACACGATGGCACGGGCAAAGTTGCCCAGATTGAACTTCGCGTCGGGCATGCGCACCAGCAGCGGACGGCCCTCTTCGAAGTGGGTCATGTGCTCGCCGGAGAAGTAGCCGTAGGTCATCACGCCGCCGCAATCCGGATCCGCCGTGAGCGCGCTGTTCAGAATCGCGCCGTACAGCTCGCCCGGGTTGGGATTCGCGCCGATGCCCTTGGCAAACTCATTGAAGATGCCCGCCCAGGCGTTCAGATCGGAGGTGCAGTTCGCGCAGTGCGCCATGGCCACGAGGTCGCCGGAGGGCGTGGTGACCAGATCGATTTCCTCATAGACGTTCTCCAGCGGCTTCTCCAGAACGATCATAGAGAACACGGAGGTACCGGCGGAGATGTTGCCGGTGCGCTGGGCCACGGAATTGGTGGCGGTCATGCCGGTGCCGGCGTCGCCCTCGGGCGGGCACAGCGGAATGCCGGCCTCCAGATCGCCCGCGGGGTCGAGCAGCTTTGCGCCCGCCTCGGTCAGCGTGCCCGCATTCTCGCCCGCACACAGAACCTGGGGCAGAATGTCGCGCAGCTTCCAGGGATAACCCTTGGGGGCGACCAGCGCGTCGAACTTCTCGATCATCTCAGGGATGTAATCCTTGGTGGCCGGATCGATGGGGAACATGCCGGAGGCGTCGCCCACGCCCAGCACCTTGCGTCCGGTGAGCATCCAGTGGATGTAGCCCGCCAGGGTGGTGAAGTAGGTCACGTCCTTCACGTGCTCCTCGCCGTTGAGGATCGCCTGATACAGGTGGGAGATGCTCCAGCGCTGGGGAATGTTGTAGTGGAACAGCTCGGTGAGCTTCGCCGCCGCCTCGCCGGTGATGGTGTTGCGCCAGGTGCGGAAGGGCACCAGCAGCGTATCATTCTTGTCAAAGGCCATGTAGCCGTGCATCATGGCGCTGAAGCCGATGGCGGCGACCTTCGTCAGGGTCACGCCGCACTTCTCCTGCGCGTCCTTCTTCAGCTTGGCGTAGCAATCCTGCAGGCCCGCATGAATGGCCTCCAGGCTGTAGGTCCACACGCCGTCCACCAGCTGATTTTCCCAGCCGTGGGAGCCGGACGCGACGGGCACGTGGTTTTCGTCGATCAGAACGGCCTTGATGTTGGTGGAACCAAACTCAATGCCGATGACTGCCTTTTCCAGATTCAGAGCCATAAAAATCATCCTCCTGTTGAAGCATGGTTTGCAAATATGCTGTTATAATTATAACATACAACGCCGCGTTTGTCTTGCCTGTGCGCAAGATTTTCTTTCGATTTCCGCAATCTTCGTCCACAGCAGCTCCAGGAATTCCCCCATCACGTAGAACAGCGTCTCGAAGCGCAGATACCCGGCGTTGTCGTCCCAGAGGAAGCGCACCGACGGCGGAAACTCCTCGTCGCCCTCCCAGAACTGGAACACCGCGTAGAAGCCGGGGAACACCTCGAACACGCAGGCGGCGTCGCCCTGGGGGAAGGGGGCTAGGGCGAGCCCTTGCAATGCCTCCTTCAGCGCCGGGATGTGCGTCTGCATGCGCTCGGCGTGGCTCTGGTGGAAATTGGAAGCGCTGGGATTGCTCTGTCCGGTATGCTTGAGCGCGTTGACCGCGCGCCAGTGTCCGCTCATGCCGGGCAGGACGTTGTCCCGGCAGAGGTAGTCGAAGATGCTCAGGGACGCATTGAACCCGGCGGGGCGCTGCTCATCCAGATTCTCCACCGTGCCGGTCGCGCGGTCGATGCGGTGGCGCTGGCCCAGAAAGCGCAGGTACAGATATTGGTCGTCCGCCTCCAGACGATAGCGCCGGATCATCTCCTGCTGGTCCCAGTCGAGGAACAAGCGCTGCCCCATCGCAAGCATCTGATCGTAATTGCTCATAATAACCTCCACAGTGTGAAAAGGCTGTCTGCGGAGTCCTCCACAGGCAGCCCTTCGATTGCGGTCAGCCCAGCAGCGCGCGGTCGTTGACGAACTCGTCGCCGCTGGCCCGGGCGAACTGCTCCAGCAGCATCTCGACGGTGAGGTGCTTCTTCTGCTCGCCCTTGATGTCCAGGATCACGCGGCCCTCGTGCATCATGATGAGACGGTTGCCGTAGGCGATGGCGTCCTTCATGTTGTGCGTGACCATCATGGTCATCAGGTGATTCTCCTCGACGATCTGTCGGGAGAGCTGGAGCACCTTCGCAGCCGTGCGGGGGTCCAGCGCAGCGGTGTGCTCGTCCAGAAGCAGCAGCTTCGGCTTCTTCAGCGTCGCCATCAGCAGGGTCAGCGCCTGTCGCTGGCCGCCGGAGAGCAGGCCCACCTTGGTGGTCATGCGATCCTCCAGGCCCAGGCCCAGGGTCTTGAGCTTCTCGCGGTAGCCCTCGCGCTCGGCCTTGGTGATGCCCGCGCGCAGGGTGCGCTTCTGACCGCGGCGCGCAGCCAGGGCCAGGTTCTCCTCGATCTGCATGGTGGCGGCGGTGCCGGTCATGGGATCCTGGAACACGCGGCCCAGCAGGTTCGCGCGGCGGTGCTCGGACAGGTTGGTCACGTCCACGCCGTCGATGACGATCTTGCCCTCGTCCACCGGCCACACGCCGGCGATGGCGTTGAGGATGGTGGACTTGCCCGCACCGTTGCCGCCGATGACGGTCACGAAGTCGCCGTCCTCCAGGTGGAGGTTCACGCCGTTGAGCGCGACCTTCTCATTGACGGTCTTGGCGTTGAAGGTCTTGCGGATGTCGATCAGGTCAAGCATGCTTGCGGCCTCCCTTCATGCGGATCTTGCCCTTCCAGTAGGGGATCGCCAAGAACAGAGCGACGATCAGCGCGGAGAGGAGCTTGAGCAGGTTCGTGTTGAGGCCCAGCCACAGCACGATCTGGATGACGATGTAGTAGATCACCGCGCCCAGCGCCACGGCGAACAGCTTCAGCGCAAAGTTGCGGAAGAGCTTTCCGAAGATGACGTCGCTGATGATGACCGCGGCCAGGCCGATGACGATGGCGCCGCGGCCCATGTTCACGTCCACGAAGCCCTGGTAGTGGGAGTACATGGCGGAGGCCAGCGCCACGATGCCGTTGGCGATCATCAGGCCCAGGATCTTGCAGAAGTTGGTGTTGATGCCCTGTGCGCGGGCCATGGCGGCGTTTGCGCCGGTGGCGCGCAGCGAGCAGCCCAGCTCGGTGCCGAAGAACCAGTACAGGATGCCGATGAGCACCACGATCACCACGGCGGTGATCAGGATCGGGTTGCGGACGGACAGCTCCTTGACGTAGCGGGAGCTGACGATCAGATCGTACTTCGTCACGCTGACCGCCTGGTTGGCCTTGCCCAGCATGATGGTCAGGTTGATGGAGTACAGCGACAGCTGCGTGAGGATGCCGGCGAGGATGGGCGGAATGCCCATGGCCGTGTGGAACAGGCCTGTCGCCAGACCCGCAAGCATGCCCGCAATGATGGCGCAGAGCAGCGCGATCCAGACGTTCACACCCTGCATCATCAGCATGATGCACACCGCGCCGCCCGTGGCCATCGTG
>SFET01000079.1 GCA_004557125.1 Clostridiales bacterium | reverse complement strand
ATCGTCGGTCAGGCCGCCGAGCCCCTGGACGAGAACGGCTGCCTCATCAATGCCCGTATCACCGCCCGTCACCGGGATGAGATCGTGGAAGTGGATAAGGAGCTGGTGGACTATATCGACGTCAGCCCCCGCATGATGGTGTCCATCGCTACCGCCATGATCCCCTTCCTGCCCAACGACGACGCCAACCGCGCCCTGATGGGCGCCAACATGCAGCGTCAGGCCGTGCCTCTGCTGCGTCCCCATGCGCCCATCGTCGGCACCGGCATGGAGCACAAGATCTGCATCGATTCCGAGATCGTGGTCCTGGCCGAGGGCGACGGTGTGGTCACCTCCGTGGACGCCCGTCATGTCACCGTCAAGTACGACAGCGGTGAGACAAAGGATTACAAGCTCATCAAGTATATCCGTTCCAACCACACCACCTGCATCAACCAGCATCCCATCGTGGATGTGGGCGAGCGTGTCCACGGCAAGCGCCTGAACGAGAAGGGCGAGTGGGAGGATCCCACCGTCCTGGCCGACGGCCCCGCCACCGATCAGGGCGAGATCGCCCTGGGCCAGAACATCCTGGTGGGCTTCATGACCTGGGAAGGCTACAACTACGAGGACGCCGTTTTGCTGAACGAGCGTCTGGTGCGGGAGGACCTGTACACCTCTATCCACATCGAGGAATTCGAACTGGATGCCCGCGACACCAAGTTGGGACCCGAGGAGATCACCCGGGATATCCCCAACGTGGGCGAGGACGCTCTGAAGGACCTGGACGAGAACGGCATCATCCGTGTAGGCGCCGAGGTCAAGTCCGGCGACATCCTGGTGGGCAAGGTCACCCCCAAGGGTGAGACCGACCTCACCGCTGAGGAGCGGCTGCTGCGTGCCATCTTCGGTGAGAAGGCCCGTGAGGTCCGTGACACCTCTTTGAAGGTGCCTCACGGCGAGAGCGGCATCGTGCTGGACACCAAGGTGTTCACCCGCGAAAACGGCGACGAGCTTGGGCCCGGCGTGAACATGGTGGTCCGCGTCTATATCGCCCAGCGCCGCAAGATCCAGGTGGGCGACAAGATGGCAGGCCGTCACGGCAACAAGGGCGTTGTTTCCCGGGTCCTGCCCCAGGAGGATATGCCCTTCCTGCCCGACGGTACGCCTCTGGACATCGTGCTGAACCCCCTGGGCGTGCCCTCCCGTATGAACATCGGCCAGGTGCTGGAGGTCCATCTGGGCTACGCCGCCCACGCCCTGGGCTGCAAGGTGGCCACCCCCATCTTCGACGGCGCCCGGGAAGAGGACATCACCGCCATGCTGAACGAGGCCGGCCTGGACCCCGAGGGCAAGAGCGTGCTGTACGACGGCCGCACCGGCGAGCCCTTCGACAACAAGGTCACTGTCGGCTACGTCTACTTCCTCAAGCTGCACCACCTGGTGGATGATAAGATCCACGCCCGTTCCACCGGCCCCTACTCCCTGGTCACCCAGCAGCCTCTGGGCGGCAAGGCCCAGTTCGGCGGCCAGCGCTTCGGCGAGATGGAAGTCTGGGCCCTGGAGGCTTACGGCGCGGCTTATACCCTGCAGGAGATCCTGACCGTCAAGTCCGACGATGTCACCGGCCGTGTCCGCACTTACGAGGCCATCGTCAAGGGCCACAACGTGCCCCAGCCCGGCGTGCCCGAGTCCTTCAAGGTCCTGGTGAAGGAGCTGCAGTCCCTGTGCCTGGACATCCAGGTGCTGGACAAGGACGGCAATGTCATCGAGCTGAAGGAAGACGAGGACGCCATGGACACCTTCAACCTGGCGCGGATGGATGCCGACGACGACCGGCACCGCAGCTTTGCCGATGAGGCCGACTTCCAGGAGTCCGGCTTCGATATCGAGGACGCTCCGGAGGACGCCGGCGCGGACATCGACGCTGACTTCGACGACGAATGATCCAGAACGCAAGCCATTCGTCACACTGAACATTCTGGATCATTGAAGGAGGAAAATCGCAACATGATGGATAACAATACCGGCAACAACATTGCCTTTGACGCGATCAAGATCGGCATGGCCTCCCCGGAGCAGATCCGGGAGTGGTCCTACGGCGAGGTCAAGAAGCCCGAGACCATCAACTACCGCACCCTGAAGCCCGAGCGGGACGGCCTGTTCTGCGAGCGCATCTTCG
>SFET01000016.1 GCA_004557125.1 Clostridiales bacterium | reverse complement strand
CTCTCCGCCCATTGGTTCAATTATCGCACTTCTGTGCCAATTGAACAAGTCCTTTCGAGGGTATGGGCCCCTCTCAAAACCCAAATACATTATACAAGGTGTGTGTATCTATGTATATTGCCTCCGAATGGAAGGATTACGAGGTCATCGATACCGGCGACGGCGAGAAGCTGGAGCGCTGGAGGGACATCATCCTGCGCCGCCCCGATCCCCAGGCGATCTGGCCGAAGCAGAAGCCCAATCTGTGGACGAAGGCGGACGCCCACTACCACCGCTCCACCAAGGGCGGCGGCGAGTGGGAGTTCTTCAAAAAGCTGCCGGAGCGCTGGAGCGTAAAGTACGGCGAGCTGGAGTTCTACGTGCGCCCCACCGGCTTCAAGCACACCGGCCTGTTCCCGGAGCAGGCGGTGAACTGGGACTGGATGGCGGGCCTGATCCGCAAGGCGAATCGTCCCATCCGCGTGCTGAACCTGTTCGGCTACACCGGCGGCGCGACCTGCGCCTGTGCGGCGGCGGGTGCGAAGGTCACGCATGTGGACGCGGCCAAGGGCATGGTGCAGTGGGCGGGCGAGAACCGCAAGCTGTCCGGCATCGACGAGACCAGCGTTAGATGGATCATCGACGACGCGCTGAAGTTCGTGCAGCGCGAGGAGCGCCGGGGCAACCGCTACGAGGGCATCCTGATGGATCCGCCCAGCTACGGCCGTGGCCCGGGCGGCGAGGTGTGGAAGCTGGAAAACGAGCTGTTCGGCCTGGTGAGCGCCTGCGAGAAGGTGCTTGCCGACGACGCGCGGTTCATGCTCATCAACAGCTACACCACGGGACTTCAACCCGCGGTGCTGAACAACATGCTGACCATGACCGTGGGCCGCACCCACGGCGGACGGGTCGCGGCGGACGAGATCGTGCTGCCGGTGACCTGCGGTGGCGTGCTCCCCTGCGGTGCAAGCGGCAGATGGTGGGCGGAATAAATCTCCATCGGAGTTAACGAAATGATACTTTTGACCGTACAAAACGTCACCAAGTCCTTCGCGATGAACACCGTGCTGAAGGACGTGAGCCTCACGCTCCAGGCGGGCAGCCGCATGGGGCTGGTTGGCGCGAACGGCACGGGCAAGTCCACGCTGTTTAAGCTGATCTCCGGCGCAATGGAGCCGGACGAGGGCAGCATCTCCATCGTCAAGGGTGCGCGGGTGGGGCTGCTCACGCAGGAGGCCGACATCCAGAGCGACCTCACTGTGCAGCAGGAGCTGGAGCGCGTGTTTGATCCGCTGAAGGAGATGGAGCAGCGCTTGCGCGCGCTGGAGGCCGAGATGGCCGAGAAGCACGAGGACGCGGACGAATACGCCCGCCTGAGCCGCAGCTATTCCAACCTGCTGGATCGCTTCGAGGCCTCCGGCGGCTACGAGTGGCCCAGCCGCATCCAGGGCGTGCTGGCGGGCCTGGGCTTCGCCAAGGGCCGCGAGGATCAGCCCGCGCGGGTGCTCTCCGGCGGCGAAAAGACCCGCCTGTGCCTTGCGCGGCTGCTGCTGACCCAGCCGGACCTCTTGCTGCTGGACGAGCCGACGAACCACCTCGACCTGCAGGCGACGCAGTGGCTGGAGGAGACGCTGAAGAAGTACAAGGGCACGGTGCTGGTCATCAGCCACGACCGCTACTTCCTCAACGCCGTGTGCGACTGCATGGCGGAGATTTCGCTGCGGCGGCTCACCCAGTACGAGGGCAACTACGACCAGTTCTCCGTCAAGCGCCGGGCCGATCTGGAGCGCCAGATGAAGGAGTACAAGCTGCAGCAGGCGGAGATCGCCCGTCAGGAGGCCATCATCCAGCGCTACCGCATGTACAACCGGGAGAAGTCCATCAAGGCCGCAGAGAGTCGCGAAAAGCGGCTGGAGAAGATGGAGCGCCTGGAGAAGCCCCAGAGCGAGCAGAAGGTGCGCTTCAGCTTCGAGGCGCGCCGCCGCACCGGCGACGACGTGCTGATGGTGAAGGATCTGCGCAAGGGCTTCGAGGGCCGCACGCTGTTTGAAAACTTCAACCTGCACCTGCGCGCGGGCGACCGCGTGGCCATCATCGGCCCCAACGGCGTGGGCAAGTCCACGCTCTTGAACATCATCGCGCGGCAGCTGCCCCCCGACAACGGCACGGTGGTCTACGGCTCGAACGTGGATTTGGGCTACTACGAGCAGCACCAGACCAAGCTGCACCCGGACAAGGACATCCTGAACGAAATCTGGGACGACTTCCCCCGGCTGGAGATCGACCGGGTGCGCGGGGTGCTTGCGCTGTTCCTGCTCACCGGCGACGACGTGTTCCAGCCCATCCGCACGCTGTCGGGCGGCGAGAAGGGCCGGGTGTCGCTGGCCAAGCTGATGCTGCGCCACGACAACTTCCTGCTGATGGACGAGCCCACCAACCACCTGGACATGGACAGCCGCGAGGTGCTGGAGGGCGCGCTGGAGGACTTCGACGGCACGATCCTCACCGTCAGCCACGACCGCTACTTCATCAACCGCGTGGCCAACCGCGTGGTGGAGATGACCCCTGAGGGCGCGAAGGAGTACATCGGCAATTACGACGACTACCTCGAGAAGAAGCGCCTGGAGGAGGCCGGGATCGAGGAGGAGGCCTTCGGAGGCAAGACGAAGACCCAGATCGACAAGGAGAAGCGCAAGGCGCGCCTTGCAAAGGAGAGCGAGAAGGCGCTGCGCCTGAAGCTGAAGAATGCCGAGGAGGACGTGGCCCGCACTGAGGAGGAGATCGCCCGACTCGAAGCGCAGATGGGCGACCCGGAGACCTACAAGGATTCCAATCTCGCCCAGCAGGTGGCGAAGGATCACCGCGCAGCGCAGCAGCGCCTCGATGAGCTCTACGAAATCTGGGAGGAGCTGAGCGAGGCGGTTGCGGAGCTGGATGGATAATTGTGACGGGGGGAGGACGGATTCCCCCTTGCGAATCCTTTTCGGAATATGATCGAGGCTGTCTCAAAACCTTTCTCCGTTTTGAGACAGCCCCATCTTTGCTATGCGGCGGGGTGAAGGCACCCCGCCCTACAATTTTTTGAAACGGCTCTACGTTTGCCTTCCTTATTCAGCTTCGCCGGCATCCAGCAGGGAATCCACGTTCAGAATTCCCTTCACGTCGCCGCCGACCACATTGGGCAGCTTGCCATCCCAGTTCTCCGCGAGGATCTTGTCGATCAACGAGGCGGTGACGTACTTGCCCTCGTTCTCCAGGCGGTAGGCCTCCGCGTCGGCGGCCAGCTTCACCGCATCCGCCTTGGCCTGGGCCGCGATCAGCGTGCTCTGCGCCTGGGCTTCCGCCTCGATGCGCACGCGCTCCGCCTCGGCCTCGGACTGCTTGATGGAGACCTGCTTCTCGCGCTCGGCCTGGGCGATGGCGGTTTCGTTCTCCGTGGCAGCCTTCTTCTTGACCTGCTCGGCCACCTGCTTGGCTTCCACCGCGTTGATGAACTCGTCGGAGAAGTCGAAGTCGATGATGTTGAAGTCGGTCACGGTGATGCCCATGCCGCTGAGCTTCGCGTCCAGCTCGTCGCGCATCATGTCGGAGGACTCGGCGCGCTTGGAGATCAGCTCCTCGGCGGTGTACTGGGCGCACACCGACTTGAGCACCTCGTGGGTCGCCGGCACGATGATGTTCTGCTCGTACTGGGTGCCGTGGGTCTTGTAGATGGCGAAGGACTTCTCCGCCTGCAGGCGATAGTTCACCGCCAGCGTGGCCGACACCGTCTGAATGTCCTTGGAGAAGGCCTCGGTGTTCAGCTCCAGCTTCTTTACCCGGTTGTCCATGGATACAATGCGCTGCACGAAGGGGATCTTCAGATGCAGACCCTCGGTCAGCGCCTTGCCCTCCTCCACCTTGCCAAAGGTGAGCAGGATGCCGGTGGAGCCGACGGGTACCGTGGCGAAGCAGTTCAGAACCAGAACCACAACCAGCAGCGCCGCAGCGGCGATGCAAACACCCTTCATAATGTACTTCTTCATAGGAAAATCCTCCTTCCCTTGTACAGGTTTTGTGCCCGAAATCGTCGAAAATCGTCGAAAATGATCGCAATTTCCCCGCCGGTTCCGCGGGGCACCCCCGTCCGGCGTGATTTCATTGTAGCAAAAGCGCAGAATCCCGGCAACAAAACCGGTACGAAAACCCCACTTTGCGCGCCGAATTGTCGGCAGGGATTCCCATTTCCGCAGAAATTGTGCAGAAAAAGAGCCTCCCACGCATGTGGAAGGCTCCCTTGCATAGGAAATCGTTCGCCTTACGAGCTCACGCCGCCGGTGTAGACCGGGGGATTGCAGCTGCTGCAGGGCGCATAGCCGAGGTAATAGGCCTCGTACGTCGTCAGCTTCTGCATGCCGTCATAATAGTGCTCGCAGCCGCTGATGTGATAGGCCTTGCCGTTCTTGCTGGCGTAGACGTAGACGGTATCGTCCACCCGATCCTCGTCGCGCACGATGACGGATGCGGTGCTGACGGTCTGAACGCCCGATATGAAGTTCTCCGGAAGAACCGGACCGTAGACCTCGACCTCAGGATCCTCGCCGTAGAGCTCGATGCTACCCCTGTGGACGTTCTTCGGAGCCGGCGCCAGCATCACCGCCAGCAGCACCACCAGCGCAATGGAGGACACGGCGTACTTCTTGCCCAGGCTCCAGCTGCACCTGGCGCGCCACATGCGGGTCAGGCCCACCGGATAGCACAGCACGAGCCACAGCCGCGTCTTGGCGTTGTAGCTCATGCGGCGCTTCTTGCGCGCGCGCACAGATTTCTGCTTCTGCAAGTCGGACACATCCTTTTTTTCGGGCAAATATGACAAAATATCACAATATAGAATTATTTTACGCCTGTTTTCGGGGCAAGTAAAGGAATGGAAGAAATGTTCATTCTTTCGTATTCTTCGAATATTTTCGTAATAAAATCGATATATTTTCCCGGGATGGAATCGCCGCGGCGGGGGAAAACTTGACAGCGCAGCAGATTTTTTCTATAATCAGTAGTATCCCCCCGCATGGAGCGGCGCTTCCATCCGTGGAGGGGCGCACATTTCCATCTGTGGATTGTACAAAGCCGAGGTGAATTCTGTGAACGCATACTCCGTGCTCAATGTGCCGCCGACGGCAACAAAGGCGGAGATCCGCGCTGCCTACCGGGCGCTGGCGCGGCGCTGGCATCCGGATCGCTTCATGGAGGGACCGGAGCGCGACTGGGCCAACGAAAAGATGGCGGAGATCAACGCCGCCTACCGGGCCTGCCTGAAGGAGCCCCAGCAGTGCGCCGACGCCGAATCCGAGGCGCGCGCCCTGGAGCGCATACAGGAGCTGATCGACGGCGGTCAGTACCCCATGGCCCGGCGGATGCTGATGAACATCGCCACCCGCAGCGCCGAGTGGAACTACCTGTTCGGCGCGGTGCTCTACAAGACCTGCGACGTGCAGAAGGCGCTGATCTATCTGTCCGTCGCCGCCCACCAGCAGCCGGAAAACGCCAAGTACGCCCGGGCGCTGAAGGAGGCCGAGCGCGCCCAGCAGGGAAAGCGGCGCGGCCTGAGCGGCCTGCTCCGCCGCCGCTGAGCAAGGATCCGTCCGAAGTTTTCGGGCGGTATTTTTTGTGCCCGAAGGCGGTCTTTCCCGGACAGATTGTGGATACCTGCAGTGCAATGGCACAGTCGCGGCCCGTTTTCGACACGAATTCTCCCGAATTTCATTGCAATCCTTGGTAAACCATGTTAGAATATATGGGGGGAATTTTTATATGGGGGGAATTTTTACCATGAAGAATCGCATCCTTTCGATCCTGCTGATCGCCCTGCTCGCGGTCGGCGCACTGGCCTGCGCGGCCTCCGCCGAGGAAGCCGGCGCCATCAATCTGTACGACACCAGCCTGAACGTGGGCGGCAAGACCTACGACTTCCCCATCTCCGTGGCCGATCTGACCGCGATGGGCGTGAATGTTCCCGACGTCAGCGGTCTGAGCAAGGGCCAGTATTATTACGACGTGCCCGTGGACGACGGCCGCAACGCCTTCTCCGTGCGCGTGGACTACGTCACCACCACCGAGGATCCCTTCTGGGCCACCGGCGTCAATCTGAACAGCGACAAGCATGCCGGCCTGTCGGTGGGTGGCATGGTGCTGGGCGAGACCACGATGAAGGACGTCATCGAAGCCTGCGGCCCGGACAGCAATGGCCGCACCTACGACAGCGACTACCTCACCTACTATACCTTCGGCAACAACTACAACTGGACCCTGTACTTTGAAAGCGCCGATGAAAATGCGAAGCTGACCCGGCTGACCATGAGCAACGACCTGGTCACCAACTACGGCGTTGTGGACAGCTCCAGGACCGGCGTTCAGCAGGAGAACCTGCCCGATCCGGCCAGCCTGCCCTTTGATTCCTACATTCTGGACGGCAAGCTCTATCAGAAGGGCGCGACCGTGCAGGATCTGCTGGACAACGGCTGGGTGCTGCCCGCCGATCATCCGGCGGACACCACCGTGGAGGCAGGCGGCATCAGCATGGTTTACGGCGACCGCATGTACCTGTACAACGGCGCTGGCCTGGTTTACGTGGGCGCGTTCAACTACAGCAGCGAGGAATGCACGCTGGCCGAGTGCGCCATCAACCGGATCGAAACGTCCGTCCTCCTGAACGGCGCTCTGATCTGCGCCGACGGCATCCAGCCCGGCGTGACTGCGCTGAGCGAGGCTGCCGCCACCCTGGGCGCTCCCTCTGACGACAGCACCGACGAGGACGGCGTGCGCACCGTAGCGTTCAACGTGCTCAACGGCGTGACCTATACGCTGACCGTGGACGCGGACGAGCTGGTCACCGCCATCGCCATCGAAGGCCTGCAGGGCTGATCACGTTCCTTTCGGGGAGGAGAACCGTCGGTTCTCCTCCCTTTTTCTCTCTTCGGGACGTTAAAATCCCATTGAGGGCTTTACAAGCGCAAAAAAAACGGATATAATAGTACGGTAATTATCTATGCCTTGATGAGGAACGCCTGGGACGCGCTTTCGCGCAGCGAGCCGGAGACTGGTGCAAGTCCGGACGAGAGCATCCACAGGGAATCGCCTCGGAGCAGCGAACCGAACGCCGAAGCATCGGTCAGTAGGCCTCGCCGGGAGCGCCCGTTACAGCAGAAATCAAGTGGGTGCGGCTTTTCCGCGCCAATTTGGGTGGTACCGCGAAGCGCCTTCGTCCCAAAGGGATGAAGGCGAATTTTATTTTGGAGGAGTGCAGCATGTTTGAAAAAGTTTCCACCTCGATGGACTTCCTCGCCCGCGAAAAGGAAGTTCTGAAGTTCTGGAAAGAAAACGAGATCTTCAAAAAGAGCGTCGATCTGCGCAAGGGTCAGGATACCTTCACCTTCTTTGACGGCCCGCCGACGGCCAACGGCAAGCCCCACATCGGCCACATCGAGACCCGCGCCATCAAGGACCTGATCCCGCGCTATCAGACCATGAAGGGCAAGAACGTGCTGCGCAAGGCCGGCTGGGACACCCACGGCCTGCCCGTGGAGCTCGAAGTCGAGAAGCAGCTGGGTCTGGACGGCAAGGAGCAGATCGAGCAGTACGGCCTGGAGCCCTTCATCAAGAAGTGCAAGGAATCCGTGTGGAAGTACAAGGGCATGTGGGAGGAGATGTCCGACCGCGTTGGCTTCTGGTGCGACATGGAGAACCCCTACGTCACCTACGAGGACAACTACATCGAATCCGAGTGGTGGTCGCTCAAGGAGATCAGCAAGAAGGGCCTGCTGTACAAGGGCCACAAGATCGTTCCCTACTGCCCCCGCTGCGGCACCGCCCTCTCCAGCCACGAGGTCTCCCAGGGCTACAAGCTGGTGAAGGAGAGAAGCGCCGTGGTGCGCTTCAAGGTGAAGGATCAGGAGAACACCTTCATTTACGCATGGACGACCACGCCCTGGACCCTGCCCAGCAACGTGGCCCTGTGCGTAAACCCCGACGAGACCTACGCAAAGTTCGATTTCGAGGGCCGCACCATCATCATGGGCGACGCGCTGATCGAAAAGGTTCTGGGCGAGGGCGTCGAGGTCGCCAACAAGACCACCTTCCCCGGCCGCGAGCTGGTGGGCATCAAATATGAGCCGCTGTTCGACTTCCAGGTGGCTGCGCTGGGCAACGTGCCCAACGCGGGCAACGCCTGGCAGGTCATCGCCGACGGCTACGTCACCATGTCCGACGGTACCGGCATCGTGCACATTGCCCCCGCCTTCGGTGAGGACGACGCGCGCGTGGGCCGCGAGAACGACATCCCCATGCTGCAGCTGGTCACGCCCAAGGGCGAGATGAGCAAGGAGACCCCCTGGGCGGGCACCTTCGTCAAGAAGGCCGACCCCATCATCCTGGAGCAGCTGGAGAAGGAGGGCAAGCTGGTCTCCGCACCGGTGTTCGAGCATGACTATCCCTTCTGCTGGCGCTGCGACACCCCGCTGATCTACTACGCCCGCGGCGGCTGGTTCATCAAGATGACCGCCGTGCACGACGAGCTGATGGCCAACAACCAGACCATCAACTGGATGCCCGAGAACATCAAGGACGGCCGCTTCGGCAACTTCCTTGACAACGTCATCGACTGGGCGCTCTCCCGCGAGCGCTACTGGGGCACGCCCCTGCCGGTGTGGGTCTGCGAGTGCGGACACCAGCACGTCATCGGCTCCCGTCAGGAGCTGATCGAGCTGGGCGACAACGTCGACCCCAACATCGAGCTGCACCGCCCCTACATCGACGCGGTGACCATCACCTGCCCGAAGTGCGGAAAGCCGATGCATCGCACGCCCGAGGTCATCGACTGCTGGTACGATTCCGGCTCCATGCCCTTTGCTCAGTGGCACTATCCCTTTGAAAACAAGGAGATCTTCGAGCAGCGCTTCCCGGCGGACTTCATCTCCGAGGCCATCGACCAGACCCGCGGCTGGTTCTACTCCCTGATCGCCATCGGCACGCTGGTGTTCGGCCAGAGTCCGTACAAGAACTGCCTGGTCATGGGCCATGTGCAGGACGCGGAGGGCCGCAAGATGAGCAAGCACATCGGCAACGTGGTGGATCCGTGGGACGTGCTGGACAAGCAGGGCGCGGACGCTGTGCGCTGGTACTTCTACGCTGCAGGCTCCCCGTGGCTGCCCACCCGCTTCTCCGGCGAGCTGGTCAGCGAGATGCAGTCCAAGTTCATGGGCACGCTGTGGAACACCTACGCGTTCTTCACCATGTACGCAAGCATCGACAGCTTTGATCCCGCTGTGCACAGCTGCAGCGACGCGGATTACACCCTGATGGATCGCTGGGCGCTGTCCAAGCTGAACACGCTGGTGAAGCTGGTGGACGAGGGCCTTGCCGAGTACAAGATCACCGAGCCCGCCCGCGCCATCCAGAGCTTCGTGGAGGAGCTGTCCAACTGGTACGTGCGCCTGAGCAAGAGCCGCTTCTGGGGCAAGGAGTGGACGAGCGACAAGCTGGCCGCCTACAACACGCTCTACACCGTGCTGACCACGCTGACCGGCATCTGCGCTCCGTTCATCCCCTTCATGACCGAGTCCATGTACCAGAACCTGGTGGTGGGCAACGTTCCGGGCGCGCCGGAGTCCGTGCACCTGTCCGACTTCCCCGCCTGCCATGCCGAGTGGATCAACCCCGAGCTGGAGGCGCAGATGGACGAGGTCATGCAGGCCGTGCAGCTGGGCCGCGCGTGCCGCAACACCGCCAACATCAAGGTGCGCCAGGCGCTGGGCACGCTGTACGTGAAGGGTGCGGAGCTGAGCGAGGACTGCGCGGCGCTGATCCGCAGCGAGCTGAACGTGGAGGAAGTCAAATTCATCTCCGACGCGCGCGCCTTCACCACCTACCAGATCAAGCCGCAGATGCGCACGCTGGGCCCGCGCTACGGAAAGCTGCTGGGCAAGATCGGCGCGTATCTGAAGGACGTGGACGGCAACGACTTCGTGGACGCCTTTGAGCGCGGCGAAACCGTGAAGTTCGACATCGAGGGCACCGAGGTCGAGCTGGCCAAGGACGACTGCCTGATCTCCCCCGCCCAGAAGAGCGGCTTCGTGGCGCGAGGTCATCTCCAAGCTGCAGACCATGCGCAAGGAGGCCGGCTTCGACGTGGTGGACCGCATCACCGTGACCTACGCCACCACCGAGACCCTGTCTGGCGTGATCGAGAAGAACGCTTCCGAGATCGCAGCCGCGACGCTGGCCACCGCCATCACCGCCGGCGACGCTCCCGAGGGCGCCTACGCCAAGGAGTGGAACATCAACGGCGAAAAGGCCGTGCTGAGCGTGAAGAAGTAAAATATAACGCAATGACCCGCTGAAGAACACCTTCAGCGGGTCGTTTTTTGAATGGGCAGAAGCTGCGGGCACACACGACTGACGCGCGGCCGGTGCTGTCGGAAGCGTGCCGCCGACGGCATATCCGGGATCGCAGGCTGGCGGCGCTCCTCCGGGCACCGTGCGCAGACAAAAGCGACCGGAAGGTATCCCCCTTCCGGCCGCTAGAATCTGCCGCGCGCCGGCTCAGCCGATGTGCAGCACTTCCCGCAGGAAGCGATCGACAATCTCCAGCTTCTCCGGCTGATAGAAGCTATCCTCACCGTGGTCTGCGCCGTCCAGCTCGTAGAAATCCGCGCGCACGCCTGCATCCCGCAGGGCCTCATAGAGGCGCACGCTCTGTTCGAAGGGCACCCGTTTGTCCCGGTTGCCGTGGAAGATCAGGAAGGGCGGCGTATCTGCGTTGATGTACGCAATGGGGCTGGCCCGCAGCGCATCCTCCCGGCTGTAATCCAGGCCCAGGAAGTCCTCCATCATGAAGGGCGGAATATCCCGGCCGTCGGCCTGGATGGGATTGCAGGTGCAGTCCACGATGCCGTAGAAATCCACCACCGCGTGCACACTGCTGTCGTACTCCAGGTAGTCGCCCCGGTCAAATTCCCGGATGTGCCCCGCGACGCCGGCGAAGCTCGCCATGGTGCCGCCGGCGGACTCCCCCATGACCGCAATGCGACCGGTATCGATGCAATACTCCGCCGCGTGGGCCTTCAGATAGCGTATGGCGCTCTTGACATCCGCATAAGAGTCGGCATAGGCGCCTTCATTGACGGTGCGGTACTCGATGCTGGCCACGCAATAGCCGCGCCGGGCAAAGCCCATCAGCTCCGGCAGCCAGGCGCTGCGGCTGACGCAGCGGAACGCGCCGCCACAGATCCAGATGATCAGCGGCATCGGCGCATGCCCCGCGCGATTCTTGGGTACGATCAGATCCATTTTCAGATTGCGCCGAACAGAGCCGTACCAGGCGGGTACACTGGCATAGGCAACTCCTTCAATCAGCGACAGAACCTCGCGCTCAACGCGATTGTCCAACATCTTTCTCACTTTGTCTCTCCTAACACCTTATTCATGAAAGCAAGAACGAGCGCCTTGACCTCATCCTGATAGAACGCATCCTGCCCATGACCAACGCCTCGCAACTTATAATACTCCACATAGACGCCGCTGTCCCTCAGCTTCGCGTAAAATCTGTCGCTCTGGGTGACGTCTACCATGGGATCCGCCGTGCCGTGAAGGATCATCACCGGCGGCGTGCCCGGGCTGACGTGGTGCAGCGCACTGGCCCGCGCCGCATCCGCCTGCGTGTAGCCCGCGCCCAGGTAGGCCTCCATCGTCCAGGCGTGCACCTCGCCGCCGGCAGATTCCGTTCGCGGGCAGGTGTCGACGTCCACGACGCCGTAGAAATCCACCGCCGCAGCCACGGAGCTGTCGTATTCCAGGTAGTCGCCCTGCTCGTACTCCTGCATGCCCGCCGTCGTCGCCGCAAGGGCGCAGAGCGCGCCGCCGGCGGATTCGCCGGATATGACGATCCTGTCCGGATCGATGCAGAACTGCCGCGCGTGCGCCTTGAGATAGCGCACGGCCGCCTTCACGTCGATCAGCTGCGCCGGAAACTGCGCCGCGTTGGACGTGCGGTATTCGATCGTCGCCACCGTATAGCCCCTGCGGGCAAAGTAGAGCAGCTCCGGCAGCCAGATGCCGCCGTTGACCACGCTGAACGCGCCGCCGCAGAGAAACAGCAGACAGGGCTGCAGCGCATGGCCTTCCCTGTGCTTGGGCAGGATGAGGTGCATCTTCAGATTCCGGTAGGTATTCGCGTACCAGTCCGGCACCAGCGCATAGGAGACATCGGAGACCAGCGCCAGCACTTCGCGGCGCACGTTCACATCCAATTCCTTCATCAACGCTTATCACCACACTTTCGCCGGGCGCTCACAGCGCCGCCAGTTCCATGATCCGCTCCTGGGAAAACTCCTCCCGGTTCAGCACCCCGGAGATGCGGTTGTTGGAGACCACCATCACGCGATCGGCCATGGACAAAAGCTCCGGAAGTTCCGAGGAGATCATGATGATGCCGATGCCCTTCCGGGCCAGATCCACCATGATCTTGTAGATTTCATACTTCGCGGATACATCGATGCCGCGGGTGGGCTCATCCATGATGAGGATTTCGGGATCCTGGGCGATCCACTTGGCAAAGACCACCTTCTGCTGGTTGCCGCCGGAGAGCTGCTGCATCAGGGTGTTCACAGAGGGCGCCTTGATGTGCAGCGCGTCGAAAAACCGGCCGGAAAACGCCCGTTCCTCGCTCAGGTGCATGATGCCCCGCTTGGAGACCTTGTCCAGGTTGGGCAGCGTGATGTTCTGTGCGATGGACATGCCCGCCAGAATGCCGTCCGCCTTGCGATCCTCCGTGACCAGGCCGATGCCGCAGCGCATGGCGTCCGCAGGGCTCTTGATGCTGACCTGCTTTCCGCGGACATACACCTCGCCCGCCAGCTTTTTGTCCTTGCCAAAGATGGCGTTGACCAGCTCGCTGCGGCCCGCGCCCACCAGGCCCGCCAGGCCCAGGATCTCGCCCGCATGCAGCTCGAAGGACACATCGTCGATGATCTTCCGGTTGGGAATGGTGGGGTGCGGCACGCTGAAGTGCTTCACCTCCAGGATCGGGTCGCCTATGGGCAGGATCTCCTTGGGGTACAGGTTGGAGATCTCGCGGCCCACCATGTCCTTGATGATCTGATTGCTATCCGTCTCCGAGAGGGGATGGGTGGAGATGGACTTGCCGTCGCGGATGACCGTCACGCGGTCCGCATGGGTGAACACCTCGTCCATCTTGTGGGTGATCAGGATGCAGGCGATGCCTCGCTCCTTCAGGGTGTGTAGGATGGAAAAGAGCTTGTCCGCCTCGCGGTTGGTCAGGGGCGAGGTGGGCTCATCCAGCACCAGGATCTGCGGATCCTTGCTCAGCGCCCGGGCAATGGACACCAGCTGCTGCTGGCTGGCGCTCAGCTGGCGCAGGGTTGTGTTCACATCCACGTCCTCCAGTCCGACCATCTGCATGTACTCCCGGGCGTCGGCGTTGAGCTGCTTCCAGTTCACGGCGCCGTTTTTGCGCTTGGGCCAGCGTCCCAGGAACAGGTTCTCCGCGATGCTCATGTCCAGATGCATGCTGATCTCCTGATAGATCATGCCGATGCCCGCCGCCTCGGAGTCCGCCGGGTTCCGGAAGTGCTTCCGCTCGCCGCTTATCCAGATCTCTCCTTCGTAGCTGCCTTCGGGATAGGAGGCGCTCAGGATCTTCATCAGCGTGGACTTGCCCGCGCCGTTCTCGCCGCACAGGGCATGGATCTCGCCCCGATAGGCGCAGATGCTCACATTGTCCAGCGCCAGCACGCCCGGAAAGCGCTTGGTGATGCCCTTCATTTCGAGAATAACTTCGTTCGCCATGGTCTTTACTTCCCTCCGGACAGGCTCCGGCGCCTGTAAGTGTCAATGCCCACCGCAAAGATGATGACGATGCCGATGGCAACCTTCTGCCAATAGGCGCTGACCCGCAGCATGGTCATGGATACGGTGAGGGTCTCCATCAGGCACACGCCGATGAACGCGCCAAAGACCGTGACGTAGCCGCCGAACATGCTGACGCCGCCGATGATCGCCGCCGCGATGCAGGTCATCTCCCAGCCCGTGCCGGCGGAGGCCTGCGCGGTGCCCAGTCGGGCGATGGACAGGATGCCCGCCAGCGCCGCGAACACCGCAGAGATGATGAACGCGCCGTTGCAGACCCGCTTGACGTTCACGCCGCAGACGCGGGCCGTCTCGCGGTTGCCGCCGACCGCCAGAAGCGAGCGGCCGAAGGTGGTGTACTTGAACACCAGGAATACGATCACCGCCAGGATCAGCGAGATGTAGATGCTCCAGGGAATGCCGAACAGGCCGATGCTGCCCAGGGCGTTGAACGAATCCGTGAAGCCGGTGATGGATTCGCCCTCGGTCACCACGTTGCAGAAGCCGCGGGCGATGTACTGGGTGCCCATGGTGGCGATGAAGGCGGGCAGCCCGAAGCGGTTGACGATGAAGCCGTTCAGCAGGCCGACCAGCAGGCCCACCAGCAGACCCACGAGAATGGCCAGGGGCGTGGGCAGGCCGAACATCTTCAGCGACAGGCCGGTGATCATGCCGGCAAGGCCGTACACCGAACCGGCGGAGAGGTCCATCATGCCGCCGGCAAAGATGAACGTTTCACCCAGCGTTCCCAGCAGGGTGATGGATATCGAGCGGAACAGGGAAATCATGCTGATTCTGGAAAAGAACGCGTGATTGACCGCGAAGGTCACGATCCACAGAAGCAGCAGCGGAATCAGAACACCCGTTTCCCGCATTTTCGTAATTTTCTTCAAGCGCCCCATCGATTCTACCTCCAACTCAGGCAAGTGATGTATTCCCGAAGCGGCGGCATGCGCCGTGCTTCCAGCGGTTCTGCGTGCGCGCGGCACGCGGTTTTGATTTGCGGGCGGCCTAAATGGAAGCGGCCGCCCGCAGCAGGATGTTTACTTATAGCTGTCGATGTTCTCCAGGGTGACGGTGATGGTGCCGGTATCCACGTGCTCGCTCTCCACGGCGCCGGTGGTGAGGTAATCGTAGAGATTCTTCACGCCCAGATAGCCCATGGTGTAGGGATCCTGCACGATGACGCCATAGATCACGCCGTCGCGGATGTACTTGAGGGTCTCCTCCTGATCGTCATAGCCCACCAGCTGGAGGTCCTTCAGGCCGTACTCCACCTTCACCTTTGCCGCCGCCTGCACATCGTATGCGGAGGTGCCCAGCACGGCGGTCAGATCCGGATAGGTCTGGGCGATGGCTTCCATCTTCACCACGCCGACGCTCAGATCCGCATTGGTCTCCTCGGTGACCACCACTTCCAGCTCGGTGTCCGCAATGGCGTCCATGAAGGCCTTGATTTCGATCTGCTCCTTTTCGGAGCCCAGGCTGGAGGTCAGAATGGCCACCTTGCCCTTGCCGCCGGTCGCCGCGACCATGGCCTCGCCGGAGGCATAGCCCGCGTTGTAGGGATCGGTGCCGGCGTAGGCGATGCGGTTGGTGGTGTCAGAGCAGTCCGAATCGATGGTGACTACCGGAATGCCCTGCTCCGCCGCGCTGGCGAGGAGCTTCGGCATGGAATCCAGGCCCGCATAGCAGAAGATGCCGTCCGGCTTGGTGGCGATTGCGGACTCCATGTAGCCCACGACCTCCGTCACGAAGTTGGTGGCGTCCGTCGGACCGACCACCTGGGTGGACGTGCCGAATTCGGCGTCGGCGGCCTCAATGCCGTCCGTGCACAGGTTCCAGTACTCCAGTCCGACGATGGGGCAGACAAAGATGAAGTTGTAGCCCTCAGCAAGCGCGCCGCAGCCCGCCAGTGCCGTCAGCGCCAGCACCATCGCCAGCATCGTTGCAACCAGTTTTCTCTTCATTTGTGTAACCTCCCAGAAGTTTTATTTTTTACAGGGCGTTCCCCTGCAAAAGTTCTTTTCTTCATTTCTCCCGGAAAATTTGTGCAAAAATCTCAAAAAAATCCTTTGCGGGGGCGCACCCACATTTTCCCAAGAGAATGGGTTCTCTCCACAGAACCCAATTTCAGCCATCCTTAAAGATAATCCATATTTTCGGAGACCACGATGCTGATCCGCGTATATTCGTCCCGGATCTCCTCACCCGTAAGGAGCTTGCGGCAGATCTTGTCCACGGAGCTGAAGCCCTGGCGCTCCGGCTCCTGACCGATGGAGGCATCGATGACGCCCTTGCGAATGTAGTTCATGACCGAAGGGGTGAGGTCGTGTCCCACGACATTGACCTTGTGATCCGGCTTCAGATCGTCTATGGCCCGGCCCACAGCCGAGACGCACTCATTGGTGGCGTAGATCGCATCCACCGGGCACTTCTGAAGCGTGCGGAGCACGTATTCGTACACCTGATCGTAATCCTCTTCGAAGGTGTACTCCTCGGCGGTATCCAGATTGATGTACTGCATATCCGGCCGCCGCGCACGCAGCACCTCCTGAAAGCCCAGGGCGCGCTCGTCGATCTGCATCATCAGGCGGCTGTGGGAGGAGACGATCATGTACCGGCTCCCGGGCGGGGCGATCATGCTCATCATCCGGCCCGCGGTGCGGCCGCTCTGAATGCCGTCGATGCCAACGTAGCAGGCATGCACGCCCGCCTCGCGGCTGTTGAAGGTGACCACCTCCACGCCCCGGGCAACCGCCTCGTTCAGCGCATCCGTGATCTCCTGGGAGAGGTAGGGCACGATGGCCAGACCATCGTAGTGCTCGTCGATCACCTGACGGATCACCGCCAGCTGCATTTCAACATCGATGCACGGCAGGACGAACGGGATCACCTTTACGCCCATCTGCTCGTACTCCTCGCTGGCACGGCGAATTCCCGCGCTCACCTGGTCCCAGAACTCCTTTTCCTTGTCGTGATAGCAGACCGCAATGCGGTAGGAGCGCTTCTTTGCCAGCATCCGCGCGACGATGTTCGGCTTGTAATTCAGCTTATCGATGGCCTGAAGCACCTTTTCGCGCGTCTCCGGCGCCACCCGTCCACGACTGTGCAGCACGCGGTCCACGGTGCCCTTGCCGACGCCCGCCTCCCGCGCAACATCCTCAATCGTCACGACTTTATTTAAATCATCCATGCGGGTGCGCCCCCTCTTTTTCATTATTATCCATATTTTTATCGTGCAAGTCAACCGTTTGTTTGATTTTCATCCATGTGCACAAAAATTCATCAGATGATTTGTTCATCAGCGCCACACATCAAAGCACCCATCCGGAAGGGATGGGTGCGAAGCAAAATATTTCGATTTACAGCGCGCGCTCCAGCTCAATCACGGTGTATTTTTCCGTTCCGATCTTTTGCCGTCGGGCGTGAAGCCGTTCTTCTCCCAGAAGTGCGCGCTCTGGGGATTGCCCTGCACGCAGGCCAGCCGCAGCGCGCGGAAGCCCTGCGCGCGCAGGAAGTCCGTAAGTTCCTGCACAATCGCCGTGCCCACTCCGCACCCCTGACGCTCTGCCGCGAGGATCAGCCAGCCCAGATAGGCCACCTCCCGCTCCGGGTAGCCGTCGATCAGATCGATGGCTGCGACCAGCGCCCCGCCGTCGTACAGGCCGAAGAAGTACTTGTCACAGAGCGCCTTGCCCTTCGGCAGCACGATCAGCTCGCCGCGCAGGCTGTCCAGCGTCACTTCCTCGCCCAGATGGGCGTAGTACAGCGGGTTTCCCAGGCAGAGCGTCAGCAGCTGCGGCAGGTCATTCTCCGTGAAGGGGCGAACTTCATAGCATGAGGGACTTGGCGGTGAACTGCTCGTGCAGGAACACGAAGGCCAGCACCAGCGTGATGACGATGCTCATCTTGTCGATGGGCGCGACCTTGCTGACCTCGCCCAGCTGCAAGGCGCGGTAGTAGAACAGCCAGGACGCGCCGGTGGCCAGGCCCGAGAGGATCAGAAAGATCCAGCTGCGGCGGCTGATCTCCGAGAGACCGCCCTGCACCTTCGTCAGGAACACCATGCCCCAGGACATCGCCAGCACCACCACCGTGCGGATCGCCGTCGCGAGGGTCGAATTCACGTCCGAGATGCCCACCTTCGCCAGAATGGACGTGAGCGCCGCAAATACCGCCGACAGAATCGCAAATACCAGCCACATACGCGCTTTCCTCCTTTGTAAATCGCAGAACTGGCGCTTAGGAGCGCCAAACTGCTTCTTTTGGAAGCATATTTCATTTGCAGGGACAGAAAAAGGAGACACGCCGCCCGGGCATGTCTCCCCTCTGCAAAAAATTACTGCTTGCTCTCGAGATACTTCTGGATGTTGGCCAGAACTTCGTCGCAATCGATGCCGTGCACCATACAGGCCTCCTCGAGGGACTCATGGATGGACGACGGGCAGCCGATGCAATGCATGCCGGCCTGCATCAGCACCATGGCGATGCCGCGATCGTAGGTGAGCATTTCGCCCATGGTGGTCTGCTTCGTGATCTGCATAATTCTTACCTCCAATTCGGTTTCTGAATATATTATAACCGTTTTTCAGTGGAATGCAACAATTAATTTCGCAGGCTGTGCAGCGGCGCGGGAATTCTGCCGCCGCGCTGGATGAACTCCGCGGAGCCGAAGCGGTTCAGCGGAATCACCGGCGCGTGGCCCAGCAAGCCGCCGAACTCCACGTTGTCGCCGGGCTTGGTGCCGGGCGCGGGAATCACGCGCACCGCGGTGGTCTTGTTGTTCACCATGCCGATGGCCGCCTCGTCCGCAATGATGGCGGAGATGGTCTCGGCGCTGGTGTCGCCGGGGATGGCGATCATGTCCAGGCCCACGGAGCAGACGCAGGTCATGGCCTCCAGCTTCTCCATGCTCAGCGCGCCGACCTCCGCCGCATGGATCATGCCGCTGTCCTCGCTGACCGGAATGAACGCGCCGGAGAGGCCGCCCACGTTGGACGAGGCCATCACGCCGCCCTTCTTGACCGCGTCGTTGAGCAGCGCCAGGGCTGCGGTGGTGCCGTGGGTGCCGCAGCACTCCAGACCCATCTCCTCCAGGATTGCCGCCACGCTGTCGCCCACCGCCGGGGTCGGCGCCAGGGACAGATCCACGATGCCAAAGGGCACGTTCAGGCGGCGGCTGGCCTCCATGGCCACCAGCTGGCCCACGCGGGTGATCTGGAAGGCGGTGCGCTTGATGGTCTCGGCCACCACATTGAGCGGCTGTCCCTTGACCTTCTCCAGCGCGACCTTCACCACGCCGGGGCCGGATACGCCCACGCTCACCGCGCAGTCGCCCTCGCCCGGGCCGTGGAACGCGCCCGCCATGAAGGGATTGTCCTCCACGGCATTGCAGAACACCACCAGCTTGGCGCAGCCCAGGCCGTCGCGGTCGGCGGTGCGCTCTGCGGTCTGCTTCACGATCTGGCCCATCAGCGCGACCGCGTCCATGTTGATGCCCGCGCGGGTGGAGCCGATGTTGATGGAGGAGCAGACCACGTCGGTGGTGGCCAGCGCCTCGGGAATGGAGCGAATCAGCCGCTCGTCGGCCTCGGTCATGGCCTTGTGCACCAGCGCCGAATAGCCGCCGATGAAGTCCACGCCGGTCTCCTTGGCTGCGGAATCCAGCGCAAGGGCCAGCTTCTCCGGGTGCTTGATGCCGCCGGAGATCAGCGCCGCCGGGGTCACGGAGATGCGCTTGTTGACGATGGGCACGCCAAACTCGCGCTCGATGGACTGCCCCACCTTCACCAGGTTTTCGGCCTGGCGGGCGATGCGGTTGTAGACCCGGCTGCACAGCAGCTTTTCATCGTCGGTGACGCAGTTGAACAGGGAGATGCCCATGGTGATCGTGCGCACATCCAGCTTCTGGTGGTCGATCATCTTCAGGGTCTCCATAATATCATGGGTATTGAACACGCTGCCGCCTCCTCCGTCAGATGTGGTGCATCGCATCAAAGATTTCGTTTCTCTGAATGCGAATCTGCAGGCCCAGGCGCTCGCCCAGGGAGGTCAGCTCCTGGGACACGCTGTCAAAGTTGCAGTGCTCGGAGGAGATGTCCACGACCATGATCATGCTGAACAGGCCGGAGACGATGGTCTGGGAGATATCGAGAATATTCACATCGTGCTCGTAGAGGATCTTCGTCACGCGGGCGATGATGCCGCGCTGATCGTTGCCCAGCACGCTGACGACCGCCTTCTTCATTTCATTCATATTGATACACCTCGCTTCCAGCCTATTGTAGTGGATGGAAGCGCCGAATTCAACGCACAGAGCGTTAAACCCGGCCGTTTCGCGCAAAATGCGGGCATTTCGCGTCAGATCGGCGATCCGGAAAGCGTGCGGCGGAATGCGGGCATGCCTGCCGTTGTGGCCGCAGGCCCCGCCTGCTTCAGAACTGGACGTAAGAAATCAGACCCATTCCTGCCGGGTCTGATTTCGTGCTTACAACAAAAGATACTACAGGAAAGTAACACAGAGGCTCTATCCCTCTGATCTATGGGGATAGAGCCTCGTTCGCTTGAACCGCGAAGCGATGTGGGTGCAGGCCCCGCCTGCTTCAGAACCGGTCGTAAGAAATCAGACCCATTCCTGCCGGGTCTGATTTCGTGCTTACAGCAAAAGATACTGTAGGAAAGAAACACAGAGGCTCTATCCCTCTGATCTATGGGGATAGAGCCTCGGTCGCTTGAACCGCGAAGCGATGTGGCTGCAGGCCCCGCCTGCCAGCGGCGGCTCGCCGTCGGCGGGATGTGGGCATGCCTCCCTGCGGTGTAGAGCGAGCCCGGTCAGTCTGGCATCAGCCGTTCAGCCAGTCCATGCTGTCGGGATAGGTGTAGGGAATGCCGTTCTCCTTTGCATACGCAAGCGCATAGGAGTCCCGGGGGACGGTCAGGGTGAGCTTGGGAGAATCTGCAAAGGCGTCTTCGCCAATGGAGGTGACGCTGTCGGGGAGCGTGATGGAGGTCAGGGATTCGCAGCCGGAAAACGCCTTATCGCCAATGGTGGTAACGCTGTCGGGGAGCATGATGGTGGTCAGGTAGTTGCAGCCGAAAAACGCATAATCGGCAATGGTGGCGATGCTGTCGGGGAGCGTGATGGAGGCCAGGGATTCGCACCCGGAAAACGCAGAATCGCCAATGGAGGTGACGCTGTCGGGGAGCGTGATGGTGGTCAGGGAGTCGCAGTCGGAAAACGCCCCACCGCCAATGGAGGTGACGCTGTCGGGGAGCGTGATGGATGTCAGGGATTCGCAGTAGAAAAACGCCCCATCGCCAATGGAGGTGACGCTGTCGGGGAGCGTGATGGAGGTCAGGGATTCGCACCCAGAAAACGCCCTTTCGCCAATGGAGGTGACGCTGTCGGGGAGCGTGATGGAGGTCAGGGATTCGCACTCGGAAAACGCCTGATCGCCAATGGCCTGAATCCCCTGCGGTACGGCATAGGTTTCCGCCGTGAAGGCGCAGGGATAGCAGATCAGCGTCCGGGTGGCCTTTTCAAACAGCACGCCATCGATGGTTGCAAGGGTGGGATGGTCGGGGGAGACGGTGATCTGTGCCAATTGGCCGCAATAGGTGAATGGATTTGCGCCAACGGAGGTGACGCTGTCGGGGAGCGTGATGGCGGTCAGGGAGTCGCAGTCGGAAAACGCCCCATAACCAATGGAGGTGACGCCGTCGGGGAGCGTGATGGTGGTCAGGGATGCGCAGTCGGAAAACGCCTGATCGCCAATGGAGGTGACACTGGCGGGGAGCGTGATAGCGGTCAGGGAGTTGCAGCCGAAAAACGCCCTATCGCCAATGGTGGTGACGCTGTCGGGGAGCGTGATGGTGGTCAGGGAGTCGCAGCGGAAAAACGCCCTATCGCCAATGGTGGTGACGCTGTCGGGGAGCGTGATGGCGGTCAGGGAGTCGCACCAGTAAAACGCAGAATCGCCAATGGCCTGAATCCCCTGCGGCACGGCATAGGATTCCGCCGTGAAGGCAAAGGGATAGCAGATCAGCGTCCGGGTGGTTTTCTCGAACAGCACGCCATCGATGGTTGCAAGGGTGGGATGGTCGGGGGAGACGGTGATCTGTGTCAGATTTCTACAAGTAGAAAATGGATTTGCGCCAACGGAGGTGACGCTGTCGGGGAGCGTGATGGTGGTCAAGGAGTCGCAGTAGGAAAACGCCCAATCGCCAATGGTGGTGACGCTGTCGGGGAGCGTGATGGTGGTCAGGGAGTCGCAGAAGGAAAACGCAGAATCGCCAATGGAGGTGACGCTGTCGGGGAGCGTGATGGAGGCCAGGGATTCGCAGTCGGAAAACGCAGAATCGTCAATGGAGGTGACCGTGTGGCCGTCCAGCTCCGCCGGGACGGTCAGGGCTTTTGCACTGCCGTTGTACCACGTAATGCTTGCGCTGCCGTCATCGTTGAGGGTGTATTCGTAATCTCCGCTGGTCAGGGCTTCCGCTTCCTCGGCCATGGCGATGCCGCCAGGGATCAGCATCAGGCAAGTGAGCAGAATTGCAAGCAGCTTTTTGAACATGTGTATCTCTCTCCTTGTGTGAAATAATTGCCATGATAATAACATAAAATTGTGCCCTTGTAAACAAACGGATGCGCCGCGACGGATTTGCGGATGCGGGCCTTGCGCCCGCAGAAATGGGGAGCGGCGGGATGTGGGCATCCCGCCCTACGGAGACGAGCGAATCCAGGCAGAACCGGACGTAAGAAATCAGACCCATCCCTGCCGGGTCTGATTTCGTGCTTACAGCAAAAGATACTACAGGAAAGAAACACAGAGGCTCTATCCCTCTGATCTATGGGGATAGAGCCTCGTTCGCTTGAACGCCGACAGGCATGTGCCAGCGGCGGCTCGCCGCTCTATCCCTCTGATCTATGGGGATAGAGCCTCGTTCGCTTGAACCGCGAAGCGATGTGCCAGCGGCGGCTCGCCGTTACTGCTGGGGCACGACCGCGAGGAACTGCATCTCCCCGTCGGTATCGTTGATGACGGTGTGGCTGTGGCCCTTGGGGCAGTAGTGGGCCTCGCCAGCAGAAAGCCGCAGCTCCGCACCGTCGTAGATCACCTTCGCACTGCCGGAGAAGCAGTAGACGATCTCGCAGCTGTCCTCGTGGGTGTGCAGACCGATGCTGCCGCCGCTCTCCAGGCGGCCGCGCATGATGCGGCACAGGGGATCGACGAACATGTGCGCAATGGTGCTCTTTTCGCCGCCCTTGAAGTTGGTCATCACGGTTTCCGGTATGGAATCAAAATTCAGGATCATGTTATTTCCTCCATTTCAGTCGTTCAGGACAGCAGGATGCGGTCGTTGTCCAGCATTTTGCCCTTGACCTCGCGGTACTTCTGCAGCAGGCCCTCCACGCTCAGGCGGACGCGCTCCTCGCCGGAGAGATCCAGCACGATCTGGCCGTCGTCCATCATCAGCGTGCGGTTGCCCAGCTCCAGGGCCGAGGCGATGTTGTGGGTGATCATCAGCGTGGTGATGTGCTTCTCCGCCACGACCTCCCTGGTGATGGAGAGCACCTTCTCCGCCGTCAGCGGGTCCAGCGCGGCGGTGTGCTCGTCCAGCAGCAGGATGTCCGGCGTGACGATCACCGCCATCAAAAGCGTGATCGCCTGGCGCTGACCGCCGGAGAGCAGGCCCATCTTCGTCTTCATCCGGTCCTCCAGACCCATGTTCAGGCGCGCGAGGGTCTCCCGGAAGTAGGCGCGGTCGGCGCGGGTGATCGCCGGGCGCAGTCCCTTCTTGGTGCTGGCGTAGGCGATGGCAAGGTTCTGCTCGATGGTCATGTTCGGCGCGGTGCCCATCATCGTGTCCTGAAAGATGCGGCCGATGACCCGCGCGCGGTAGGTTTCGGGCCTGAAGGTCATGTCCTCGCCGTTGATGAAGATCTGGCCCTCGTCGGTGAGGAAGGTTCCGGCGATGGCGTTGAACAGCGTGGTCTTGCCCGCGCCGTTGGAGCCGATCACGGTGGCGAAATCGCCGGGCTTCATGTGCAGCGACAGGCCCTTGAGCACCTTCTTTTCGTTCACCGTGCCGGGGGCGAAGGTCTTGTAGACGTTGCGAATGTCAAGCATCCTGCGCACCTCCCTTTGCAGCCTCGCGCATCCGGCGCTGGCGGTTCTTCCGTTCACCCATCCAATTGCGCACCGGCTTGACCGACAGCGCGACGGCGATGATGAACACCGACACGAACTTCAGGAAGTAGGTCGGGAAGAGGTTCGTCTTGATGGCCACGGCGATGATGATGCGGTAGAGCACGCTGCCCACGATGGTGGAGATCAGCTGCACCTTGAGGGTCTTTTTCACGCAGATCGTCTCGCCAATGATGACGGAGGCAAAGCCGATGACCACCGTGCCGCTGCCCGCCGTCACGTCCGCCGAGCCGATGTACTGGGTGTAGATCGCGCCGGAGAGCGCCACGCAGGCGTTCGCCATCGCCAGGGCGATCCACTTCATCTTCACGGTGGAGATGGAGGTTGCGCGCACCATGGCCTCGTTGTCGCCGGTTGCCCGGATGCACAGGCCCACGTGGGTGGTGAAGAAGAACTCCACCAGCGCCACCACCGCCGCGCAGAGCAGGAAGCCCACGATGATGCGGGAGGCGTGCTTGTCAAGCCCCGTTGCGTCCTGGAACATGGAGAAGAGCGTGGGCGAGCCGAGGATGGAGATGTTCGGCTTGCCGTTGTCCATGATCAGCAGGTTGATGGAGTACAGGCCGGACATGGTCATGATGCCCGCCAGGATCGGCGGGATCTTGGCCTTCGTCTGGAGGAAGGCGGTGATGCAGCCCGCCAGCGCGCCCGCAATCATTGCGACGATCAGCGCAATGCCGGGATGTCCCGCATTGGTCAGCATGGCGCACACCGCCATGCCCAGCGTGATGCTGCCGTCCACCGTCAGATCCGGTATCTTCAGGATGCGGAACGTGATGAATACGCCGAGCACCATCAGGCCGTAGACAAGTCCCAGCTCCAGCGCTCCCAGGATTTGGTTGGTCATGTGGATTGCTCCTCCAATATCAAGAATGGCGCGGCGAACCGCGCAGTTTTCCCTGAAATCAAGAAAAGCGGGGAGCGAGACTCCCCGTCATTTTAGCAGAAATGCCCGCGCAGGGCAAGCCGCAGAAGCAGAATGGAGGGGGATTTCCCCCTCCACAAATCGTTGACAAGTCAACGATTTGCAGACGCTGAGAAAGCCCGCAAGACAAGGAAGCAAGATTGCAAATAAGGGAACTTACACGGACGTAAGTGACCGCAATTTGCAGTCGCAGCTGACGCAGTAAGCAGAAATTCCAACCTTATTCTCTACTTTCGGTTGGGATTTCTGCGTTTGTGGGCTTTATCAGTGATCTGTGGAGGGGGATTTCCCCCTCCACATGACCGTCAGTTCGCGCACACGGTGTTCACATAGGTGGCCTGCGCGGCGTACTCCTCCGGCAGCTCGATGCCCAGGGCCTCCTGCACATCGCTGTTGATGACCAGATTGAACTCGCTGTAGCGGCGGCAGGGCATGTCCTCCAGGGGCGTGCCATTGTACCACTCAACGATCATCTCGCCGGTCATGTTGCCCACGATGGTGTAGTCCACGCCGTAGGAGCACAGCGCGCCGCCCCTAGTCATGGCGTCCGCAACGCCGTAGACCGGGATGCCCATCTCGGTCAGGGTCTCGCCCAGCTGGTTGAAGTTGGCGGCGATGACGCTGTCCAGCGCGACGTACACGTAGGCGTACTCGTCGGGATCCAGGGCGTTGGCCTGGGTCACGGAGTCCGGAACGTCGGTGTAGCCCACCACGTCGTAGGCGTAGCCCATGGAATCGCAGTAGGCCGCAGCGGCCTCCATGGTGCACTGGGCGTTGTTCTGGGACGTGTTGTACATGATGCAGATCTTCTTGCCCTCAGCAATGGGGGTGATGTCATTGGCGGTCTCGATCATCAGGTCCGCCGGGATGGTGTTGGAGGTGCCGGTGGCCAGGTATTCCGGGCTCACGCTGTCCCAGTCGGGCACGATCTTGGAGTAGACCGGGTCAACCACGGACATGAAGATGATCGGAATCTCGCCGCCGCAGATGTTCACAGCCGCCTGGGCCGGGGGCGTGAGCACCGGCACGACCAGATCGTAGCCGCCGTCCACGAAGCCCTGGATGATGGTGGTCATGGTGCCTGCGTCGCCCGCGGCGCTCTGGCGCTCCACGATGATCTTGTCGGACAGGCCGGCCTCCGCGATGGTGGCCAGCATGCCCTCGTAGGCGCTATCGGAATCGGCCATGTCCACGAGCTGAACCACGCCGACCTTGATGGTCTCCTTGGTGTTGACGGTCTCCGCCGCCGCAACCGCCATCAGCATGACGGCAGCAAGAAGCAGGGCAAGCAGCTTTTTCATATGCATTTCTCCTTCATATTCATGGCTACCTTGTGGCAGTCATAAGTTCGGACTTATTATACCGATGGATTCCATGCTTGTCAATAGGATTTTCCGTTAATCGAAATATTTTCCGGACGCTTTTTTCACGTCCATGCTTGTGCGCACGCGGGCCTTGGCGGTATAATAGCCTCATCATGAAAACGATTCGGAGGACGACGATGCAGGACTATCTCTTGATCGGTGAAATCACCAAGCCCCAGGGCGTGCAGGGCGAATTGAAGCTGCGGCCCATCACCTGCGACCCCGCGCGCTTCGAGGGCATGCGCTACGCCTTCGTGGAGGAGGACGGGAAGTATCGCCGGGTGAACATCTCGGTGCGCCGCGCAGGTGCGGACGCGGTGTTCTTCCGCATGGAGGGCGTGAATACCCGCAACGACGCGGAGGAGATGCGCGGAACGCTACTGTACATCGACCGCGCGCATGCGGTGGAGCTGGACGAGGACTCGGCCTTCATCTGCGACCTGATCGGCCTGAAGGGCGTGCTGACGGACGGCGGCGAGATCGGCAAGCTGATCGACGTGATGCAGCCCGGCGGCAACGACGTGTACGTGTTCAAGGGAAAGCGGGGCGAGGTGCTGGTTCCGGCGCTGCGCAGCGTGGTGGTGAAGGTCGACCTCGAAGCGGGCGTGATGCTGCTGGACAGCGCGCGCATGGCCGAGGTGGCGGTGTACGACGATGAAGATTAAGATTCTGACCCTGTTCCCGGAGATGCTCCGTCCGATGCTGGAGGGCAGCATTCTGGGCCGGGCGATCCGTGCGGGCCATCTGGACGTGGAGCTGATCAACATCCGCGACTACGCCCAAAACAAGCACAAAAACACCGACGACTACCCCTTCGGCGGCGGTGCGGGCATGGTGATGCTGCCCCAGCCGGTGGTGGACGCCATCGAGGCGAATCAGGAAACAGGCATGCGCCGCATCTACATGTCGCCCCGGGGCCGCACGCTGAACCAGAAAATCGTGGAAGAATACGCCCAGTGCGATTCCCTGCTCTTCCTCTGCGGCCACTACGAGGGCGTGGACCAGCGGGCGCTGGATCTGTGCATCGACGAGGAGCTGTCCATCGGCGACTACGTGCTCACCGGCGGCGAGCTGGGCGCGCTGGTGACGGTGGACGCGGTGGCGCGGCTGATCCCCGGCGTGCTGGGCTGCGAGGAGTCCAGCCAGGACGAGAGCTTCTCCATGGGCCTGCTGGAGTACCCCCAGTACACCCGCCCGGCGGAGTTCCGGGGGATGAAGGTGCCGGAGGTGCTGCTGAACGGCGTGCACGCGGACATCGAGGCCTGGCGGCGGCGCGAATCTCTTGCAATCACCCGCGCGCGGCGGCCCGAGCTGCTTGAGAGCGCGCCCCTCAGCGACGACGATCGTGAGACGCTTCACAAGCTGGAGCTTGCCGAAAAATTTCTGGCGGAGCTGGAGGCGGGCGGCGTGCGCGCACGGCGCATGGAGATGTTTGCGGAGCAGGGCCATCCGAAGGCCTGGTTTGCCGCCTTCGTGCCCGAGGAAAAGCGCAAGGCCGCGAAGAAGATGTGCTTCTCCGGGCGGCGGCACGTGGGCTACCTCTACCAGGCGTTCTCCATGGGCTACGCGCCCTGCGAAGCTGTGAATGCCCTTCCGGACGGCCTCTCCGGCCCGGCCACCCTCTACCTCAACCGCGAGGGCCTGGGCTTCGAGATGGAGAACTGCGAGGCCATCGGGAAGCTTCCGGGCTGCGCCGTGCTGACGGCAAGAGATCTCTCCTGGACGGCGGCGACCTCCAATAAGGGCGAAATCTACTTTGTCCGGGCCAAAGCATGAACGGAATGTTCCGGGCGTGAACCGCCCGACAGAATCTCCCCATCCGCGGGGAAATCCCCTCCCGCCCGCCAAAAATGCCCGCAAAAGCCCATTTTCCGGCGCTTTTTAACAGAAATTATGCTTGCCGGACGGGTGGGTTTCTGTTATAATAATCGTTGTGATATCGGACGGTCCTCTGCCCAGCAGGGTTATGAACGTCCTTGTGAGGAAGGAGGAAATCCCCAATGAATGAGATCATCCGTTCCATCGAGAGCGCCCAGCTCAAGACCAACATCCCCCAGTTCGCAGTCGGCGACACCGTCCGCGTTCAGGTGAAGGTTGTTGAAGGCTCCCGCGAGCGTCTGCAGGCCTTCGAAGGCGTGGTCATCGCCCGCCGCAACGGTTCCGTTCGCGAAACGTTCACCGTTCGCCGCACGTCCTATGGCGTTGGCGTCGAGCGCACGTTCCCGCTGCACAGCCCCCGCGTCGACAGCATCACCGTTGTCCGCCGTGGTAAGGTCCGTCGCGCGAAGCTCTACTATCTGCGTAAGCTCAGCGGCAAGGCAGCCAAGGTTAAGGAAAGAACTTAATTTCCAACCGGAATTGAGAACCGCGATTGCGTGGTTCTCATTTTTTATAAATCCGCGCAGATTCCGCAAAATTTTCGCTGCGCGGCAGGATTGTCCCCAAAAACAGCCAATATTGAATCGATCAGGAGTTATGCACCATGCCGCAAATCAACTGGTATCCCGGCCACATGGCCAAGTCCCGCCGCCTGCTGCAGGATCAGCTGCGCGCCGTGGACGCTGTCATCGAGCTCTGCGACGCCCGCGCGCCGCTGGCCACCCGCAATCCGGATCTGGAGAAGCTCACCCGCGGCAAGGCCCGCATTCTGATTCTCAACAAGGCCGACCTGGCCGACGATCGGGAGACCGCCCGCTGGGTGGAGTACTTCCGCGCGCAGGATCTCTCCGCCATGCGCTTCAACTCCAACGGCGGCAAGACCAAGGAGATCCTCGCCCGCATCCAGGAGGCCACCCGCCCCGCCGTGGAGCGCGCCGCCGCCCGCGGCGTGAAAAAGACCGTGCGCCTGATGATCATCGGCATCCCCAACGTGGGCAAGTCCACCTTCATCAACCGCATCCACGGCTCCGGCATCGCCAAGGCCAGCGACCGCCCCGGCGTGACCCGCTCCAACCAGTGGGTGAAGATCGGGCCGTATCTGGAGCTGCTGGACACCCCCGGCATGCTGCCGCCGCGCATGGACGATCAGGACAGCGCGCGGCTGCTGGCCTACCTGGGCTCCATCCGCGACCAGATCATGAACACCGAGGAGCTGGCCGGTCAGCTCCTGATGCATCTGCAAAGCATCAACCCCGCCGCCGTGGCCGCGCGCTTCAAGCTGCCCGAGGGCGAGATTTACGACGATCCCCAGCTGGCGCTGGAGGCCGCGTGCAAGGGCCGCGGCTGGCTGATCTCCGGCGGACGGCCCGACGTGGATCGCGCTGCCGCGCTGGTGCTGGACGAGTTCCGCGCGGGCAAGGCCGGAAAGATCAGCATCGAGCGCGCACCGGACAGGGCCTGAGTGCAGGGAGGGAACAAAAATGCAGACCGAAAAACCCAGGCGCAAACGGGAGACCCCGCAGGAGAAGCTGCTGCGCCTGACGCAGATCGAAACGGAGCTGTGGGACGCGGGAAAGCGCATCGCGGGCATCGACGAGGTGGGCCGCGGCCCGCTGGCGGGGCCGGTGGTCACCGCCTGCATCTCCATCCCCCGGGATCGGCTGGTGCCGGGCGTGGACGACTCCAAGAAGCTGAGCGAGAAGAAGCGCGAGTCGCTGTTCGGGCCGCTTCAGGAGGCCGCCGACTACTGCCGCACCTGCTTCATCGGCCCGGAGGTGATCGACGAGATCAACATCCTGAACGCCACGAAGCGCGCCATGGAGAGCTGCGGCGCGGACTTCGACGGCGTGTTCCTCATCGACGCGGTGACGGGTCTGCATCTCCCCGGCGAAATTCGCCCGCTGATCCACGGCGACGCGCTGAGCTACATGATTGGCGCGGCCAGCATCATCGCCAAGGTGACCCGCGACCGCTACATGATCGAGCTGGACGAAAAGTACCCCATGTACGGCTTCGCCCGGAACAAGGGCTACGGCACGGCGGAGCACATCGCGGCGCTGAAGAAGTACGGTCCCTGCCCGGAGCACCGCAGGAGCTTCATCGCCGGGATCCTGGGGGAGAAAGCATGAACCGCCGGGCCTACGGAAATGCCGGGGAGGACGCGGCCTGCGCGTACCTCATGCAGCGCGGCTGGACAATTCTCGACCGCAACGTGCGCCGGGGCCGGGGCGAGATCGACGTGATCGCCCGCAGGAAGGGCACCGTGGCCTTCGTGGAGGTCAAGCGGCGATCGGGCCTGGGTTACGGACGGCCCGCCGAGGCCGTGAACCGGGAGAAACAAATGCGCATCGCCCACGCGGCGGCGCTCTACATACAGGAAAACGGCCTGTCTGAAGCGAGGATTCGCTTCGACGTGATCGAGATACTTCCGGGCGAAATTCAGCACATCGAGGGCGCGTTCGACGCCACCGACCTGTTCTGATCGCCCGAAAATCTACCATTATATAGGGAAACGGAGGGATTCATCTCATGGAAAAGACGGAAATGAGCATTCTGAACATTCTGACCGAGGACGCGCGCACGCCCATCTCCCAGATCGCGGTGATGCTGGGCGAATCTGAGGCCACGATTGCGGACACCATCGCCCGCCTGGAGCGCCAGCGCATCATTCTGAAGTATCCGGCGCTGGTGAACTGGGAGCGCGTGGACGTGGATCAGGTGGAGGCCATGATCGAGGTGCGCGTCACGCCCCAGCGCGGCGAGGGCTTCGAGGCCATCGCCGAGCAGATCTACCGCTTCGAGGAGGTCTCCAGCGTGTACCTGATGTCCGGCGGCTACGACCTGCTGGTCAACATGAAGGCCCGCACCATGCGCCAGCTGGCGCTGTTCGTGGCGGAGAAGCTGTCCACCATCGAGCATGTGATCTCCACCGCCACCCACTTTGTGCTGAAGAAGTACAAGGATCAGGGCGTACTGATGGATGAAACCACCGAGGACCTGCGATTGAAGGTGACGCCGTGAATTACGATCAGGTACTTTGCCGCCGGGTGGCCGATGTGCCGCCGTCGGGCATCCGTAAATTTTTCGACATCGTCAATGTGATGGACGACGTGGTGTCCCTGGGCGTGGGCGAGCCGGACTTCCGCACGCCCTGGAACTACACCGACGCGGCCATCTATTCCCTGCGCTCGGGCCACACCCATTACACCAGCAACTGGGGCCTCTTGGAGCTGCGGCAGTGGATCGCCCGCTATCAGGCGGAGCGCTTCGGCCCGGAGTACAACCCGGAGAACGAAATTCTGGTCACCGTGGGCGCCAGCGAGGGCATCGACCTGGCCATCCGCGCGCTGGTGGAGCCGGGCGACGAGGTGCTGGTGCCCGATCCCAGCTATGTCTCCTACATGCCCTGCATCACCTTTGCGGGCGGAAAATGCGTGCCTGTGCCCACCGACATGGAGCACGCCTTCAAGCTGACCCCCGAGGCGCTGCGGGCCGCCATCACGCCGAAAACCAAGGCGCTGATCCTGCCCTACCCCAACAACCCCACCGGCGGTATCATGACACGCGCGGACTACGAGGCCATCGCGCAGGTGCTGAAGGACACGAACATCGTGGTCATCCACGACGAGATCTACGCCGAGCTGACCTACGGCGAGGAGAAGCACATCTCCTTCGCCGCCATCCCCGGCATGTGGGAGCGCACCATCACCTTAAACGGCTTCTCCAAGGCCTTCGCCATGACTGGCTGGAGGCTGGGCTATGCCGCAGGGCCGAAGGAATTGATGAAGGTGCTCTGCCGCATCCACCAGTACACCATGCTCTGCGCACCCATCGCCAGCCAGTACGCCGGCGTGGAGGCCCTGCGCGTGGGCTTCGACACCGACTTCGCCGATGTTAAGCGCATGGTGGCCGCCTACGACCGCCGCCGCCGCATGCTGGTGAGCGGCTTCCGGGAGGCGGGCCTGTCCTGCCACGAGCCGCTGGGCGCGTTCTACGTGTTCCCCTCGGTGAAATCCACCGGCATGGGCGCGGAGGAGTTCTGCGAAAAGCTGCTCTACGGCCACAAGGTCGCCGCTGTGCCCGGCACCGCCTTCGGCGCGCTGGGCGAGGGCCACATCCGCTGCAGCGCGGCCTCGTCCAACGAAAACATCCAGAAGGCCATCGACCGCATCAAGGCGTTCCTCGACATCCTTTGAGCATGACACCGGGCTGCGAAGGAGATTCGCAGCCCTCTTTTCTGTCCGTTTCCGGAAATGTGCGTTTTTTGCCGCAGAATGCAAAGGAATTTCCCCCCGGCACATGGAAATGATACAGTTGGATGATTCCGCATGTAAGGAGCTTCTTTCCAAAATGAAACGATTCTTCGCAATGCTGTTTTGCGCGCTGCTGGCGCTGAGTGCGGGCGCTGCCCTGGCCGACACCGGCGAAAACCTGGTGGTCAACGGCGATTTCTCCGAAGCGGACGCATCGGGCCTGCCGGTGGGCTGGACCCGTGGAATGTGGTATACCGACAGCGGCGTGAGCCGCCTGTACCTCTCGGAGGACGGCTACGAGGGCGGCTGCGCCGTGGTGGTCAACGCCGACGCCAACGACGCGCGCTTTGCCCAGACCATCGACGTGGAGCCGGACAGCTACTACCGCTTCAGCTGCATGGTGCGCGCAGAGAACTGCGGCGACGCGGGCTACGGCGCGACGCTTTCCTTTGAAAACACCTTCGTGTACTCCGAATCGGTGCTGGACACCGCCGGCGAGTGGCGCGAGCTCTGCGTGTACGGCAAAACCGGCGAGGATCAGACGCAGGTCACGCTGATGCTGCGCGTGGGCGGCTACGGCAGCGAAAACACCGGCAGCGCCTCCTTTGACAACGTGGAGGCCGTGAAGCTGGACGCTGCGCCCGAAGGCGTGGAGGTATTCTCCCTGGAGGTGGTCGGCTCCTCCGGCGGCAGTTCCGCCGCGGCCGCGGTGGACGAGGGCATGCCCCAGCGCAACACCGAGGCCTATCTGCTTTTAACCGCGCTCTACGGTGTGCTGATCCTGGCGCTGGCGCGCCGCAGCCACCGGCTGGCGGGCAATCCTGCCGGGACGCTGTGGACGCGCGACGGCTGGGATCGGGCGCTGGATCGCGGAAGCGAACGGCATGCCCGCATTGCGCTGTGGATCGGCATTGCCATCGCGCTGGTCGTGCGGATCGTGCTGGGCGCGACGGTGCGCGGCTACAACACCGACATCAACTGCTTCTCCGCCTGGTCGGAGCGCATCTTTGAAAACGGCGTGCTGCACTTCTACGCCCCGGATTACTTCTGCGACTATCCCCCGGGATACATGCTGCTTCTGTGGCCGGTGGCCGCGCTGCGCAGCCTTCTGAACCTGCCGGTGCAGGGCGCTGTCCATCTGGCGCTGCTGAAGCTGATTCCCATCCTGTGCGACCTGCTGGGCGCGCTGCTGATCTGGCGCGTGGCGCGGCGCAGAAAGCTGCACCCGAACCTCTGTGCGGCGCTTGCGCTGCTCTACGCCTTCAACCCGGCGGTGCTGATCGATTCCGCCGCGTGGGGTCAGATCGATTCCGTGTTCACGCTGCTGGTGGCGCTGTGCGCGCTGCAGGCGGCGGATGAGAAGCACGTCACCTCGCTGCTGGCCTTCGCGGGAGCCATGCTGATCAAGCCCCAGGCCATGCTCTTTGCGCCGCTGGGCCTGTTCGCCATCGTGGTGAACCTGGTGCGCAGGCCCGACAAAAAGCGCATCCGCAGCTTTATTCTGGGCGTGATCGCGGCGCTGGCGCTGCTGTACGGCGCGGCCTTCGTATTCTGCGTGGGCGATGCCGAGGGCTTCCTCGACGCGCTGGTGCGGCCGGTCGCCTGGCTGATCGAGCTCTACGGCAGCACCATGGGCAGCTACGCCTATCTGACGCTGAACGCGCTGAATCTGTACACGCTGCTGGGCTTCAACTGGACGGCCACCGCCGCCCAGCCCGGCTGGACGGTATTTGCCTGGATCCTCTTCGGCGCGTCCTATGCCTACGCGGGCTTTCTGTACCTGAAATCCAAGCGCCGGCGGCACCTGCTGCTCACCGGCGGCCTGCTGATCGCGCTGATCTACACCTTCGGGCCGATGATCCACGAGCGCTACATCTTCCCGGCGTTGCTGCTGCTGACGCTGGCCTATGCCCTCGACCGGGACAAGCGCCTGCTGGCCTCGCTGACCGCGATGAGCTGCACCACCGCCATGAACGAGCTGCTGGTGCTCCAGGGCGGCATGGGCGCGGGCAATTACGGGCATTTGCAGTCCTCGGAGCAGTGGCTGAACGCGCTGCTATCGTTGATCAACGTGATCAACGCGCTGTATCTGTGCTGGGTGTGCCTGGACATCTGCGCCTTCCACCGCGTGCAGGCGCTCAGCTCCCCCGATGCGGACGGCAGGCGCCGGCATGTGCTGGTGCGGCGCGTGGACGATGCGTCTGAAGCCGCGACTTCGGAGACAGGCGCACAGGAGGCTGCGGACGTCCCTGCGCCGCCTGCGACGAAGGAGAAGAAGGATCATCGGCTGCATCTCAGGCGCATCGACTGCATCCTGATGATCGCCGTGACGCTCGTCTATTCCGTGGTTGCCTTCACGAACCTGGGCGTGACCGAGGCTCCCCAGACCAGCTGGATCTCCAGCCAGTCCGGCGAGAACATCGTGTTCGATCTGGGTCAGTCCCAGTCCTTCCGGATGATCTACTACGGCGGCATCTGCAACTCGACCTTCACCGTGGAGCTCTCCAACGACGGCGAGACCTGGACGGAGCCCTGCTGCGCCGAGTACGACCAGGGACAGATCTTCCGCTGGATCTACTACGTGCCCCGGGACGAGAGCGGCGCGGTGCTCTACCGCCAGACCGAGCCCTCGGCCGACGGCAGCGCCTGGGTGACCTATGCCACCACCGCGAACGCCTATCCCGATCAGACGGCGCGCTACGTGCGCATCACCGCCGAGAGCGCGGGGCTGACCCTGAGCGAGTTCGGCTTCTGGGGCGCGGACGACAAGCTGATCGAGGCGCGCATCGCCTCCCGCAGCGGAGAATACGCCGAGTTCGCCACCGACCCTGAACTGCTGCTGGACGAGCAGGACTGCGTGGCCCGCACGCCCAGCTATCTGAACGGCACCTACTTCGACGAGATCTACCACGCCCGCACCGCCTACGAGATGACGCAGGGCGACATGTACATCTACGAGTGGACGCACCCGCCGCTGGGCAAGGCGCTGATGGCGCTGGGCGTCGAGATCTTCGGCATGACTCCCTTCGGCTGGCGCTTCATGGGCACGCTGGTGGGCGTGCTGATGGTGCCGCTGATGTACCTGCTGGCCAAGCAGCTGACCAAAAACACGAAGCTGTCCTGCATCGCCATGTGCCTGATGGCACTGGACAGCATGCACTTCACCCAGACCCGAATCGCCACCATCGACTCCTACGCGGTGTTCTGGATCATGCTGATGTACCTGTTCATGTTCCGCTACTTCCAGATGGACTGGAAGCAGGTCTCGCTGGGCCACACGCTGGTGCCGCTGGGGCTGTGCGGCGTGACCATGGGCGTGGCCATCGCTACCAAGTGGATCGGCGCGTACGCCGCCGTGGGCCTGGCCGTGATCTTCTTCTGGAAGCTGTTCGCCGGACTGCATCAGCTGCGGGGCGAATCCCGGGAGCAGCTGCGCAGGGCGCTGGTGACGCTCCTGTTCTGCCTGGCCTTCTTTGTGGCGATTCCGCTGCTGATCTACTTCCTCTCCTACTACCCGCAGCTGCGCAACGAGGGCGTGGCCTGCATCTGGGACATGTTCAGCAAGGAGCGTCTGGAGCGCGTGGTACAGCTGCAGGAGAGCATGCTCAACTACCACGCAGGGCTCGGCGGCGACACCCACTACTTCCGCTCGCCCTGGTACCAGTGGCCGGTGATCTGGTGGCCCATGTGGTACTACTCCGGCACGGCCTACATGCCCGAGGGCATGATCTCCTCCATCTCCTGCATGGGCAACCCTGCGGTGTGGTGGACGGGCCTGATCGCGCTGATCTTTATCCTGATCGGCGCCGCGTGGAAGCGCCGCGCCCCCAGGACCTGGCTGCTGGTGCTCATCGGCTTCGCCAGCCAGTTCCTGCCCTGGGTGCTGGTGCCGCGCTCCACCTTCATCTACCACTACTTCGCCAGCGTGCCCTTCATCATTCTGTGCACGGTGCTCGTGCTGGATTGGGTGCGAAAGCGCAGCCCGAAGGCCTTCAACTGGACCTCCTGCGTGCTGCTGGCGGCGGCGCTTGTGCTGTTTATTGCCTTCTATCCCCTGGAGTCCGGCCTGCCCGTGGCCCGCAGCTACGCGCAGTACCTGCGCTGGTTCAAGTGGTACAACTTCTAAAACATGGTGGACGGGGGAGTAAACTCCCCCGCCACTGCCCACGATTGAAATGCGAAAGGGCTTCGGCCCTCTCGCGCTCTCCTGGATTTTCAACAGACTGAGGGCCGCAGCGGTTTTCGCTGCGGCTCCTCTTGTTTCGCGCATATGAATTGTTGTTTTTTAAATGATTCTGTGTTATAGTGTAAACTGATATCATATGGTAATTGAGGAGGCGCTTGCCATGCTCGCCAGCATCACCAGCTGCGGTCTTAGCGGGATCGATGGCTTCACCGTCACGGCGGAGGTCAACCTGGCCAACGGCATGCCGATGTTCGAAATCGTGGGTCTGCCGGACGCGTCGGTGAAGGAGTCCCGGGAGCGTGTGCGCGCGGCGCTGAAGAACAGCGGCTTCAGCTTCCCCGCCGGGCGCATCACGGTCAACCTGGCCCCGGCGGACCTCAAGAAGGAGGGCCCCGCCTACGACCTGCCCATCGCGCTGGGGCTGCTCGCCTGCAGCGGCGCCATCGATCCGGAGGCGCTGCGGGACGTGTGCGTGCTGGGCGAGCTCTCGCTGGACGGCAGTGTGCGGCCGGTGCGGGGCATGCTGCCCATGGTGATCCATGCCCGGCAGAGCGGCATGAAGGCCGTGATGGTGCCCGGGGCGAACCTGATGGAGCTGAGATGCATCGAGGGCGTGCGCATCCTCGGCGCGGACTCGCTTCTGCAGGCGGCGCGGCATCTCCGGGGCGAGGAGGAGATCGCGCCCCTGACCACCGTTCCCTACGAGCAGCTGCTGCGGGAGCGCAGCTTCAGCGTGGACTTCTGCCACGTGAAGGGCCAGAAAAGCGCCAAGCGCGCGCTGGAGATCGCTGCAGCCGGTGGGCACAACGTGCTGATGATCGGCCCGCCCGGCTCGGGCAAGACGCTGATGGCCCGCTGCATGCCCACGATCCTGCCGGACATGCGCTTCGATGAGGCGCTGGAGACCACCCGCATTCACTCGGTGGCGGGCACGATGCCGCCCAGCGGCCTGCTGACGGAGCGCCCGTTCCGCTCGCCCCACCACACCGCGTCCCACGCATCGCTGGTGGGTGGCGGCGCGAACGTCCTGCCCGGCGAGATCTCCAAGGCCCACAACGGCGTCTAATTCAAACAAGTATCGAGCTGTGAATAGGCTTAATGAACAATAATTCAGCCTATTGGCGGCTCTATTTTGTCTATTACTTACTATGTTTGCATTATCTTGTGCATTTTAGTAGTGTACTTGAACCGCAAATGAGGTTTATATAGATCATTCTTACCCCACCACTGAAACATCACAATTCTCATAACAAACAATTTGGTGAATTTACATCACTCACAATATGCATTCTCTCGCTTTACTGAATCCTTAAATTGCGTTATAATAATGGCGTGGATTAATCTGTGTCCACAGAACATACAAAATGAGTATTAGCGCTTATTCGTGTGACGCTTATTCTTCTTCTTGGCAATCCAATATGCATCCTGAATGGCTTTCATCATGGCATCCATATCATCTTCTTCCAACTCACCGCCAGCATACAGGCCTGTAATTTGCTCAACCAGCTGCAACGCCTGTTGCGCACCACGATTGCCATAAGTTTCAGCAGCCTTTATCACGAATTCAGCATCATCGTCCAAAAGGACAGAAACATCGATACCAAGTGCATCTGCAATAATCGGATACGTTTCTCGGGACTTCGGCAACTTACCATGGTTCTCCCAATAGCTGACCATGCGCTTGGACATTCCGATTGCGTCTGCCAACTGCTCCTGTGTCATATTTCTTGCTTCTCTTGCCGCGCGGACTTTTTCACCGAACGTCATATCTCTTCCTCCTCATTTTGCTCATCTTGCACTTGACAGCGCAATTCGCGTGGGCTATAATTGCATCACACGTTACATCTTGCACTTATTATAGTGCAATTTGGTACATCTGTCAAGAGGGACTTGCACATGAGTGAAAGAATTATTTTGCATAGCGATGCCAATTGCTTTTATGCATCTGTTGAAATGCTGTTGAATCCTGACCTTCGGGGCAAGGCCGTCGCTGTATGTGGGTCGACAGAAGAACGCCACGGCATCGTCCTTGCAAAAAGTGAGCTGGCGAAGAAATCGGGTGTGAAGACTGGTATGGCAAATTGGGAGGCGCGTCAAGCCTGTCCCGGCTTGATTGTCGTACCTCCACAGTATGACCAGTATTGCAAATTCTCCAAGCTTCTTCGCAACATCTATCTTCGCTACACCGATCTCGTAGAACCCTATGGAATGGATGAATGTTGGCTGGATGTAACCCACAGCAGACTCATCCATGGAGATGGAATAAAGATTGCAGAAGAGATCAGATCAACGGTAAAAGAGGAACTGGGGCTGACTGTTTCCATCGGAGTTTCGTTCAATAAGATATTCGCCAAACTCGGCAGCGACATGAAGAAACCCGATGCAATCACTGTCCTTCCGCAGAATGACTGGCAGAGTCGAATCTGGCCGCTCCCTGTTTCAGAACTTCTTTTCGTAGGCCGTGCTACGACACGGAAGCTGGCCAGCCGCAATGTCCTCACCATCGGCGACCTTGCTCGGACAGATCCGGAAATCCTCCATGGATGGTTTGGCAAGAACGGCATCATGCTCTGGCGATTTGCCAACGGTGAGGATACTTCCCGTATCATGCCCAACGGCTATGAAGCCCCAATCAAGTCAGTCGGACACGGCATCACATGTTCCTGCGACCTGCACAGCAATGACGATGTTTGGAAGGTCATGCTGGAGCTATCGCAGGACATCGGGCACCGGCTCCGCTCCTATGGCCTCGCCGCTAAGGGAGTGCGTATAATGGTGCGCGGCAACGACCTCGGCTTCTGCCAGTACCAGGCACAGCTGCGCTACCCCAGTCAAAGTCCATTGGAGATCGCACAGGCCGCCCGCTTACTCTTTGCCAATCGGTATGGTTGGGAGACACCTGTCCGCGCAATCTGCGTTACTGGGATCAATCTGATCCCCAATGGCTACCCAATCCAGCTGGATGTGTTCGGAGATGAAATGCGCCGTATGCGTCGTCAAAAGCTGGAGGACTGTATTGATGAGATTCGCAGCCGCTTTGGAAAAAGCTCAATCATCGCTGCATCACTCATGGGTGACCTTCACATGCCGGTAGATGGTCGCCACGAAGTTACCATGCCTGGCATGATGTACACCTGATATTTCATCGAATGGAGGTTAGAAATGACCGAACACAAGGTTGTCTGCCCATTTTGCCATAAAGGCGAAGTATATGCTGAAGGCACAGGAAAAGTGGCTGTCACAGTCATGTGCCCCAAATGCACACGTTGTTTCAGGGTTCACCTGAATGATTTTTCCACGGAACTTGTTGTTCCCCGCAAGAAGATCAGTAGGATGAAAGGAACATATCGTCCGCGCTGACTGATCATTCTCTGCGAATATCACCATTGCTGACTGCCGCCGGGGCTGCGCGCCACCATTAGGGACGGAGCAATGTTGGACACAGGTATAACTGTGTCCGGCATTCTCCGTCCTTTTTCTTATCTCTGATGTACTTCTGGCAGAAGGCATTGGTTTTCTCAACCGAATTTTCTTTGGACTTTTTTTTCTAAAGGTGCAATGGCTTTGCACCTTTAACCGCGATAATCACAGCACAGAGCAACGGAAGGGGGTGTGAGCATGAATCAGGTTGAACGCCGCAACGCGATCAAAGAGATTCTCTTCTCTGATCGTAATGCACAGATTCAGAATCTGGCTGATCGGTTCGGCGTTAGTGTCCGTACCATCAAGTACGATATCGAAGCCCTGACCTGCTCATACCCCATTGAAACTGTCCGTGGTCGATACGGCGGCGGCGTGAAGTTGGCGGATTGGTACCACCCCAGCAAGAAAGCGCTCTCCCCAGAACAGATGGCCCTTCTGAAGAAGCTGGCCCCTACTTTGGAAGGCGACGATCTGGTCATCATGAACAGCATCATTTCACAGTTTGCTCCGTGATTCTTATGAAAGGGAGTGAAAGTATGAGCAAGATGAAGCTTCTGTTGGACGTAGTTGACGATATGCGTCGTCTGGCCGACAGTCTCCAGACTGTGGCCGACAGCCTTGTGGGAAACACAGATGCTGACGATAAGCTGGATTCTCAGCAGCCCACGCCCCAGCCCAAAAAGCCCAAGGCTCCGGTCATTACCATTGATCAGGTACGCGCTGTGCTGGCTGAGAAAAGCGGACAGGGCAAGACCAAAGAGGTTAAGGCGCTGTTGTACAAATACGATGCCGGAAAACTGTCTGGTGTAAAGGCGGAGGATTACCCGGCACTCATCGAGGAGGCACAGAAACTGTAATGCCATCTGAACACGCACGATTTTCACCATCAGCGGCAAATCGCCGCATTCACTGCCCACCCTCCCTCCTGCTGGAGGAGCAATTTGAGGAAGGCGAATCCATGTACGCTGCGGAAGGCACCGCCGGTCATGCCCTCGCAGAGCACCTGATCCGCAAGTACCTGAAGAAGCGCACCACCCGGCCCACCTCAGATTTCTACACGGACGAGCTGGTGGAGGCTGTTGATGAGTATGTAGCCTTTGTGATTTCCGAGATCGAGGATGCCCGTCGCGCCTGCGCCAACCCCATCATCATCGTGGAGCAGCGCGTGGACGCATCCGAGTATGTGGACAATTGCTTCGGCACTGCCGACATGGTCATCATCACCGACAAGTACGCCCACGTGATCGATCTGAAGCTGGGCAAGGGCGTGGAGGTTTCCGCCGTCGAAAACCCGCAGCTCATGATCTACGGTCTCGGCGTACTGAACATGGCGGAAGCCATCTACGACATCGAAATCGTCCGCATGACCATCTTCCAGCCGCGCATCAGCAATTCTTCCACGTGGGAAATCTCCCCGGAGGATCTGAAGCGCTGGGGCAACGACGTACTCCGCCCTGCGGGCGCACAGGCCCTGATCGGCGCAGGAGAATTCTCTGCTGGCAGCTGGTGCCGGTTCTGCAAGGCCCGCAATCAATGCCGCGCCCGCGCTGAAGCCTTCCTTGAGCTGGCAAAGCACGATTTTTCCCGTCCGGCGTTGCTCTCGGATGAAGAGATCGCAGACGTAATCGCCAAGGCTGACGATCTGGCAAAATGGGCATCCGACGTGTATGCCTTCGCACAGGATCAGGCCATCAACCACGGAAAACGCTGGCCCGGCTTCAAGGTGGTCGAGGGCAAAAGCAACCGCAAGTTCACCAACGAAGCAGATGTCGTGAAAGCCGCCGCCGCTGCAGGCTATACCGACATCTACAAGAAATCGCTCATCGGCATCACCGAAATGGAGCGACTGATGGGCAAGGAGCAATTCCGCTCTGTGCTCGGCCCGTATGTGTACAAGCCGCATGGAAAGCTGACGCTGGTTTCCGAATCGGACAAGCGCGAACCGGTATCCACAGATACCGCACAAATGGATTTTATGGAGGTAGATGAAAATGAAGGAATTTAACGACAAGAAGAAGGTTATGATCCCCTGCAGGTTCTCCTTCCTGCACTGCTGGGAGCCGGACTCCGTGAATGGCTCCGAACCCAAGTACAGCATTTCTGCCATCATCCCCAAGAGCGACACCAAGACCATTAACCGCATCAAGGCTGCCATCGAGGTAGCCAAGCAGGAATCCATCTCCAAGTGGGGCGGCAAGATTCCTCCCAACCTGAAGCTGCCCCTGCGCGACGGCGACATCGACCGCCCGGATGATGAAGCCTACGCGAACAGCTACTTCCTCAACGCCAACAGCCGTGTAAAGCCGCAGATCGTGGACAATGATGTTCAGTTCATCCTCGATCCGGCAGAAGTGTACTCCGGCTGCTACGGCAATATCACTGTCACCTTCTTCGGATACAACTCCAACGGCAATCGTGGCATCGCCGCTGGCCTTGGCAACATCCAGAAGGTGAAGGACGGCGAACCCCTCGGCGGCAGAGCACGCGCCTGCGATGAGTTCTCCCCCGTAGACGATGATGAGGACTTCCTCTCCTAACTGAAATCATGGTGGCGGGCGCTGCTCCCGGTGGTTCCCGCCACCATTCCCCTTGGAGGTGATGTGATGCCCACATTGAGCATCGATATTGAAACGTTCAGCGAGGTTGATCTTCCCAAGGCGGGTGTCTACGCCTACTCCGACCATCCCAGTTTTGAAATACTTCTGTTTGCCTACGCATTCGATGATGAACCGACCGGGATCATCGACCTGAAATGTGGTGAACAGCTTCCCCAACGTGTGCTGGATGCGCTCACCGATCCCGCCTGCACCAAGACCGCCTTCAATGCTGCTTTTGAACGAACCTGCATTTCCAGACACCTCGGTGTGCATCTGAAGCCTGAAGGCTGGCAATGCACCGCCGTGCAGTCTGCGATGCTGGCCCTCCCGCTGTCGCTGGATGCGGTGGGCGAAGTGCTGAACATCCAACTGAAAAAGCTGAAAGAAGGCAGCGACCTCGTCAGATTTTTCTCCATCCCATGCAAGCCCACCAAAGCCAATGGCTACAGAACCCGCAACCTCCCGGAGCATGCCCCGGAGCGCTGGGCGCGTTTCAAGCAGTACTGCATCCGCGACGTGGATGCTGAACGTGAGATCCGCCACAAGCTGCGCCGGTTTCCGATCCCGGCACAGGAGCAGCTGTTCTACCAAATGGATCAGGAGATCAACGACCGGGGAATCATGATCGACCCCGTTCTGGTCAAGCATGCTATTGAATGCGATGAACAGTATAAAGCCCTCACAACTCAGCGGGCGTATGAATTGACGGGTCTCGAAAACCCCAACAGCCCCGCACAGATCAAGGATTGGCTTGCCGATCAGGGCATCGAAGCGGAGACGCTCGACAAGAAATCCGTCAAGGGTCTGCTGGAGGATGCAGATGGTGATGTACTGGAGGTGCTGAAGCTCCGACTGCTCATGGCGAAAACGTCGGTGAAAAAGTACGAGGCCATCGACAGGGCAATGTGCTCAGACGGTCGTGTGCATGGATTGCTCCAATTTTATGGTGCGAACAGAACCGGGCGCTGGGCCGGACGACTGGTACAGGTACAAAACCTCCCCCAGAACCACATCCCTGATCTTGCACTGGCCCGTGACCTCGTCAAGGCTGGGCGCTATGACGAGCTGGACATGCTGTTCGATTCCACGCCCAATGTGCTCTCCGAGCTGATCCGCACAGCATTTGTCCCGCGCCCCGGAACCCGATTTATCGTTGCTGACTTTTCTGCCATCGAAGCCCGCGTCATCGCATGGCTCTCCGGCGAACAGTGGCGGCTGGATGTTTTTGAAAACGGCGGCGACATCTACTGCGCGTCAGCATCACAGATGTTTGGTGTGCCGGTTGAGAAGCATGGCCAGAACGCCCATCTCCGGCAGAAGGGCAAGATTGCCGAACTGGCTCTTGGATATGGCGGTTCCGTTGGCGCACTCACCGCAATGGGTGCTCTTGAAATGGGGCTGGCTGAAGAGGAACTGCCAGAACTGGTGAAGCAGTGGCGGGCCGCCAATCCACACATTACAAAGCTGTGGTGGGATGTGGACGCAGCCGCCACCGAGGCCGTGGAAGAAAAGACCGAAACGTCGGTCGGCACGATCCGCTTCGTGTACCAATCGAAGAAGCTGTTTGTGGTACTGCCCTCGGGCAGAAAGCTGTGCTACATGCGCCCGGACTTCACCACCAATCGATTCGGCAACCGATCCCTGTGCTACATGGGCGTCGGCGAGAACAAGAAATGGACATCCATCGAGACCTACGGCCCGAAGCTGGTAGAAAACATCGTGCAGGCGATTGCCCGCGATCTGCTGGCGCTGGCCATGCTCCGACTGCGCAATGCCGGATACGAGATTGTCATGCACATTCACGACGAAGCTGTGCTGGAGGTTCCCATCGGAGAATCCAGTGTGGATGAGATCTGCGCGATCATGGGAGAAGCACCTGCTTGGGCATCTGGCCTTCCCCTCCGGGCAGACGGTTATGAATGTGATTTCTACAGAAAGGATTGAGAATTATGAATGAATTCGGATATCGCATTTACTGTTTGAGAAAAAAGAACCACCTGACCCAAGCAAAGCTGGCCGACATGATTGGTATAACATGCGGTGCTGTTTCGAGTTGGGAATCAGGCAGGTGTATCCCATCCCATGATATGACGGAAAAAATTGCCAAGATATTTGGAACAACATCTAACTGTCTCCTCGGTTTGGATCACGATGCAGTCATTGACGACAGCATGAGATTTGTTGGCCTTCCCCAGAGTGCGTTCCAAACCTACGTCGAAATGCGTGTTCCGCGTCCCCGACTCACGCATTTGAAATATGCTTCATGTTCAGCTGACGATGATGCCCACATTGACCACGAATAGGAGAAACCCATGAGCAGAATCAGTTTGTATAACCACGAAGGTTATCGAGACCCCACCGCCTATGCCGCGCTGAACAATGCGGAAAAGGCATTTAAGCAGAAACAGAAGGAAGTACGCAGCAGCGTGTACCAGAAAAACCCTTACCGTCCTCTGGTATTCATCTGTTCTCCCTTCGCCGGGGACATCAAGCGCAACGTCGCCGCCGCCCGCCAGTATTGCAGGTTCGCCGTATCCAAGGGCAACATTCCCTTCGCGCCGCATCTGTTGTTCCCGCAATTTCTGAACGATGGGAACCTGTACGACCGGGAAACCGGTATGGTCATGGGACTGGCCATGCTGACCAAATGTGCAGAGGTATGGGTATTCGGCGACAACCACACGCCGGGTATGCACCGGGAGATCAAAAAGGCAAAGCTGAAGCACATTCCCATCCGCTATTTCGACACGGATTGTCAGGAGGTAACCGCATGAAAATCGCAATCGGCACAAGCCGCATGGACAAACACTGGAAGAACAAGGAAATGAGTTGGGAGGCGTTCATCGCCCGCGTCTCCCAGCCCCTGCGCACCACGGAGACTGTGGAGGAATACCGCAACATGAAAAAGGGCGAGCAGGATCGCATTAAGGACGTAGGCGGATTTGTCGCCGGTCACCTGAAGGAAGGCCGCCGCAAGAACGGTAACGTGCTGTGCCGGTCGATGGCTACGCTGGACATGGACTATGGTAAGCCGGGCATCTGGGAACAGATCACCATGCTGGAGGGCTGGCAGTGCTGTGTGTACTCCACTCATAAACACACCCCGGAAGCACCGCGCCTTCGCCTGATCGTGCCGCTGGCCCGCGAAGTCAGCGAGGACGAATACCCGGCGCTGTGCCGCATGATCGCCAAGGAAATCGGCATCGACCTGTTTGATGACACCACCTATGAACCCTGCCGTCTGATGTACTGGCCTTCCACGCCTGTCAATGGCGAGTTCATCTTCGAACAGCAGACCGGCCCGCTGCTCGACCCGGACGTGTACCTGTCCAGGTACGCCGACTGGCGCGATGTCAGCACATGGCCTGTATCTTCCCGGCAGAGCGAAGCCCTTCACCGCAAGGCTGCTGAGCAGGCCGATCCACTTTCAAAACCCGGCATGATCCCATGGAGCAGCTGCTGAAGGGAGCGTGGTGACATGGCTTATAACGAACGAAAGGCCCAGCGTGTCATCCGCTTCATTGAAGCGCTGAAGCACACCAAGGGGGAGTTTCATGGGAAGCCCTTCGAGCTTCTCCCGTGGCAGGAAAAGATCATCCGGGATGTGTTCGGCACCGTCCGCGACGATGATCCCACCCAGCGCCAGTATACCTCGGCTTACATCGAAATCCCCAAGAAGAACGGCAAGTCCGAGCTGGGCGCAGCGCTGGCACTCAACATGCTGGTAAACGATGACGAATGGAAAGCCGAGGTTTACTCCTGCGCATCGGATCGCCAGCAGGCCGCCATCGTGTTCGACGTTGCCGTCGATATGGTGAAGCAATCGCCAGCCCTCATGCGGCGCATCAAGATCGTCCCCTCCATGAAGCGCATGGTCTACCAGCCCACCGGCTCCATCTATCAGGTGCTCTCCAGCGAGGTAGCGACCAAGCATGGTCTGAACGTATCCGCATGCATTTTCGACGAGCTGCACACCCAGCCCACCCGCGCCCTGTACGATGTTATGACGCAGGGCAGCGGCGATGCGCGAAAACAGCCCCTGTGGTTTTTTCTGACCACCGCCGGTACGGACAGAAACAGCATCTGCTGGGAAGTCCATCAAAAGGCGCTGGATATACTTGAAGGCCGGAAGAATGACCCGCGCTTTTACCCGGTTCTGTTCGGCCTCCCGGACGAAGCGGATTGGCAGGATGAGGGGAATTGGTATAAGGCCAACCCCTCCCTGGGACACACCATCTCCATCGACAAGGTGCGCGACGCCTACCGCAAGGCGCTGGAAACCCCCGCTGACGAAAACATGTTTCGGCAGCTGCGCCTGAACCAATGGGTGAAGCAGTCCGTCCGCTGGATGCCAATGGACAAGTGGGACGAATGCGGGGATGTGGTCAATCCCTATGATCTGGAGGGCTGCGTCTGTTATGCCGGGCTTGACCTGTCCAGCACCACCGACCTTACGACGCTGGTACTGGTTTTCCCGCCCGCCGAGGACTCCGAAGTCTACACCGTGCTGCCTTTCTTCTGGCTGCCGGAAGAAACCCTTTCCCTGCGCGTCCGCCGCGATCATGTCATGTATGATCAGTGGGCTGCACAGGGCTTCATTATGACGACGGAAGGTAACGTCGTTCACTACGGCCATATCGAGCAATTCATCGTGCAGCTTGGGGAACGCTACAACATCCGCGAGATCGCCTACGACCGCTGGAATTCCAGCATGATGGTACAGGCGCTGGAGGATGACGGCTTTACCATGGTGCCCTTCGGTCAGGGGTATCGGGACATGTCTCCGCCCACCAAGGAGCTGATGCGCCTCGTGCTGGAACGGAAGGTCAACCACGGCGGTCATCCGGTACTCAGGTGGAACATGGACAACGCCTTTGTGCGCACCGATCCTGCGGGCAATGTGAAGATCGACAAGGAAAAGAGCACCGAGAAGGTGGACGGCGCGGTCGCCCTGGTAATGGCGATGGACAGAGCCATGAAGCATCTGGACGCCGATTCCGTGTACAACCATCGCGGTCTGCTGGTGCTGTGAGGTGGAGCCATGCCCAGAAAACCGCCGCGCCCCTGCCGCCATCCCGGCTGCCCGAATCTTTCCCATGATGTGTACTGTGAACAGCACCGCGCACTCTATGCCCGCGACAATGCCGCCGAACGCGGATATGACGGGAAGTGGAGGAAGGCGCGCGGGCTGTTCCTGCAGCGCAATCCGCTGTGCGTGGCCTGCTTGAAAGAGGGCAAGATCACGCCCGCCGTCATCGTAGACCACATCATTCCCCATCGCGGCGACATGACGCTGTTTTGGGATCAGGAAAACTGGCAGCCCCTGTGCAAGCACCATCACGACTGCAAGACAGGCTCTGGCCTGTAACGGAGGTAGCTATGAAGAATCCATTCGCCCGCTTTGCCCGTGCAAGGGACAAGCCCAATCCGCAGAACGCCGTCAGCTCCGCGCCGTCCTTTTCCTTCGGCTCCAGCGTGTCCGGCAAGTCTGTCACGGCCTCCACGGCAATCCAGATGTCCACAGTATACGCCTGCGTGCGCGTGATCGCCGAGACCATCGCATCGCTGCCCATCCATGTGTATGAGCACACAGACACGGGCAATCGAAAGGCGACGGAACACTCGCTGTACAGGCTCCTGCACGATGAACCCAATCCGGAGATGACCAGCTTCATCCTGCGGGAGACCATGATGACACATCTGTTGCTGTGGGGAAACTCCTATTGCCAGATCATCCGAACCGGGCGCGATCAGGTGGCCAGCATCCATCCGCTGCAGCCGGATCAGATGCACGTGGACAGAGACAGCAAGGGCAAGCTGACCTACACCTACACCGACAGCAGCGGCAAGCAGTTTCTGATGAAGCCGGAGGATGTGCTGCACATCCCTGGACTCGGCTTTGACGGCATCGTGGGCTACTCGCCCATCGCCATCGAGAAGAACGCCGTTGGCCTCGGCATCGCCGCAGAAGAGTTTGGTGCAAAGTTCTTCTCCAACGGCGCACGGCCCAGCGGCGTATTGACCCATCCCAACACCGTGAAAGACCCGGCTGCACTGCGGGCCAGCTGGAACAGCGCATACGGCGGTTCCTCCAACGCATCCCGCGTGGCTGTGCTCGAAGAGGGAATGACGTTCACACCGCTGTCGATGCCCAACAACGAGGCCCAGTTCATCGAAACCCGGCGCTTTCAGGTGGAGGAGATCTGCCGCATCTATCGTGTGCCTCCGCATATGGTGGCCGACCTGTCCCGCTCCACCTTCTCCAACATCGAGCACAGCTCCATCGACTTCGCCATCCATACGATTCGCCCGTGGCTCGTCCGAATGGAACAGGCCATGAACCGCGCTCTGATTCCAGAAATGGAAAAGGGGCGCTTTTATGTGCAGATCAATCTGGATGGGCTGATGCGCGGCGACTACAAGAGCCGCATGGAAGGCTATGCCATCGCCCGCCAGAACGGCTGGATGTCCGCAAACGACATCCGCGATCTGGAGAACCTCAACCCCATCAGCGATGAAGAAGGCGGCAATGCCTACCTCATCAACGGCAATATGATTCCGATTTCCCTCACAACCGGTGACGCATCCAAAGCATCGGCAGCTTCCATTGCCGATACTGCGCCTGCCGCACCACCCAACGACGACAGGAGGAAACGCAAATGAAGAAGTTCTGGAATTGGGTCAAAAATGAGCAGGGCGAACGCACCCTGCTGCTGGAGAGCACCATCGCGGAAGAGAGCTGGTACGGTGATGAAGTCACCCCCGCAGCCTTCCGGGAGGAGCTGTTCGCCGAGGACGGCCCGATCACCCTCTCCATCAATTCACCGGGCGGCGATACCATCGCGGCTTCCCAGATTTACACCATGCTCATGGAATATCCCTCCGATGTGACGGTCAAGATCACCGGCATCGCTGCCAGCGCCGCCTCCGTCATTGCAATGGCGGGCACGAAGGTCACCATGAGCCCCACTTCCATGATGATGGTACACAATCCCTTCACCGTTGCGATGGGCGACAGCGCCGAAATGCGCAGAGCGTCCCAGCTGCTGGATGAAGTGAAGGAGAGCATCATCAACGCCTATGAACTCAAGACCGGGATGTCCCGCACCCGGCTGAGTCACATGATGAACGACGAGACGTGGATGAACGCAGTCAAGGCCAAAGAGCTGGGCTTCTGCGATGAAATCCTGTTCACAGACGATACTCCGGTCGCAGAGGACGCACAGTTCTTCGCCACCGGCTCTTGTTATGCCCGCAAGGCGGTCATGAATTGTCTGTTGGACAAGATCAGAGCGGAAATGCCCGCTGACGAGTCCACATCTTCTTCCCCGGAAACCGAGAACCGCACTCCGGCTGCCGACCTCATGGACAGGCTGGCACGAATCAAATACGACTACGAATGGAGGAATCCGTAATGAGTGAAATCCGTAAGATGCGCGAAAAGCGCGTGAAGCTGTGGGAGACCGCCAAGGCATTCGTGGAATCCCGGCAGGATGCGAACGGCCTTCTGTCCGCCGAGGACTCTGCCGCCTATGACAAGATGGAGGCCGAGGTCGTGGAGATGGGCAAGACCATCGAGCGCATGGAGCGCCAGGAAGCCCTCGATCTGGAGCTGGATCGCCCCACCGCCCGCGCCATCACCGACAAGCCCAACACGCCCGAGGGCAAGCCCGCGCCGAAGAAGCCCACCGCCACCGATGAGTACAACTCCGCTTTCTGGCGCGTGATGCGCGACAAGGCCGTTCATCCCGACGTGTACAACGTCCTGCGCATCGGCGAAGATGAGCATGGCGGCTATCTCGTTCCCGACGAGTACCAGCGTACCCTGATCGAAGCCCTGCAGGAGCAGAACATCTTCCGTCAGCTGGCCCACGTCATTTCCACCAGCTCCGGCGACCGCAAGATTCCCGTGGCCGTTTCCAAGGGTACCGCTGCGTGGATTGATGAAAACGCCGCCTATCCCGAGAGCGACGACAGCTTCGGACAGATTTCCATCAGCGCCTATAAGCTGGCGACCATGATCAAGGTGTCCGACGAGCTGCTGCACGATTCTGTGTTCGATGTCCCCAGCTATATCGCCCGCGAGTTTGCCCGCCGCATCGGCGCTGCTGAAGAGGAGGCTTTCTTCGTGGGAGATGGCGCAGGCAAGCCCACCGGCATCCTCTCCGCCACCGGCGGCGCGGAGATCGGCGTCACCGCTGCCAGCGCCACCGCGATCACCTTCGATGAGGTCATGGATCTGTACTATTCGCTGCGTTCTCCCTATCGCAGGAGCGCGGTATTCATCATGAACGACTCTACCGTCAAGGCCCTGCGCAAGCTGAAGAATGGCAATGGTGACTATATCTGGCAGCCCTCGGTGACCGCTGGTACGCCTGACACCATTCTGAACCGCCCCGTGTACACCTCGGCCTTTGTTCCCACGCTGGCGGGCAGCGCCAAGCCTATCCTGTTTGGCGATATGAACTACTACTGGATCGCCGACCGGGAGGGCCGTCGCTTCCAGCGTCTCAACGAGCTGTACGCGCCCAATGGTCAGGTCGGCTTCCTGTCCAGTGAGCGCGTCGATGGCAAGCTGATTCTGCCCGAGGCAGTAAAGTGCCTCCAGATGAAGGCGGCCTGACAGATGTGAAGAGGAGGAATTTCCATGTCCAGTTCTACCCGAAATTACCACGCCCACGGCGGCAACGAATGGATCGTCGGCGGCAAACTGACCTTCCTCCCCGGCGCTGTCGTGGAAGGCGCGGAAGGCCTGTTCGATCCGGCTCCCGTCGCAAAGCTGCCCTTCGTCGCGGAAAGCGAAGCCACCACCGTTGCAGCGCTCCGCGAGGACTTCAATGCACTGCTCGCCGTCCTGAAGGCGGCGGGGATCATGGAGGACAAGGCTGTCGCTCCCGCAGAGTGAGGTGATCACCCATGATCGTCACTGTGGATGAAGTGAAGGTTCATCTGCGCATCCAGCATGACGAGGAGGACGGATATATCGGCAGCCTGATCGCACAGGCACAGGCCGCAGCAGAGGATTACTGCCGGGTGCAGTTTTCCGAGCCTGCGCCAGAGCCTGTGCGGCTGGCCGTGCTGCTCATGGTCAGCCATTTCTATGAAAACCGGGATAATCCGGATCGGCAGGTGTACCTGACCATGCGCATGGCGTTCCAGAACCTTCTGTACCCGTACCGCGACCCAACCAAGATGTTCTAAGCGAGGTGATTCGGTTTGCGCGGATATAAAAACTTTGATTCCGACCCGCATCCGGGAGACCTCCGGCATCTGGTAGAGATCGGGCACACGGTGAACTCCATCAATGAGAACGGGTACCCGGAGCCGACCGATGTTGTTGTGTGCAGGGTGTGGGCAGCGGTCATCGATGCCGGTAACCAGCACTATCGCGCTGCCGACGTGATGAACACCGAGGCAGTGATCAACTTTACCATCCGGTACCGGTCGGATATTGTGCCCGGAATGTGGATTCGCTTTCGTGGTCGGAAGTGGTTCATTTCCACGCTGGGTGAATACGGCTTCCGCAACAATTATCTCGGCCTCAAGGCATCTATCTCGGAAGGTATCAGCGGATGAAGCAGGTACAGGATGCGCTGCAGAACATCGGCATTCCTGCCATGGCGGGCGTCTGGCGACCGACCACTTCCAGCCAGAATCCGCCTGTTCAGTATGTTGTGTATTCCACCACAACCACCGAAGCAACGCATCATGACGATCACGTCACCGCCATACGAACCTATGTCTATCTGAATCTCTGGAGCGACATTGACCCGACTGCTATGGCAAAGCGCATCCGCAGTGCCATGTATGCAGCCGGGTTTTCCATCGTCGAGGAATCTGATAAGGGTTATAACCAGCCCGCATACGACACTGCCACGAAGCAGTACACGATCCAATGGACGTGGTGCCTGTACGAGGAGGTGGAACTGGATGCCCCTTGACGTGGACGGCTTTGACGATCTCATGACCGACATTGCGGGCATGGCCAGCAAAATGGACGCAGACGGCGCGGGCGCTCCGGTAGCGAAACGCATTCTGGAGGCCGCTGCCGTGCCCATCCATGAACAGATGCAGGCCAACGCCTCCCACGACCCGCAGATTCTATCTGGTGATCTGCATGCCGCACTGCAGATTGGCAGGGTAAAGCGCAGCTCCAAGCGGGGCCGCCACATCACCATCGGTGTACACCGCAAGGACTGGAACAACGAAGACTATTATCCCGCGTATGTGGAGTACGGCCACGGCGGCCCGGCCCCTGCTCCTGCGCACCCGTTCATCCGTCCCGCTTACGATGTCCGTCAGGATGAAGCCTATGAGATCATCCGCGACGGGCTGCGGGATGCAATCGACCAAATGTAAAAGGAGAGAAGTATTATGGCAGGAACCATCGCTGCATCGCCTAAGGTAGCCTCTACCGTGGGCCTCAAGGACGTGGTCATCGCGGAACTGCTGGAGGATACCGAGGCAACGCTGACCTACGGCGATCTTCAGAAACTCGCAGGAGCTATTGAAGCCAGCATCACCCCGGACAACGCTGACCCGGATGTCCAGTATTACGACGACATCGAGGGCGACGTGCTCTATCCCGATCCTGAGCTGTCGTTCAAGACGAAGATGGCCGACATTCCCCTGATGATCCAGGAAAAAATCTTTGGCAACAAGATCGACGACAACGGTGTGCTCGTCCGCACCGCACAAGACAAGCCGCCCTACTACGCGGTCGGCTTCCGAAGCGAGAAGTCTGACAAGACCTACCGCTTTGTGTGGCTGTACAAGGTGCGCGCCAAGCCGGTCACCGAGAACTACGCGACCAAGGAGGGCAAGACCATCACCCGCCAGACCGGCGAGGTCGAGTGGACTGCAATCAAGCGCACCCACGATGGGCGCTATCAGGCGGTCGCGGACGAGGGCCAGAACGGCTTCACGGCAGAGAAGGCCGCAACCTTCCTTCAGTCGGTGTACGAGCCCAGCTTCACCGCAGCCTGATGACAGTCGAGCACACCTCCGCGCAGGGGGTGTGCTTTTCTACCTATCTAAAAAAGGAGACATGAAACATGATTACCTGCACGTTGAACAATCAGAAATATTCCATCGACTTCGTCTCCGGCAGGGCGCTGCGGGAAATGGAGCCCGCCGCCAAGATGTACGGGCGGATCGTCGCCCTGTCCAACGCTGCGCTCAAGGGTGAGACACCTGCGGATGCCGGGGAGCTTTCCATTGCCGACGCGATGGATGTGATGATCCGCTGGTTCTGCATCCTGTTCGGCAACCAGTTCACCCCGGACGATGTGCTGGATCACTATCCCGTGGATCGCCTGATGCACGACATCGCGCTGGCGCTCATGGCGGTACAGACGCAGACCACCGGCATCCTGAATGAGTTCCCTACGAAGGCAGCGAGGACGGAGGCGACCCCGGAATCGGAGGAGATTCCTCAGTTCTGACGCTGCCGGATTTCATCTATTCCACCTACAATTCCCTTTTGGAAAACGGCTGGCGCATGCGGGAGATTGACGAGATGGACATGCTCGGTTTTCTCCGCATCCGCTGCTGGCATGCCAAACGCGAAAAGGCACGACAGGTACCCATGCCTCGCTATATTGATGAGGTGTGGAGTCAGTTAACTCCTAACGTGTAAACACAGTCATGCCGTACTTTTTTCTTCGCTGATGTGCCGCATTACGATTTCACGAAGATCCATAACGAGTTCATCTACATCCTTACAGAAAAGAACCAGGTAGAGGATAAAAGTCAGTGTACAACACAGACTGTCGCCATGTTCCAATGCTGCATAGGAACGGGTGTCCATCATTAGGTGCTCTGAAAACTCAGATTGAGACATGCTGTTCTCAATTCTAGCCCTCGTAAGACAATCCGTCATATACTCGCGCAGCTCACACTTACAGGTTTGCTTCATTTGTAATTCCCCCTTCTAGATGTTTAGTAAAACTATCCAGAATACAGCATAGGAGGAATTTACACCAAACACCATGAGGTATACACCATATCTACCCTTTATTTTTTTAATTGATGGAGGTAAATTCCGATGTCTGAAACCCTCCGCGACCTTGTGGTGTCGCTGTCCCTGCAGACGGACAATTTCACCCGGAACATCAAGTCCGTCAGCAGGCAGATCGCCGAAGCGGAATCCCAGTTCAGGCTGGCTGCTGCCGGTGTGGAGGGCTTCGAACGCACGACCACCGGCCTTGCCACCCAGCTCTCCACGCTGGAGCGCCGCCTGTCCTTGCAGAAGGACATGGTCGGGCAGTACCAGCGCGCGCTGGAGACCGCGAACAATAAGCTGACGGAATGCTACAACCGCCAGAACGACTACGCCCAGCGGCTGGAAGCGGCAAAGGCTGCCCAACAGTCGCTCAAGGAGCAGGTCGCAGCCGCCGCTCAGCAGGTGCGCACCTATTCCTCGACGCTGGGCGAATCCAACTCCGCGACCATCGCTGCAAGAGCCAATCTGGATGCGCTCAAGGGCGAGTACCGCGCCTCCGTGCAGGAGGTGAAGAAGCTCTCCGGTCAGAACACGGCGCTCAGAAAGGCGACGCAGAACGCTGCGGATGCGGTGTCCCAGGCCAACACGAACCTCAACATAGCTCAGGCGGGTGTGCGGCAGACGGAGGCTGAGATCAACCGTTGCAATCAGTCCCTGCGGCTGGCCCAGACCAACTGGGACGCAGCTGGACGATCCATCGATGCCAGCCGCGCCGCCATTGCGACCTTCGGCAGGGAGATCAACCTCGCCGAGAGCAAATTCCGTCTGGCCACGGCGGGGATCAAGGATATGGATACCAGCGTCGCGGGGTTGTCTGCAAAGCTGACGTTCCTGCGGGAAAAGCTGGAGATTCAGGAAAAGTCCGTCGAGCAGTATGAAAACGCCTTACAGGGTGCGAGGGAGCAGCTTGAGGCGGCACAGCAGGCCAACGATCCGGAAAAGATTCGTCAGGCCTCCGATGCCGTAATCGATGCGGAAGCCGCGCTGAATCGGGCCAATGCCGCCGTCAGAACGACCCGCGCGGAGATCGAGGACACAAACCGCCAGCTGGCGACCGCACGCTCTGCATGGACTGCGGCAGGCAGAACACTCGAGAGCTTCGGTCGAAGCTGCGACTCCGTCAGCAGAAAGCTGACCACGGCGGGCAAAGCCCTGTCCATGTACATCACCACGCCCATCCTCACGCTGGGTACGGCGGCGGTTAAGGCCTCGCTGGACTTCGAGTCCTCCTTTGCCAGCGTGCGCAAGACGGTGGATGCGACTGAGACGGAGTTCGCATCTCTTGCTGCATCCTCCAAGCAGATGTCCACCCAGATTGCCGCTTCCACCACCGAGATCAACGAGGTCATGGCCACCGGCGGTCAGCTGGGCATTGCAAACGAGTATCTCACGGACTTCACCCGCGTCATGATCGACCTGGGCAATTCCTGCGAGGATCTGAACGCGGACGAGGCTGCAACCTCCATCGCCAAGTTCGCCAACGTCATGGGCACGGATCAGAGCCTGTTCCAGAACATCGGCTCCACCATCGTCGATCTGGGCAACAACTTTGCCACGACGGAGAAGCCCATCATGGAGATGGCGCAGCGACTCGCGGGTGCGGGCAAGCAGGTGGGCCTGACGGAAGCGCAGGTGCTGGGCTTTGCAGCCGCACTGTCCTCCGTGGGCATCGAAGCTCAGATGGGCGGCTCGGCGTTTTCCAAGGCGCTCATCAAGATGGAGGTCGCCTCCGCCACGGGCGGTCAGGCACTCGAGGACTTCGGCGCTGTCTGCGGCATGACCGGTGCACAGTTCAAGGCGCTGTTTGACAGCGACCCCGCCGCCGCATTCCAGGCGTTCATCGTGGGTCTCTCCCGCATGGATGAGGAAGGCGAAAGCGCCATCACCGTGCTGGATGAGATCGGCATCAAGGAGGTGCGTCTGCGCGACACGCTGCTGCGTGCCACCAACGCCACTGAGCTGTTCAGTCGGGCGCAGGCGACCGCCAACCGCGCGTGGGCGGAGAATACTGCCCTCACCACCGAGGCGAACAAGCGCTATGCCACCACCGAAAGCAAGCTGACCAATCTGAAGAACAAGGCCGTGCTCTTCGGCCAGCAGCTCGGCGATGACCTCAATCCCACGATCCAGAACCTCATCGAAGGCGCGGGCGACCTGCTGGACGGCTTCATGGAGCTGGATGCTGCACAGCGGATGCAGATCATCCGCTATGCTGCGATTGCCGCCGCAGCCGGGCCGGTGCTTCTGCTGTTCGGCAAGATGACGAAGGGCGTGGGTGTGCTTTCGACGGGAATCGGCAAGTTCGCCACCTCCGTTGGCAAGGCGGGCGGCGGGTTCAAGGGCTTCATGACGGTGCTGGGCAGTTCCCCTGCCGTGTGGCTGGCGGTGGCTGCGGCGACCATCACGGCGACCTATGCCATTTCCGACTACGTCACCGGCGCAAAGCAGGCCCGCGAGGCGCTCAAGGGCATGCAGGAAACCGCCGAAGAATGGAGGCGTACTGCCGCCGAGACCTTCTATGGTCAGAGCGAGGGTCTGTCCTTCTTCGGCATGGACAGGTCGGGCTTCACCCGCGACAGCCAGAATGCTCAGGAATGGCTGAACGGCCTAATCGCCGTCTGGACGGACGGTCAGAAGGAAACGGATGAAATCGTCACCGAATGGACGGATTCATTCAAGGCTCTCACCGCATCTACCCGCGAAGAACTGGAACAAATGCGCACGGACGCGCAGAATGCGGGCTATACCTCCGTTGCCGATCAGCTGACCGCAGACATTGAGACACTGGATTCGCTGGATGCAGAGATCGAGGCGCTGCTGAAGAAGCGCCAGAACGGGTACTTCAGCGAGGCAGATCAGATCCGCCTGCAGGAGCTTATCGACACCCGCGAGGCCATCGAGGTCAAGTACCACCTCTCCCCGGCGGATGAGGACGGCTTCGACGAAATCCGACAGAAGCTGGATGCGGAGGTTGCCCGCGCACAGGCCAGGGGCCAGAGCGATGCGGACGTGACGGTCTATGAGAACGCCATGGTTGCCGCTGCGGAGGGCCTCGCCGCCATGAACGGCGAGATCGATGCGCAATACGACAAGGAGTACGCGCTCATCCAGCTGATCGAGGACTCCGCCGAGCGTCAGGCGGCGATGGACGCGCTCAACGCAAAATATGTCGAGGATCGTCGAAATGCGGCGATGGAATATGCGCAGCTTCTGTCGGGGATTGTCGCGCCCGTCTGGGAACAGGAGGACATCCAAAAGGCCGCCTCGAACGTGGATCTGCTGAACCAGAAGCTGCGGGAATACAGCGCAGCCTCTGAAAGCGAGAAGCCCGCGATTCTGGCGGAGATCAACGCCCTCACAGCAGCCATGGACGAGGGCGCGATGACGGAGTACATCGCCCTGCTCATGCAGATCCAGTCGCTGCTGGACAGCGGCATGACGGAGGCGGAGGTACAGGCACTGTTCCCGGAGATCGACTTTTCCACGGCGCTGGAGCAGATTGCGGCGATTCAAACCTTTCTGAACGGGCGCAGCGCTGAACTTCCCGGTCTGACCGCCATGTTCGGCGAGGCGCTGCCGGAAGAAGTGCTCACCATCGCCACCGATCTGGATATGACCGGCGCACAGGCGCGATGGAATGAATTTGCCCAGAATCCCGGCGCGATCACAACGGACGCGGTCATCGCCCAGTACACGGAGGATCAGAACACCATCATGGTGCAGCCGCAGGTGGACGCCTTCATTGCGAAGTACACCGAAATCCCCGAAGGCGCGTCCACGGCAGCACTGACCCCGGAGGGCCTGATTGCCTATGTCGGCACCTATGCAGAGGCAACCAGTGGCGCGGACGTGTCCGGGCTGACCCCCGTGAACGTCACGGCCATGGTCAGCGCCTACGAGGAGCTGGCTTCCGGCACGGACGTCTCCGCACTGAAGCCGGATGAGATTACGGCGTATATCACCAGTTATCTGGAAGCCGAAGGCGTGGACATGAGCGGGTTGACCCCGGAGGGGATCACCGCCTTCGTGCTGGCCTATGAAGAAATCACGGGCGGTGCGCTGACCACCGCACTCACCCCGGACAATATCACCGCCATGGTGGTGCGGTATCTGGAAGCGGAGGGCGTGGACGTCTCCGCCCTGTCGCCTGATCAGGTGGAGGCCATCGTCTCCTCCTTCGCGGAGGCCACTGGCTGCGACAAATCCCAGCTGCTCCAGAACTTCACCGCCTATATCGCGCAGTACGACGATACCAACGCGATCAAGCCCAGGTTGTCCGTATCCGTGGGCATCTACGGCTACGATCTGGCGGCCTACCGGAAGTTTGTCGCCCAGAATCCCATTGAGGTGCAGGGCATCGTCCGTCTGGGCGAGGTCTACGACAATCCCTCCCAGGCGCTGGCTGATACACAGGCGCGCTTCTGGAAGGACGGCGTTGAGATTCCGGCCTCGGCGGTTCCGGAGGACATGCTGACCGCCGACAAGATCGCTGTGTTGGACGAGGACGGCACGCTGCACGTGCTGATCACCCCCGAGGTGACGGGCAACCCGGAGGCAATCGAATCCGCTGTCGCGCCGCTTGCGGAAAAGAGCGTACCCGTGCAGGCCTTCGGCGGCTTCAGCACGCACGACTGGGGCTGGCTCAACGACCTGATCGGCTCCGATGTGTTCGAACGCATGGACTGGCTGACGCTGGATCTTTCTGCCTACGCGAAGAACGTCAAGGGCACCTGGGCGGACTGGCGGCTGATCGGCAGCAACGTGGCCGACTACAACAATCGGATCAATCAGGAGTTCGATCCGGAGACAACGGCAGGCCTTCAGACCTACGTCGCAGAGATGGTCGCCGCGATCCTCAGCGGACAGGAGGTCAGCGAGGAGGACATGGCGCACCTGCAATCGGTGATCGACTTCATCAACGCCATGGATGCCAGCGGCACCGGCGAAGCCTTCATCTCGGGCATGACGGATACCCTGAACGCCTCCGGCTTCGTGACCTCGGCAGAAACACTCGCCTCCGATCTTCAGTCCACGCTGGACGGTGCGGTGCAGGGCGTGGATTTCTCCGCCTCCGGTGCGCAGGTTGCCGCCGGTATTGGCGAAGGCATGAGCAGTGCCGACATGAGCGGCTCTGCAGAAGCGATGGCTGCGAACACCGAGAGCGCCGCCAATGCAGCCTTCGGGATCAACTCCCCGGCGAGGCGCATGGTGCCGACCGGTGAATATGTCGCTGCCGGTGTGGGCGAAGGCATGCAGGGATACAGCTTCGCACCCGCCGCCGGTGCGGTTGCGGGAAATGCGGTATCCGCACTGTCCGCCGCGCTGAACAGTTCGACACTGCGCCCGGTGGGCGTGAGCGCCATGCAGGGCCTGAAGAGCGGCATCCTCGCCGGGCGCTCCGGGGTAATCTCCGCGATGCGCTCCGCCGCCCGTGCAGCCGTGAACGCTGCCAAGGCTGAGCTGCAGATTCATTCGCCCTCCCGCGTCTTTGAGAACGAGGTCGGCGTGATGACCATGCGCGGCTTCGGCGAGGGCGTGGTGAAGGAAAGTCGTTCACAGGCAAGAATCATCCGCAATGCCGCACGCTATCTGACCGGCGAGGCCAGAGAGGGCAGCATCGTCACCACCAGCAACGACAATCGGCGCTCCTACGACAACAGCGTGACATCCACCATTCAGGTGCAGCAGATGGTCGTGCGGGATGAGCAGGACATCCGCTCTCTGGCGGTGGAGATCGCAACACTCACGCGCCGCCAGCAGCGCGGGAAAGGAATGAGAATGGCATGACAGACTGGTTTGAATGGAACGGCGTGCGCTGCACGGAATACGGAATTCACGTTTTGGAGCAGCCGCCGCTGACGGTGCCATCCGAGCGCGCGACCTTCACGGATGTTCCCGGCAGATCCGGCAGCCTGACGACCCTTGAAGGGGACGACGTGTACGACGATATGGTGCTCACGGCGACCTGCCTGATCGCCGACCCTGAACGCATCCCCGAAATCGCCGCGTGGCTGAAAGGTAGCGGCAGGGTCAGCTTCGCCAACCGCGAGGGTGGCTTTTATTATGCGCGCGTGGTCAACCAGATCCCCTTTGAGAAGGTGCTGCGCGGAAATCCCCACCGCAGTTTCTCTGTGAACTTTCGCTGCAAGCCATTTTGGTACCTGTCGGGCGTGGAACCCATCGTCCTGACGGCCAGCACGGGCGTGTTTGTCAATCCCGGCAGCATCGCCTCCGAGCCGGTAATTACGGTTTATGGGAACGGTGACATAACACTGATGATCGGCTCTCAGATGGTCGAGTTGAAGGGCATCGATGGTTCCATCACCCTGAACACTGAGCTGCATGAGGCCTACTCCGGCACGACTTCCATGAACAGCGCCATGGACGGCGAGTTTCCCACGCTGCCGCCCGGGGCAGTAGCTTACTCATGGGCAGGCAATGTCAGCCGCATCGAGATTCAGCCCAACTGGCGTAGCCTGTGAGACAACCTATTGCATGTGATTGGAAATGCTGCTATAATTCAGCTATCATCGACCCAGGGAGGAATTTCATGGATCTGAAGGCCAGAGCGAGACAACTGAAAAGAGATGTACCGGCAGTCTTTCTGGCGCTTCGGGATAAACGCACACCCATAATCGCCAGGGTCATTGCCGCCATCACGGTGGGATATGCGCTTTCTCCGGTTGATCTGATCCCCGATTTTGTGCCCGTGCTGGGGTATCTGGATGACGTCATCCTGCTGCCTGCGCTCATTGCCCTGACGATTCGGCTGATTCCTGCGGAGGTATTTGAACAGTGCCGCAGGGATAGTGAAAAACTGTGGGCGGATGGCAAGCCCAAAAGATGGTATTATGCCATACCAATCATATTGATCTGGCTGTTGATCATCGGACTGATTGTCAAAACCGTCATTTTCTGAATCGAATATCAATCCTGCTGCGCCACTCACACCAGAGCGGCGCTTTACTTATGCCTTCGGGGAGGTGAGAATCATGATCTGCATCTATCCGGCGGACTGCACGGACTTTTCCACAAATGGTACGGGAACACTGCTGCCGCAGTCCTGCACCGTCACCGAAACGCTGAATGGCGAATACGAGCTGACGCTGGTACATCCCATCGATGAACACGGGAAGTGGCGGCGGCTCATGGAGGGCTGCATCCTGCGCGCGCCTGTGCCCGCCGCTATGACACCCCGCGTACAACAGAAGGCACAGGCACAGAACGGCGGCACCGACATCTACCGCGTCACAGGCGGTCGGGTGAACCTGCGCAGCGGGCCGGGCACGGGCTATCGGGTGCTCAAGGTCTACAAGAAGGGCACCGAGGTGCTGCTGCAGGAAAAGACAAATGCCTCGTGGTACGAGATCGTCTGTCCGGATGGCAAGCGCGGCTTCATGTCCACGAAGTACCTGAGCTTCGTGCGCAGCGAGGGCAATGTGCAGACGGCGGTCGCCGAGGTCGTCGAGTCCCGGCAGCTGCGCGACCAGCCCTTCCGCATCTACCGCGTGGTACCCGAGCTGAATCAGGTCACCGTCTACGCCCGCCACATCTTCTACGACCTACTCGACAATATGGTTCGTTCTCTCAAGCCCTCATCCTCTGCGGTGGGGGCTTCTGTCGTGCAGGAATTAGCATCATCATGTGAATCGGCGCATCCGTTCAGCTTCTTCTCCGACCTTGAAGCAACGGCTGAAGAGGTGGAGTACACCAACGTCAATCCCGTGGAAGCCCTGCTGGGCGAAGATGGTATCGTGGCGAAGTACAGCGGCGAATTGCAGCGGGACTGGTACGACGTGTATGTGGTTGAGCGCGTAGGAAGCGACACGGACATCGAAATCCGCGAGGGAAAGAACCTGCTGGGCGTGTCTTACGATGTAGACCTGACCAACGTGACCACGCGCATCATGCCTACCAGCGAGGACAAGGACGGTGAGCTGCTCTACCTGCCGGAGCTGTATGTGGACAGCCCACACATCGGTGATTACCCCCATCCCCGGTGGATGCACCTCTCTGTATCCGAAGCGAAGGAAGTTCCGAAGGGTGATGACAAAAAGACCAAGGCGCAATGCTACGAGGAGCTGCGCGCAGCGGCGAAGGCGGAGTACGACAAGGGCTGCGATCTTCCCACTGTCACCTTGAACGTCGATTTCATCAACTGCGCGGACACCGAGGAGTACCGCGACTACCACCTGCTTCAGAACATCTATCTGGGGGATGCAGTGCGGGTGATCGCCCCGCGCATCGGCGTCGCGGTTTCCATGCGCCTGACCCAGTACACCTACGACTGCCTGAAACGCAGGTACACCCAGCTGTCCCTGGGCACGGTCGCGGAGACACTTGAGGGCAGTATGATCTCCTCCCGGCAGCTTCCCAGCGGCAGCATCACCGGAGGTAAGCTGGCCGGCAATTCGGTGGGCAGCCTGCAGCTGAAGGCGGCATCCATCCTGGCCGGGCACATCGATGCGGATGCGATCACCACGGACAAGCTGGCGGCGGGTGTGGTGACTGCTGAAAAGCTGGCAGCGGGCGCGGTGGACGCGGGTGCACTGAGCGCCATCACAGCAAAGATCGGCAGTCTGACCGCTGGAGACATCGAGACGGATACGCTGGCAGCCGGACTGGCGGCTTTCACGGTGATTACCTGCGGCTCGGCCAGCTTCGACCAGGCGACCGTCCAGCACTTGGTCGCTGAGGCACTGAACCTCTCCTTCGGCGTCGGCGACGAGGTGTTCATCAACAACCTCAAGGTTGCCTACGCTCAGATGGTGAGCGCAGCCATCGGCAACCTGTGCATCCGCGCCAGCGACGGAAGCTATTACACCATCGATGTAGATTCGAATGGCAATGTATCAGCAACGCCCGCGACGGTCACGGAGGGCGAAATCGCTTCTGGCCAGACAGATGCCGGTCGGGTGATTCTGGAGACAGACATCACAGCGGAAAATCTGAGCACCTCGAACCTGCTGGCGACCTATGCGCTCATCAACAGGATCGACGCGGCGCGCATCGACGTGGATCAGCTCTTTGCCCGCGAAGCCTTCATCGCAAAGCTCAGAACCAGCGAGATCATCGCGGGAAAGTCCCTAACCATCATCGCCGGAGAAGCTGCGGAAGCAAAGGAGAAGGCCAACAATGCCGTGGCGCATGTACAGGTGCTCTACGCCTCCGGCCCGTCCAGCGTCGTGGCTCCCGCTGCGGGTTGGAGCACCGTTGCTCCCGCGCATCAGGAGGGACAGTACGTCTGGCAGAAGACGGTCACCACCTTCAACAATGGAACAACAGAGACCTCCATGCCGACCTGCCTCTCGGGTGCGGACGGCGAACCGGCAACCACCCTGCGCATCGACTCCAGCCGTGGCACGGTCTTCAAGAACAACGCCGTCTCCACGGTGCTGACCGCCGTCATCTATCGCGGCGGCGTGCGGATCACCGACATGAACATGCTGCGCAGCACCTTCGGTTCCGGCGCTTATCTCCAGTGGAGCTGGCAGCGTCTGGACGAGGAGCGCTTCGGCGTGATCTCCGCTTCGGATTCCCGCCTGATCAACGACGGCTTTTCGTTCGTGCTTTCCGCGGACGACGTCGATACAAAGGTCACCTTTATGTGCGAACTCATCACAAATTAGGAGGAATTTCTCATGGCTATCAAATCCGCAGACCAGATCTCCATCGTCGACCTCACAGATGGCTATTCGGTCATCCTGACCTCAGACGGATACACCT
>SFET01000015.1 GCA_004557125.1 Clostridiales bacterium | reverse complement strand
ACGGATGACAGCCTGCTGAAAATGCTCTATTTGGCCATGATGGATATCACGAAGAAATGGACTGGCAGACGGCAGGACTGGAGCGTGATCCACGCTCAACTGACTGTATTCTTTGCGGATCGCATGCCGGAGTGACCGACTGCATACCGGCATGTCAAGGGTCGAGATGAACGGAGGCCGACGCCTCCGCCCTTGACATGCCCTCAGACTGCTGTTATTTTGTAGACAAGGCGGCAGCAGCTGGCGCCGCTCCCGCCTTATATTATTTTGGCTCTATTTTGCACTGCATTTCGGTGTTTACACAGAATTTGGGACAGACCCTAACAGGGAAACTTTTTATTTTTTATACTTTTCATTATCCCAAAATCCATACACCGAGGGGCGTATCCACACAGTGCCGCCGAACGGTTTGACCACAATCCAATACATCAAGCAAGGGTGTTCAAAGCCGGAATCTGACCTCGAAAGCCCTTGTTTGATGCATTTGTTCCTGCTGAAAACCTTTCCTGACATTGGCTTCAAAACAGATTTATCATCTGAGCAATACCAAGGCGAATGTTGGTGCCCTGAACCTGAGCATGAATTCTATAATTTATACCTCTGTACTTTCAGATTTTTCCCCGTACTATCAAATTATTTCTCGTGAGGGGGTTCATTTGAAAATCATAAAAATATATGGTTTTCATCTGAACACAAAAAAGTTCTGGCAGCAAGGAGTTCGATTTGAACCCCCTGTTGCCAGAACTCTTTGTTTTTCAAGGCTTTCCTACTAGGAAAAAAATAAAAGTGCGTAACCATTTGTATCAACGGTTACGCACTTTTGTGGCGATGCGGAAGGGGCTCGAACCCTCGACCTCCAGCGTGACAGGCTGGCATTCTAACCAACTGAACTACCGCACCACATGGTGGGCCCTCAGGGACTTGAACCCTGGACCGATCGGTTATGAGCCGACTGCTCTAACCAACTGAGCTAAAGGCCCAAACCGCAATAGAAGAAAGATGGTGACCTCTACGGGACTCGAACCCGTGTTACCGCCGTGAAAGGGCGGTGTCTTAACCGCTTGACCAAGAGGTCACACCGTGGTCGGGGTGACAGGATTCGAACCTGCGGCCCCATGCTCCCAAAGCACGTGCGCTACCAAACTGCGCCACACCCCGACATACACATCCGGAGCCATGCCCGAAGCGACGTATAGAATTATAGCAAATACGCCGCGCTTTGTCAATAGTTTTTTGGTACGAAAAAGAAACGCTGCGGTTAAAAGCCCGCCGTCACAGCTCGCGCCGGCCCTGAAAGGCGCGCAGGAGCGTGACCTCGTCGGTGTACTCAAGCTCGCCGCCCACCGGCACGCCGTGGGCGATTCGGGTCACGCGCACGCCCATGGGCTTGATGAGCCGGGAGATGTAGGCGGCGGTGGCCTCGCCCTCCACGTCGGGGTTGGTGGCCAGCACGACCTCCTTCACCTCGCCGGAGGACAGGCGCTCCATCAGCTCGCGGATGCGGATGTCGTCCGGGCCCACGCCGTCCATCGGGGAGATCACGCCGTGCAGCACGTGGTACAGGCCGTTGTAGTCCCGCATGCGCTCCATGGCGTTGACGTCCCGGGGATCCTTCACCACGCAGATCACGTCCTTGCGGCGGTTGGGATCCGAGCAGATGGCGCAGGGATCCACATCGGTAAAGTTGCCGCACACCGGGCAGAAGTGCACCTGCTTTTTGCCGTTGTAGATGGCCACGGCCAGCTCCTTCACCTGATCCTCCGGCTGGGAGATGATGTGATAGGCCAGGCGCTGGGCCGTCTTGCGGCCGATGCCCGGCAGCTTGGAGAGCTGGTTGACCAGCCTGGAAATCGCTTCTACGTCCGCCATGTACACCTCAAGTCAAGCGGGACCGGTCGCGACGCCGCGCCGGCCTCCGGAAAAATCATCCGCGCCGCGCAAGTGCGGCAGCGCCCTCAAGTGGAATCAGAACAGGCCCGGCATGCTCAGGCCGCCGGTCATCCTGCCCAGCTCCTGCTCCATGGCGTCGCCGGCCGCGCGCAGCGCCTCGTTCACCGCCGCCACGACCAGATCCTGCAGCATCTCCACATCGTCGGGATCCACAGCCTCGGGCTTGATGGTCAGGGAGATGAGCTCCTTCTTGCCGTTGACCTTCGCGGTGGCCATTCCGCCGCCTGCGGTGGCCTCAAACTCGCGGGCCTCGATCTCCTCCTGCTTCTTGGCCATCTGCTGCTGGAGCTTCTGCGCCTGGCGGGCCAGCTGCTGCATGTTGCCGCCGCCCATCATGTTCGGGAATCCGCCTCGTGCCATATTGTTACCGTCCTTCCTGCGCCGCGCGGCGCATGGTTTGATTCATAAGATTTGCAGCGCAAAGCTGCACTTCTAACATTATACATGATTTTTCCCGGCGAGTAAAGCAAAAAATACCGCTGTCTGGCTTCCGGCGCAGCTGCCGCGCACAAAAATTCGCCGCAGCGCTTTGCGCCGCGACGAATCTGTGTTTTGAATTTCTTTTGTTTGAACCAGCCGATCAGCCCTGGGTGGTCGTGGTGGTGTCCGTGGTGGTATCGGTGGTCGTGGTATCCGTGGTGGTGGTGTCCTCAGTGGTGGTATCCGTGGTCGTGGTGTTGTCCTCGATGACGGGCGCCTCGGTGGTGGTCACTTCTTCGGTGGCAACGGGGGCCTCGGTGGCCTCGGTGGTGGTGGTGGTCTTGCTGGAGCAGGCGCTCAGGCCGATCACTGCGAGCATCATAACCAGAGCAAGTGCGATAATCTTCTTCATGAGATGGTACCTCCCAAACATTGTTGATCCTTGAAAGCATTTCCTTCAAGTGAGAGATATTATAATCTGAAATTGGAAGAATTATACCGTCGAAACGGTAAATAAAGTGAAAACATAGTTTGACAGAACTGGTACGGAAGCGGAAAAAATGTAATTCGCTTGTGTAGGCTGCCCAACAGATCGCAGCCTTATGTTAGGAATGCCGTGCCTGCAGCGGCGCAGCGTTAACAAAAACGACCCGCGCGTTCGCGGGCCGAAATCTGAACATCTCTTCCGGTCACAGGGGCTTCTTCTCCGGCTTGCCCGCCCTGCGGGGGTACTTGTCCGGCGTGGGCGCGATCTTTTCGATCCATGCCGCGCGGTGATCCCAGTCCCTGCCGGGGATGGGCAGCGCATCGCTGCGCAGGTAGCGTCCGCCCAGCAGGTTCATGGCGTTCTCCGCTGCGGCGACCTCCTCATCAAGCCCCGGCCCCTTCAGCGCCAGCATGTGGCCGCCGACCTTCACGAAGGGCAGCAGGTACTCGCACAGCAGGTTCAGCGGCGCGACGGCACGTGCCGTGGCCAGATCGAAGGCTTCGCGGTACTCCGGTTTGCGCGCGCCGTCCTCGGCCCGCAGGTGCACCGCCTGGGCATTCAGACCCAGCGCATCAATTACGGTTTGCAGGAATTCCACGCGCTTGCCCAGCGAGTCCATCAGCACGATCCTCGTCTCCGGCAGGCAGATCGCCAGCGGAATACCCGGGAAGCCCGCGCCGCTGCCCACGTCGATCAGCGACGCGCGCGCCTCGGGAAGTCCGATCGCCAGCGGGGCGATGCAGTCCAGGTAGTTGCGGTCGATGGCCTCGGCCTCGTCGTCCGGCACGCGGGTCAGGTTGAAGCGGGCGTTGGCCTCGATGAGCATGCGGTGGTAGGTCTCAAACTTCTCCGCCTGCTCCGCGTTCAGCGGAATGCCCGCCGCGGCGGCGCGCTCCAGCATCGCTTTGGTGAAATTGCTCATTCGTCCTCCTCGGGCCTGCAGCCCAAGCTCTTCAGCCAGATCATCAATACGGTGACGTCCCCCGGCGACACGCCCGGAATGCGGCTGGCCTGTCCCAGCGACGCTGGCCGCTGCCGATCCAGCTTCTGCCGCGCCTCGATGCGCAGCCCGGACATGCTCAGATAGTCCGCGTCCGCCGGGAGCGGAACCTTCTCCATTTTGCGGAACTTCTTCTCCTCCGCCATCTGGCGGGAGATGTAGCCCTCGTACTTGACCTCAATCTCCGCCTGCTGCTTGATCTGAGGCGGGAAGTCGGCAAGCTCCGGCTTCTGCGCGCGCAGGGAATCGAAGCTCTCCTCCGTGCGGCGCAGCTTCTCCACCAGGTGCAGCTTCTTGAGCGCGTCGATGGCAGCGGCGGTCTGATCGCGCTTCTCCTCCATCCGGCGCAGGCGCTCCTGCGAGGCCAGCCCCGCCTCGTAGCCCAGGCGGGTCAGGCGCAGATCGGCGTTGTCCTGGCGCAGCAGCAGCCGGTACTCGGCGCGGCTGGTCATCATGCGGTAGGGCTCGTCGGTGCCCTTGGTCACCAGATCGTCCACCAGCACGCCGATGTACGCGTCCGCCCGGGTGAGAATCATCGGCTCCCTGCCCGACAGCCACAGTGCGGCGTTCATGCCGGCGTACAGGCCCTGGGCGGCGGCCTCCTCGTAGCCGGAGGTGCCGTTGATCTGCCCGGCGAAGTACAGGCCCTCGATGTCCCGGGCGCGGAAGCTCAGGTTCAGCTGCTGGGGATCGATGCAGTCGTACTCGATGGCGTAGGCGAGGCGCAATATCTTCGCATGCTCCAGCCCCGGCACGGTGGCGTAGATCGAGCGCTGAATCTCCTCCGGCATGGAGGTGGACATGCCCTGGGCGTACCATTCGTTGGTGTTCAGGCCCTCCGGCTCCATGAAGATGGGATGGCGCTCCTTGTCCTTGAAGCGCACCACCTTGTCCTCGATGGAGGGGCAGTAGCGCGCACCGGTGCCGTGGATGGTGCCGGAGTACATGGGCGCGCGGTGCAGGTTGTCCAGGATGACCTTATGGGTCTCCGGCGTGGTGTAGGTCAGGTAGCAGCGCGCCCTGTTCTTCAGCCCCGAGGGATCGGTGAGGAAGGAGAAGGGCACGATGGGATCGTCGCCGTCCTGGGGCTCCATTTTGGAAAAATCGATGGTGCGGCCGTCGATGCGCGCAGGGGTGCCGGTCTTGAAGCGGCGGATGGAGAAGCCCAGATCCATCAGGTTCTGCGTCAGCGCGTTGGCCGCCAGCAGACCCTGGGGGCCGCCGTTCCAGCTGCACTCGCCGATGATGATGCGCGACTTGAGGTACACGCCCGTGCACACGATGGCGGCGCGGCAGCCGACCTTCGATCCCGTGGTGGTCTCCACGCCCGTCACGCGGCCGTTCTCCACAAAGATCTGCTTAATCTCCGCCTGGCGCAGGTCGAGCCTCTCGCAGTCGTCTACCGCCCGGCGCATGCGCCTCTGATATTCCTTCTTGTCGGCCTGGGCGCGCAGCGAATGCACCGCAGGCCCCTTGCCGGTGTTGAGCATGCGGCTCTGGATGAACACGTCGTCGATGGCGCGGCCCATCTCGCCGCCCAGCGCGTCCAGCTCCCGCACCAGATGGCCCTTGGCCGTGCCGCCGATGGAGGGATTGCAGGGCATCATCGCCAGCGAATCCAGATTCAGCGTGACCAGCAGCGTGCTGTGGCCCATGCGCGCGCAGGCCAGCGCAGCCTCGCAGCCCGCATGCCCCGCGCCGATGACCACCGCGTCGTAAGTTTCGTTGTATTGCATCGTGCGCATCCCCACTTGTGAAAAATCAGATGCTTCTATTATACATGCAGCGGAGGACAGGTGCATTAAGATCGCATGTTTTTTTCGATGGTCGGCTGAAAAAGCCTCAATCGGCCAGAAGCGCGACGGCGACAGCATACAGCGCAAGCCCCAGCAGGCATACGCCGGTCAGGATGAGTGGAAGCCGGATGGCACGCCTGAATTCCCGGGCGCTCACGGGCCGGTGGTTGACGCGCAGGCCGCCGATGACGAGCTTCACCGCACTGTCATCCTCCCGATGCTTCCGAATATCTTCATCGGACACGGGATTGTGATAGACCGATACCTTCTGCTTCCTGCGCGGCATTGAAACCCCTCCCCTGTACATGCGCCCTTATTCTGCCACAGGACTTCCGGCTTGTCAATGCGCGGGGCGGGGGAAAGCGCCTGCGCGAAGGCATCCTTCCGTCGACCCGGCAGCGTCTGCACTGTTCTGCATCGAGCGCAGCTATTGCTGCATCAAGCGCAGAAAATTTCCCCCGTCCCGGAGATTTTTTTCAGAAATTTCCGCCGAAAATGTAACCTTTCCGCCGGCAAAACCGTGTTGTTTATGAAGGGGCCGAACGGCCTGAAAACAATACGCAATGCGAAAACAGTGGAGGCAGAAAAATGAGCGCATCTTTGGAAAAATACGGTCTGGATGGAAAGGCATTGTACGACGCATGGGAGCATGAACTGGAGGAACTGGTCAACAAGCATCGCATCAATCCGGATCCGGTCGCGGATGAACAGCAGCTCCACACACTGAAGCAAAAGCTGCATACGAGCCTGCAGGAGAACGCCACGAAGTCGGCCCGGGTCAGAAGCACATTCTACCTCTGCGTGGTTGTCACAATCCTGTCCGCGCTGATGTACCCCTCGCTGCCCTCGTCCGTCGGCTTCATGCCCCTCCTGCTGGCCGGGGCCGCGACGTTCTACACAAAGGCGATTCAGCAGAGGAATCTGGAGCGGTGCCGCCAGGCCATCGTGGACTTCGACGAGACGTTCTTCGGCGGCGAGGTGCTCTACAAGTGGAAGCACGCGATTGAGCTGTGACGCCGCGCACGGAAGCACACAGGCAGGCGCGCGCCGGGAAGGCCCCGCCCAAAGGATTTAACCCGGTCGCCCCGCGCGGCCGGGTTGATTTTTTTCCTATTGAATGCTATAATACCCTCGTAAATGTTGATTGGGCAAGCCGAGTGCTTGGCCGGGTCGCGCCCTCCCCGGAGGGAGCGACAATCATACGGAAGGCATACGGGGAACAGATTTTTCGCAGCGCTTTCAGAGAGCCGCCGGCAGGTGCGAGGCGGCAGCCAGCGCGAAGGACAGCCATCCCCGGGGGCGGAATTCCACCCGTGCTCCGCGCAGGAAATGGCGCGGCGGTTGCCCCGTTAGCGGCACATGAGGGGGCGGATCAGCTGCAATTGTGCGCTGGTCTGTCAATCAGGGTGGTACCGCGAAGTGCATCTTTTCGTCCTTGAGTGCGAAAGATGCATCTATTTTTGGCGACACGGAGGTAGATAACAATGAATGCCAACATCAAGACCTACAACGATCTGAGAGCCCTGTTTCTCAAGTTCTTTGAATCCAAGGGACACGCCGTGATCCCCAGCGCGTCGGTCATTCCCGAGAACGACCCCACCGTGCTGTTCACCACCGCGGGCATGCATCCGCTGGTTCCCTATCTGATGGGCGAAAAGCACCCTATGGGCCATCGCCTGACCGACGTGCAGAAGTGCATCCGCACCGGCGACATCGACGACGTTGGCGATCCCAGCCATCTGACCTTCTTTGAGATGCTGGGCAACTGGTCGCTGGGCGACTACTTCAAGGAGCAGATGATTCCGTGGAGCTGGGAGTTCCTGACCGGCGAGGAGTGGCTGGGCCTGCCCAAGGATCGCCTGGCCTTCACCGTGTTCGCGGGCGACGAGGACTGCCCCCGCGACGAGGAGGCCGCAAATCTGTGGCGCGCACAGGGCGTGAAGGACGATCACCTGTTCTACCTGCCCAAGAAGCACAACTGGTGGGGCCCCGCCGGCATCACCGGCCCCTGCGGCCCGGACACCGAGATGTTCTGGATCACCGACAAGCCCGCCTGCGGCCCGGACTGCGGCCCGGATTGCTCCTGCGGACGCTATCTGGAGATCTGGAACGACGTGTTCATGCAGTATGAGAAGCAGGCCGACGGCACGTTCATTCCGCTGAAGCAGAAGAACGTGGACACCGGCATGGGCCTTGAGCGCACCTACTGCGTGCTCAAGGGCGTAAAGACCGTGTACGAGACCGAGATCTTCGCGGGCATCATCGGCAAGATCGAGGAGCTGTCCGGCAAGAAGTACGGCCAGGACGAGGAGACCACCAAGTCCATCCGCATCATCTCCGACCACATGCGCACCGCCACCTTCATCATCGGCGACGACCGCGGCGTGACCCCCTCCAACGTGGACCAGGGCTACGTGCTGCGCCGCCTGATCCGCCGCGCCGTGCGCCACGGCATGAAGCTGGGCATGCCCGAGGGCTTCACCTGCCAGATCGCACAGGTCATCATCGATCAGTACAAGGACAACTATCCGGAGCTGGAGCGCCATGCCGGGTTCATTCTGGAGCAGCTCAAGCTGGAGGAGGAGCGCTTCCAGCGCACGCTGAAGAAGGGCCAGGCCGAGTTTGAGAAGGTCTACGGCAACATGGAGCGCCGCAGAGCCGCCTTTGAGGCCCTGAAGGCCGATAAGACCAACCCCGACGCCATCGCCGCCGCGCTGAAGCAGCTGCCCCCCGCGCCGGAAAACCTGCCCGTGATCGAGAAGGTCAAGGACGGCAGCATCGACGACGCCACGCTGGATGCGAAGATCGCCGCCTGCACCGTGATCGACGGCCGCAGCGCCTTCAAGCTCTACGACACCTACGGCTTCCCCATCGAGATCACCAAGGAGATGGCCGCCGAGAAGGGCGTGACCGTGGACGAGGCCGGCTTTGAGGAGCGCTTCAAGAAGCATCAGGAGAACAGCCACGCCGGCGCGGAGCAGCGCTTCAAGGGCGGCCTGGCCGACAACAGCGAGGAGACCGCGAAGCTGCACACCGCCACCCACCTGCTGCACGCCGCGCTGCGCAAGGTGCTGGGCCCGGAGGTCGCACAGAAGGGTTCCAACATCACCGCCGAGCGTCTGCGCTTCGACTTCTCCTTCGGCCGCAAGATGACCGACGAGGAGAAGGCCGAGGTCGAGCGCCTGGTCAACGAGTACATCCAGGCCAAGGCGCCCGTCGTGTGCGAGGAGATGACCGTGGCTGAGGCCAAGGCCCAGGGCGCCATCGGCCTGTTCGAAAGCAAGTACGGCGAGCGCGTCAAGGTGTACACCATGGGCGCATTCTCCAAGGAGATCTGCGGCGGCCCCCACGCCAGCAATACCGGCGACCTGGTGTCCTTCAAGATCAAGAAGGAGGAGGCTTCCTCCGCAGGCGTGCGCCGCATCAAGGCGGTCATCGGACATAACTGATCCATAATAAACATACCGGGCGGACACCCATGTCCGCCCCTTTTATAAGGAGAAGATACCTATGCTGAATCTTTCCAACAAGTCCATCGCGGAGCTGATCGATCCCAGGGGCTTCGACTGCGAGTGCGGCAAGCACCACGCAGTGAACATCCGCTACATTAAGACCGGCATCGGCGTGGTCAACTGCGTACCCGAGATGCTTCAGGCGCTGGGCGCGAAGAAGCCCTTCGTGCTCTGCGACCAAAGCACCTGGAAGGCCGCCGGTGAGCGCGTCTGCAACATCCTGAAGGAAGCGAACATCCCCTACGTGCTGCACATCCTGCCCGTGGACAAGCCCGCCCCGGACGAGTGGGCGCTGGGCAACGCCATCATGCGCCTGGACATGAGCTGCGACCTCATCCTGGGCGTGGGCAGCGGCGTGATCAACGACCTGTGCAAGGAGATCGCCTACAAGTCCGGCAAGGTCAACGCCATCGTGGGCACCGCGCCGTCCATGGACGGCTTCGCCTCCGCCACCTCCTCCATGGAGCGCGACCACGTGAAGGTCTCCCTGAACAACCAGTGCCCCCAGGGCATCCTGCTGGATGCGGAGATCCTGGCCCAGGCCCCCATGCGCATGCTGTGGGCGGGCTTCGGCGACATGGTGGCCAAGTACGTGGCCATCTGCGAGTGGCGCATCACCAACCTGATCACCGGCGAATACTACTGCGAGGCCGTGGCGGAGCTGACCCGCGCGGCGCTGCGCAAGATCATGGCCAATGCGGACAAGCTGGTGCAGCGCGATCCCGAGGCCGTGCTGGCGGTGGCCGACGGCCTGGTGCTGGCGGGCCTGAGCATGGCCTTTGCGGGCTGCTCCCGTCCGGCAAGCGGCCTGGAGCACTACTTCTCCCACATGTGGGAGATGATGGCCCTGGATCGCGGCCAGCCCTACGACCTGCACGGTATCCTGGTGGGCGTGGGCACGGTGCTTTCCATGCGGCTGTACAAGTGGATCCGCACGCTGAAGCCCGACCCGGAGAAGATGCAGGCTCATGCCGCAGCTTACAGCTACGAAGCCTGGGAGAAGCAGGTGCGCCGCATCTTCGGCAAGGCCGCCGACGAGATCATCCGCATCGAGAACCGGGAGAAGAAGAACGATCCCGAGCGCCTGCAGAAGCGCATCGCAAACATCCAGGCGCACTGGGATGACATCCTCGCCATCATCGACGAGGAGCTGCCCTCCTATGACGAGCTCTATGCCGCGATGAAGGCCACCGGCATGCCGGTGGAGCCCTCCGATCTGGACAACATCTCCGAGGACGACGTGATCACCGCCTACCTGGGCGCGCGCGACATCCGCGACAAGTACCTGTCCTGCTCCATGCTGTGGGACATGGGTCTGGAGATGGAGGCCGCCGAGGTCATCCGCAAGTCCCTGAAGTGATTTCCCTCGCGACGCTTCGCCGAAAACCGGCGGGCGTCGCTGTATTTTTGGACGGTTTTCCAATTTCCGGGAACAAAAGCGCGCAGAAAGACGTCTCAGAATTGCATACAGCGCAACTGCAGCCCGCAAAATCAAAGCACAGGCATTGACTTTCCGGCGCTGTATGACCTATAATGGACACAGAAAATCCACAAACAGGATTTAAGGAGGGGGATTCTCATGAAGAAAAGCGGAAGCATGAAGCGCATTGCGCTGCTGGCACTGATTCTGGCACTGCTGATGGCCGCGATTCCCGCCACCGCGCTGGCCGCGGGCGTCCTGGAGGCGACGGGCGCGCGGGTCAACGTTCGCTCCGGCCCGGGCGAGAACTACACCGACCTGTACACGCTGATTCGCGGCGAGACCGTGGAGTACACCGGCGAATCCGCCTACGACAGCCGCGGCGTCAAGTGGTACAAGGTGCAGTATTACTCCTACGGCCCCGGCTGGGTCTCCTCCCGGTACAGCCGCGTCTACGGCGAAACCACGTCCGCCGGCTCCGGAACGACCACTTCCTACGTGCAGGCCAGCGGCGGCGATGTGAACATCCGCAAGACCCCCAGCCTGCTGGGCATGGATCTGGGCACCATGCGCGAGGGCCAGACCGCCGTCTATCTGAACCAGAGCTCCACGGATGATCGCGGCGTGGTCTGGTACTACGTCAACTTCAATGGCACCGTGGGCTGGGTCTCCTCCCGCTACGCCAAGCTGTACGCGGGCAGCATCTCCCTCACCCGCTACGTCACCGCGACGAACGGCGACGTGAACATCCGCAAGACCCCCAGCCTGCTGGGCGCGGATCTGGGCACCCTCAAGGAGGGCAATTCCGCCGTCTACCTGGGCCAGAGCTCCACGGACGATCGCGGCGTGGTCTGGTACTACGTCAACTACAACGGCACCGTGGGCTGGGTCTCCTCCCGCTACTCCAGGCTCAACTGACGCAGACGCACAATACTTTGGCGGCGGGATGAGGACATCCCGCCCTACACCGCAGAGCGAATCCGAGCGGTATGATTCAAAACCGCACGTCAGAAATCCGGCGCATTCCTGCCGCGCCGGATTTCGAGGATTCCGCTGACCCGGCATAAGGAAAGAAACACAGAGTCCCTATCCCTCTGATCTATGGGGATAGGGACTCGTTCGCCGAAACCGCGAAGCGGTGTGGCAGCAGGCCCTGCCTGCCGCGAAGCGGTGTGCCAGCACGCCTGCCTGTCGCGAAGTGGTGTGCCAGCACGCCCTGCCTGTCGCGAAGCGGTGTGCCAGCACGCCTGCCTGTCGCGAAGTGGTGTGCCAGCACGCCCTGCCTGCCGCGAAGCGGTGTGGTAGCACGCACCGGCCGCTATGCAATACTTTGCAGCGGCCGGCAGTGCGCCGTAGAAACCGAAGGTTTCCAGGCGGCTGGTCACGCCTGCATTTATGCAGTGGCGCGACTGCTTCAGGCGGCTCGCCGCCGTTTTGTTTGCCCGTCCCAGAAAAATAAACATATGTTCGATAGTCAGGGCAATGATTCTGTGGTATAATGTTTTCCAGAAAACACCCATGGAGGTAGAAATAGATGGCAGCGGAGAAGAAGGCGGAGAAGAAGGCTGCGACGCAGAAATTCGGCGACGATCGCAAGAAGGCGCTGGAGATTGCGCTGGGCAAGATTGAGAAGGACTTCGGCAAGGGCTCGGTGATGAAGCTGGGCGACGCGGCGAACAGGATGCAGGTGGAGGTCATCCCCACGGGCAGCCTGCAGCTGGACTTCGCGCTGGGCGTGGGCGGACTGCCCAAGGGCCGCATCATTGAGATCTACGGGCCGGAATCCTCCGGTAAAACCACCGTGGCGCTGCACTGCGTTGCGGAGGCCCAGAAGATGGGCGGCACCGCCGCGTTCATCGACGCCGAGCACGCGCTGGATCCGGTGTACGCCGAGAAGCTGGGCGTGGACATCGACGAGCTCTACGTGGCCCAGCCGGACAACGGTGAACAGGCGCTGGACATCTGCGAGGCGCTGGTGCGCTCCGGGGCCATCGACGTGGTGGTCATCGACTCCGTGGCCGCGCTGGTCCCCAAGGCCGAGATCGAGGGCGACATGGGCGACAGCCACGTGGGTCTGCAGGCGCGACTCATGTCCCAGGCCCTGCGCAAGCTGGCGGGCGTGATCTCCAAGACCAACGCTGTGGCCATCTTCATCAACCAGCTGCGCGAAAAGGTGGGCGTGGTCTACGGCAATCCCGAGACCACCACCGGCGGCAAGGCGCTGAAGTTCTATGCCTCCGTGCGCCTGGACATCCGCAAGGGCGAGCCCATCAAGGAGGGCAGCGAGATCAAGGGCAACCGCACCAAGATCAAGGTGGTCAAGAACAAGGTCGCGCCGCCGTTCAAGTCCTGCGTCGTGGACATCCTCTACGGCGAGGGCATCTCCCGCTCCGGCGAGCTGCTGGATCTGGCCGTGGAGCGCGAACTGATCAAGAAGGCAGGCGCGTACTACTCCTACAAGGGCGAGCGCATCGGTCAGGGCCGCGACAACGCCCGCAAGTATCTGATCGACAACCCGGAGATCTACGAGGAGATCGAAAAGAGCATCCGCGAGACTTTCTCCAAGGGCGACACCGAGCCGTCCACCAGCTTCGTCACCAACGAGGAGCCGGAGGACGTGGACGAGGACGAAGAGGAGTTCGACCTCGACGAGTAAGACCAATCATTCCCACCCCGAGCCTTCGGGGCGGGATTTTTTTGCCGATTCCGCGGAGATTGCCTTGTGCATCCGCCGCGATCTATGCTAAAATAAACTGGGATTTTATAGGAGGGAAGCCGATATGGAATTCAAGTTTTACAAGCCGGAATGGCTGGAGATGCTGCGCGTCCAGGAGCAGACGCTGCGCCCGGAGCGCATGACCGCAGAGGATTGCCTGCAGCTGGGCCTGATCATGAACCGCCTCGCGAAGGAGGTCTACAAGCAGCCGGCCGCCTTCCGCATCATCACCGGCGGCCAGACCACCTTTTCCTATCTGATGGCGGGCACCAGCACCAACAACGAGTGGTGGATGGACAAGAAGCTCAACACCTGCCGTATGAGCGGCGTCAGCTCCATCCGCACGCTGGTGGAGGTGGCCGAGGGCCTGCGCCCCATGGAGCCGGAGTTCGAGAATGAAAACGACTTCGCCCTCTGCGGCGGCTGCTTCCCGCTGCGCAACGCCGACGGCAAGCTGCTGGGCTACGCGCTGTGCTCGGGACTGGCCCACGAGTGCGATCATCAGCTGATCGCCGACGCGCTGGCGGAGCTGCTGGGCCGGGAGATTCCCCGGATCGTGGATTGAGGAGGCTGTCCATGCTGAAGAAATGCTTTGCGGCGGCGCTCGTGCTGCTGATGCTCGCGGCCTGCCTTGCCGCAGCAGAGGAGGTTCCCTTCGAACCGATTCACATCTCCCTGTGGGGCGAACCCACCAGCGGCTACGAGTGGGCCTGCGAATTTGAGGACAACGGCGTGCTGGAGGCTCCCATACTGGAGTATGTGGAGGGCGCCGAGGGCGCGAGCGGCGGAACCTTTGACTTCTACTTCGGCGTGCTGGCGCCCGGCCGCGCGCAGCTGTCCTTCAATTACGGCGTGTCCTGGGGCATCGAGCCGCCGGCCCGCACCGCGCTCTGCACGGCCGACGTCCGCGAGGACGGCCATGCCGATCTGATCTGGACCGAATGCTACGCCGACGATCATCTGCTGGAGATCGTCCTGCCCTCCAACCCCACCACCGGCTGGAACTGGAACTATGCGGGGGACAGCGCCGACATCGTCACCCTGCTGCGCGAGCACTACGAGCCCGATTACGCCGATCTGGAGGGCGCGGGCGGCAAGACCACCTATGAATTGCAGGTGGACGCGCCGGGACAGACGCTGCTGCTGTTCAACTATGCCAGCATGTGGGATCCCGATGCCGCGGCGGAGGAGAGCTACGTTCTGCAGCTGGATGTCTCGGAGGATATGGAGATCGCCATGGAAGTGGGCGAGGATTTCGTGGGCCTGGAGATCGACATGCCCGTGGATGAGAGCGAAGGGGAGTAAGCGATGGTACAGCTGAGCCGCTCCATGATGGAGCGCTATGAGATTGCCGATCGCCGTCCGCAGACCCTGCGGGCGGTGATCTTCGGCGCGGACCGGCTGATGCTGGGCGCGGTGGCGCGCATGCTGGATCGGGCCAACGAAGGCGGCGCGGATCTAGGCGCGGCCTGCGTCACCGGCAAGGCGGCGGCCCTCAACGCCCAGGACGGCATGTTCACCATGCTGCTGCGCGGCGAAGATACAGACGGGCGCGCCATTCGCGAGGAGCGCGTGGTGCAGAGCGTGCTGCTGGCGGTGGATCCCCGGCTGGAGGAGGAGAAGTTCCTGGCGCTGGGATTGCTTGCGGAGCTGGAAGCGGTGTTCGTCGCTGCTGCACCGGACGAAGCGGAGCGCACGCTGCTGGCGCGGCTGCTGTACACGCGCTGGCAGGGGGGACTAGCCGCGCCCGCGCTCATGCTGGCCACGGAGCGCTGCGAACAGGAATCGCCGCAGGCGCTTGCGGACAGCCTGCGCAGGATCAGCGGCGACTGGGCCGAAGCGGCAGGGTTTCACGCCTGGCTGGCGGACGCTTCGGTGCGGGTGCTGTTCTGCGACGGCCTGAGCGGCAGTCCCGGCGACGCCGAGGCCGCCCGGGAGCGCCAGAAGATGAACTACCGGGACGACTTTCTTGCCTGGGCGGAGCCGCAGCTGCGCTGCGCGCTGGACGGCGACGTGCCGGAGCGCCTGCGCGGGGTCTGCGATAGTGGCGACTGCGAGCAGCTGCTTTTGCAGAAGGCGCGCATCTTCGACGCCGCGGTGTTCCTCTGCACGGCGGCGGGCTATCTCAGCGGCAAGGACAGCTTCTCCCAGGTGATGGCGGATGCGGATCTGCGCGCCTGGATCGGCCGGGCGTTCTATCGCGAGATCCTGCCCGTGCTGCCCTGGAGCCGGGAGGAAATCGCGCCGGCGGTGATCTCCGCCTTCGAGCGCCTGGAGAATCCCATGAACGACATGCCGCTATTGGACGTGGGCCGCGACTGCATGCGTTCGTTCCGCCACTCCGTTCTGCCCTCGATGCGCAGCTTTGCGGAGCGCAACTTCGACGCCCCCGAGGCGCTCTCCTTCGGCCTGGCGGCGGCGATCATGCTCTGCGCAGGCGCGCGGCGCAACGAGGTGGGGGAGTACGAGGTGCTGCGGGGCGATGCGCGCGCGGTGCTGCGCGACGATCCCGAAATCCTGGCGGCCTTCTCCCAGCTGTCCCACGACATGCCCGCCGAGACCCTGGCCTACGCCGCGCTGGCCGATCGGAGCGTCTGGGGCGACGATTTGCGCCAGATCGACGGTCTGGAGATGCGCGTGGCCTACGATCTCGCCTCCATCCAGCGCATCGGCTTCCGCGAGAGCCTGCGGAACCGTCTGAAGGAGTGGAACGACGCATGAAATCAGCGCCCCGATCATAGAAGATCGGGGCGCTTCCATTTGCAAGCGGGGCATGCCGGCGGCACGTTGGTCGGATCAATGGTGCTTCCGGGCTTTCCGTCCAATGTGGCCCGGACTCAGCCGTCCAGCTCCCCCGCCAGCAGCTTCCCATAGAAGGAATCCGGCTCGGGCGTCTTGCCTCCAACCCGCTTGTAGCTCAGCTTGTGCATCGGCGTGCCGCGCTTCATCAGCTCCCAGGTCTGCGCGTCGAAGGGCTCGAGCAGCCGCTCCTGCAGTGAAAAGGCACTCTTGGCGGGCAGGAAGGGGATGCGCCGCCACTGCTCCGGATAGGTTTCAAAGGCCAGCTGCATCATGTAGTGGAAGATAAAGTAATCGCCCGCCTTGCCCTGGCGCAGGTTGTGATAGACCAGGTGTCGCACCAGCAGCAGGATCTCGTTGTTGGTGCAACTGCTGATGAACCAGTTGGACACAGCCAGACAGCGGTCGTCGAAGCCCGTTCCAAAGCCGTAATAGGTCAGGGGATCGCAGAACTGAGGAAGGTACAGTCCGCATCCAGCATCGCCGCGGGGAGATTTCCGTCGCTGAGAAAGACCGTTGCGTCGACCCAGGTTCCGCCGTAGCGGATCAGCAGATTGACACGGATCAGATCGGACAGGTGCGCCATGCTCAGCCGGCCTGCACGGTAGCGCTCCCACACGAAGTCGGGAAGCTCCACGTACTGACTCAGGTTGGCCTCCGTGATTTCGATCAACTCCCGATCCGGCGGCAGATGCCGCAGCAGCGAGGCATGGCACGCCTTCACAATGTCCGGCACATTTTCAAAGCCCTGCAGCCAGCAGACCCATACCTTGTTGGAGTGTGTCCGTAAATTTTTCGGGGGGTGGAGGATTGCAATGTCGGCCCAGGGTTCTCCTTCAGATAGGCCTCGATCACCGGGCGATACCGCCTGCGCAGCCGCGCCATATAGCGGTTCTTGACCGCGCGATAGACGAGCTGTCTGCCCTTCGGATCCCGCGCGCCGTCCAGCAACAGGTTGCACAGCAGCGAATAGCTGAGGAGGCCGTTCTTGCGATATTCCCGGACGTTGAGCCGGTGCATCCATTCTTTTGCGATGGAGACGGGTGATTTCATGGCCATGTTCCCCTCCGCTGCTTACTCTGCCCTGTTGTCGCTGTGCTTGAGATACTCCTGGTAATGCGCCTTCATGCATTCAAAGGTCACGTCGCTCAGATCGTGCTCCACCTTGCAGGCGTCCTCCCGGGCGATCTCCTCGGGCACGCCCAGGGCCGTGAACACGGCGGTGATGACCTGGTGGCGCTCGAAGATGTGCTCGGCGATGGCGCGGCCCTCGTACGTGAGGGTGATGTGGCCGTTCCCGTCCACCTCCACCAGGCCCTGCTGGGCGTACTGCTTCATGTACTGGCTGATCGTGGGCTTGGAGAAGCCGAAGTAGTGGGCGATGTCCACCGCGCGCACCTCCCCGTTCCGCTGCTGCAGAACCAGGATTGCCTCCATATAATTCTCGGTGGATTCGGTGATGCGCATGGGTTGAAACCCTCCCGTTTTTCTGTGCTCCCCCTATCATATCACAAATCCGAAAAGAGTGCAAATCTGAGGATTCGCGCCCGTCCCATCGGAAAAAAGCCGCCGCCGCGCTTGACATTTCCTGGCTGCGGGCGTATAATATTCTTGGTCAGAAGAGAGCACTGCTTCAGAGAGGACGGGCAGTGTTTCTTTCTGTATTATTATTTATTGCCGCACGTGCGCGGCAGGAGGTTCTACAATGTCTGAGACCCGCGAGCTTACCCTTACCGATAAGAAGAAACTGGAGGCCGACCTTGCCGACCTGATGGAGGCAAAGAAGCGCGTCGCCGAGGAGATTCAGATCGCGCGCGGCTTCGGCGATCTGAGTGAGAATGCTGAATATGACGCCGCCAAGGCCAAGGAGGCCGAGGTTTACGGAAATATCAACCGCATCGAGCAGATTCTGCGCACCGCCACCTTCGTGGACGACAGCGCCGCCTCCACCGATGTGGTGTCCCTGGGCAACGTCGTGCGCGTGCTGGACATGGAGTACGACGAGGAGGATGAATACACCATCGTCGGCTTCACCGAGGCCGACCCCATGAAGCTGTTCATCTCCAACGAGTCCCCCATCGGCGCGGCGCTGATCGGCGCCCACCTGGGCGAGACCGTCGAGGCCAACACCCCCGGCGGCAAGATCAAGCTGAAGATTCTGGAGATCCGCAAGCGCTGATTTACCCCGTCTACCGAATCGACCGGCATGTTTTGCACACGCCGGTCTTTTTAAAGGAGCATCATAATGGCTGAAGAAATCAACACCAACGCACCGGAGATCTCCCAGCAGGAGCTGTCCGAGCAGAACCGCATCCGTCTGGAGAAGCTGCAGGCCCTGCAGGCAGAGGGCAAGAATCCCTACGCCATCACCACCTACGACGTGACCGACCACTCCGCGCAGATCGTGCGTGACTTCACCGACGAGACCGAAAAGACCGTCTCCATCGCGGGCCGCATGATGTCCCGCCGCGTGATGGGCAAGGCCAGCTTCGCCCACCTGCTGGATCGCGAGGGCCGCATTCAGGTCTACGTCCGCCGCGACGACGTGGGCGAGGAGGCCTACAAGGCCTTCAAGAGCTTCGACATCGGCGACATCATCGGCGTGAAGGGCTTCGTGTTCCGCACCAAGACCGGCGAGATCTCCGTGCACGCGCAGGAGATCACCCTGCTGACCAAGTCGCTGCATCCGCTGCCGGAGAAGTTCCACGGCCTTCAGGACACCGACACCCGCTATCGCCAGCGCTATCTGGATCTGATCGTCAATCCCGACGTGAAGGACACCTTCGTCAAGCGCAGCAACATCCTGCGCGAGCTGCGCGCCTTCCTGGACGGCCGTGGCTTCCTGGAGGTGGACACGCCCATCCTCACGCCCTTCGAGATCGGCGCTTCCGCGCGCCCGTTCTACACCCATCACAATGCGCTGGATCTGGACATGGTGCTGCGCATCGAGACCGAGCTGTACCTCAAGCGCCTGATCGTCGGCGGCATGGATCGCGTCTACGAGGTAGGCCGCATCTTCCGCAACGAGGGCATGGACACCAAGCACAATCCGGAGTTCACCACCATCGAGCTCTATCAGGCCTACACCGACTTCCACGGCATGATGGATCTGGTCGAGGACATGATGAAGACCGTCGCTCAGAACGTGTGCGGCACGCTGGTGGTTCCCTACCAGGGCCACGAGATCGACCTGGGCCACTGGGAGCGCCTGACCATGGTGGAGGCCGTGAAGAAGTACAGCGGCGTGGACTTCAACGACTGGAAGACCGACGAGGACGCCATCGCCTGCGCCAAGGCCCACAACGTGGATCTGCCCGAGGTGCCCACCAAGGGCGCGATTCTGGCGGAGTTCTTCGACGCCTTCGTGGAGGAGAAGCTGATTCAGCCCACCTTCATCTACGATTATCCGGTGGAGATCAGCCCGCTGGCAAAGCGCAAGCCGGATGATCCCGCCTTCACCGAGCGCTTTGAGTACTTCATCAACGCCACGGAGTTCGGCAACGCCTTCTCCGAGCTGAACGATCCCATCGACCAGCGTGGCCGCTTCGAGCGCCAGGTTGCCGAGCGCAAGGCCCTCGACAAGGACTGCCGCGCTCAGGTGGACTACGACTTCGTCACCGCCCTGGAGTACGGCATGCCCCCGACCGGCGGCCTCGGCTTCGGCGTGGATCGCCTGGTCATGCTGCTCACCAACTCCGACTCCATCCGCGACGTCCTCCTCTTCCCGACGATGAAGCCCATCGACTGAGGAAGTGCTGGGGGACAAGGGGTTTGGGGCGGTCAAGGCCCAGTTTACCACATTTTTTACCACATTTGGCAGGCACATTGTATGATGCGATTGCCGAGGATTGTTGTTGAATACAGCAATCCCCGGCGTTTTTTATATCCCAACCTTTATCCTTATCTCCTGACCCGTCTTGTCAACCGCCTGTTGAAGAATATCCGCAACCGCGCCTGTAATTCCGCTGTGGTGGATTTTCTCGCCATTCAGCAAGGTTTCAAACTCCAGCGGGAGCTTTTCCTCGAACTGTTCCACATGCATCTTTCATATCATGCGGCTGTCCCGCGCGCGGACGGCTTCCGCGAGCCGCAGCAGGCGCGGCCCGGCATATTCAAAGAAGCCGCGAAAGCTCTCGCACCAGCGGTTCAGGCCCGTCAGCGGATCGCGTTCGCGCTTGCAGCCGTTGCGGCAGAGGCGATACCATCTGCAGCTCCTGCATTTTTCCGGCACGGCGAGCGATTCCTCCCGGAAACTGCGGGCGGTGTCGGATGCGGCGAGCCGGTTGAAGGGCGTTTCGAGGATATTGCCCATGCGCCACTGATCCAGCACGTAGAAATCGCAGGGATAGACGCCGCCGTCCGCCTCGATCAGGAAATACCGGCCGCAGACGCCGCCCATGGCGCAGTTCTCCGGCGGCACGCCCAGCAGGATGCCGATGTAATTGTCAAAGCTGCGCACGCTCACGGGATGCTTCCCGAAAAAGGCGCGCTCGTAGAGATCGAAGGTCTCTTTCAGAAAGCCCAGGTAGCTCTCCGGCGTCAGGGAATACGCCCGCTTCGCCCCGTCCAGGCCGTCCAGACAGGCGATGAACTGGAGGTGCCGGTAGGGTGCGAGGGCCTCAAAGACCTCGACCGGGCGGCGGGCCACAGGTTCATTGACCACGCAGAGAATGTTGAACTCCACACCCGCAGCCTCAAGGCGGGCAATGTTGCTCCGGATGCGTTCGAAGGTGGGCGCGCCCGCGCGATCGGGCCGCATGCCGTCGTGGGCAACCGCATCGCCGTCCAGCGAGACGCCCAGAAAGAAGTGCTCCCGGGCGAACAGATCGATCATTTCGTCGCTGAGCGCATAGCCGTTGGTTTGCACCGCGTTCTGCACCGGAATGCCGCGGGTGTTGTACATCCTTTCAAAGCGCACCAGCGCCTCGAAGAATTCTTCGCCCGCCAGCGTGGGCTCTCCTCCCTGAAAGGAGAAGCACAGCGAATCGTCGGCATAGCGAAAGGCGCGGCGCACCAGCGTCTCCAGCGCCTCAATGGACATCCTGGGATAGACCGCCGTCTCGCGATGGGCCATGACGTCGGAGTAGAAGCAGTAGCGGCAGTGCATATTGCACGCCCCGGATACGGGCTTGACCATGATGGATAGGGCAGACACGGTTGCGCCTCCTGAGATTTCATTTGTATGGATGCCGTTTCGGACGCCTCGCGCTGCGAGGGGAGTTTGACCGGAGCGCAGGGGAACGGATCCCTCAGAACACGTCCCAGAGCAGGGCCTTGAGCTCCGACCGGGAATGCACGCCGCAGAGGTTTTCCATGTTCCGAACCCGGTATTTGACCGCGGTTTCGGACGCGTAGATCGCCTCCGAAATGGCGGCATAGGACTGGTTTTCCCCCAGCAGGTGCAGAATCTGCAGATCGAGTTCGTCGCAGTAGTTGAACAGCAGCTCCATCTTGCGCATGCGATCCACATCGGGATCCTGGTAGAACAGGTTCTTGCGCGCGGCCTCCGCAGGGCACACGGGCGCATCCGGCGCGCGAAAGGGGAGGTTCTGTGTGGAATCGCGTACGTGCAGGCGGCTGTGCAGCGAAACCTCGACCGTCGAAATGTACTTCTCCCGCAGCACGGATTTGTAGATCGAGATGGCCGCCGCGCCGAAGTGCTCGTAATCGTCGGAGATGGAGGTGATGGTGGGCTTGAAGAAGGAGCAGATCTCCATGTTGCCGAAGCTGATCACGTGGGGACGCCCGGCGACGCCCGCGCACTGCAGGTTATGCAGCAGCGAGGCCGCGGCATAGTCGTTGGTGCAGATCACGCCGTCATACGCGTCCAGATGGGGCAGAAAGGCCGAAAAGGTCTGGGAGAGGCTGCGGTCAAACGCATAGCAATCCTCCGGGCGGGCCTGCGTGAAGCGGAGAAAGGCCTCCATGCGGCAGGGATCGGAGGTCGCCTCCGGATTGACCGCGTAGAGCGCCAGGCGGCTGCAGCCGATGCCCCGCAGATAATCGACAGCCAGCTGCATGGCCTCGTTGAGATCCATCGTCACGGCGCTGCAGGTGCAATCGGGCCGCCTGCCGCGGTTGTACAGGGCCACGGGATGCACGTTCCGCGCGCGCGCCTCGCAGACGCGCCGCCGGATCCAGCTCTCCGTTGCGCACAGGAGCATCGCCACGGCCTCCGGATCCGAAGCGGGAATCTCCGGGATCCCGCCGATTTCCTGCAGGGCCACGTGCTTCTTCTTCGCCTCCGCCCGCAGACTTTTCAGGCTGCGCTGACACCAGGGAAAGTCCCTGTACATTTCCTCTGTCATCAGGTACAACATCTGGACGCACATTCCCCTTCCGGCATTGCTTCATATTACCTTCCAGTTTATCATATTTTGCCGTCCTTGCCAATGCGGCGGCAGCATTTCATCAAAAACGTCTAAAAGCGCGAACTTTTCGCCCCAATATTTAATCTTTCCAAAACCGGCGGAATTGTTTATCATTAAGGGCAGGGAAGCAGCGCAGCCTGCTTCAAAGGAATGATTGCAGCAACAGGAGGAAGAAGCATGCAAAAGGCGAAGATTTCGGTTGAAACCCTGGTGATCCCCACCTATCCCGAGGGTCCCCGGGAGGAGATGCCCATGTTTGTGGAAAACCGGGTGCATCAGCGCTCCTCGGGCCGGGTCTATCCCCAGAAGGTTGTGGTGCAGGTGGACCGCAGCCATCGGGAGGACAGGGCCTACACCGCCGTGCACATGGAGAACGACTATCTGGACGTGCTGATCCTGCCGGAGATCGGCGGGCGCATCTTCGCCGCCCGGGACAAGACCACCGGCTACGACTTCTTCTATCGCCAGCACGTGATCAAGCCCGCGCTGATCGGTGCGCTGGGCTCCTGGATCTCCGGCGGCGTGGAGTTCAACTGGCCCTACCACCACCGGCCCTCCGGCTTCATGCCCTGCGACTATTCCATCGAGGAGTGCGCCGACGGCAGCGTCATCTGCTGGCTCTCCGAGCACGAGCCGGTGGATCGGATGAAGGGCATGGTGGGCGTGGTGCTGCGCAGCGATTGCGCCTATCTGGAGACGCGCATGAAGCTGTGCAACCGCACGCCGGAGCGCCACTCCTTCCTGTGGTGGGAAAACGCCGCCGTCCCGGTGAACGAAGCCTATCAGATCTTCTTCCCCCACGACGTGACCTACGTCAACTTCCACTACCTGGACTCCCGCATCAGCTATCCCATCGCGGGGGACAACGTGTTCAACGGCATCGACATGACCGAACCCCGGGACATCTCCCTGCACAAGAACACCCGGGACGCGACCTCCTACTTCGCCTGCGCCTCGAAGTACGATTTCTTCGGCGGCTACGACCATGGCAAGGGCTGCGGCGTGGTGCACGTGGCGGACCACCACACCTCCCCGGGCAAGAAGATGTTCACCTGGGCCTACAACCAGCTCTCCAAGTCCTGGGAGAACGCCCTGACCGACACGGACGGCCAGTACGCCGAGCTCATGGCCGGCTCCTACACCGACAACCAGCCCAACTTCTCCTGGCTGGAGCCCTATGAGGTCAAGGAGTTCAGCCAGTTCTGGTATCCGATCTCCGAAATCGGAACGCCGGACTTTGCCAACCTCGACTGCGCGCTCCACCTGGAAACCGATGCGCTGCGCATCCAGGCTACCGCATCCCTCGGACGCTGTGAGATCATCGCCTGTGCAGACGGCGTGGAGTTCTTCCGCGGCGAGGCCGAGCTGGAGCCGGGTGCGCCGGTGATCCTGCCCTGGGCGCGTCCCGAGGGAAGGCTTCACGTCCGCGTGCGCACTGCGCAGGGGCGCATCGCCGCAGACTACGCCGAGGAGGCGCCGGACGAATTGAAGATGCCGCCGGTGAAGAAGGCCATGCCCCTGGCATCGGAGGTGATGAGCGCAGACGAATTGTATCTGGCGGGCGTTCATGTGGATCAGTATCGCGATCCCGCCGTCATGCCCGACGCATACTGGCTGGAGTCGCTCAGGCGCAATCCCCGCCACGCGCCGTCGCTGCTGGGCATGGCCCGCTACAGCTATCACATGTACCGCTTCGACGAGGCCCTGGCCTACTGCGAGCGCGCCATCGAGGTGCTCACCCAGTTCAACGCGCGCCTGGAGGACGGCGAGGCCTACTACCTCCACGGCCTCATTCTGGAGGCGCTGGGGGAGACCGACGCGGCCTACGACGAATACAACCGTGCCGCCTGGTGCGGCTCCACGGTGGACCGGGCCATGACCCGCGTGGCCTGCATCGACCTGCTTCGGGGGGATCCGGATCAGGCGGAACGCCACGCACGTCAGGCGATGCGGCACAACGCCCTCAATCCCATCCTGCCCGCCGTGCGGATGCTGGCCCGTCCGGAGCAGGCCGCAGAGATCGCTGCGGAGGCGCTTGCAGAGGATCCGCTGAACCTGCTGGTGCGCTATCTCTCCGGTGCAGAGGACTTCTACGGCGCCCTTGAATCGGAGCCCGCGCAGTCTGTGCTGGATCTGTGCTTCGACCTTCTGTCCATGGGACAGCCTGTGCGCTGCGTGGAGCTGCTGGAGGGCCTCATCGCCCAGCGCCCCGAAGAGGACAAGGCCATGGTGCGCTACACTCTCGCCTGCCTGCGCATGCGCCTGGGCATGGATGCTTCCGCCGATCTGCGTGCGGCGGAGGATGCGCCGCTGGGCGGCTGCTATCCCTTCCGCAGGGAGGAGATCGGCGTGCTGCGCTTCGCCGTGGCGCAGGGCAGCGTCCGGGCGAAGTTCCTGCTGGGCTGCCTGCTCTACGACAAGCGCCACTATCAGGAGGGTGCAGCGCTCTTCGAGGAGTACCTGCGCGCCAAGCCGGAGGATCCCATGGGACTGCGCTGCCTGGCCGTGGCCTGCTTCAGCCACCTGAACCGCAGGGACGAGGCGCTGAAGCTGATGTGCCGCGCATTGGAGCACAGCGACAGCCCGCAGCTGCTGTTCGAGGCGGTCTCTCTGATGGACAAGCTGGGCGTGGCGCCGGAGGAGAAGATTCGCCTGCTCACCGCGCGTCCCCTCCGGATGGACAACCTGTTCACCGAGCTTGCCAAGGCTTACAACCAGAACCGCCAGCCGGAGCGTGCGCTGGAGGTGCTGCGCGGCCACAGCTTCGTCCCCTGCGAGGGCGGCGAACACGCCATCGCCGATCAGTACATGTTCGCCTGGTACCAGCTGGGCATGCAGAGCCTGGCGGAGGACAAACCCGCCGAGGCGCTGGAGCGCTTTGAAAGCGCACTCACGCTGCCCCAGAACCTGGGCGCGGGCATCTGGAACCGCTGCAAGTACGTGCCCTACCGCTATCGCATGGCCGAATGCATGGAGGCGCTGGGACGGACGGCAGAGGCGCAGGAGATCTATCGCGGGATTCTGGGCATCCGCATCGAGTTCTTCAGTGAGATGCATCTCAAGGAGCTGCCCTTCTATCAGGCGCTCTCCGCACGGCGGCTGGGCCTGATGCAGCGCGCACAGAATCTGATGACCGACGCAAGGCGGCGCTGGAGCGCGGAGCTGAACCGTCGGGACAACGGCTACTTCGCCACCACGCCCTTCTTCATCTCCTTCATGGACGATGCGGCGGCGCTGCGGCGGGCACAGTATCTGTACCTGACGGCCCTGGTGAAGCTCTACGACGGCCAGACGGAGTGCGCCCAGGCGATGCTCCGCGAGAGCTACGCCCTCAACAACGAAAACCTGTTCTGCGGCTTCTATGCGCGGGAGGCACGGCTTTGAGCCGCGTCCGCCTTGCGCAGGGGCCCTGGCGGGCGGAGATCGATCCGGCGCTGGGCGGCAACATCACCTCCCTGGAATGGAACGGACAGGCCGTGCTCCAGCCCATCGAGGCCGCCGATGATCCCTATCTCTATGGAGCGCCTCTGCTCCTGCCCGCCAACCGCACCCGCTGCGGGCGCTTTCACTTCGATGGACAGGATTACGCCCTTCCGGTGAACGAACCGGCGGCCCCCGCACACCTGCACGGACGGGTGCACGATGCGCCCTTCGAGCTGCTCCGTGCGGACGGGGCCTGCGCCGAGCTTCAGCTGAACGCCGGTGCGGAGATCTACCCCTTCCCCTTCCGTCTGGAGCTATGCTACCGTCTGACGGAGGATGGACTGACGGCGGACTATGCAATCACGAACACCGGGGATCGCGCCATGCCGCTGACCTTCGGCCTGCACACGACCTTCGTTGCGCCGGAGTTCTTCTCGGTTCCCATCGATCGGGAGCAGGAGCGGGACGCGCGCAACCTGCCCACCGGCATCTACCGTCCGCTGGACGCGCAGCAGCAGGCCTTCGCGGACGGCTGCGACCCGCGCGGGATGCGCATCTCCGGCTACTTCGCCTCCGCCGGAACCATCGCCCGGATCGGACGCTTCCGCTATGCGGCGGAGGGCGGCTTCGACCACTGGGTGCTCTACAACGGCGGCGGAAACCGGGGCTATCTCTGCGTGGAGCCCCAGTGCGGCGCAGTGGACGGGCTGAACCTGCCCGGCGGACGCCGTGTGCTGGCCCCGGGCGAAGCGCTGAAGCTGCGCACGCGCCTGGAGCGCATGTAGCAAGAGCGGAAGTATCCCACGGATGCGGCGGAATGTTTTCATGAATGCGCCGCTTGAAGCCTGCGGATGTGACGAAAGTATCCCATGGATGCGGCGAACCCCCTTCCCATCGATCTGGGAAGGGGGTTCGCTTTGCTTCCGGACGGAAGGCTTCGGGGTGATGGCCGTTCGCCTTGAGCGCGATCAATCCGAGAGGGAGAGAATCGTAGGCGACTGGTGTTCGACCCTTTCGATCGCGGCCAGCAGCTTTGCGCGCAGCTCCCGGCGAACCTCGCGCAGAGACGGATCCGCGATGCGGTTGTTCAGCTCGCTGGGATCGGCCTGAAGATCGTACAGGCAGGATTCCACATAGACCTCGCTGTCGCTGCACCGCCAGGGATCCCGGTGCGGGGCGGTGACACAGTACTTGTAGCGGGGCGTGCGCAGGGCGCGGGCGACCTCGCTCTCGCTGATCTGGATGAACACGTCCTCGTCCCAGCCCGGAACGTCCGCGCGGGCCATGGCCGCAAAGGAGCGCCCATCCATTCCACCGGCATCTGCGCCCGCAAGCTCCAGCAGCGTCGGCGCAAAATCCACCAGCGAGACCGCCTGCGTCACCCGCCGACCGCCACGGAAGGGGCCGCCGTGGAACACCATGGGGATGTGCACGCTGGCCTCGTGGCAGGATCGCTTGTATTCGCCGTTGCGGGTGCGGAAGTGGGAGCCGTGGTCGCAGGTGAAGGCCAGGATGGTGTCCTCGTACATGCCCTTCTCCTTCAGCTTCTCCACCACCCGGGCGAGGTTTTCATCCAGCCGTCGGATGCAGCCGTAGTAATCGGCCAGATTCGCGCGCCAGTCCGCATCGGGCTTGTCCAGTGCGCGCAGATCCTCCGGCACGGCCGCGTCCCGATAGCGCTCGGCGTAGCCCGCCGGGGCCACGTAGCGGTTCAGATTGTTCTGGTGGTGGGGCTCCAGATAGGACAGGAACAGGAACAGCGGCTCCTCGGGGTCGTGGGCGTCCAGCGTCTCCAGGGCGTAATCCGTGATCGCATCCACGCGATACTTGTTGAACTCCCGGCGGCGGTTCTCCTTGTCGAACACGAAGCCGTGCTCCGCGCCGGAGGAAAACTCCAGCAGGTCCGCGGCGATCCAGTAGTCCTCGTAGCCCGCGCGCAGGTTTTCCGGCACAGGCTCCACACCCGTGCCTGCCAGGTGCCACTTACCCACGTAGCCCGTCCGGTATCCGGCGCGCTGCATGCGCCAGGCCAGCGTGTCGTCATAGACGGGAAGGTTGATGGCGTTTCGATAGCAGCCGATGTGGGTGGCATACTGACCGCTCTGGATGACCGCGCGCGCAGGGCCGCAGACGGGCTGACAGCTGACGGCGTTTTCAAAGAGCACGCCGTCCTGCGCCAGCGCATCCAGGCAGGGGGTCAGGCCGTTCGGGCTGCCATAGCAGCCGCAGCTGTCCCAGCGCTGCTGATCGGTGAAAAAGACGAGTATATGTGGCTTCTTGGGCAAATCAAACACTCCTTACAACAAGCAAATTTCCCTTCAGAGGGCGTTGTAGGCCTTGAGCGTCTGCTCGATGGTGTAGTCCACATCGCGCTCGATGTAGCGCTGGCCGCGCTCGGCGGTGGCGTCCCGGGGATCGTGCTCCACCGTGTGCTCCGGATTGCCCCGTCCCTTGAACAGCAGGCTGTCGGCAATGCCGTATTTGTAGGTCGCAATCTTTTCGTCCCGGTCGGGAAGTGCAGACAGCCGCACGGATTCCGGGTTCAGATACATTTGCATGGAGGTTTCGCTGATGTTTGCATGGCCGAGGCTCTCGTCCTGTGCATCCAGCGGTTGAAACGCGTGCAGGAAGAGGATGGCGCCGCGGCCCTCCTGCGTCAGCTCCCGGGCGATGCGCGTGCCGGAGGCCAGCTGACCGTCGGCCCCGTGGGCGTTCACCACCACGATCAGCCGGAAGCCCAGCCGCCGCATCACGCGCAGGTGCTCCTTCAGGATCATGCCGTAGGCCTCCTCGGGGAAGTAGCAGCTGGGCACGGAATTGTCCGGCACATCCATGCCGACAACGTAGAGATTTTCGTCCTCAAAGCCCATGCGCTGAAGGGTCTGGGCGTTTCTGGCGCACTCCGTTCCGCAGAACAGCGTGGGAAACACCACGCCGCCGATGCGCTCCGCCGTCGATCGGGCGATGGCCTGCGCGTCCAGCCCATCGGTGCCGAAGGGCATGTGGGGGCCATGCCACTCCAGCGGGCCCAGCGGCAGATAGGCCACGGGGAAGGCTGCGCGTGCCTCCAGGAACTCCTCCGGACGCATCAATTCAAATTGTACTGTTCTCATCAGGATCACCTCCATCGGAAGCAGTGGACAGAAAAACAATCGGGAGCAAACTCCCGATTGTCTTTCCGTATTGAGGGAATCAGAGCATGATGTCCTTGTAGTTTTCCGGAGTCACGATCTGAGCGGGGGTTGCGTATTCTGCGGGAATCTCGGTGCCGTTGAGCAGGTAGTCCAGAACCGCCTTCGCAGCAGCCTGACCGACAACCTTGCCGGAGAAGTACGCGGAGGAGCGGATGACCTGGAAGTTGCCCTCGTCCCACTGCAGGGCGGTGGCGTCGGTGCCCAGAGACATTACGCAGGAGTTCTCGGCCAGGCCGGCTTCCTCCAGAGCGGCGGCAGCGGAGCTGGAGCCGGTCTCGGATGCAACCTGAACCAGCCAGGTGGTGATTTCCGGATGGGCGGCGATGACCGCAGAGGCGTTGGCATAGGCAGCGGCCTCGTCGGAGCCGTCATAGTCCGCAGAGTAGGTGCGATCGGCCATCGCATCGCCGCACATGTCGGCCCAGGCCTGGCGCTCGCCCTCGGATCTCGGCACGCAGGAGGAGACGGTGTCCATGGTCATGTACAGCATGGCGCAGGATTCGTCCTCGAGCAGGTTGTTGTCGATGGCGTACTGGGCCATCCACTCGCCGGCGGCATAGCCGATGTTGTAGGCGTCGATGCCGAACCAGGGAGCGATCTTGTTGCCGTCGCCGTCGATCAGGCCGTCGTCGCAGGCCACGACCAGGGTGCCGGACTCGGCGCACTTCTCAACGACCGCCTGGGACATGGTCTGATCCGGAACGCAGATGAAGATGGCGTCCGCGTTGTCGGCGATGGCGGTGTCTACGGTGGTCAGGCACTTTTCGGCGTCGCCGTCGGAGCTGAGGTAGTGCCACTTGTAGGTGAAGCCGTGCTCCTCCGCCCAGGCGGCGATGGTCGCCTCGATGGAAGCAGCTTCATTGACGAAGTACATGGACTCGGACTTGTACAGACCGTAGAAGTTCCATTCGGTCTTGGTTTCCTCTGCCAGGGCGGCGAAGCCGGCCAGCAGACAGAGCGCGAGGATGAGAGCAAGGATTTTCTTCATGGGAACAGCCTCCGTTTCTATTTTTTTCAGGCCGGATGCACCGACCAGGAAAACAGGGTTTTCTCGAAGCTTACATGTGCTTCATGGTGTCGGCAAGCAGGCGCTTCTCGTGGCTGCGCTGGCGGTAGACGTCGATGGCCAGGGATGCAAAGAGCAGCAGGCCGCGGGCAACATACTGCCAGTAGGAGGACACCTGGGCCATGTTCAGGCCGGAGTTGAACGCCTGCACCAGCAGCACGCCCAGAATGACGCTGGGGATGGAGCCGACGCCGCCGACCATGGATACGCCGCCCAGGTTCGCCGCGGTGATGGCGTCAAAGTGCAGGTTCGGGCTGGCCGCCGGGTTACCGGAGTTCATGCGGCCCGCCAGGATGATGCCCGCCAGGGAGGCGAACATCGAGGTCATGATGTAAGCGGCCATCTTGACCCGGAAGGAATTGATGCCGGCCAGGCGCGCGGCCTCCGCGTTGCCGCCGATGGCAAACACGCTGCGGCCGAAGCGGGTCTTGGCCAGAATGTAAGCGAAGATGATAAAGAAGAAGAACATGATCAGCACGCTGATCGGAATGCCCTGGTTGCCGAAGATGCGGCCCTTGCAGAGGAACTGGAGCCCCTCGTTGCTGATGGCGATGGGCTTGCCGTCGCAGATCAGATAGGCAACGCCGCGCCAGATCGACTGGGACACCAGCGTCGCAATGAAGGGCACGATGTTGAGCTTGGTGACCATCAGGCCGTTCAGGGAACCGATGCCCGCCGCCATGGCCAGGGTCATCAGCACCAGCACGACCCAGTGCAGATTGGTGTTCTTCAGGCCCCAGGCGATGAACACGCCTGCCGCCGCGGCCACCGCGCCGCCGGAGAGGTCGTTGCCGCCAGTCATGATCAGGAAGGTGATGCCGATGGCGGTCAGGCCGATGGTGGTGGAGGAGATCAGAATGTTGATCAGGTTGGTCAGAGAAAAGAAATTCGGGTTGATCAGGGAGAACACCACCGTGATTGCGGCGAGCGCGGCAATCAGCACGATCTGGTTTCCGGAGAGCGGGATTTTCTTTTTCATCGAACTATTCCTCCATCATGGCCATAGTGAGCAGTTTTTCTTCCGTGGCGTCGATGGCCTGAATCTCGCCGACGATGCGCCTGCCGCGCATGACGATGATGCGATCCGAGAGACCGATGACCTCGGGAAGCTCCGAAGAGATGAGAATAACGGCGATGCCCTGGCGTGCAAATTCGCAGATCATGTTGTAGAACTCCGATTTTGCGCCGACGTCAATGCCCTTTGTCGGTTCATCCAGAATCAGAACCTTCGGCTTCGTCGTCAGCCAGCGGGCCACGATGGCCTTCTGCTGGTTGCCGCCGGAGAGCTCGACGATGGATTTTTCAAGATTCGGGGTCTTGATATTGAAATTCGCCTTGCCGTCGATGCCAATCTGCGCCTCGCGCTTGGTATCGATGTGGCCCAGGAAGCCGGTCAGCGCATCCAGCGAGCCCACGGCGATGTTCCGGCCGACGCTCATCCGCGGAATGATTCCCTGCAATTTGCGGTCCTCCGGCACCATGACCATGCCGTTGCGGATTGCGTCGTGGGGCGTTTTGCACTTCAGCGGCTTTCCCTCCAGGAACACCTCGCCGCCGGTCATGGGATCCGCGCCGGTGATGGCCCGCACAAGCTCCGTGCGGCCCGCGCCCACCAGGCCCGAGAAGCCCAGGACCTCGCCTGCGCGCAGGGTGAAGGAGCATTCGTGGAGGAAGGGGGAGCGCACGTTCTTCGCCTCCAGCACCACGTCCCCGATGGTCTTGCGCTTGTCCAGCGCGGAGAACACGTCGCCCAGATCGCGGCCGACCATCTTCTGGATCAGTTCCTTGTCCGTAATTTCGTCCACGGGCCAGTCGCCGACAAAGCGGCCGTCCTTGAAAACGGCCACGCGGTCCGCGACCTGGCGAATCTCCGCCATGCGGTGGGAGACGTAGATGACGACCTTGCCCTCGCCGCGCAGCTTGCGGATGATGCGGAACAGACTGTCGATCTCCGCGTCGGAAAGGCTGGCGGTGGGCTCGTCGAAGGCGATCATCTTCAGATTTTCGCGGCTGTACGCCTTCATGATCTCCACCATCTGCTGGTAGGCGACGCTCAGATCCTTGACCTTGTCCGTGGACTTCATGTCCAGGCCGAACTCGTCGATGATCTTCTGGGCGCGCTCATGCACCTCGTTCATGCGGATGTGCCCCATCGCGCCCACGGGAAGGCGGCCCAGGAACATGTTTTCGCCCACGGTCAGCTCCAGCATGATCTGCCGCTCCTGGTAGATCACGCCGATGCCCGCCGCGACGGCCTCGCGGGGATTGTTGAAGTGGCAGGACTTGCCGTTGATCAGGTATTCGCCGCTGGTCTGCTGATAGTCGCCATTGAGCACCTTCAAAAGCGTAGACTTGCCCGCGCCGTTTTCGCCCATCAACGCCAGCACCTCGCCGCCCCTGGCAACGAAGCTGATGTCGTCCAGAGCCTTCACGCCGGGAAAGTACTTTGTAATGTTTTTGAATTCAATTACGTTTTCCACATTGCCTCTCCCTCTGTGTCCGAATATGTGCGCGTCCAGCCACGATCGTGGCAACCCGATCGACACATTGTTTTTAACATTTTCAGTATATCAGAATTGCGGAGGGATCGAAAGTCTAATTTTCCTGCGAAAAAATCGGAAATTTTAGATTATTGTTCAAATGCGCCCAATGTGGTAAAAAAAAATCGGTCAAACTGCGAAGCTAAATGTGATGAAAGGCATGCTACGCCGCCCGCACACGTGCAGCGCGGCAGCGCCGCGCTACACGTACTGGCGCAGCAGTTCAATTAATTCCGCGCGATTGCGGAAGTGGCACAGGTCCAGCATCTTGCGCAGCCGGTACTTCACCGTGCTCACGGACATGAAGCACTTCTCCGCAATCTGCTCATAGGATTCATCGTTTACAAGGCCGTGGATGATCTTGCGATCCACCTCCTCGCTCTCGTAGAGCAGGCTCTCCAGCAGCATCATTTCATTGAGCTCCGGATCCTGATAGAAGGCATCCAGCGCATCCGGAAGGGTCGGCAGCGCCGCCGGGGAGCGATTCTGCTGCCCGTGCTGCTCCCGCTCCAGCTCGCTGATGTCCCAATCGATGGCCATGGTGGCGTGGGTCAGGTGGGGATTCTTCTGCAGGCAATCCATCAGCATCACCGCCGCCTTGCCGTATTCGTGGAAGTTCAGCCGCAGCGTATAGATGTCGTCGGCGTAGAGCTCGGTGAGGCGCACCTCCTGATAGCCGATGATGCGCAGCCGCCGCAGCCGCTCCGGGGCGTCCCGGCGCAGGCGGCGCACCAGGGAAATGGCCAGAAAGCAGTTCGCGCAGAGCACCGCATCGAAGCGGTCTCCGGCCTCCATGAAGGACGCATAGCACTGCTTCATGGAGCCGCAATTGAAGAATACCGCCTGATGCTCCTTCTCCACGAGCGTCAGATAGCACTCCATCCGGCTCTGATCCGCAATGGACTGGGGATTGACGCCGTAGAGGGCCACGCGGGAGCTGCCCAGCACGCGCAGCTGTTCGATCACGTGGCGGGTGCTGCTGGGCACATCGGAGCAGACGGAGCTGTAATTGCAGCTGAAGCGGTGGGTCGCCTGGCTGCAGAGCAGAATCGGGTGCACGCCCATCTGGTTGCAGCCCATGAGCGCGGAATTGACCCAGGGATCTCCCGTTCCCACGACAAAGGCATAGCGCGCGTCCCGGCAGACCTCCTCGAGGTTCGAGGCGAGACCATAGGAGATGCGCTTCTGTTTCAGCTGTCCCACCAGGCCTTCCAGAACGCTGGTGCACCACACGCTGTGGGCGTAGCTGGGCTCGATCAGTATGGAAACCATGGCGCGCCTCCTTTCCGGACTGCAATACTTTCCATATATTATACTCATATTCCTTCGATTTTACAAGCAGATCGCAGGCAGTTGAAATTTCGTGTTTGAAAAACGCCGCATTTGATCTTGCACCCCATGGGACGCCTGTTAAAATGAAATCAGAGTGCTGAGCACAATATGAGTGGAGGAATCACAATTATGAAAGAGGTACAGGCGAGGCGCGTGCAACAGGCGATACCCACCTATATTCCCAAGAAACCCAACGAATTGCCCATGTTCTTCGAGAAGAAGCCCTATCAGGGGGCCAGCGGGCGACTCTATCCGCTGCCCTATTCCGACGGCATCACCGACGAAAAGCGGGATGTGGAATACGAGGTCTACGAGCTGGAGAACGAATATGTCTCCACCCAGGTGCTGCCCGCGCTGGGCGGAAAGATCCTCAGCGGCTGGGACAAGGTCGGCAAGTACGATTTCATCTACCGCAACGAGGTGGTCAAGCCCGCGCTGGTGGGCCTGGCGGGCGCATGGATCTCCGGCGGCATCGAGTTCAACTGGCCGCAGCACCACCGTCCCACCACCTTCCTTCCCCTGGAGGCCGCGCTGGAGGAGAACAGCGACGGCTCCAGAACCGTATGGACCGGCGAGGTGGATCCCTTCTACCGCATGAAGGGCATGGTGGGCGTGACCATCGACCCCGGCCGGAGCTACATCCGGGCCAAGGTGCGCGTGTACAACCGCACCGCCCAGCCCCAGCTGTTCATGTGGTGGGCAAACCTGGCCGTGCCGGTGAACGAGAACTACCGCACCATCTTCCCGCCGGATGTGGAGTGGGTCAACGACCACGACCGCCGCGCGGTGCTGTCCTGGCCCATCGCCAAGGGCGTGTACCACACCGCGCGCCCCTTCGACTACGGCGAGGGCACCGACCTCTCCCGCTACGATTCCGTGAAGGTGCCCTCCTCCTTCCTGGTCTCCCAGGGACAGAGCGACATGGACTTCGTCGCGGGCTATGACGGCGGGCTGAAGAAGGGCATCGCCGCCGTCGCCGACCACCACATCGCCCCCGGCAAGAAGATGTGGACCTGGGGCCACGGCGACTTCGGCGAGATGTGGTGCTCCAACCTGACCGACGAAAACGGCCCCTATATCGAGCTGATGACCGGCGTGTACACCGACAACCAGCCGGACTTCACCTGGATCGCGCCCTACGAGAGCCGGGAGTTTGAGCAGTACTGGTATCCCATCCGGGAGATCGGCGACGTGAAGAACGCCACGATCGACGCGGCCATGAACTTTGAGGCGTGCGACGGCGGCGCATACCTGGGCCTGAACGTCACCGGCAGCTTCCCGGACGCGCGCATCGAGATCGCGGACGGCGACGAGATCATCTTCAGCGAAAATGCCGACCTCGCCCCCGACGCCGCATGGACAAAGACCATCGCAATCGCCGGCCACAGCTTCATGAACCTGCGCGCAAGCCTGCGATCCGCAGACGGACGGACGCTGGTCGCCTACAAGCCCTACGTGCGCGGTCAGAAGCAGCCCATCGCGGTGCGCGAACCCGTGCGCCGGCCCGCGGAGTACGAGACGGTGGAGGAGCTGTACATCAACGGCCTGCATCTGGAGCAGTATCGCCAGCACAACTACGATCCCCGGGACTACTACCGCGAGGGCCTCCGCAGGGATCCCGGCGACATCCGCTGCAACACCGGCATGGCCCGGCTCGCCCTGCGGGACGGCCTGTTCGAGGACTGTCTGCACCACTGCGACAAGGCCATCGAGCGCCTGACCTCGCGCAACCAGCATCCCAGCGACACCGAGGCGCTGTATCTGAAGGGACTGGCGCTGTGCTATCTGGAGCGCTGGGACGAGGCCACCGACGCGCTGTATCGCGCGGGCTGGAGCTACGGCTTCCGCAGCGCCGCCTACTACCGCCTGGCGGTGATCGACTGCCGCTTCGGCCGCTATGCGGACGCGCTGGAGAAGCTGGAGGTCTCCATGGGCCTCAACCGCGGCCACACCCAGGCTGCGAACCTGAAGTGCGCCGTGCTGCGTGCGCTGGGCCGCGTGGACGAGGCCCGGGCGCTGTGCGAGGAAAACGTCCGCTTTGATCTGCTGGACATCCGCGCGCGCCTGGAGAAGCACGCGCTGGACGGCGATGGCGCGGCCATCCGGGAAATCTTCGGCGGCAAGCCGGAGAACTTCCTCAATGCGGCGGCGGATTATATGGAAGCGGGACTTATTGAGGACGCGCTGCGCACGCTCTCGCTGGCGGACGAAAACCCGCTGGTGCTGTACTACCGCGCATACTGCCAGCACAGGCTGGGCATGGAGTACCGGCAGGCCCTGACGACTGCTGCGGCCATGGACAGCGGGCTCTGCTTCCCGGCGAAGCTGGAGGACGTGGCGGTGCTGCGCTTCGCCATCGATGAAAACCCTGCGGACGCCAACGCCTGCTACTTCCTGGGCAGCCTGTGCTACGATCGCTTCCGCTACGACGAGGCCATCGCCCTCTGGGAGCAGGCCATCGAACGGGATCCCCGGCACGCCAAGGCCCTGCGCAACCTGAGCATCGCCTACTTCGACAAGCGGGGCGACGCGGCCTCCGCGCGCGTGTGCATGGAGCGCGCAATGCAGTATCGCTCCGATCCGCGCCTGCTGTTTGAGTACCAGCAGCTGCTGAAGAACAGCAACGTCTGCCCCGATGAGCGGCTGGCGGTCTACGAGCGCTATCCGGAGCTGCTCGCCGAGCGGGACGACTGCTATCTGGACCGCATCGTGCTGCTGTGCCAGAAGGGACGCTATCCCGAAGCCATCGCGGCCGCCCGCGCGAAGCACTTCCACATCTACGAGGGCGGCGAGGGCAATCTGACCAAGCAGCACGCGTGGATGCACGTGCTCTATGCCAACGAACTGGCCCGCGCAGGGAAGCTGGCGGAGGCGGAACAGACCTATCTGGACGGCGTGAACATGCCCAAGTCCTACGGCGAGGCCAAGACCTTCTTCAACCAGGAGGCGCACATCTACTACTATCTGGGCCTGCTGCTGGAGCGGGAGGGCCGCGTCGACGAGGCGCAAAAGGCCTTCGAGGAGGCCTCCGTCTACAAGGCCACCGTCTCCGAGCTGTCCCTGTTCCGCGCGCTGGCGCTGCGCAAGCTGATGCGCTTCTCCCAGGCCCGGCAGGTGCTGGAGGAGATGCTGACAAGCGGCGAAAAGCTCATCCGCGACTGCGACCTGCGCAGCTACTACGGCGTCGGTTCGCCCACGCCCATGCCCTTTGAGTACGACATCGAGCGCCAGAACAAGGTCAACGGCGAGATCCTGCGCGCCTACGCGCTGCTGGGACTGGGGCGCAGGGAGGAGGCGGAGGCTGCGCTGAGCCGCGCCGCCGGGCTCGATCCGCACAACTTCCGCATCTACGCCTTCGGGGAAATCCGGAATTTCCTGTAAGGCAGTGTGCCGCCGGAGCGCCTCCGTTCCCCCTCGGGTAGGCCCTTTCGGCATGAAAGCCGGGGAACGCCGCGCGCCGGCATCGTCAGAGCCACGACCAATTTGCACAGCAATCCCCCGAGGCATTTCGCTTCGGGGGGATCCGCTCCTTCAGGCATTGCCTGCTTCGAAGCAAGTATCAAACCAGGATACAAAGACGCCCTGCCCCTATGTTCTGTGGGGGCAGGGCGTCGTCCTTTCTACGCGGCAGCTGCAGGGTGCGGGCCGCAGCCAGGCGGGAGATCGGCACGCGGAAGGGAGAGCAGGACACGTAGTCCAGGCCGATGTTGTGGCAGAACTCGACGCTCGACGGATCGCCGCCGTGCTCGCCGCAGATGCCGATGTGCAGCTTCGGATTGTTGGCGCGGCCATCGTTGACAGCCATGCGCATCAGCTTGCCCACGCCGGTCTGATCCAGCTTGGTGAAGGGATCGTTCTCGAAGATCTTGGCATCGTAGTACGCGCCGAGGAACTTGCCAGCGTCGTCGCGGGAGAAGCCGAAGGTCATCTGGGTCAGGTCGTTGGTGCCGAAGCAGAAGAAGTCTGCGTTCTTGGCGATCTCGTCCGCGGTCAGGCAGGCGCGCGGGATCTCGATCATGGTGCCGACCTGATACTGCATCTCAACGCCGGCAGCGGCGATCTCGGCGTCGGCGGTCTTGACCACGACGTCCTTGACGTACTTGAGCTCCTTGACCTCGCCGATCAGCGGGATCATGATCTCGGGCACGACGTTCCAGTCGGGATGCTTCTTCATGGTGTTGATGGCGGCGCGGATCACGGCCTTGGTCTGCATCGCGGCGATCTCCGGATAGGTGACAGCCAGACGGCAGCCGCGGTGACCCATCATCGGGTTGAACTCGTGCAGGCCCTGGATGATGGCCTTGATTTCGCTGACGGGCTTCTGCTGGGCCTTGGCAAGCTGCTCGATCTCGTACTCAGAGGTGGGCACGAACTCGTGGAGCGGCGGATCCAGGAAGCGGATGCAAACCGGCATGCCCTCGAGCGCCTCGTAGAGCTGCTCAAAGTCGCCCTGCTGATAGGGCAGGATCTTGTTCAGCGCGATCTCGCGCTCGGTGGCGGTGTCGGAGCAGATCATCTCGCGGAAGGCGGCGATGCGGTCGGCCTCGAAGAACATGTGCTCGGTGCGGCACAGGCCGATGCCCTCAGCGCCCAGCTCGCGGGCCTTCCGCGCGTCGGCGGGGGTGTCGGCGTTGGTGCGCACCTTCAGGGTGCGGAACTTGTCGGCCCAACCCATGATGGTGCCGAAGTTGCCGGAGATCTCCGCGTCCACGGTCTTGATCAGGCCGTCGTAGATGTTGCCGGTGGAGCCGTCGATGGAGATGCAGTCGCCCTCGTGGTAGGTCTTGCCCGCCAGGGTGAACTCCTTGTTCTCCTCGTCCATGGCGATGTCGCCGCAGCCGGAGACGCAGCACTTGCCCATGCCGCGGGCAACGACGGCCGCGTGGCTGGTCATGCCGCCGCGCACGGTCAGGATGCCCTGGGCGGCCTTCATGCCGGTGATGTCCTCGGGAGAGGTTTCCAGGCGAACCAGAACGACCTTCTTGCCGTCGGCGTTCCAGCGCTCAGCGTCCTCAGCGGAGAACACGATCTGACCGCAGGCGGCTCCGGGGGAAGCGCCCAGACCGCGGCCAACGGGGGTGGCGGCCTTCAGGGCCTTTGCGTCGAACTGGGGATGCAGCAGGGTGTCCAGGTTGCGGGGGTCGATCATCAGAACGGCCTCTTCCTCGGTCTTGTGACCTTCGGCAACCAGATCGACAGCGATCTGCAGGGCGGCGGGAGCGGTGCGCTTGCCGTTGCGGGTCTGCAGCATGAACAGCTTGCCCTTCTCAACGGTGAACTCCATGTCCTGCATGTCGTGGTAGTGATTTTCCAGAATGGAGCAGACCTTCACGAACTGCTCGTAGGCCTCGGGGAACTTCTCGGCCATCTGCGCGATGGGCATGGGGGTGCGCACGCCGGCGACCACGTCTTCGCCCTGGGCATTGGTCAGGAACTCGCCCATCATCTTCTTCTCGCCGGTGGCGGGGTCGCGGGTGAACGCAACGCCGGTGCCGCAGTCATCGCCCATGTTGCCGAAGGCCATGGCCTGCACGTTGACGGCCGTGCCCCAGGAGTAGGGGATGTCGTTGTCGCGGCGATAGACGTTCGCGCGGGGGTTGTCCCAGCTGCGGAACACGGCCTTGACGGCGCCCATCAGCTGTTCCTTCGCGTCGGAGGGGAAGTCGGTGCCGATCTTCTCCTTGTACTCGGCCTTGAACTGGCCGGCCAGCTCCTTGAGATCCTCGGCGGTGAGCTCGACGTCCAGCTTGACGCCCTTCTTTTCCTTCATCTGGTCAATGAGAACTTCGAAGTACTTCTTGCCGACTTCCATGACGACGTCGGAGTACATCTGGATGAAGCGGCGATAGCAGTCCCAGGCCCAGCGGGGATTGCCGGACTTCTCTGCCAGAACCTCGACGACCTGCTCGTTCAGGCCCAGGTTCAGGATGGTGTCCATCATGCCGGGCATGGAGGCGCGGGCACCGGAACGCACGGAAACCAGCAGCGGATTCTCCAGATCGCCGAACTTCTTGCCGGTGATCTCTTCCATCTTCTCGATGTACTCCATGATCTGCGCGGTGATCTCCGCGTTGATCTGGCGGCCATCCTCGTAGTACTGGGTGCAGGCTTCGGTCGTGATGGTGAAACCCTGGGGCACAGGCAGACCAATGTTGGTCATCTCCGCCAGGTTGGCGCCCTTGCCGCCCAGCAGGTTTCTCATGTTCGCGTTGCCTTCGCTGAACAGATATACATACTTGTGTGCCATGTTGATCCTCCTACCAAAAATTCAAATTCTCTGGCCAAATCTCGAATAGCACTTTATTATAGTAAGTTTTGGGGTGGGAAGGCAAGCACTATTTTGTTAACTTGTACCAAAACCGCTTGATTTAATCGTAATATTTTGAAATTTCCTTTCCCAAGTTTTCCGTTTTCTTATTGACGGTTTCCCTTTTTTGCGCCATAATAGAATGGGTATGGATTGATTGATTTCTGTTTCTTTCGGAGGATGCATGGCTCAGAAAATTACCGCGGTCGCGCCCCGCAGTCCCGCCGCCCGCGCCGGATTGCGCAGCGGCGACGAGATTCTTTCCATCGGCGGCGCGCCGGTGATCGACTTTCTGGATTACCAGGCGCTGACCGCTGAACGCCGCGTGGAGCTCGTCATCCGCCGGGAGGGACAGATCAAAAAGCTCAGCATCCGCAAGGGCGAGTACGATCCCCTGGGCCTGGAGTTTGAAAAGCCCATGATGAGCGGCATGCGGCTGTGCTGCAACAGATGCCTGTTCTGCTTCGTGGATCAGCTGCCCGAACACGTGCGGCCCAGCATGCGCGTCAAGGACGACGACTGGCGCATGAGCCTGATGATGGGCAACTATGTGACCCTGACCAACGTCTCCGACCGCGAGCTGGACCGGATGATCGCGCGCCACGCGTCGCCGCTGTACATCTCGGTGCACGCGGTCGACCCGGAGCTGCGCAGCCGCATCCTGGGCCAGGAGCGTGGACGGCGGCTGCTGGATCAGCTGAAGCATCTCTCCGACGGCGGCGTGGAGTTTCACACCCAGGCGGTGCTCTGTCCCGGCATCAACGACGGAGCCGCCCTTGAAGAAACCATCGAGACCCTTGCAAGCATCCCCGGCACGCTGTCGCTGGCGCTGGTTCCGGTGGGCCTGACCGGGCATCGCGAGGGCCTGCATCCGCTGCACACCTACACCCGCGACGAGGCCCGGGCGGTCATTGAAATTGCCAACCGCTGGCGGGAGAAGCTGCTTACCGAGCGCGGTACGCGCTTTGTGTTCCCCTCGGACGAGTTCTACCTGCAGGCGGGCATGGCGCTGCCGGAGGACGTGGAGTACGAGGACTACGGCCAGATCGACGACGGCGTGGGCCTTTTGCGGCTGCTGGACACCGAGTTCCACGCGGCCTGGGAGGAGCTGCCGGAAGCTGATCGGCGCACGGATGGCCCGAAAAAGACCTTCATCTGCGCCTGCGGCGTGTCCGCGGCGGCGTTTTTGCAGGAGCTGTTCGACCGGCATCCCATCACCGGCATCGAAATGCGTGTGATTCCCGTGAAGAACCGCTTCTTCGGCGAGAGCGTAACCGTGTCCGGGCTGATCACCGGCGGCGATCTCACCGACCGCCTGAGGGACGAGGACGGCGAGGCCGTGTTCATCACCGAGTGCATGCTGCGCAGCGAGGGCGACCGCTTCCTCGACGACATGACCCTCGACGAAGCCCAACACATCCTCAACCGCCCCATCATCCCGGTGGGCCGCAGCGGGGATGACCTCTTATGTGCATTGAGGGGTTACGCTCAGGGGGAACGCTCAGGGGCTCTGCCCCTGAAACCCCGCCAAAGGGCATGATGCCCTTTGGAATCCCCGTATAGCGGCGCAATGCGCCGCTGGGGAAATAAAAAATAAATAACAACCGTTATTCGGGCAAACACTGAATGACAAAAATAATATTTTAATTTTCTAGGCGCGCATTGCGCGCCATACTGGGGATTCTTAAGGGCGTCACGCCCTTGAGCAGGAGGTCTTGGGGGACAGCGTCCCCCAAGCGTCTCCCCCGAACGTACCCCAACGAACAGGAGGAACGAGCATGGCAAAACCTCTGGTCGCCATTGTGGGCAGACCGAACGTGGGCAAATCTACCTTTTTTAATACGATGGCGGGCCGCCGGGTATCCGTGTATCTGGACTGCGAGTGGCAGAACTACAAGTTCACGCTGATCGACACGGGCGGAATCGACCCGACCAGCGAGGATCCGCTGCTGCAGCAGATGCGCCGCCAGGCGGAGATCGCCATCGAGACCTGCGATGTGATCCTGTTCTTCGTGGACGGCAAGACGGGCATGACGGCGGATGACCAGAGCGTGGCGGACATGCTGCGCAAGGCCCGCAAGCCCATCCTGCTGGTAGTGAACAAGATCGACAACGTGAAGGCGCTGAACGACGTATACGAGTTCTACAACCTGGGTCTGGGCGACCCCATCGGCATCTCCAGCGTGAACCTTCTGAACCTGGGCGACCTGCTGGAGGAGCTGTGCAAATTCTTCCCGGACCCGGACGGGGAGGAAGAGGAGAGCACGGCGATCCAGCTGGCGATCTGCGGCAAGCCCAACGTGGGCAAGTCCTCGCTGACGAACCGCATCCTTGGCCAGGAGCGCGTGATGGTCTCGGACATCGCGGGCACCACCCGCGACGCGATCGACACCCGCTTCACCGATGAGGAGGGCGACGACTTCGTGATCATCGACACGGCGGGCATCCGCCGCAAGCGGGCCATCGGCTATCAGACGCTGGAACGCTTCTCCATCGTCCGCGCGCTGGCGGCGATTGACCGCTGCGACGTGGCGCTGCTGGTGATCGACGCGACCCAGGGCGTGACCGAGCAGGACGCAAAGATCGCGGGCTACATCGACGAGCAGGGCAAGGCGGCGATCATCGTCATCAACAAGTGGGACGCCATCGAGAAGGACACCAAGACCATGAACGAGTTCACCGCGCAGGTGCGCGAGAACCTGAAGTTCATGGCCTACGCGCCGGTGCTGTACATCTCGGCGCTCACCGGCCAGCGGGTGAACAAGGTGCTGGGGGCGGTGAAGGCCGCCTACGCCGAGTCCCGCCGCCGCATCACCACCGGCCTGCTCAACGACATCCTGGCCGACGCACAGGCGGCGCTCCAGCCCCCGGCCACCTCCGGCCGCAGGCTGAAGATCTACTATGCCACCCAGCAGGGCGTGCAGCCGCCGACCTTCGTGATGTTCGTCAACGACCAGACCCTGATGCACTTCTCCTACGAGCGCTATCTGGAGAAGCAGTTCCGCAAGTCCTTCGGCTTCGAGGGCACGCCGCTGCGCTTCATCCTGCGGGAAAAGAAGAAGGACGAGCAGTAAGCGCGGCCTTCTCCCACATAACATCATCCGAAAGAAGGAAGAGAAATGGCTCTCTGGCTGAAATATGTGCTCATCGCCGTGGTGGGCTATCTGCTGGGCAACATCTCCGTGGGCATTCTGGTTGCGAAGCTCTACGGCATCAAGGACATCCGCAAGGTGGGCAGCGGCAACGCCGGCTCCACCAACGTGCTGCGCAACCTGGGCTGGCTGCCCAGCGTGCTGACGCTGGTGGGCGACTGCCTGAAATCCTTCATCGCGGCGCAGCTTGGACGCTGTCTGGCGGGGGACGTGGGCCTGCTGATCGGCGGCACCGCGGCCATCCTGGGCCACGATTTCCCGGTGTTCTTCAAATGGGCGGCAAGGGCATCGCGGCCTCCCTGGGCATGATCCTGACCATCAATCCCTGGCTGGGCATCGGCCTCACCGGCGTGGTGGTGCTCATCGCGGCCCTTACCGGCTACGTCTCCCTCGGCTCCATCACCGTGTCCTTCCTCTATCCCATCTGCATCGCCGTGCTGCTGCGGGGCAACGCCCACTACGCGGCCTACATCGTCTTCTCCATCCTGCAGGCGCTCTTGTCGCTGTTCTGCCACCGCAAAAACATCCTGCGGCTGATCCATCATGAGGAAAACAAGCTGGACTTCAAAAAGATTTCCCGGCTTTCGAAGAAAAAGTAAAGCACAAAGGAGTGTCATCCCATGAAGTATCTGATCGGTCTGGACGTCGGCACCTCCGGCGCCAAATGCATCATGATCGACGAGACCGGCAAGGTCGTCGCCTCCTCCACCCAGGAGTACCCGCTGTCCACGCCCCGTCCAGGCTGGGCGGAGCAGAACCCCGAGGACTGGTGGCAGGGCGTGGTCAAGGGCCTGCAGGTGATCCTGAAGAAGGCCAATGTCGATCCCTCCGACATCCTGGGCCTGAGCTACTCCGGCCAGATGCACGGCCTTGTTGCGCTGGATCAGGACAATCAGGTCATCCGCCCCGCCATCCTGTGGTGCGACCAGCGCACCCAGAAGCAGTGCGACTGGATCACCGAGAAGGCCGGCGGTCTGGACAAGCTGCTCACCTACACCAACAACCGCATGCTCACCGGCTACACCGGCGGCAAGATCCTCTGGTTGCGCGACGAGGAGCCGGACAACTTCGCCAAGATGAAGGTATTCGTCTGCCCCAAGGATTACATCCGCTTCCGCATGACCGGCGAGATTATGATCGACGTGTCCGACGCGTCCGGCACGGGCTTCTTTGACACGAAGAACCGCGTGTGGAGCGACGCGCTGATCGAGATCGCGGGCCTGGACAAGTCCATCTTCCCGAAGGCGGTGGAGTCCACCACGCTGGCGGGCCACGTCACCTGCGATGTGGCGCAGCTCACCGGACTTCCCGAGGGCCTGCCCTGCTACGCGGGTGGCGGCGACGCGGTCATTCAGGCCGTGGGCAGCGGCCTGGTGCGCCCGGGCATCCTGGGCGTGGTGATCGGCACCAGCGGCAACGTGACGATGGGTCTCGACCACTACGAGGACAACCCCCACGGCGATCTGCAGATGTTCTGCGGCAACGAGCCCGGCCTGTGGACGGACTTCGGCTGCACCCTGTCCGCTGGCGGCAGCTACCGCTGGTACCGCGACACCCTCTGCGAGGGCGCGAAGCAGCGGTCCGCCGAGACCGGCGAAAACGTCTACGACATCATGGGCAGGGATGCGGAATCCTCCGTGCCCGGAGCCAACGGCGTGGTGTTCACCCCCTACCTGTCCGGCGAACGCTGCCCCTATCCGGATCCCAACTGCCGCGGCAGCTTCTACGGCATGAGTCTGACCACCACCCGCGGCGACATCACCCGCGCCGTGATGGAGGGCGTGACCTACTCCCTCTGCCAGCTGGTGGACATCTTCGGCTCCATGACCCAGAATGAGAAGGTCTACACCTCCGGCGGCGGCGCGTTCAGCCCGCTGTGGCGGCAGATGCAGGCCGACATCTTCAACCTGCCCGTCTACACCATGTCCGCAGCCAGCGAGGGCGGCGCATACGGCGCGGTGCTGGTGGCCGGTGTGGGCGCGGGCCTGTGGAAGAACCTGACCGAGGCCGTGCAGGTCATCAGGCCCGAGACCGAATGTCATCCCATCGCCGAGAACCAAGAGGGCTACAAAAAGAGCTACGAGATCTACAAGAAGATCTATCCCGCGCTGAAGCCCGTCTACGATTTCGGCGCATCCCTCGGCTTCTGACGGGCAGGGCCCGTGGCCACATACTGCCGTGTTGTAATCGAACGAATCCCTGCCCCGGCAAGAATGGGGCAGGGATTCTGTGCTTCTTTCCTTGCGTCAGTTCAGCATTTCCCCGAAATTCACTCCATAGATTATGGAGTGAATTTCTCAGGCCCGTTTTGGGTGATGCAGACTACGCCCCCGAAATCCGGCCCGGCGACTATGCGTCGGATTTCTCACGGCCGTTTTCCTCATCTCCGCTTGCCTTCTGCGTGCGCCGAGTTTTTCCGTTCGGGTTTATGTTGCCAGAAAACGCAGATTGCGCTATAATGATTCCATCAAAATGAAAAACGGAGGACACGATCATGCGCAAAGCGATTGCTGCATTCCTGGCACTGATGCTTGTGGCGAGCTCCGCCGCGCTCGCGGAGCCCGCCTGGATGGACTACGATTGCGGCCACTTCACCATCTCCTTCCCGGAGGACATCGACGGCTACATCGACGACGAGATTGTCAGCAATCAGCCCTTCGTGATGCTCTATCAGGATTACGATGCAAACGCCACCTTCAACAAGTCGTTGAATGTCGTCTGGTCCAGCGAACTGCTGGATCTGGCGGCGGCCGATCCCGACCTGTACGCCCAGCAGATTCTGGACGTCAGCATCATGACCTACGAGATGCTGGGCATCACGGTGACCGACCCCGTCATCTCCTTTGCGGAGTTCGGCGACATGCTGGGCAAGCCGATGCTCTCTTTCATGTACAGAACGACCATGGATTATTCCGGTCTGGGCATCGACGAGCAGTGGACGCTGTACACCGTGCAGGTGATGGTTCCCGACGAGGCCTTTGAGGGCACCTACACCTTCACCCTCACCACGGACGACTGGAGCGACACCCGGCTGCTGATGGATGTCTCCAACTCCATCGTCTGGAACGACTGATCTTCCTGCGGGCAGTGCCCGCAGCCGGTAACTGCCGTGTTTGAGTGAACGAATCCCTGCCCCCATAGATCAGAGGGGCAGGGATTCTGTGTTCCTTTCCTATTGCTAGGACAATACTTCCCCGAAATCCGGCTCGGCAGGAATGCGCCGGATTTCTTACGTCTGGTTTTGATAATGTTGGTCAGATTCGCTCCGCAAAGCCGTATGGCGGGGTGCCTTCACCCTGCGGGCGGCGAGGCGCCGCGGCCACATAGCTATCGCTGTTGAAGCGAACGAATCCCTGCCCCCATAGATCAGAGGGGCAGGGATTCTGTGTTCCTTTCCTATTGGTGGGACAGTATTCCCCCGAAATTCACTCCGTAGATCATGGAGTGAATTTCTTATGTGCATTATAGAGCTTATCTCCAATTCCAACCAATCCGGTGGGTCGAATTTATTTTGCAGAACCGAAAGCCTGTTGAAATGGTCATTTTCCTGTGCTATAATGAACACGCTGTCACACTTACAGTCGAATCGCCGCCGGGGAAGGGGTTGCGCATGCTTACATTCATCAACGAATCCACCGATCCCTTCTACAACCAGGCCTTCGAGGAGTTCGTCTTCGAAAATTTTGCGGAGAACGACGTGTTCTACCTCTGGCAGAACCGGCCCGCCATCGTGGTGGGCTGCTATCAGAACATCTGCCGCGAGGTGAACATCCACGCGCTGCGCAGGCGCGGCGTGCCGGTGGTGCGGCGCATGACCGGCGGCGGCACGGTCTACCACGACCTGGGCAACGTGAACTACAGCTACATGCTGCGCGCCGACGGAGCGCTGGACTACGACCACTTCCTCGATCCGGTGATCGCCGCGCTGAACCGCATGGGCATTCCCGCCCACAGGAATCGCAGCTGCGACATCGCCATCGGCGACAGGAAGATCTCCGGCAGCGCACAGAAGGCCGCGGGCGGACGGATCCTGCACCACGGCACGCTGCTGTTCGAGAGCGACCTTGCATCGCTGGATGCATTCACGGCCCATGCCAAGAACGACGCCTTTCAGACCAAGGGCACGCTGTCGGCCATCTGCACGGTGACGAACATCCGCGACCACCTGGCCGAACCCATGTCCATCGCCGACTTCCGCAGCCGTCTGCTTGCGGAGGTGCTCCCGGAGGGCAGCAAGTGCGTGGAGCTGACGGACGATCAGCGCGCGCAGGTGCGCAGGCTGCGCAACGAGAAGTACCGCAGCTGGGACTGGACCTGGGGCAAGACCCCCAGCTTCTCTTACGAGCGTGCGGGCAGCTTCGCGGGACAGCCGCTGCATGTGGCCTACAAGGCAAAGAAGGGAATCCTCAGCGACACTGTGATCGAATCCCCGTGCATCGACGCGGAGCAAGCCGCAGCCCTGCTGAACGGCAGCCGGCTCGATCCGGACGGCTTCTCGAAAATCTGCTTTGAACTGGCAGGACCCCATGCCCAGGAGCTCATGGAGCTGCTGTTATAACAAAGACTGCAACCGCCGCGCATGCGGAGAAAGGATACAAATATGGAAAAGAAACTGACGATGCCCAAGCTGCGCCCCGAGATGGAAAACGGCGTGCTGTGCGCCTGGCTGAAGGAGGAGGGCGACGCGGTGCAGGCCGGCGAGCCCCTCTACGAGATCGAGACCGACAAGGTGGTCAACCAGATCGAAGCCACGGAGAGCGGCGTTTTGAAGAAGCAGCTGTGCGAGGAGGGCGACACGGTGGACGTGGAGTCCCCGGTGGCGATCTTCGAGGTTCGCGCATGATGGACAAGAGAAAGCCGGAATGGCTGAAGGTGCGCTACAATGCGGAGGCGGTCAACGAGGTCGCCGAGCTGATGCGCGATCTGAACCTGAACACGGTGTGCAAGGAGGCCAACTGCCCGAACCTGGGCGAGTGCTACCGCAAGCACACCTCCACGTTCATGATTCTGGGCAGCATCTGCACCCGCAACTGCCGCTTCTGCAACGTGACCACGGGAAAGCCCCTGCCGCCGGATCCCGAGGAGCCGATGAACGTGGCCCGCGCGGCGAAGAAGCTGGGGCTGCGCCACGTGGTGCTGACCTGCTCCACCCGCGACGACCTTCCCGACGGCGGTGCGGAGCAGTTTGCAAAGGCCGTGCGCGCCATCCGGGAGGTCTGCCCCGGCACCACGGTGGAGACGCTGATCTCCGACATGAAGATGAACACCGACGCGCTGGACGTGGTGATCGCGGCCCATCCGGAGGTGCTGAACCACAACGTGGAGACCGTGGAGGAGCTGCAGGCCGCCGTACGCCCCCAGGCGAGGTACCAGCGCTCGCTGGACGTGCTGCGCTACTGCAAGAAGAAGGATCCCTCGCTCTTGACCAAGACCGGCTTCATGGTGGGCCTGGGCGAGACGGAGGAACAGATCAGCCGCCTGATGGACGACATTCTGGACACCGGCTGCGACATCCTGACCATCGGCCAGTACCTGCAGCCCTCGCCGCAGCACCATCCGCTGGCGCGCTACGCCACGCCGGAGGACTTCGCCCGCTACAAGGAGATGGCCCTTCAGAAGGGCTTCCGCCACGTGGCCTCCGCGCCGCTGGCCCGAAGCTCCTACAAGGCCTGGGAGGTACTGGAGGACGTGCATGATCTATATTGAGACCGGCTCCACGGACGTATACTACAACTTCGGCCTGGAGTACTACTTCACGGTGGAGAAGCGTCTGCCGGACACGGTGTTTCTGTTCTGGCAGACCACGCCCACGCTGATGGTGGGCAAGTATCAGAACGTGCTGGAGGAGATCAACAAGCCCTACGCCGACGCCCACGGCATCCGTCTGGTGCGGCGCATGAGCGGCGGCGGCACGATCTACACCGATCTGGGCGGCTGGCAGTTCACCTTCATCCAGCACCGGGACGCGGGGGAGATTCAGTTCCACGAGTACATCGCCCCGGTGATCGACGCGCTGCGGGAGATGGGCGTGAACGCGTCCTTCAATGGCCGCAACGACCTGACCATCGACGGCCGCAAGTTCTCCGGCAACGCCCAGTACCGCCTCGGCGACAGCATTGTGCACCACGGATCGCTCCTCTTCGACACCGACATCGAGCAGATGGTGGCCTCCACCACCGTGGACGACTACAAGATCCTCTCCAAGAGCATCAAGTCCGTGCGCGACCGCGTGACCAACATCTCCGAGCACCTTCCCGCACCCATGGATCCCCATGCCTTCAAGGCGGGCATGGTACGCCACATCATGGGCGGCAGCACCGAGGAATACAAGCTCACCCCCGAGGACGACGCGCGCATCCGCCAGCTGGCGCAGGAGAAGTTCGCCGCCTGGGAATGCATCTTCGGTGCGGACCCCAGGTTCAACATCGAGCGCACGGGCCGCTTCGCGGGCGGCAAGATGGAGTTCAAGATCGACGTGCGCAAAGGCGTGATTCAGTCCGCCTCCGTCTACGGCGACTTCTTCTCCACGCTGGACGCAAAGACCATCTGCGATGCGATCACCGGCAGCCGCTACGACCGGGAAAGCGTGCGCGCGGCGCTGCTTCAACACGGCATCGAGGGCAAGGTCTACCGCATCACAGTTGACGAGATGGCTGCGCTGATCGCCGACTGAGGGAAGATACGCATTCGCAGCCTCCGCCGACGCGCGCAGGCTGTGCCCACCGGCATTCCGCAATTTCCGCCCGCATTCCGGGCGGATTTTTTGCGGCATGGCGCCGGAACCCCGGGCAGCGCCATTTCGTCCAAATGGTAATTTCTGCACGGAGGATCCGGTATGCACGGAAATACCAGAAAGAAGAGAAACATGTATTCCATCAAAGCCATCGCTTTGGCAGCCGTTCTTGTGCTGCTGGGCATTCTGCTGCCCATCGCCCTCTCCCAGCGCCTGGAGGTCGATGTCTATACGATCGCCTCGCCGAAGGTGCAAAACCAGGTCACGCTGGCCGTCGCCACCGACCTGCACGACAGCTTCTTCGGCAAAGATCAGCGGGAGCTGATCGCCGCGATCCGCGCGGAAAATCCGGATGCGCTGCTGCTGGTGGGCGACATGTGCGAGACCCCCGACGAAATGGACGGCGTGCGCGCGCTGGTGGAGGGGCTGGCCGGCGAGCTGCCGGTTCTGTACACCACCGGCAACCACGAATGCCAGGGCAGCGAGGACAAACAGATCAAGGCTGCGCTGCGGGAGATGGGCGCGACCGTGCTGGAGGGCGATTCGGTGGAGCTTGGCGGCATTCGCATCGCGGGCACGGACGATCCGCTGTGCCTGACGCGCGCGGACTGGCAGGCGCAGATCGAAGGCTGCCGGGCGCAGGACGATACCTTCACCGTGCTGATGGCCCACCGCCCCGAGCGCGTGGATTCCTACGCCACGGGCTTCGATCTGGTGGTCAGCGGCCACGCCCACGGCGGACAGATCTGCATTCCCGGCCTGCTCGACGGCCTGTGGGCGCCGAATCAGGGCTGGTTTCCGGAATACACCTCCGGGCTGTATCCGCTGGAGGAGGGGCAGCTGGCCGTCAGCCGCGGGCTGTGCAAAAGCGCCATTCCGCGCCTGTTCAACCGCCCGGAGCTGATGATATTGCACATCGTGCCGGAGAAAATGTGAGTTGCGTGCGGACGCAATCGTAGAAAATGTAGGAATCGATCCCGCCGACGGGATTTGCGCAACGGAGCCAAAGTCAACAAAATGCGCGACGGTATGGTTGTACGCCATACCGTCGCGATGATTATGCAACTCTTATTGGAATTCGTACGCATCGTCGCGGAGCATCTGCATGCTGTACGCCACGACCACCGCGTCGGGCTCACAGCTGTCGATCCACTCCTGAAGGGTCCGCTCGCTGCGGCGCAGGTCCACCGCCACTACGTTCTCCGCCACCAGCGAGAGGAAGCTGCCGATGGAGGCGCTGTACGAATCCTTCAGAAGCAGGATGGTGCAGGGCGCGCCGTCGGGGTTGGTGTAGATGTCGTGGTTCTCGGTGAGGCCGTAGTCGAAGTAGGCCTTGATGTTCCACGTCCTGCCCGCGTCGGGCTGCAGGTACTTCCAGCGGATCACGCTGTCGTAGAAGCTGCCCTCGATCTCGGTGATGTCGCCCAGGTAGTTGGTGTAGCGACGGATGCGCGTATCGTACTTGGGCCAATAGATCGTGATGTCGTCGGGATCGATGTTCCAGGGGCCGATGCGCTGGCCGTACTTGCCCAGGAAGAGCTTCGGGTAGGTCTCGGTGTTGAATTGAGAGATGTCCAGCCGTTCAGCGTGCAGATCGATTCCGGTCATATCGGAGAGCTCTTGGGCGATGCGCTGCGCCATGATCAGCGAGGCCCGGGTGGCCCAGTGCTGGTCGGTGTACATCAGGTACTGACTCAGATCAAGCCCGGTGGCGGTGAGCACGTCCCGGCTGTCCAGCATGGGAATGTCCGTCCGGGACATGCGCTCCACGATCTCCGCGGCGATCTCGTCGGAGTAGTCCAGCACGTCGTAGCCCGCGGGCATCTGACCGGCGGAATAGATGGTGGGGTGCTCGTAGACGAAGAGGAAGGGAATCTCCCCGGCGGCGACGCGCATGTCCTGTATGTTCTGTACCGCGCCCTCCATGGAGACGTAATTCTGAATGTCGTACAGGTGGCCGGAGTTCAGCGTGAGCATCTGGCTGGAGCCGGTGTTAATCATGCGCTTGCCCAGCGCGTACTGGAAGCTGGAGTTGACATAGCCCAGCTTCGTCGCGCCGTAGACGTTGCCGGCCAGGTAGTTGTCCACCGAGCGGATGCGCGCGGCGAAGTAGTCCCAGGCGGAGCAATCGTCGATGTCGTCCACGTAGGCGGCGAGCTTGTTCTGATCGGTGGCGGCCACATAGATGCCGTGGAGGTCGGTCAGCAGGGTCATGGCGCCCATGAAGAAGATCACCGCAAGAAACAGCACCGTCAGAATGATGTCGATGCGCAGCTGCAGCTTTCCGGGCTTTTCGGGTGCGTTCATAGATCGGTCCTTTCAAAAATATCCCGCATTCTGGAACAATGCGCGCTTCTGCATAGAAATGCAGTTTTATTGTACCTCAGATTCTACCACAATATATTATAACAGAATGACGCCTTTTGGGCAAGTTTTGGACTTCGCTTGCATCTGTGGGCCGGAGATGCTACAATACAGAATGGATGTTTGTGGATATCCATGCAGGGATATCCGCCATTTTCAAGCGGAATATCGGAAGGGAGAGTTTTCCGAACATGGCCAAGTCGCACGCCGGCAGCTACTGGACGACGCGCATTCGTCCCAAGACCGGATGGTTCGATATCAATTTTCGGGATCTTTGGCACTACCGGGATCTGATCGCCATGCTGGTGAAGCGGGACTTCACGCTGATCTACAAGCAGACGATCCTCGGCCCCGCCTGGGTCATCATCCAGCCGCTTTTGAACACGCTGATCTTCACGGTGGTGTTCGGCAACATCGCGGGCCTGCCCACCGACGGCATGCCCCGCTTCCTGTTCTACATGGGCGGCAACATCGCCTGGCAATACTTCGCCAACTGCCTGACGCAGACCTCCAACACCTTCATCACCAACCGGAACCTGTTCGGCAAGGTGTACTTCCCCCGGCTGTGCGTGCCCATCTCCACGGTGGTCTCGCAGCTGATCCACTTCTTCGTGCAGTTTGCACTGTTCGTGGGCTTCGTGATCTACTATGCCCTCCAGCCCAACTCCGCGGTCAGCCCGAGCCTCAATCTGATCCTGATGACGCCGCTGATGCTTCTGCAGCTGGGCATGCTGGGGCTGGGCTTCGGCATCATCGTATCGTCGATGACCACGAAGTACCGCGACCTTTCGCTGCTGGTGAGCTTCGGCGTGCACCTGTGGATGTACGCCACGCCGGTGATCTATCCGGCCTCGATGATCGCGGAGAAGTACCCCAGCCTGCTGGGCCTGTACATGCTCAACCCCATGACGCCCCTGATCGAGCTGTTCCGCTCGGCCTATCTGGGCACGGCCTGTTCCTACATGAACTACTACTGGCTCTCCATCCTGGTCACGGTGCTGGTGTTTATCCTGGGCGTGATCCTGTTTTCCCGGGTGGAAAAGACCTTCATGGACACCGTCTGATGGGAGGGGAGGCGCAATATGTCTGATCGTTTGCTGGAAGTGGACCACGTATCCAAGCAGTACCGCCTGGGCATGATCGGCGGCGGCATGCTCTACCGCGATCTGAACAGCTGGATCGCCCGCAAGCTGGGCCGCGAGGATCCCAACCGGAAGATCGGCGTCAGCAGCAGCCACGACGGCGAGACCTTCCTGGCGCTGGAGGACGTCAGCTTCAACGTGGATCGCGGCGACACCCTGGCCCTGGTGGGCAGAAACGGCGCGGGCAAATCCACCATGCTCAAGCTGATCTCCCGCATCACCGCGCCCTCGCAGGGCGAAATCCGCATCCACGGCCGGGTCGCAAGTCTCCTCGAGGTGGGCACCGGCTTTCATCAGGAGCTGACCGGCCGGGAAAACGTGTACCTCAACGGCTCCATCCTCGGCATGAACAAGAAGGAAATCTCCCGCAAGATGGACGAGATCGTGGAGTTCTCCGAGATCGACAAGTTCATCGACACCCCCGTGAAGCGCTACTCCTCGGGCATGTACGTCAAGCTGGGCTTCGCCGTGGCGGCGAACCTGGCCCCCGACGTGCTGGTGTGCGACGAGGTGCTGGCCGTGGGCGACCACGCCTTTCAGCAGAAGTGCCTGAACAAGATGAGCGATGTGGCCCGCAGCGGCCGCGCGGTGCTCTACGTCAGCCACAACATGCGCACCGTGTCCCAGCTGTGCAGCCGCGCGCTGTTTCTGGACCACGGGCAGCTGCTCTATGACGGCACCACCGAGCACGCCATCGAGCTGTACAGCGGCGCCGGCAACCGCGACGTGGAGCGCGACCTCAACTCCATGACCCGCCCCCGCAACCGCGGCGACACCATGCGCATGCTGAAGCTGGTGGTGCTCAATTCGGTGAACATGGAATTCCAGCAGGACAGCGACTTCGAATTCGCCATCACCTTCCGCAGCAATCTGAACGAGCGCAACGTGCGGCTGCGGCTGATCCTCAAGACCAACGTGGCCGTGCCCATCGCCATGACCCAGACCCGGCCCTTCGACGTGAAGGAGGGCGGCGAGTACAGCTTCAACGTGCGCTTCCCCTTAACGGGCATCGCGCCGGGCGAGTACATGGTCAAGCTCTCGCTGATCTCCGACCGCATCGGCGGCGGCAGCAACTACTTCGACACCATCGAGGACATCGGCCAGTTCGTGGTGCTGGACGATCCGCTGGTGAACGAGGGCTTCACCTGGGAGGAGCGCCTGTGGGGCAACATGCGCCTGCAGCCGCTGGACGTGTTCTGATCCGAACGCGGCCGGTGCATCCGGTGAAATCAGCTGCGCGGTCGCCGGGCACGATTTCACAGGTTCTCCCACGATGTCTTTGATCCTCCGGCGATTGCCAGAGGTATTTTTCCGACCGTTTCCGTCCATCCTGAGGACATGATTGCAAGGAGGCACAGCATGCAGAACGAACCTTCCCGCGCGGCCTTTGAGCGCCTGCGCGACCGCGGCGAGCGCGTGAGCTTCGCCGAGAGCCTCACCGGCGGCCTGATCGCCGCCACGCTGATCTCCAACTCCGGCGCCAGCGGCGTGATTGACGAGAGCTACGTCACCTACGCCCCGGAGAGCAAGATCCGCATCCTGGGCGTGCGCCGGGAGACCGTGGAGACCGTCGGCGTGGTGAGCGCCCAGTGCGCCCGGGAGATGGCCGAGGGCGTGCGCAGGATCAGCGGCGCGGACTGGGGCGTGTCCGCCACCGGCCTGGCCGGTCCCGACGGCGGCACCGCCGAGACCCCCGTGGGCACGGTGTTCGTGGGCGTCGCCGGGAGAAACGGCGTGCAGGCCCATGAATTCCACTTCTGCGGCGACCGCGCCCAGGTGCGCTCCCAGACGGTGGACGCCGCCCTCAATGCCCTGGCCGAGGCCATGGACCGGGCCTGACGTGGGCGCGCATCTCACGAAAATCCCACACCTGCTTCCAAAAGCATGTGCGGCGGAGAAAAAATCTCCGCCGCTTCTTTTCTCTTTGTGCGCTCTGAATCCGAAGAAATTTGTCTATTTCCCCTCCGCCGCAGCGCTCTGCTCCAGACGCTTGAACAGATGCAGCAGCACCAGCACCGCCGCCGTCGCCAGCACCACCTCGGCGCACAGCTGGGCGTAGGCCAGACCGTAGAGGGGAAAGAGGGCGTTGAGGATGTACAGTGCCGGAATCTCCAGCACAACCTTGCGCAAAATTGCAAATACCAGACTCTTTTTTCCCATTCCGCAGGCCTGGAACACGCCCACGGCCAGGAAATCCATGCACAAAAAGGGCGTCGCCAGGCACATGCCCCGCAAAAAGCGCGTGCCGTAGGCCACCACATCCGCGTTCTTCATAAACAGCGAGATGAGTCCGCCCGCAAAGCTGTAATACAGCGCCGCCATCGCGGCCAGAAAGCACAGCGACAGCTTGGCCGCAAAGCCCACCGCGCCCTTCATGCGCCTCACGTTTCCGCTGGCGTAGTTGTAGCTCACCAGCGGCATCAGGCCCTGGGACAGGCCCTGGGAAATGTACATGGGAATCATCGCCAGCTTCTGGGAGATGCCCATGGCAGCCACGGCGTTGGAATTGAAGGCGGCGGTGAAGTTGTTCAGCACCGTCATGCCCGTGACGTTCAACAGGTTCTGAATGGCCGCGGGAATGCCCACCGCGCACACGCCGATCACGATATTGCGATTCACATGCCGCAGATGCCGCGGATGAATGCTCACATAGGTGCTCCTCCTCTTGACGAACAGCAGCACGAAGAAGTACAGGCAAGCCGCGCTGTTGGAGAGGAAGGTGGCCAGGCCCGCGCCCGCAGCGCCCAGGTTCAGTCCCCAGGGGAGAATGAAGATGGGGTCCAGCACGATGTTGAGCAGACAGCCGGACATGGTGCCGATGCTGGCATGCAGGGTTGCGCCCACGGAGCGCACCAGATAGGCCAGCACCACGTTCAATATGCTGGGCGCCGCGCCGCAGCACACCGTCCAGGTCAGATACGCCGCGGTTGCATCCTGCGTCTGGGCATTCGCTCCCAGCAGGTGCAGAAGCGGCCCCCGGAACAGCGTGCAGAGCAGCGAAAACAGAACGCCGCAGGTCAAGGCGCAGTAGAAGCCGAAGGCGGAGCTGCGGCGCACGGTGTCGTAATCCTTCCGGCCCAGCGCGCGGCTCATCATGCTGGAGGCGCCCACGCCGAAGAGGTTGTTGACTGCGTTGAAGGCCAGCAGCACCGGCGCGGCCAGCGTGACCGCCGCGTTCTGCACCGGGTTGTTCAGCATGCCCACGAAGTAGGTGTCCGCCAGGTTGTAGATCACCATCACCAGCGAGCTGAGGATGGTGGGAATCGCCATGCGCAGCACCGCCTGGGGGATCGGCGCGCGCTCAAAGATCCGTATTCTCTCCTGATTTTCCATTCTTCTCCTCTGAAAAGCGACGGAAGAGATCCTCTTCCGTCGCTTTGTGGTATTCAACCCATCACTTGGACTTTTTCTTGCCCTTGTTGTTCTTCGCGTTCTTCTTTGCCGCCTTGGCGTCCGCCTTCAGCCGGCGCACGATCTCCTCGTTGTAGGTCAGCACATCCGCCAGCTTGCCGCTGGCCTCCACGCCGCTGATCTGCTGGATCTGGCCGACGATCTGCTGCAGCTGTTTCCAATTGTAGTTGGCGGCGTTCCAGTGGTAGCGCCTGCCATCGTTCATCACCAGCGCGACCTCGTGCACCGGGAACAGCTTGTTGTTCTCGCCGGCGCCGGAGCGGTCCAGCATGGTGTAGCCCAGATCCTCGATGTAGCCGAACTTCTCCAGCTCCGTGAGGGGGATCTTCTTGTCCAGCACCTTGATGTCGTTTTCGCCCTGGCGATAGATGAAGGATGCGCGCTTCTGACCGGGCTGGGGCTTGATGTACACGGGGTTGACGATGTGCATGGTGGAGCTGCCGATCTCCACGCGGGTGACAATGTACATCTTCACATAGAAGAAGGCCAGCAGCGCGATCAGATAGCTGAACAGGGAAAAGCTGCTCATGTACTCGTTGAGGGTTCCCATGAGCTGCTGGATGAGCGTCGCAATCGCATCTCCCATGCAGAGGAAGCCCAGAATGTAGATCACGACAAAGCCGGCACGGTACGGACGGTATTTCTTCATAGTCTGTCTCCTTTAAACCGCCCCCGGCGGCGCAATGTAATTGTACTTATTATACTCTTTTGCATCGTCCTTGACAAGGCAAAAATTCCGCGTTCATCTGCGCCCGGTGGCAAAGGCGCACACACCGTTGATCAGCAGCGCCGTGAGGCAGGCGTAGAGCAGGCTGGGCACCTGAAAGGCCGGGAAAAGCCGGGCGCTCAGGTAGATCAGCGCCACGTCGATGACCGTGCCGGACAGGCCGAGGGTCAGGCAGCCCAGCGGCGCGGTGAGCAGCCGCAGCAGCGGCCTGAGCACCAGATGCAGCACGCCCAGCGCCGCACCCACCGCCAGATAGGGCGCCGCGAGCGGCAGATCCGCGCGGCTGCGGATTTCAATCAGGCGCATCATGCACGCCACCGTGGGTGCGGCCAGGATGCAGGTGGCGAGCACCACAAAGCTGCGCGACGGACGCGCAGAGGATCTTCGCATCTCTCTTGAAATCTCCTTTTATTCTTCCCTTTGTTCCTTTGCTGGGGACGGACCGCCGGTCCGCGCAAACATTTTCCCGATCTCCGGCTGAAACAGCTTCCACGCGCCCTGTGCGGGCGGTGCAGAGGCAAAGTCGAGCCTTTCATGCCGGGTGGGATGCTCCAGCGACAGAAAGGCGGCCCAGAGCGCGATCTGATGCCCCGGCGTGCCGTGACCGTAGCGCAGATCTCCCCACAGCGGATGCCCCGCGTGGGCGTGCTGCACCCGAATCTGGTGGGCGCGGCCGGTGTAGAGCTGCACTTCGGTGAGGGTCAGCCCCTGCCGGACGGCGACGGGGCGCGTGATCAGTTTGGCGTGCTTCGCGCCGCTCTCGCCCGATTTCGCCACGCGCACCATGCCCGTGCGGCCATCCTTGATCAGATCGTCCTCCAGCGTCATCTCCGACGCAATTTCTCCCTCCGTCACCGCGAGGTAGCGGCGGTCCTGCTCGTGGGTGCGGAAGGTCTCGCTGAGCCGCGACGCCGCCTTGGACGTGCGCGCAAACACCATCACGCCGCCCACCGGACGGTCCAGCCGGTGCACCAGACCCAGATACACCGCGCCGGGCTTGTTGTATCTTTCCCCGATGTACCGCTTGAGGATGGACAGCAGATCGTCGTCGCCCGAGCGGTCCGCCTGGGTGGGCAGGTTCGGCGGCTTCACCACCACCAGCAGATGGTTGTCCAGATACAGCACGGGAATTTCGTACTTCCCCGCATGAAGGATCTCGTCCATGGCGCGCCTCCCGAGTGCATTTTTCGTCGCGATCAATCCTATTATCCACCGCCGGCGCGCATCTGTCAAGGCGGCGAAGCATTCATGATTGCAATTGGGCAGGCGTATTAAATTCTCGATTTGCCAGACATTTCAAGGGGAAAAACCTTGCCGAAGGCTGTTTTTTCATTTATAATTAAAAGTGGTAAATTAGGGAGAATTTGAAATATTCGCCGGCGCTGCTGTGCCGGATGGAGCTATGAATCGAGGGGAAATTTCTTGCGAGAAGTCCGATTGAAGGAGCCGGTGGAACTGAATCTGCCCGCAGAGCAGAGCATGATGCTGGTGCTGCGGCTGACAACTGCGGGCGTGGTCACCCGCGCGGGGCTCACCGTGGATCGCATGGACGATGTGAAGATGGCCGTCGAGGAGGCCTGCAACTGCCTGATCGGCGGCGGCGACATCCATCGGCTGTGCCTGCGCTTCGAGGAGGAGCAGGATTTCCTCAGAATCCGCATCTGCGGCGACGGCGAATGCACCGGCGCGGCCAATCCCGACGAGATGGGCGTGGTGCGCTGCATTCTGGAATCGTTGGTGGACGGCGTGGACATGTGCATGCGCGGCGACGCAATCGGCGCAGTGGAGCTGCGCATCGCCCTGAGCATGTGAGGTGGCGCTGAATGCGGAACATGCAACGGCTTCCGGGCGATGAGATCAAACGGCTGCTTCGGCTGTGGAACGAAACCCATCTTCCGGAGTACCGCGACCGGCTGGTGGAGGCCCACCTGTACATCGCGGAGATCATCGCGCGCAAGTTTTCCGGGCGCGGCGTGGATTACGACGATCTGTACCAGGTCGCATCCCTGGCGCTGTTCAAGGCCATCGGAAGATACGACCCGGAGCGCGGCATCCAGCTGTCCAGCTTCGTGACCCCCGGCATGGTGGGCGAAGTGAAGAACTACTTCCGGGACAAGAGCCGCACGATCCGTCCGCCCCGGCGCAGCACCGAGCTGATCCGGCTGGTGGAGAGCGCGCGCCAGGAGCTGACCCAGCAGCTGAGCCGCTCGCCAAGGGTGGATGAGATCGCCGTACATGCAAATCTTACCGAGGACGAGGTGCTGGAGGGTCTGGAGGCCGCCAGCATGCAGCCCGTCTCCCTGGATCAGCAGACGGTGGACGAGGACGAGGATCTGACCCTGCGCCAGGCCATCGGCACGGAGGAGAAGGGCTATTCCGAGTTCGAAAACGCGGATTTGCTCAGGCGCAGCATGGATCAGCTGACGCCCAAGCAGCAGGAGGTGATCCGGCTGCGCTTCTTCGAAAACCTCTCCCAGCGGGAGGTGGCCCAGCGCACCGGCGTCTCCCAGATGTCGGTTTCCCGAACGGAGCGAAGCGCGCTGGAAAGGCTGCGGCAGCTGGTCACTTCCGATTAATGGATAAACGGAGTTCGATTGAATGATGAAATGGATTGCAAGCGCCGCGTTCGGCATGGAGGGCATGACCGGCCGGGATCTGAAGCGGCTGGGCATGCAGAACGTACAGGTGATGGACATCGGCGGCGCGATGTTCGAGGGCAGCTTTGAGGACGCCTTCCGTGCAAACCTGTGGCTGCGCACCTGCGACCGCATCCTGCTGGTGATGGACAGGTTCAGGGCCGTCACCTACGAGGAGCTGTTCCAGGGCATAAAGAAAATCGAGTGGGAGAAGTTCCTGCCCGAGGACGCGCGCTTTCCCATCCGGGCCAAGTGCGTCAAATCCACGCTGATGAGCCCGTCGGACGTGCAGAAGATCTCCAAGCGCGCCATGGTGGAGCGCATGAAGAGCGCCTACGGTCTGGACTGGTTCGACGAGACCGGCGCGCTGTTCCAGATCGACATCTCCATCCGCGACGACATGGTCACGGTATGCATGGATTCCTCCGGCGACGCGCTGTCCAAGCGCGGCTACCGCACCTGGAACGGCGAGGCCCCCATCCGCGAGACCCTGGCGGCGGCGCTGATCCTGCAATCCGGCTGGCACCCCTGGCAGCGGCTGTACGACCCCTGCTGCGGCACGGGCACGCTGCTGGTGGAGGCGGCGTTCATCGCCCTGGGCCGCGCGCCGGGACTGACCCGATCCTTCGCCATGGAGGCCTGGCCCTGCGTGCCCCACGAGGAGCTGCGCAAAATCCGCACGGAGGCCAAGCTGAAGTACGAGGAGGCCAGCAAGCGCGAGATTCGCATCTGCGGCTCGGACATCGACCCCGAGGCCATCGAGCTGGCCCGCAGGCACGTGAAGCAGGCGGGACTGGCGGGGCGGATCGAGCTGGAGGTCAAAGACCTGCGCGACGTGACGCTCTCCGGCGAGCCGGGCGTGTTCGTGTGCAACCCGCCCTACGGCGAGCGCCTGGACAACATCCGCGCGGCCCACGCGGTGGCGCGGCAGCTGGGCAAGCTGCAGGAGCGCAATCCGGGCTGGTCGCTGTGCGCCTTCACGGCGGACATGGGCTTCGAGCGGGAGTACGGCCGTCGGGCCACCCGACGCAGGCGCTACTACAACGGGCGCATCGAGTGCGAGTACCACATCTTCGAGCCGGGCAAGCCTGAGGAAGCCCGCAAGCGCGAAGGCACGGGAGGAAACGGCTCCAAATACCACCCCAAGAACAAGCAACGCTCCAAACAACGAGGTGCAGATAAATGAAACCGATCTTCAACAAGACCCCGCTGACGCCGAACACCCTCTCTCCGCTGCCGATGGGCTCCATCCACCCGGAGGACTGGCTGCTGGATCAGATCCGCGCCCAGGCCGAGGGCATCACCCGCGACTTCGCGGACGTCTGTCCGGAGCTGACCGCCAGCGGCGAATGGATTCCCGCTGCGGACGGCGATCTCACCCGTTCCATCTACTACCTCGAGGGCATCATTGCCCTGGGCTGGACGCTGGGCAACGAGGAGTACAAGAACCGCGCCACCCGCATGGTGGAGTGGATCCTCGCCAGCCAGCGCGAGGACGGCTGGTTCGGTCCCGAGGACAACGACGATTACTGGCCGCTAATGCTGGCCCTGCGCGCGCTGCGCAGCTACTTCACCGCCAGCAACGACAAGCGCGTGCTGGTGCTGATGGATCGCTTCTTCAAGTACGAGTACAAGAATCTGACCGACCATCCGCTGAAGGAGTGGGCGGTGGCGCGCGGCGCGGAGAACATGGAGATCGCGCTGTGGCTGTACAACATCACCGGCCAGAAGTACCTGATTGAGCTGTGCCGGAAGCTGAAGGATCAGACCATCGACTGGCCGAACTTCTTCCACACCTTCTCCAACGCCATGCCCATGAGCAAATCCCAGCGCTGGGAGCGCCTGCGCGAGGCGCTGGGGGAGGAGAAGGACGAGCCGCTGGAGGGCGTGAAGCGCCCCTACTTCCACAGCCAGTTCCACCAGACCCAGGGCGTGAACCTGGCCTTCGGCCTGAAGGCCCCAGGCGTGATCAACCTGTTCAAGAGCGGCTTCAAGGAGCAGGGCGGCTTCCGCTTCGGCTGGGAGAAGCTGATGAAGCACCACGGCACCGCCAACGGCATGTTCAGCTGCGATTCCCACATCAACGGCGCGAACCCCACCCAGGGCAACAGCCTGCAGGCCATCGTGGAGATGATGAACACGCTGGAGACGCTGATCGGCATCGGCGACTTCGGCCCGGATCCCAGCGACATTCTGGAGAAGCTGGCCTACAACGCCCTGCCCGCCGCCTTCACCCCCGACATGAAGCGCTACCAGCGGATCCAGCAGACCAATCAGGTGAAGATCTCCGCCGACAGGCGCAAGTGGTACAGCGAGGGCGATGACGCAAACCTCTTCCGTACGGCTCAGAACGATCTGGACTGTGCCGCCAGCCACCAGGCCTGGGCGAAGTTTGCATCCTCGCTGTGGTACGCCACCAACGACGGCGGTCTGGCTGCCGTCAGCTACGCCCCCTGCACCGTGCGCGCCGTGCTGGACGGCGTGCCCGCGCGCATCCGGGTCTCCGGCGGCTATCCCTTCACCCAGAACGTGGAGATCACCGTGTCCGTGAAGCAGAGCGCGGATTTCCCGCTGTACCTGCGCATCCCCTTCTGGGCCAGACAGAGCATGATCTACCTGCCCGACGGCGAGATCATGCAGGTGCGCGCCAACGAGAGCGCCTGCATCCGCCGCAGGTGGTCCGCCGGCGACGTGATCCGCCTGGAGATGCCCGCCGTGCCGCGCATCTCCCGCTGGTACCACCAGTCCGGTGCGGTAGAGGTCGGCCCGCTGCTGATGGCGCTGCGTCCGGAGGTTCAGTGGAGCGAAAGTGAAGCGGGCCTGTGCGCATCCACCGCCGACGCGTGGAACCGCGCGCTGGTGCGCGACGAGCCGATGAAGCTGATCCAGATCGAGGAGGACATCTCCGCCTTCGGCTGTGGCGAGAGCGCCGTGGGCGTGATGGTGAAGGCCGCGAAGATCGACTGGCCCATGGACGGCGCAAACTGCGCGCCGGTGCCCATGGTGCCCAAGCTCTCCCGCAGCGCCCTGGACATTCTGGAGCTGGTTCCCTACGGCGAATCGCCGCTGCGCATCGTGGAGTTCCCCATCGGCGTGCTGCGCGAGGAGACCGCGAAGGACAAGTTCTGATGCGGCAGATCAATGCGATGCTGCAATTCTGCGGACGGGATGAATCCCGTCCGCTTTTGCGTCCGTTCAAGCGAATAGCCTCTGTTGATAAGCTGTGGATAGGCTGGGCAAAATCGGTAGACAGGCGGTGGATCGCCGCCGCAGAGCCTCAATTGTGCGCTTTTCAGATGCATCTGCAAGCGATTGCTCCGATTCCGGCTTCGGCTGCACCAAAATCTTGGCATTTTTTGGATCAATTCGACATTTTCCGAAATTTCCAAAAATCCTATTGCAATCGCACCCTGTGTCTGCTACAATAGAGTCACATTATCCACAAAATTTCTCGTTTTATCCACAGTTTGTGAAAAAAATGTGGATAAAATCAGGTTTTGGGGTGCATTGGCCGTCGGCTTTGTCGAAAAGCATTCACAAACGCACAATGGAGGAAGCATGAACTACACGCCCGAACAAAAGGAAGCATGGGACAAGGCGATCAAGCTGCTGGAGGACAACCTGATTCCCATCTCCTTCAGCACCTGGATCAAGCCGCTGCAGCTGTACGCGGTGACAGCGGACGCCATACGGATTCAGGTGGACAATTCCTTCACGCTGAACCACGTCAAACAGCGCTACTATACGGATCTCTACAACATGCTGCGGCTGAGCTTCGGCCGCAGCTATGAATTGGAGTTTTTCACCAGGGAGGAGCTGGAACGGCAGCAGAGCGAGGTGAAGCAGACCTCGCTGAACCCGAAGTACAGCTTCGAGAACTTCGTGGTCGGACCCAGCAACAGCTTTGCCTATGCGGCGGCCCTCGCCGTGGCGGAGGAGCCCAGCGCGGCCTACAATCCGCTGTTCATCTACGGAAGCGTGGGCCTGGGCAAGACTCACCTGATGAACGCCATCGGCAACTACATTCTGGCCGCGGATCCGGGCAAGAACGTGCTCCTGACCTCCTCGGAGAACTTCACCAACGAGCTGATCGACGCCATCGTGCAGAAGAAGGGCACTGCCGAGCTGCGCAACCGCATGCGCAACGTGGACGTGCTGATGGTGGACGACATTCAGTTCCTCTCCCGGACGAAGTCCACACAGGAGGAGTTCTTCCACACCTTCAACGACCTGCACACCAAGGGCAAGCAGATCATCATCTCCTCCGACCGGCCGCCCAAGGACATCCCCACCATCGAGGATCGCCTGCGCTCCCGCTTCGAGTGGGGGCTGATCGTAGACATCCAGAAGCCCGATTACGAGACCCGCGTGGCCATCCTACGCAAAAAGGCCGATGAGGAGGGCATCGACGTCTCCGACGACGTGATCGACTACATCGCCTCCCACGTGGAATCCAACATTCGCGAGCTGGAGGGCACGCTCACCCGCCTGAGCGCCCAGTGTCAGCTGATGGGCACGACCATCACCCTGGAATTCGCCCAGAATTCCCTGTCCCAGCTGATGAAGTCCCAGGAGGGCCGGCGCATCACCCCCGAGCTCATCATCTCCGTGGTCTGCGACCAGTACGGCGTCACCCAGGAGGACGTGGTCTCCAAGAAGCGCAGCCGCGATATCGCCATGCCCCGGCAGATCGCCATGTACCTCTGCCGCGACCTCACCCAGCTCTCCACCACCAACATCGGCCGCGCCTTCGGCGGTCGCGACCATACCACCGTCATGCACGGCTGCGACAAGATCGCCGAGGAGATGAAAAACAACTTCTCCTTCAAAAAGCGCATCGAGGAACTGGCCGCGATGGTCAAAAACGGGTAGGGGTTACGCTTAGGGGGCGCCGCCCCCTATAACCCCCGCTTAACGCACCGGCCGCACTGCAATGCTTTGCAGCGGCCGGCAGCGCGCCGAGGAAATTGAAAATTTCCCGGCGGCTGGTCGCGCTTGCGCAAGGCGCAGTAGCGCGACTGCTATAAGGGGAATGATTCCCCTTGGAACCCTCTGTATAAAAATTATCATAGTTGCACGACGACCGGAATGCTGTTCTGATTCGTGAGGAACAGAATTCATAATAATTAGTTTTCTGCGCGCAATGCGCGCTATATGGGGATTCTTAAGGGCATCATGCCCTTAAGCGGGTTCTTAGGGCGGAGCCCTAAGCGTAGCCCCCCTGTGTACAACATGGTGGCTTGTCCACCCACAGTCCACGGGCGCTGTTGATAAAAAGGAGGCCCAAAAGCGCTGCGGCACAGGCGTTTTGGGAGTTTATCCACATTGTCCACAGCCCTACTCCGACGACTACTTAAATTATTTATACTGTAATTCAATTTTGGCGACAGGAGGCAATCACATGCAGTTCACGTGTTCCACATCCAAGCTGATCGAGGCGCTTCAGATTGCGACGAAGGCCCTGGCCAACCGCACCACCAATCAGATTCTGGAGGGCGTATTGATTGAAACGGACATGGAGGAGCTGACGCTCACCTGCTCCGACGAGCGCATCACCATCATCACGCGCATTCCGGCGGACATCAGCGAACCGGGCCGGGGCGTGGTTCCGGGCAAGCTGTTCAGCGAGATCGTGCGCCGGCTTCCGGACGAGACGGTGGACATCCGCATGGACAACCGCTTCGTATTTACCATCCGTAGCGCGTCCTCGCGGACGAACATCTCCGGTCAGGATGCGGACCTGTTCCCGCGGCTTCCCAAAATGGATGATGAAAGAGAAATCTCCTTGCCCCAGGACATGCTGCGCGACATGATCCAAAAGACGGAATTCGCCATCGCCCAGGACGACATGCGCGAGGTGCTCACCGGCTGCCTGCTGGAGATCGGCGGCGGCGACGTGACCATGGTCGCGCTGGACGGCTACCGGCTGGCGCTGCGCCGGGCGAAGTGCTCGGATGTTTTGGAGAAGTTCTCCGCGATCATTCCGGGCCGCGCGGTGGGCGAGATCGGAAAACTCCTCTCCGACGACGAGGAGGCCTTCGCCCAGCTGTCATTCGGCGGCAACAAGCTGCACATCAGGCTGGAGAACACCGAGATCTACGTCATCCTCATCGAGGGCGAGTACGTGCAGTACAAGCAGATTCTGCCCAAGGCCTTCGCCACGCGCGTGGAGGTGGAGCTGGATCCCTTCCGCAGGTGCATCGACCGCGCGGCGCTGATTGCCCGCGAGGGCAGCAACAACCTGATCATGCTGAAGATCGAGGGCGGCAGCATGGTGATCGAGGCCCACTCCCAGATCGGCGACGTGCGCGAGGAGCTGCCGGTGCGCCAGGAGGGTGCCGACCTGAACATCGCCTTCAATGTGAAGTACCTCACCGACGTGGTGCGCTTCATCGACGGCGAGAGCATCGAACTGAACTTCAACAACGCCGTGTCCCCCTGCATCGCCACTCCCGTGGGCGACGGCGACTATGTGCACCTGATCCTGCCGGTGCGCACCGGCGGCAGATGATGGACAAGCAGACCATCGGCGCCATCGCTACCGCGCCCGGCGAGGGCGGCATCGCCATCGTTCGGGTCAGCGGCGGCGATGCGCGGCGCATTCTGGAAGAATGCTTCCGTCCTGCCAGGGCGCGCGCAATCGAGTCCCACCGCATGATGTACGGACACGCGGTGGATGCGTACGGCAATGATCTGGACGAGGTCATGGCGGTGTACTATGCTGCACCCAGGACCTACACCCGCGAGGACATGTTCGAGATCCAGTGCCACGGCGGCGGCGTGTGTGCGCGGCGGGTGCTCGAACGCGTGCTCCAGGCGGGCGCCAGAGCCGCTGAGCCGGGCGAATTCACCCGGCGGGCATTCCTGAACGGCCGCATCGATCTGAGCCGCGCAGAGGCCGTGATGAACCTGATCGGCGCGAACTCCGAGGCGGCGGCGCGTGCGTCGCTGCGGCAACTGGAGGGCGGCGTTTCGGGCTTTGTGCGCGGGGCCGGCGAGAAACTGAAGGCGCTCATGGCGCTGATCGAGGCCTGTACCGACTTCCCCGACGAGGTGGAGGAAGTTGACGCGGCCCAGCGCGTGCGCGCGGGCATCGAGGGGATCATCGCGGCCATCGAAGCGCGCTGCGATCCCCGCGGCGCGAAGCTGCTCCGCGAGGGCGCGAGCATCGTGCTGGCGGGGCGGCCCAACGTGGGCAAGTCGTCGCTGATGAACGCGCTGCTCAATCAGGAGCGGGCCATCGTGACCAGCGTGCCGGGCACCACCCGGGACGTGCTCACCGAGCGCATCACGCTGGGCGGCATCGCGGCGGAGCTGTCCGACACGGCGGGCCAGCGCGACACCGACGACCCCGTGGAGCGAATCGGCGTGGAGCGCGCGCGGCGGGCCGTGGAGACGGCGGACGTGGTGCTGGTGGTGCTGGACGGCTCGCAGGAACTTACGGACGAGGACGCGGCGCTGCTTGCGCAGGCGAAAGACGACGAACGCTTCATCGTGTGCGTGAACAAGACCGACCTGCCCATGCAAATATCCCTGCCCGGTGCGCTGGAGATCAGCGCGGCGGAGGGCACGGGCATCAATGAACTGGTGCGGCGCATGGAGGAAAGGGTGCAGCTTGCGGGCGGCATGGAGGATCGCATGACCCAGCAGCGGCACATCGAGCTTGCCCGGCGGGCCGTGGAGGCGCTGAAGCGGGCGGCGGCGGCCATCGACGCGGGGCTTGCGCTGGACATGGTCGAAATCGACCTGCGCGAGGCGCTGGAAGCGCTCTGCGAGATCACCGGCGAGAATGCCTCCGAGGAGGTCATCGACCGGGTATTCCGGGATTTCTGCGTGGGAAAATAGGCGGTATTGTTTGGAAAGACGTGTGTGCCCTGCGCATATACAGTAGGACGATTCATTTGGGAAAGGGCGGAGAACAGGACAGATGCAGCAGAAGATATCTGAGGTCGTGCGGGAGATTTCCCGAACCTGTGCACAGGAGGAGATCTTTGCCAGAGGACCCAAGCGGCAGATGCCCCAGCGGGATCAGATCATCCTGCTGATCGAGGAGCTGCGCAAGGTGATGTTTCCGGGCTACTTCAGCGACGAGAGCGACGATTACTTCCTCGGCTACACGCTGAACCGGATCTGGAACATGCTCTATGCCCAGCTGAAGCTGGCCTTCTCCTACGGAAATTCGGACGCGGAGGCGGTCAAGGCGCGCGCACAGCAGCTGTGCGGGGAATTCTTTTCGCAGATTCCCGACATCCAGCGCATGCTGGTGAAGGACGTGGAGGCGGAGTTTGAGGGCGATCCGGCGGCGCAGAGTCGCGCGGAGGTGATCTTCAGCTATCCGGGCCTGTTTGCGATCTTCGTCTACCGCGTGGCCCACGAGCTGTACCGGAAGAAGGTCCCCTTCATTCCGCGCATCATGACGGAGTACGCCCACAGCCTGACCGGCATCGACATCAACGCCGGCGCGCAGATCGGCGAATACTTCTTTATCGACCACGGCACCGGCATCGTCATCGGCGAGACCACCGAGATCGGCGCGCACGTCAAGCTCTACCAGGGCGTGACCCTGGGCGCGCTCTCCACCCGCAACGGACAGATGCTCTCCGGCAAGAAGCGCCACCCCACCATCGAGGATCGGGTGACCATCTATGCCAACGCCACCATTCTCGGCGGCGATACCGTGATCGGCGAGGGCGCGGTGATCGGCGGCAATACCTTCATCACCTGGCCCGTGGAAAAGAACGCCAGGGTTACGCGGGATATGGCCCCGCCCAGGAACAATTGCGAGAAGTGAGATTCCAGGGGGCGCCGCCCAGAGGACGCTCAGGGGGCGCCGCCCCCTGAAACCCCTGCTCAAGGGTCATTGACCCTTGAGAATCCCAATATAGGGCGCACAATGTGCGCCCTGAAATTTTTATAGTAGGATAAGCCGGACTTCCATGTACAATCCCACCACATCTACCTGTCCCCCTGTGTAAGGGGAGGTGTCGCGGCGCAGCCGTGACGGAGGGGTTGTCTATGCGGCGGGATGAGGGCATCCCGCCCTACGAAAAAAATGCCCGCGATCAGTCATACGCGCTGATCGCGGGCATTTTATCTTATTCACCAATCACATTGATCTGACAGCTCTTCATGGTCGTCAGCGCGGCCTGATGGGTTGCGGGGGTCACGCCTGCGCAGCAGCTCGCGTCCACATAAAGCTCCATCTCGGGATAGGCGGCCTTCACCAGCAGCGCGTTGCTCACCACGCAGATGTCGGTGCACAGGCCGACGAACTCCGCAGTGAAGTCCTCGCCCTCCGCCAGCTCGCCCAGCATGTGCGCCAGCTTCACCGAGCCGAAGGTGGGCTTTTCGATGCGGGTGCACTCCCTGCCCGCCAGCGCAGCCTCCACGCGCGCGTCGAGCTGCCAGCCGGGGGTGTTCCGTATGCAGTGGGGCACGGGCAGCTTTCGGCCCTCGGCGGTCTGCATGTAATCCTCTCCGTGGGTGTCGTAGGTGACGATGATTTCGCCGTCGAAAGTTTCGATCTTGCGCGCCACGTTTTCCACGATTCCCTGGGCCTCGCTCGTGCCCAGCGCGCCGTCCACAAAGTCCCTCTGCATGTCCACGACGATCAGAAATTTCTTCATATATTTTGTCCTCCGGTCTCAGCTTGCCTGTTCCGCCGATGCGGGCGGGTTGCGGTGCACGGTGAAGCTGAAGGCGCTGCCCACGCCCTTTTCGCTCTCCACCCAGATCTGCTCATCCATGCGGTTCAGCAGCTCCTTGGCGATGGAGAGGCCCAGTCCGCTGCCCTTGCCGCTGTGGGCCTTGTCCACCTTGTAGAAGCGGTCGAACACGTAGGGCAGGTCCTCCTGGGAGATGCCGATGCCGGTGTCCCGCACGGTGATGACGACCTTCTCCTCGTCCCAGTCCACCTTGACGTTCACGCTGCCGGCCTCGGTATATTTTATGGCGTTGTCCAGCAGGATGATGAACATCTGCTCCACGCGGTCGGCGTTGGCCCAGACGCTGGGGCAGCCGCTGAGGTCGCTCTCGATGTTGAGCTTCAGGCCGTGCTCCTCCGCGATGGAGTGGTAGCGGTCGCACACGTCGTAGATCAGATCGTCCAGCTGTATGCGTCTCTTTTCGATGGCCACGCCGCCGCTCTGCAGGCGCGAGAGCTCCAGCTGGTCGTTGATGAGTCTCGACAGGCGCATGACCTCCCGCAGGATGATGTCGTAGTAGCGCATGCGATCCTCTTCCTTGGTGACCATGCCCTCCTTCAGCGGCTCCACCAGCGCGCGAACCGCGGTTAGCGGCGTGCGCAGCTCGTGGGACACGTTGGACACGTACTCCCGGCGGGTGCGCTCCAGGCGCTCCATCTGGGTCACGTCGCTGAACAGGCCCACCGCGCCGGCGATGGCGCCAATCTCGTCCACGATGGGCGTGATCGTCAGGCGGATGATGCTGTCGCGGCTGTTGAAGTTGCGGGTGGTGGGTTCGCCGGAGTGCAGCACCGCGTCGAAATCGTCCCAGACGGACTTGTCCGGCACGTACTTCATGCGGGGATCGGGCAGGCCCACGGACACCCGCTTCTGCTCGAACATGCCCTCGATGGCGGGGTTGATGTGGGTGATCAGGCCCTGGGCGTCGATGGCAATGATGCCCTCCGACAGGCCGTTGAGCATGTTCTTCAGGCGATTGCGCTCCACGATGAGCATGTACATGTTGCGGGAGAGCTGATACGAAAGGTTGTTCAGCGCCCGGGCCAGTTCGCCCAGCTCGCCGGGCATGTCCTCGTCGGCATGGGCGTCGAAGTCGCCGCCGGAGACCTTCACAGCAACGTCCCGCAGGGACGAAATCTGGCGGACGCTCTTCATCAGAATCCACTTGCTTAGCGGCCACGCGGCGGCGCAGGCGGCGATGAAGCCCGCCAGCAGGCCGATGAGCGAAGCAAAGCGACCGGCGCCGAGTGCGTCGGCCAGATGGAACACCGGCGAACCGATGATCACTGCCGCGAGGAAATCCAGGGCGGTAAAGAGCACAGCGCGCTGGATCAGCACGCTGTGACTGTTCTTTCGGGGAGCGGGCTTCGATTCGTCCGCGCCACCGCCGCTCAGGCGGCTCCCCGGAAGAAAACGAAACTGCTTCATTATGCGTTGACCTCAAAGCGATACCCCACGCCATAGACCGTCTTGAGCGCCCACGGCACGTTCTCCTGGGGCAGCTTCTGGCGGATGCGCTTGATGTGGGCGTCCACGGTGCGGGTATCTCCGAAATAATCGTAGCCCCATACGCGGGAGAGGATCTGTTCGCGGCTGAACACCTGGCCCACGTTGGAGCACAGCATGTGCAGGATCTCGACCTCCTTGGGCGTGCAGGGAATCACCTTGCCGGCGGCCTTCACCTGGTAGTTCTCCAGGCTGATCTCCAGCTGCGGCAGGCGGATGATGGAGGAGTCCTCGTCGCCGGTCTTCTCGCTGAAGCGCCGCAGCACCGCCTTGATGCGGGCCAGCACCTCGCGGGGGGAGAAGGGCTTGACGATGTAGTCGTCCGCACCCAGCTCCAGGCCCAGGATGCGGTCGATCTCCTCGCCCTTGGCGGTAAGCATGATGATGGGCATGGAGCTGTTCTGGCGGATCTGCCGGCACACGTCCAGGCCGGAGACCTTCGGCATCATCAGATCCAGCACCATCAGATCGGGATGGAGGCTCTCGAACATCTCGAGCGCCTGCTGGCCGTCATACGCGCTCTGGTGCTCATAGCCCTCGCTGCCCAGATACAGGCCCAGGGACTCATGAACCACCGGATCGTCGTCTGCGATCAGAATAAGAGGATACATGGACATGAAACCACCCCAATTTTCACATTTGTACATTTATTATATACATGAAATGCAACTTATGCAACCTTTCTTGCAAGAAGCCTTATTTTCTTCAAATTCGACAGGATATTGCTTGCGAAACTCCGGCATATTTTCTCCGAAACGCGGCAAGAATATGTGCGCAATCGAGAAACGGAGGCGATGTATATATGAATCCCACGCAGAAGCTGCTGCAGGCCATCGAGGAGAACGGCCGCATGGGCGTGGAGGCCTGCGATCAGCTGCTCAACCGCACCGCGGACAACGAGATGCGCCAGGAGCTGATCCTGGAGCGGCAGAGTTACTTCGACGCCATGCGGGATGCACAGAACCTGCTGCTGATGCAGGGCGTCATGCCCCGGCACACCGGACCGGCCGCCCGGGCGGGGCTGTGGATGGGCATGCAGATCAACACCCTGGCGGACCGCTCGGCCGCCCACATCGCGGACATCGTGATCCAGGGCGCGACCATGGGCGTGGTGGAGCTGACCAAGGCGCGCAACTCCAACCCGGACGCGGACGCGCAGGCCCAGGGCATCGCGTCCTTCCTCATTACCAAGCAGCAGGAGGCCATCGACCGCCTGAAGCGGTTTCTGGCGGAAAAGCAGACCACCCATCAGAACGGATAACAGAATCATGCGGAACTTTTAACGGCAAACCGAAAGAATTTCCGGTTTTGCCGCTTTTTCTTAATTGAATCGATGCAGTGAGATGCTATAATCCTCCCGTTCAAAACCAAATACAGGGAGAGCGATGCGTCTTGCAAGACAAACAACTGTGGCTGCAACCGGATTATTACGAGGGCTTCAAGTGCAAGTGCGGCGCGTGCCGCAACTGCTGCTGCAACGGCTGGGACATCGCCGTGGGAATGGAGGAGTACTTCCGCCTGATCGGCATGGAGTGCCCGGAGGAGATTCACCGCCGCCTGGAGTGCGCGTTCCGGGTTCCGAGGGAGCCGTCTCCCGAGCGCTACCGGCTGATTTCGCCCAACTGGCTGGGGGAATGCCCGCTGCGCGCGGAGGACGGCCTGTGCATGATCCAGCGGGACCTGGGTGAGGCGGTTCTCCCGGAGATCTGCCGCATGTATCCCCGCTGCCTCAAGCGCGAGGGAAGTCTGCAGGAGGCGGTGTGCTCCAACAGCTGCGAGGCGGTGGTGGAGAGCCTGATGCGTCCGGAACGGTTGCAGCTGCGCTTTGTGGAGATGGACGCCCGATGGGAAATCGAGGCCCATGCCGACGGTGAGATGCTGAACCTGGGAAAGCAGACAGTGGAGATGCTGCAGGGCGGCGACGATGCGCTGAACGAGCGGATCGGAAAGATTTGCGGCGCGATTGCGGGCGACGTGGGCTATGGGGTGGATCCGGGCGCGAGGGAGACCGGTTTGCGCACGCTGATGGCCGCACTGGAGCCCCTCACTGAGGATTCCCGCGCGCTTCAGACCTTTGCGGCGGACGCCTTTGACCGCTACGGTGCGGAAAATCCCGATGCGGAGGAAAATTTTTCCGCGGATGCGCGCGCCTTCGAGGAACGCTTTCCCGATTGGATGCGCTGGTACGAGAACATTCTGACCAACCACTTCCTCTATACGAATCTTCCCTGGGTGGACGAGCGGCTGACGCCTGCGCAGGTGCGCGCGGGCCTGTGCATGGTGTACGGAAGCATGCGGGCCGTGGGCGTTGCATATGCGGCGAAGCGGCCGACCCGGGAGGATCTCGCCGATGCACTGGCGGGCATCTTCCGCCTGATCGAGCACAGTCCCTTCTATTATAATGCCCACATCCTGGCAAAGGATCCCGAATCCATGCTGGCGCTGTGAGAGGAACGGCCGGCTGAGCGCTTTATCGGATTGTCACAGGAATGCACCGGAAATGTCCTTGAAAGACTGTGACGCATCTGTTATACTAAGAAATGGAGATTTGTTCATACTTATTGCTCAGTCAGGAGTTTGCATATATGCCCAGTCGTGAAAAGAGAGCGATGCGCAGAAGGCGCGGATATGGCGTGCTGTCTGCGCTGATTGTTGTTTTGATTCTGGTGGCTGCGGCGCTGGTCTGGATTCTGCTCCACGGCGGCGCTGCCCAGACCGTGCAGGGCGACGATCGTGCGGCGGTGCTCCCGCAGAATGGCAACTACGTGGATTCGCAGGACGCGTCGTCTGCGCCGCTGGTGCTGGGCGCGAAGCTGGAGTCCGCAGGCGTTCAGGCGGAGGTCACGCCGGAGCCGGTGCAGACCGATGGGCCGGACGAACCTGCGGATGCAACCGATGCGGCGGAGCCGGTCGACGCTGCCACCGATGCCGGTGCGGCTGCGTCGGACGGAAACCGACTGATCCCCGCGCCGCTGCCGGGCGATTACTACCTGCCCATCTTCGATCGCGCGCTGCGCACCCCGGACGACGAGATGATGATCTCCATCACCGTGGACGACTGCAGCGATCCCGAGGTGCTCTCGCAGATCGTGGGGATTGCCCGCAAATACAATGCCATGCTGACGCTGTTTCCCACCGGCGAGGCGCTGATGAAGGAGGAGCTGAGCGACGGCTTTCGCACCTGCGTGCTGAGCTATGGCTACGAGCTGGAGAACCACACGTACAGCCACAGGGGCGAGTACAAGCTCTCCAACGGCGAGCTGGCGCTTCAACTGTGGAAGCAGAGCATCGCGTCCAGCTACGTGGTGGGCAAGGATTACGAGCAGCACTTCTTCCGGCCGATCTACGACAACAGCAAGTACGACCAGCGCACCCACTTCTTCATCAGAAAGCTGGGCTACGCCGGCGTGGCCAGCTACACCCACTCCTACAAGGGCATGACCGCCGAGCAGCTGATCGATACGCTGGAGAACGGAAACATCTACCAGTTCGACATGACGGAGAAGTCCATGGCGGTATTCGAGACCTTCATTCAGGCGGCCAGCAGCAAGGGCTACAAGCTGGTGACCATGAACAGGCTGTTCGGACTGAACGAGGATGTGGTGGGGGACAAGCTGACCATCGATGAGCAGATGCTGCCCAGCATGGACGACTACGTGTCCACCTACTACGACCTCAAGCTGAACTACCGCACCAATGCGGTCTATTCCCTTCAGGCGCGGCTGGCGGAGCTGGGCTACCTCACGGGAGATGCGGCCAAGCCCGACGGCCTGTACGGCGCGAACACCAGCATCGCCGTGAGCGCCTTCCAGGCGAAGATCGGCGAGGCCGCCACCGGCAACGCCACCGTCGCGACGCAGGAGAGATTGTTTGCGCTGAACGCGCCTCCGCAGTGAGGCACTGCTGCCACATACTGCCGTGTTGCAATCGAATGAAAATCGTCCCCGTAGATCATGGGGACGATTTTCTGTGTTTTTTTCCGTTTGATATCGAGGTATGCACCCGATCTTCGCCCTGGCAGGAATGGGGCGAAGATCTTACGTTTGAATTGAAATAAACTCAGAATATACGGAAGAAATCCAGTCCATAGCCGACGGACTGGATTTTGTGTATTCGTGCGATAATTCAAGCGGAACGAAACACAGAACCTCTGCCCCTTGAACCAGTAGGGGCAGAGGTTTGTTCGATCAAACACGGCAGTATGTGGATGCGGCGCCTCGCCGCGGGGCAGGGATTCGTTCAATTCAAACAGCGATAGCTATGTGGGATAAAACGCACTGCGTTTTACATGTCCGAGATGCAATCGAAGTTCTTGACGATGTACTCCGCGCCGCTGACGATGGTGAGCGCCACGGCGATGTACATCAGCACGTTGGCCAGCACCACGCCGAAGTGGCCCAGCAGGGGCGCGCCCGCCACGGGCACCAGCAGCATCAGCGCCACGGTGGAGGACATCTGGAACACGGTCTTGAGCTTGCCCAGCTTGCCCGCGGCGATCACCTTGCCGCCGCCGGCCGCCACCAGGCGGAAGCCGGAGATGATGAATTCCCGGGCCAGCATCACGATGCACACCCAGGAGGGCATGCGGCCGGACTCCACCAGCACCACCAGCGCCGACATCACCAGCAGCTTGTCGGCGATGGGATCGGCAAACTTGCCGAAGTCCGTTACCAGATGGCGCGCGCGGGCGATCTTGCCGTCCAGCGTGTCGGTGAAGCAGGCCAGAATGTAGATCAGCAGCGCCACGTACTGCGCCCAGGGCTGCTGGATCAGCGCAAAGATGACGAACAGAGGAATCATGAGGATGCGCAGCATCGTCAGTTTGTTGGGCAGATTCATAATCAATCCTCCTTTGAATTTACAGCACCTCGGCGGTGAGATCGTAGGCGTCCGCGCCGGTGATGCGCGCCTGGATGTAGCTGCCGGGGATCAGTTCACGCTCGGTGATCAGGTGGATGCAGCCGTCGGATTCCGGGGCCTCACGGATGGAGCGCCCGTACCAGCCGTCCTCGTCGCGGCCCTCCACCAGCACCTCGCAGGTTTCGCCGATGCGCTGCTCCAGCAGCTCCATGGAGATCGCCTGCTGCAGCATCATCAGCTGATCCAGACGCTCGATTTTTACGTCCTCGTCGATCTGGTTTGGCATGACCGCGGCCTTCGTGCCCTCCTCGGGGGAGTAGGTGAACGCGCCCAGGCGGTCAAAGCGCGCGTCCTTCACGAACTGCAAAAGCTCCTCGAACTGCTCGTCGGTTTCGCCGGGGAAGCCCACGATCATCGTCGTGCGCAGCGTCAGTCCCCGCTTCTTGCACTCCGCGATGCGGCTCTTGATCCAGTCGGAGCTTCCGCGGCGGTTCATCGCCTTCAGAATGGGGTCGTTGATGTGCTGCAGCGGCAGATCCAGATAGGGCGCGACCTTCGGATTGTTCGCGATCTCGTCCAGCAGCCGGTCCTCGGTGCTGTCCGGGTAGCAGTAGAGCACGCGCACCCAGTGCACGCCCTCGATCTCGCTCACCGCATGCAGCAGCTCCGGCAGCATGAAGTGCTTATCTCCGAAGTCGCAGCCGTAGCGGCTGGTGTCCTGGGCAATCAGCGTGATCTCCGTCACGCCCTCGCCCGCCAGGCGGCGGCACTCGGCAACGATGTCGTCGAAGGGCCGGGAGGCGTAGTTGCCGCGGATCAGCGGAATCGCGCAGTAGGTGCAGCGGTTGTTGCAGCCGTCCGAAATCTTCACGTAGGCCGAGTAGGGCGCGGTGGTCAGCACGCGGCCGCTGTTGAAGAAGCGCTCGCCGTCGTTCATGTAGATCGGGCGCTTGCCGGCCATGGCCTCGTCCAGCATGTCGTAGAGCCGCGCGTAGTCCGCCACGCCCATGAAGCCGTCCACCTCCGGCATCTCCGAGGCCAGCGCATCGGCGTAGCGCTGTGCCAGACAGCCTGTGACGAACAGCTTCTTCAGCCTGCCGGTCTTTTTGTACTCCGCCATCTCAAAGATCGCGTCGATGGACTCCTGCTTGGCCGACTCGATGAAGCCGCAGGTGTTGACGAAGATGATCTCCGCCTGAGAGGGGTCGCTTACGATCTCGTAGCCCCGGTCGCGCAGCATGCCCAGCATGTTTTCCGAATCCACCAGATTCTTCGCGCAGCCCAGGGAAACCATGCCCACGGTGGGGCGGGTGCTGTTGTTCATATTGCCAATTCCTTCCAGATCATGACTGTTTTTTCTGTCAACGCATCCATTTTAGCATGGAAGTGTAAACCTATTATTTAGAAAGGAAAGATGTGACCAGGAAAATTCAATTTGACATATGTTTCGGCGGACAATCGTGCGCATTTTGAATCCCTTCGCACAAGAGGGCCTGGTGAGACGCGGCGAGATGAGGGCATTCCGCCCTACGGGATTTGTACAAGAGAACCTGGGGAGACGCGGCGGGGTTTCCACAAGGAAGTACAGCTTGTCATATTGTTAAAAATTCCAGGGCGCACATTGTGCGCCCTATATTGGGATTCTTAAGGGTCAATGACCCTTGAGCAGGGGTTCTAAGGGGACAGCGTCCCCTTAGCGTCACTCCTCGTCCTCGAACATCGCAAGGAACTCCTCGCGGGAGATGAGCACGTTGCGGGGCTTGGAGCCGTCGGCCTCGGAGATGATGCCGCGCTTTTCCATTTCATCGATGAGCCGTCCGGCGCGGGCGTAGCCCACGCGCATGCGTCGCTGGAGCATGGAGGTGGAGGCCTGACCGGCTTCGACGACGATCTCCACGGCCTCGGCCAGGCGCGCGTCGTACTCCTCGGCCACTTCCTCGCGCTCGGCGTCGCTGCGGACGGAGTTCTCGATCTTCTCCACTACGTCCTCGTCGTAGGTGGTCTCGCTGCGGTCCTTGATGTAGGACACTACGGCGTGCACCTCCTCGTCGCTGACCCACGCGCCCTGCACGCGCAGCGGCTTGTTGATGCCGGAGGGCACGAAGAGCATGTCGCCGTTGCCCAGCAGCTTCTCCGCGCCGCCGTGGTCGATCATGGTGCGGCTGTCCACCTGGGACGCCACCGAGAAGGCGATGCGGGTGGGAATGTTGGCCTTGATGATGCCGGTGATGACGTTCACCGACGGGCGCTGGGTGGCGATGACCAGGTGCATGCCCGCCGCGCGCGCCAGCTGGGCCAGGCGGCAGATGCTGTCCTCCACCTCGCCGGGGCAGACCATCATCAGGTCGGCCAGCTCGTCAATGACGATCACCATCTGCGGCATGATCTTCTCGCCGGGCTGCAGCTTCTTGTTGTAGCCTTTGATGTCGCGCACGTCGCGCTCGGCGAACTTCTTGTAGCGCATGCCCATCTCCGCCACCGCCCAGTCCAGCGCCGAGGACGCCTTCTTGGGGTCGGTGACCACCGGGGCGATCAGGTGGGGGATGTCGTTGTAGATGGACAGCTCCACCACCTTGGGGTCGATCAGGATCATGCGCACCTCCTCCGGCGTGGCGCGGTAGAGGATGGAGGTGATGATGGAGTTGATGCACACCGACTTGCCCGAGCCGGTCTGACCGGCGATCAGCACGTGGGGCATCTTCGCGATGTCCGCCACGATGTATCTCCCGGAGTTGTCCTTGCCCAGGCCAACCGCGATCTTCGAGGGATGCCGGCGCGCCTCGGCGCACTCCAACACGTCGCGCAGGCGTACCGTCTCCACCTTGTCGTTGGGAATCTCCACGCCCACCGCGGCCTTGCCCGGGATCGGGGCCTCGATGCGTACGGACATGGCCGCCAGGCGCATGGCGATGTCGTCCGCCAGCGCCGTGATGCGGCTCACCTTCACGCCCGGCGCGGGCTGCAGCTCGAAGCGCGTGACCGCAGGGCCGTGGGCGATGCCCACCAGCCGGGTGTCGATGCCGAAGGAGTTCAGCGTCTCGATCAGCATGTCCGCCTTCTCCATGTCGGCCTCCTTGTGGGCCTGGGTCACCTTCTGCTGATCCCCCTGCTCCAGCAGGTCGATGGGTGGGTAGGCGTAGATCTCTTCCTCCTCCTCCGGCTCCGGTGCGGGCGCGCGGCGGAACTTCGGCGGCTTGATTGTGGTGTGGGGCACATCGAAGGGCGCTTCGTCGTCCTCCTCCGGCTCCTGCTCCGGAACGATGTCGTCAATCGTCAGCGGCTGCACGCCCTCCACCACGCGCTTGGGCTTCACTTTGGGCGAGGCATAGTTGCGCGGCTTGAATTCCTCCGGCTTATCCTCTTCCGGCTTTACGGTGAAGAAGTCCGGCACGTCGGTGTCGGGGACGTCGGCCGCCTTCGCCTCCTCCGATGCGGCCGGTTCCGCCTTGGGCCGCGAGGGATTCTGGCGCAGCTTGCGCAGCGGCTTGGGAATTTCGATGTCCGAGGGCTGGTTCTCCATGGGGTTCGCCGGGGCCGCCTCCGGATCGATGTTCTCCTTGTACAGCTTCTTCTTCGGCGCGCTGCTGCGCTTCGGCCGCGCAGACTCCGTCTCCGCTGCGGCGGCGCTTCGGCCGGACCTGGCAGGCTCCGAATCTGCCGGACTGCCGCGCCGGACGCTCGCACTCTCCGGCTTCTGGCCGTCGATCACCATGTAATCCCGCTCCGGATCCGACACCTTCCGCGTGGGCTTGGCCTGCGGACGCGGCTGCACCGGGCACTGCACGCTGCTGCGCTCGCTGCGGCGCTCCGGCTGTGCGGGGCGCGGCGCGGGCTCCGGATTGTCAAACTCGTCGTATTCGAACATACGTTCTACATTCTTCACATTCCGGCGCTGTTCCATGTAATGCTGGCCCTCCTCGGCGCGGCGCTGGGTCCAACGGTAGAAGCGCTGGGCGCGGCCGTTGATCAACAGGCACAGCAGGGCGACGAGCAGCAGGGCGATGAGTCCGCCCCACTTGCCCAGGTAGGTGTAGAGGGGGTAGGCCAGCAGCGCGCCGATCGCGCCGCCGCCCTTGCCGTACTGGTAGGACTTGCTGACGAAGTTGGCGAAGCTGGTGATGCTCATGCGGCCGAAGACCTGCACGGCGGAGAAGAGCTGCACCGCGGCGAAGGCGCACAGGAACAGCAGCACATTGGTGATGATGTTGACGATGCGGACGCGGCGGTTGCGCGCGGAGAACACCAGCAGCACGCCGACCCACACGAAGAACAGGGAGATCAGCACGCTGACGCTGCCGCCGGCGCCCCGCAGCACATCGCGAATGGCGCCCATCGCCGTGCCCGCAGTGGGCGCGACGAGGCTGATGTAACCCAGCAGCAGCGCAATGCCGAAGCAGGCCACCGCACCGATGATTTTCCCCGGCGCGCCGACGCCCTCCGGCCGATCCTCATATACGCTCTGTTTGTTTTGATTTGCCATGCTTCCTCCAATGGTTTTGATGGAGTCGTTTCCATTCAGATTTCATTCTGTTTCCGCGGAAAGCGGGAGCAAAAAGAGCCGCGGCATGCGGCTCTCTTGTATGGCGGTCGGAAAGCGCCGCCGCGCGCGTTCATTAGCCCATCAGTCTCCCGATCAGACCGGCGACGTTCAGATAGTCCATCTGTGTCACGAAGCTGTACAGCGTGGATGTGGCCAGCAGCTCCGTCATCTGTGCCGGGGCGAAGAGGGAGACCACCGGCGGGATGATGCACAGCAGCAGCACCGCCACCGCCAGCGAGCGCGCCAGACCGCAGAGGCCACCCAGCAGCCAGTCGAACATGCGGAACACCGGGAAGCGGATCACGTGGTCCAGCAGGTTGATCACCAGCATGACCACCACATAGATCAGCACGAAGGCCACCAGGAAGGCCAGCACGTTGAACACCGACTGCCAGATCGTCTGATCCAGATAATCCGAAAGCGTGGTGATGTTCAGATTGGAGAAGGCCTGGTTGCGGATGTTCGCTTCAAAGGCCTTTGCAACGATGCTGATCTTCTCGCTCACCGTGGCGACGGCCTGCTGAATGGCCGCCTCGCCGCCGGAGACCACCTCCGAAACCGTCATGGCCGCCTGGGCCTTGCTGGCAAAGAAGGATTCCGGCTCCAGATACTGGCTCAGCACCGCCATCAGCGTGGTGTTGGACAGCGCCAGATTGGCGATGCGCTCGTACACCATCTGCGCGCCGAACCAGGACCCGACAAAGCCGGCGACCGAAAGACCCGACGCGATGAAGCCCTTGTGCATGCCCGATAACAGACCGTATGCGAGCACTGCAAGGATCAGAATGTCAACTATATTCATATTCCCATTGCCTCCTGACGATGATCTTGATTTCCAGAATTCCCCGATTTGCTGATCTTTATGCTCCGGGAATCAATCCAGATCGACCAGGCAGATGACGCCGCCGCTGCGCAGCACCGCCACGCCATCCCGGGTCACGCCGTACACCTCGTCGATGCTCATCTCCAACTGATATGCGCGGGGAGAGGCTTCGTCGGCGCGCATGATCATCAGATGCCCGTCCGATGCAAAGCCATAGATGTTGTTGCCAACCGCCAGCACGCGCCGGCAGCCGAAGGGGAAGCGCACCACCTTGTCCAGGTTCGTTCTCACAATGCGCACGTCCTGAATGTCGGATTCTCCCTTGCATTGGGCGTCGTTGACAAAGACCATCAGCGGGTCGCCCGTGGAGGTGTCCGAATCGGTGAGATACCAGCCGTACACCAGCTTGCGCTGGGAGGGATCCTCCATGCCGGCGTAATCGTACACCTTATAATACACGTCGCCCACGACGCACACCTTCGAGGATTGGAACATCACCGCGTAGGCCAGCTGTTCCGTATCGCTGATGGAACCCACAATCTCCTTGCCGGGCCGATAGGTCTGTATATTACAGGTGGGCACGGTGCCGCTGGTGTCGCAGACCATCACCCACAGCAGGGATCCGTCTGAGAAGAAGCCGTAGTTCACCACGAGCACATTGTCCAGAACGATCTGATTGATCTGCTTGCCGCCGTTTTCCATCAGAACGATGGTGCTGTTGCCTTCCTCGCCGATCAGTATGGCTGTGTACTTGTCGCCGATGTGGGCGCCGAGCACGTTTTGCGACATGGTTCCGTTGTAGGTTGTGGAACCGCTCTTTCCGTCGATCAGCGTGATGGTGTTGTCCACCCAGGCGGCCACGCCGTAATCGGTGGCCTCAAAGCCTGCGCCTGCTCCGAGGATGTACGACCAGTCCACCTTTCCGCCGGAATCGATGGCGGACACGGTGTTTCCGTCGTAGTAGACGAAGCCGGTTGCCGTCGCCTGAAGGTCCTGTATATTGGCCAGACTGAGCATCTCGCAATGTCCCAGGGACGTGTCGGCGAGGACGTTTTTGCCAAACATCGCAATGCCGTAGGACAGCGCACAGGAAATTGCAAGAATCAGCAGCACGATCGCCCATGGACGCTTACCGGAATGGCGTTTCTCCATGGAGTCCTCCGAATCATGAATTTCGTATAATATCCCTTGTATACCGATACCATTCCTATTATAATAAATGTATCGTTGTGTTTCAACGTTGAGAGTGTGACAAAACGGGAAGAAAAACCGACAATTGCCAGCGGGAGTTCATTTTTCAATCATATTTTCCCGGCGCGATTGTTTCACGTGAAACAGGAGGCCCATGAAGCAGGGAATCAAGAAGAAACCGGCAAAAAAACTGAATCGGCAGCCCCGCTGCGGTCGCAGGCGCTTCGCGCTGGCCGCGGTTTTGCTTGTCCTGGCACTGGTGGGCGGTCTGTTCGGCTGGATGGCCCTGCAGGCGCGCATCACACACGTGCGCAGCGCCGTGGTCTACCTGCAGGATCTGCCCGCTGCGCTGGACGGCACCACAGCGCTGTTCATCTCCGATTTGAACATCCGCAGCGCCCGCGACGCCCGACGCACGCAGCGCCTGATGGACAAGCTCGCGGCCCTGGAGCCGGATCTGCTGCTGCTGGGCGGCGATTACTGCGCCGGAAAGCTGCTGGACGGTCAGGCGGAGGCGGACGAGCAGGCCCGCGCGGCGGCGCTGGACTTTCTGCGCGGACTGAACCGCTTTTCCGCGCCGCTGGGCAAGTACGCCGTCGCCGGCGAACAAGACAGCGTGCTGAGCGGTCTGCGCGCGGCCATGTCTGCGGGCGGCGTGATGCTGCTGGACGATGACTGCGCCACCGTCCTGAAGGATGGCGCGCAGCTGGTGCTGGCCGGATTGAGCGACGTGTCCGAAGGCCGCACGCCCTACGGGGAGATCGGCCGCTACTTCAGCGGCGACGAGTGCGTTCTTGCGCTGGCGCACAATCCATCGGCCTACATCGGCATTCGGGTGGCTGAGGCCCGCGAAGGCGGCGCCTGGGCGGATCTGGTGCTCTCGGGGCACACGCTGGGCGGGCAGATTCTCGCCTTCGGCCGCACGCTCTACACCCTACCTGAAGCCGAGGCGCGCTGTCTGAGCGGCTGGTTCTACGCGGGCGATCTGCCGATGCTGGTGAGCCAGGGCCTGGGCTGCGGCGGCACGATGCTGCGGCTGGGCACCACCAGCGAGGTGTGGCTGCTGACGCTGCGCCGGCCCGAGGTGCGCACGCTGCCGGACTTTTAGGCGCGATGTTTCACGTGAAACAGCCCGAAGGGTGGATAATGCTGTGGAAAGCATCGCCTGTTTCACGAAAACCGGGTCGAAAGAGTACACAGTGCGTCGATGTTCCACGTGAAACAATTCAAGCGAGCATGAAATCGAGCGGAGTGGAAGAAAATGAAGGAATTTATCTGCAGGCTGTGCCCGCGCAACTGCGGCGCGCTGCGCGGTGAGACGGGCAGGGGCCGCTGCGGCATGGGCGCGGAGCCGAGAATCGCCCGGGCTGCGCCCCACTACGACGAGGAGCCGGTGATCTCCGGAACCCGCGGCGCAGGCACGGTGTTCTTCTCCGGCTGCAGCCTCCAGTGCTGCTTCTGCCAGAACTACGCGCTGTCCCACGAGGGCTTCGGCAAGACCGTGAGCGTGGAGCGCCTGCGTCAGATCTACTTCGAACTGATCGATCAGGGCGTGCACAACATCGACCTGGTCAATCCCACCCACTTTGCCAATGCGATCTACGAATCCCTGGAGGGCGGCCTGCCGGTGCCGGTGGTGTGGAACAGCGGCGGCTACGAGAAGGTGGAGACGCTCCGGCGCTTCGAGGGCCGCGTGCAGGTGTATCTGCCCGACCTCAAGTACATCCGCCCCGATTCCGCCCGGAAATACTCCGGCGCGGCGGACTATTTCGAGTACGCTGCCCCGGCCATCAGGGAGATGCTGCGCCAGACCGGGCCGGTGGAGCTGGACGACGACGGCGTGATCCGCCGGGGCACCATCATCCGCCACCTGATCCTGCCGGGCTGTGCGGAGGAGACGGTGCAGATTCTGGACTACATCCACGACGAGCTGCCCGGGGCGTGGGTGAGCCTGATGGCCCAGTACCTGCCCTTCGGCGACGCAGCGGGGGTGGACGAGCTGGGCCGGCGGCTCACCCAGCAGGAGTACGATCGCGTGGCCGATCACCTGCTGGAAATCGGCATGGAGGACGGCTTCATCCAGGAATTGTCCTCGTCGGACGAAAAATACATCCCGAAATTTGATCTGACGGGCATCTGACCCGCATACAAAGGAGAAAACGGTCATCCATGGAACTGCGCTTTTCACCGCTGTTCAGCGGCTCGAGCGGAAATGCGATCTACGTCGGCTGCGGCGACACCCACCTGCTGGTGGATGCGGGGCTGTCTGGCACGCGCATCGCGAACGAACTGGCGCGCATCGGCGTGCATCCGTCCCAGCTGACGGCGATCCTGGCCACCCACGAGCACGTGGATCACATCCGCGGCGTGGGCATCCTGTCCCGCAAGTACAACCTGCCCGTCTACGCCACCGAGGGCACCTGGGAGGGCATGGCGGAGAAGGTGGGCGCGGTGGACGCCTGTCGCCGCTGCATGCTGGTGCCGGAGCAGGATTTCTACATCGGGGAGATGAACATCACGCCCTTCTCCACGCCCCACGACGCCAATCAGCCCGTGGGACTGAGCTTCGAGTGCCGAGGCGCGCGCTTCTCCATCGCCACGGACGTGGGCTGCATCAAGAGGGGCTGGTTCGGACATGTGTCCGGCTCCGATGCGGTGCTGCTGGAGTCGAACTACGATCCCGATATGCTCCAGGCGGGCTCCTATCCCTACGCGCTGAAGCACCGGATCCTGTCCAACCGGGGCCATCTGTGCAACGAGGATGCGGGCAGGTGCGCGGCGGAGCTGGTGAAGGCCGGCGCGCGGCATATCATACTGGGGCATCTGAGCAAGGAGAACAACTTTCCGGAGCTGGCGCGGCGCTGCACCGAGGACGCGCTGCGGGCCAGCGGCATCGTGCCGGGCGAGGACGTGCGGCTGGACGTGGCCAGTCGCGACGGTGTAACCGGCATCTTTGGCATTTCCTGCGGCTTCGGACGCTGATGGGGGAGGTAGGACATGAATCAACGACTGATGCGGCCCACGGCGGCGCTGTTTCCGCTGGCGGGGCTGATTGCGGCGGCTGCCGGTGGGGGAGCGCTTCCGCTGCGGCTGATGCTGCTCTATTACGCGCTGCAATTGTGCACGCTGTGTGCGGTGGACTGCTTCCGCAACGGCGCAGCCCGGGAGAGCGGCGTGCGCAGGGTGGACAGGCGCTTCGGCGGGGGAATCACCCAGTTTGTGCTGGGAACCGGACTGCTGCTGGCAGCGCTGCTGCTGTGCCCTGCGCTGAAGTGCGGCTTCAGCGCAGGATTGTTTGCTGCGGTGGGCTGCGTGACGCTGGAGCAGATGTTCGAGGAGCGCATCTACGCCCTGGGCAGGCGCGTGGACGGCGCGGTGCTCAGCGGCATCGCAAACCTGCTGTTGCTGGCAGGACTGCTGCTGGACGCCGCCGGGGGAATCGAATTTCCGCTGGCACTCGCCGTGGAAGCGCCGTTTACGCTGGCCATGGCGGCGCTGGGCATGTGCATCGCGGTGCTCACCGCCTATATCGTGGAGAGGAGCCACGGATTCTCGCTGAAGCCGGTGAATCTGGCCCGCGCACCCGCCGCCTGCGTGCAGACGCTTCTGTACCCTGCGGCGCTGGCAGGGCTGTGGATCGCGGCGCACAGGCATGGCTGGAAGGCCTCCGGAACCGGCGCAGCGCTGTTCTACGGACTGATCCTGTGGCGGCTTTCGCGCACCGTGTGCCGCCGCACCGGCGAGGAATCCCGGCCGCTGAACCTGCTGCTGGTGACGCTGATGGCACTTCCCACGGCAATCGGCGCGGTATTCCCGGAGCTGACCTACGGGGACATGCCGATGATCTCCTACGCTGCCGCTGCCGCGCTGGCGGCGCTCTGTGCGGGCGTGGTGTTCTGCGCACCCGCCTGGAGATACTGGCTGGGATTCATGCTGGTGCTGGCTGCGGACGCGCTGCTGGTGATCCAGCCGCTGCCGGAGGTGTGGAACATGGCCGCTGCCTGTGCGCTCTGCCTCGCCGCGGTGCTGTTGAACCTCCACCGGGCCTTTTTGAGAAGGGCCAAGCGCCCGGAAGTGCGATTCTGAGTGCGGCTCCCTTGTAAATCCCGCCGCATCTCTGTCTGGAGACAATAAAAAACCGACGCGAATGCGCCGGTTTTTTTGTCGGCGGATGGCATGCACGCCGACTTATCTCTGTTGGGAGAGAAGGAGAAGAATGCTCAATTGTGTTAAACTTTATCACTTTACTATCCTACTATATCACATTTTGGGCCAAAAGTCAAGACTTGTATTGTGGCGCGTGCGGGTGTATTGAATATACAGGAGGTGTTTCTATGGAAGGAATTGGAATGACCGCGCGGGTGAGCGCCTTTGCCCGATCCCAGCACGCCCGCAGCCGCGACTGCGTGTACTGCGATCCGCTGGCGGAGAAGCTGCTGACGCAGCAGGAGATGCAGGAGATCGCATCGAGCATGACACAGGGCATCGGCTTCTTCTGCCCGGGCTTTCAGGGCACACCGGAGGAGGGCCTGCGCTGGATCGTGGAGCACCAGCTCGCGCCGTCGCCGCTGGGCAGGGCCGCGTTCGCGGAGTCGGCGCTGGAGCAGTCCGGCGCGCAGCAATACCTGATCCTTGCGGCTGGACTGGACAGCTTCGGCCTGCGACAGCCGGGCTGGGCGCGGGGCATGGAGATCTTCGAAGTGGATCTGCCGGGGCCGTCGGCGGACAAGCAGCGCAGGATCGAAGCGGCGAGGTTGACCGCGCCGGAGAACCTGCACTTCCTCGCGGCCGATCTCGCGGATCCCACCGCCATGGACGCGCTGCGGACGCACCCGGCCTTCGATGGGGAGAAGCGCAGCTTTTGCAGCCCGCTGGGCATCGTTTACTACCTGAAGCAGCAGGATTTTAGCGCGCTGCTGCGACAGCTTGCGAAGGTACTGCCTGCGGGCAGCCGCGTCGCCATGGACTATCCCGCCCGGGATCCCTCCGCGCAGTTCGACCGCCAGTCCGCACTGGCAAAGGGCGCGGGCGAGGCCATGCAGGCGGCGTACACCCGGCAGGAGATGGAAGAGCTGCTGCAAAGTGTGGGCTTCCGGGTCGAGAAGGATCTGAATCCCGCAGAGATCACAGAGACCTACTTCGCGCCCTACAATGAGCGTAACCCCGACCATCCCATTTATGCCGCCGAGAACGTGAATTATTGCCTGGCGGAGCGAATCTGAGCGGCAATTCTCCAAGGACCAGACGCAAGAAATCTGCCCCATTCTTGCCGGGGCAGGGATTCGTTCAATGAAACACGGCAGTATGTGACTGCGGTGCCTCGCTGCCGGCGGGGTGAGGGCACCCCGCCCTACGGCTGTGCGAAGCGAATCTAGCGGCAATTCTCCAAAAAACCAGACGCAAGAAATCTGCCCCATGATCTGCGGGGCAGATTTCGGAATCACAGTGATCCAAGTATAGGAAAGAAAAGAAGAACCTCTGCCCCTTGAACAAGTGGGGGCAGAGGTTCGATGATCTAAGTGCGATAGCAACCGGCTGCAGACCCAGCCTGCCTCGCCGTCAAACTACGCCCTGGGCCATCATCGCGTCGGCGACCTTCAGGAAGCCGGCCACATTGGCGGCCTTCTCATAGTTGTTGCCGAAGCCGTACTCCTTGGCGGCATTGTCCACATTGCGGAAGATGCCGGTCATGATCTGCTGCAGCTTCGCGTCGACCTCCTCGAAGGTCCAGCTGTAACGCATGGAGTTCTGGCTCATCTCCAGGGCGGAGGTGGCCACGCCGCCGGCGTTGGCAGCCTTCGCGGGGCCGAAGAGCAGGCCTGCATTGACGAAGGCATCGATGGCGTCCATGGTGGAGGGCATGTTTGCGCCCTCGGAGACGCAGAAGCAGCCGTTGGCGATCAGCTTCTGTGCGGACTCCAGATTGATCTCATTCTGGGTGGCGCAGGGCAGCGCGATATCGCACTTGATGCCCCAGATGCCGCTGCAGCCCTCGGTGTAGGTGGCGTTGGGATGGTTCTCGACGTAGAGCTTGATGCGTGCGCGCTGCACTTCCTTGATCTGCTTGATGGCAGCCAGATCGATGCCGTCGGGATCATGGATGTAGCCGTTGGAGTCGGACATGGCGACGACCTTCGCGCCCAGCTGGGTGGCCTTTTCGCAGGCGTAGATGGCCACGTTGCCGGAGCCGGAGACCACGACGGTCTGACCCTTGAAGCTCTTGCCGTTGGCCTTGAGCATCTCCTCGGTGAAGTAGCACAGGCCGTAGCCGGTGGCTTCCTTGCGGGCGAGGCTACCGCCGTAGGAGAGGCCCTTGCCGGTGAGCACGCCGCAGTACTGGCCGGTCAGGCGCTTGTACTGGCCGTAGAGATAGCCGATTTCGCGCGCGCCAACGCCGATGTCGCCTGCGGGAACGTCGCAGTCCGGGCCGATGTGGCGGTACAGCTCGGTCATGAAGCTCTGGCAGAAGCGCATGACCTCCATGTCGCTCTTGCCCTTGGGATCGAAGTCGCTGCCGCCCTTGGCGCCGCCGATGGGCAGGCCGGTGAGGGAATTCTTCAGCGTCTGTTCGAAGGCCAGGAACTTCACGGTGTCCTCAGTGACGGAGGGATGCAGGCGCAGACCGCCCTTGTACGGGCCGATGGCGCTGTTGGACTGCACGCGATAGCCGCGGTTGACGTGAACCTCACCCTTGTCGTCCACCCACGGCACGCGGAACTTGATCACGCGCTCGGGCTCGACGAACAGCTCCAGCACGCCCATCTTGACGTACTCGGGATGGGCCTCAACCACGGGCTCGATGGATTCCAGCACGCTGCGAACAGTGATCAGAAACTGCTTGTCGTTGGGATTGCGCTTTTCCACGGTTTCCATCAGCTTCTGAAGATATGCATTCTGAATGCTCATTCACAATTCCTCCCCATTGAGTATTCTTTAAGAATTTGCTTTTCAAGTATACTCCCATTTTTTACGCTTGTCCATAGCCGCGCGTGTTATTATTTTGCGACAAATCAGGGGATGAAACTGCAATTTCAACAAAACGAATGTTAATACATGTGCAGGATTGCACTTTTTGACGGGTTATCCTGCAATTTGACGCACAAAAAATTTTTCTGCACCCAGCATGCGCGGGGATTTTCCCTTGCAATGCGGCGCAACTGCGGTTATAATTCTGCATAGAGAAACAACAGGAGGAACTACATGAACAAGGTTTACATTCCCGAAGGGTACCGCACGCCGCTGAACGTGTACGACATGCAGGTGGCCATTGAATTCATCAAGCACAACTTTCAGAAGGAGCTGGCCTATGCGCTGAACCTGCGCCGGGTGTCCGCGCCGCTGTTCGTCAAGGAGTCCTCCGGTCTGAATGACAACCTCAACGGCTACGAGCGCCCGGTCTCCTTCGACGTGCCAGCCGTGGGCGAGGAGGGCCAGGTGGTGCACTCGCTGGCCAAGTGGAAGCGCTTCGCCCTGAAGAAGTACGATTTCCGCGTGGGCAAGGGCATCTATACCGATATGAACGCCATCCGCAGGGACGAGGAGCTGGACAACCTGCACTCGGTCTACGTGGATCAGTGGGACTGGGAGAAGGTCATCTCCCGGGAGGACCGCACGCTGGATACGCTGAAGAGCGTCGCCGGCGAGATCGTGCAGTGCATCTGCGACGTTAGCGACCGCCTGCGCCGCGAATTTTCTTCGGTGAATGTGAAGCTCTGCCGGGAGATGAGCGCCATCACCACCCAGGAGCTGGAGGACATGTTCCCCGACATCCCCGATTCCTCCCAGCGCGAAAGCGCCTACCTGGAAAAGACAAAGACTGCGCTGATCATGCAGATCGGCGGCAAGCTGAAGTCCGGCAAGCCCCACGACGGCCGCGCGCCTGACTACGATGACTGGGCGCTCAACGGCGATATCCTCTTCTGGAACGACGTGCTCGGCCGCGCCTTTGAGATTTCCTCGATGGGCGTGCGCGTGGACCTCAACGATGAGCTGCCCCTCACCATCGGCGGCGGCATCGGTCAGAGCCGACTCTGCATGCTCATGATCGGCTGCGCACACATCGGCGAGGTGCAGTCCAGCATCTGGGACGCCCAGACCGTGGAGGCATGCGAGCGCGCCGGTGTGCTGCTGCTGTGACGGGGGGTTACGCTTAGGGCTCTGCCCTAAGAACCCGCCAAAGGGCATGATGCCCTTTGGAATCCTCAATATGGCGCGCAATGCGCGCCAGAAAAATTAAATAATTGAATCCGCTGCCACATACCGGACAGCGGATTTTTCTGTGTATAATTTCTCTCAGGCGCATATTATGCGCCTTATATGAGGGTTCTTAGGGGAATCATTCCCCTAAGCAGGGGTTTCAGGGGACAGCGTCCCCTGAGCGTCACCCCACGATCTTGAATGCACGATCCATCTGGTTCAGGGTCTCGCAGCCGTCCTCGGTGACGACGACGAGGTCCTCGACGCGCACGCCGAAGTTGCCGGGCAGATAGATGCCGGGTTCAACGGAGAAGCACATGCCGGGGCGGGCGATGATCTGGCTGGTGGAGGAATTGTCGGGGTGCTCGTGCACCTCCAGGCCGATGCCGTGACCGGTGCGGTGGATGAAGTACTTGCCGTAGCCCGCGTCCTCGATGACCTTGCGTGCGGCGCGGTCGAATTCGCACATGGGCAGGCCCGGGCGCACGGCAGCCCGACCGGCCTCATTGGCGCGGCGGCACACGTCGTAGACGCGCTTCTGCTCATCGGTGGCGGACTTGAAGAACACGGTGCGGGTCATGTCGCTGCAATAGCGCCTGTGCATCAGGCCCACGTCCAGGATCACCGCGTCGCCGGCCTTCAGGCGGGTCTCGTCGTTGTCGTGGTGCGGCTCCGCACAGTTCGCGCCGAAGCAGGAAATGGGCGTGAAGCTGCCGCCCTCGCCGCCGACCGCCTTCGCGTTCTTCAGGTACAGCTCCTCCAGCTCCAGCTCCGTCATGCCCTCATAAAGGCCTGCGATGGTGCGCCCGATCGCCTCGTCGTTCATGCGGGAGGACGCGCGCATCAGCGCAATCTCCTCCGCATCCTTGCACATCCGCGCGTCATCCACCGGCGCGCTGCCCACCACCGGAACCATCCCCGGCAGCGCCTCCATCAGACGGATCGTGAACTGGCTCGGCCAGGTCTTGTCCACGCCCAGCTTGCCCGGCTTCACCGAGGCCGCCAGCAGCGCAATCGGATCCTCCGTGTCGTCAAACTCCGCAAGCGGCACGTCCACATTGCCGTTCAAGGCGAACAGACGGTTCGCAAACAGCTTGATCTCGCCGTTTGTGTTCAGATACAGAGCGAACATGCGTTCGCCGGGCGCGACCATCGTGCCGGTGAGGTAGTATACCGACAGCGGGGAGGTCACGAGAATCTGATCGAGGCCGCAGGCGGCCATGTTTTCTCTTACGCGGGTGATGCGGGAAGTATTCATATGATATCTCCTTTTCAGTGATGAACCGGCCTGCGGGGTGCGCATGCCGGTTTCGTCGTTTGTGTGCGGGGGTCAGTCCTCGAAGCGCTCCAGCAGCACGCCGCCCTCGTTGAGCATTTCCACGGCGAAGTCGTCGGGATAGCCGTGCCTGTACACCACGCGATTGATGCCGGAATTGACGATCATCTTCGCGCAGATCACGCAGGGCTGGTGGGTGCAGTATAGGGTCGCGCCGTCGATGCTGCTGCCCAGCTTCGCGGCCTGGATGATGGCGTTCTGCTCGGCATGGATGGCATAGCAGGTCTCCGCGTGGGTGCCCGAGGGAATGCCCCGCTTCTTGCGCAGGCATTCGCCGCGCTCCACGCAGGTCTTGATGCCCGCGGGTGCGCCGTTGTAGCCCGTGGTCACGATGCGCTTGTTCTTCACGATCACCGCGCCGATCTTCCGGTCCGGCTGGTAGCAGCTCGCCCAGCCCGAGATCACTTCCGCCAGCTCCATAAAGCGCGCGTCCCACTTGTCCATCGCAGTCGCCTCCCGTGTTGTCCATGTTTTTGGACGTCTGTATATACAATTATAGCGTATTTCCAAAAATTTGCACGCTGAATCCAAAAATTAACAGAAAAATGGTGCTTCGGGGGCTTGCATTTTCCATAGAAAATGGTTAAACTATCATCTGTAAGCGTTAGCACTCGAAATTCAAGAGTGCTAACAAACCCAAATACTTGCAGGAGGTAAAATGATATGACTATGAAGCCCCTGGGTGACCGCGTTGTCATCAAGAATATGGAAGCTGAAGAGACCACGAAGGGCGGCATCATCCTGGCCGCAGCCGCAAAGGAAAAGCCGCAGATGGCGGAAGTCATCGCAGTCGGCCCCGGCGGAATCGTGGACGGCAAGGAAGTCCAGATGCAGGTGAAGGTCGGCGAAAAGGTCATCTACTCCAAGTACGCCGGCACCGAAGTCAAGATGGACGGCGAGGAGTTCATCATCGTCAAGCAGTCCGACATCCTGGCCATCGTGGAATAACGGGAGAACGCTTGGGGGACGCTGTCCCCCAAACCCCTGCTTAAACGCACCGAAACCGTAGCGCATGCGCGCAGGTTTCGGCAGCGCCGGATCAAATCTTCGATTTGCATCCGGGCTGGTCGCGCTTGCGCAAAGCGCAGTAGCGCGACTGCTAAAGGGGCATGATTCCCCTAAGAACCCTCATTATAGGCGCACAATGTGCGCCTGAGGGGAAAATATAAAAAATAATTTCGCGGCGCATTGTGCCGCATGCCGGGGATTCTTAAGGGCATCATGCCCTTAAGCGGGGTTTCAGGGGCAGCGCCCCTGACGTAGCCCCACCCCCCGAACGATAAGGAGGAAAAATTCATGGCGAAGCAGATTAAATATGGCGAGGAAGCCCGCCGCGCACTGGAAACCGGCATCAACACTCTGGCGGACACCGTTAAGATCACCCTGGGCCCGAAGGGCCGCAACGTTGTGCTGGACAAGAAGTTCGGCGCTCCGCTGATCACCAACGACGGCGTGACCATCGCGAAGGAGATCGAGCTGGAGGATCCCTTTGAGAACATGGGCGCGCAGCTGGTGCGCGAGGTTTCCGTCAAGACCAACGACGTGGCCGGCGACGGCACGACCACCGCGACGCTGCTGGCGCAGGCGCTGGTTCGCGAGGGCCTGAAGAACGTGGCCGCGGGCGCAAACCCGATGGTCATCAAGAAGGGCATGGAAATGGCCACCGATACCGCGGTTGCCACGCTGAGCTCCATCTCCAAGCCCATCGAGGGCAAGCATGACATCGCGCAGGTCGCGTCCATCTCCTCCGGCGACGAGGTGATCGGCAACCTGATCGCGGACGCGATGGAGAAGGTCGGCAAGGACGGCGTGATCACGGTCGAGGAATCCAAGACCATGAAGACCGAGCTGACCATCGTCGAGGGCATGCAGTTTGACCGCGGCTACGCATCCTCCTACATGTGCACCGACATGGAGAAGATGGTTGCCGAGCTGGACAATCCGCTGATCCTGATCACCGACAAGAAGATTTCCAACATCCAGGAGATCATCGGTCTGCTGGAAGGCGTTGTGAAGATGGGCAAGAAGCTGCTGATCATCGCCGAGGACGTTGAGGGCGAGGCTCTGGCGACCCTGGTTCTGAACAAGCTGCGCGGCACCTTCACCTGCGTCGCCGTCAAGGCCCCGGGCTTCGGCGATCGCCGCAAGGCCATGCTGCAGGACATCGCGATCCTGACCGGCGGCCAGGTCATCACCGAGGAGCTGGGCGTGGATCTGAAGGACGCGACCATCGACATGCTGGGCACCGCCCGTCAGGTCAAGATTGATAAGGAGAACACCGTCATCGTCGAAGGCGCTGGCGATCCCGACGAGATCAAGGCCCGCATCGCCTCCATCCGCGCTCAGATCGAGGTGACCACCTCCGATTACGACCGCGAGAAGCTGCAGGAGCGCCTGGCCAAGCTGGCCGGCGGCGTTGCAGTCATCAACGTCGGCGCAGCCACCGAGGTCGAGATGAAGGAGCGCAAGCTGCGCATCGAGGACGCGCTGGCAGCCACCCGCGCAGCCGTTGAAGAGGGCATCGTTCCCGGCGGCGGCACCGCGCTGATCAACGCATCCAAGGCCGTTGCCAAGCTGGTTCCCGAGACCACCGGCGACGTCAAGACCGGCGTGAACATCGTTCTGCGCGCACTGGAGGAGCCCGTCCGCCAGATCGCCAAGAATGCCGGCGTCGAGGGCAGCCTGATCGTCGAGAAGATCAAGTCCAAGAAGTCCATCTCCTTCGGCTACGACGCCGCCAAGGACGAGTACACCGACATGATCGAGCGCGGCATCATCGACCCCACCAAGGTCACCCGCTCCGCACTGCAGAATGCCGCAAGCGTTGCTGCCATGGTGCTCACCACCGAGTCCCTGGTCACCGACATCCCCGCTCCCGAACCGGCTGCTCCCGCAGCTCCCCAGGGCGGCATGTACTGATAACGCCTCGCGCCACCGCAAAAGCGGTGGCGCGAGTTTCGGGCGGCACAGCCAATGTGCACGCCCTCAGTCCGGCAAAGCCGGACGCTAGCGGCGTGGCGCCGCAGCCAGTTGCCTGTCGGCGTTTAAGCGAACGAATCCCTGCCCCGGCAAGAATGGGGCAGGGATTCTATGCTTCTTTTCTGCACATAGGATGCTGTGAGCACGAAATCCACCCCGGCGGCTATGGGGTGGATTTCTTATGTTGGTTCCGGGGTTATGTGCGGGAAGGGGGTTCCTGCGTGGGTTCTGAGAATTGCGTTTTTTTCGATGAAGCAGTATTTACCGCGCCAATTCCAGCTCATAGAGGCGATAGATCCTGCGATACAGCTTTTCCGAGAACATGATCCTGAAGAAAATCCGTTCGGCGGGCTTCAGTGCATTGACCAGATGCTCCGGCGTAAACGAGTGCTCCGCTTTGAGGCGGATCGCCGTACCATCGAGCAGGTCTTGAGGCTCGTCTACGCCGTACAATCTGGTGACGCCCACGTCGTTCACCGGGTTTTTATACCTGGATGCCCGCGCGCCGAATTCGGTGTACACATCCATCAGAATATAGAGCCGGCCGTATTTCTGCTCCAATGCCTGAAACAGGCGGCGCAGCTGCCCGTTGGTCAGGTACATGCTGACGCCCTCCAGGATCACAATTGCCGCGCGGCTGTCGGGGAGCGCTGCGACCGCTTCGGCCCTGGAGGCGTCCATCGCCATCATGTGGTATGCGTCTGTCTCCTCGAAATACGCCCTTCGCAGCGCGAGCACCTCGGGAAAATCCGCATCGATCCACGTTCCATATGGCGCCTTGACCCGCAGACATCTGCTGTCCAGACCGCATCCGATGTGCAGCACGAGCGCGTCCGGATCTGCCCGGAGCATGGCTTCCGTCCAGTCGTCAAACACCCGCGCCCGCATGGCCATATTGTAGGCCAGCCACCTGGATTTTGATTTGCCGTGAAGGGGGAAGGATTCCGCGCCCCAGATTTTTTCAGCCGTGGGGTCGTTCAGAAGGATTCCCCTTCTGATGACCTGCGCTTTTCCGTACAGCGGGATAAATAGGGTTTTGTTGACTTCGTTCATAGAATCTCCCTCCACAAATCCCGATTCGCATTCCACATGTCCATTGTAGCAAACCGGGATGTGCAAACATACCGTATACAGTTGTTTTCTTCAATCCTTCGAGGCTCATGCCTTCCATTCCTTCTTCAGAATGGCGTACTGCATGGTGTTCTCATAGCGGGGCGTGCCGTCGGGGTTGTTGACGAAGGACACGAATTCCTTGAATTCGCCCTCCCGTCGCATGCCCAGCTTCTCGCAGAGGTGCTGGCTGGAGAGGTTGTAATCCTCCGTGTACGCATAGATGCGTCGCGCTCCCTTCTGCCGGAACAGGAAGTCGAAGAAGGCGTGCGCCGCCTCATACGCATAGCCTCTTCCCTGAAAATCACTGTTCAGCATCCAGCACGGGCTGAAGGTGTCCAGCGGAGAGGAGGTGTCGTGCGGTTCGCTGTGCTCCGGAAAGGCGTCGATTTCGCCGATGACCCTGCCCGTATCCTTCAGGACGATGGCAAAATAATACTCCGTCTCGCCAGCGCGCTTTCGCATCTCCGCGCGGGCTTCCTCCAGGGAGTGCAGCTTCATACTGGCGAAGCAATGCACCGCCGGCTCCCGCAGATACTCCAGCACATCCGCAGCGTCGCTTTCGAGAAAGGGACGCAGGATCAGTCTTTCCGTCTGTATCGTCATGCTCTGTTCTCCGAATTTCAATTTGTCGCGTTGTTCTGCAGATTCATTGTAGCAAATCCTGCCGCGCGAAGCAATGCCGATTTTGCCCTGCGCGTGACCTTCCGTCGCGCATTCTGTGACCTTTGCCCTTCGCCCTTGACAGCAGGGAGCGCAGGTCGTATGATGGTTGCAGTACGCAGGAGGAGTTGTGGCATGGAACAGGCGACGCGAAAGAGGAAGAAATCGAAGAAGCGCGGCGTGCGCATCGGCAGAGGCCAGATGATTCTGTGCGGTGCGCTTGCGCTGCTGCTGATGACCGGAACCTTCTTCCTAGGCTGGCACTTCGGTGTGGAGTCCACGAAGTACCGCGGCAGCATCCTGCTGGTGAACGATGCGCACCGCCTGAGCGAGGATTACGTGCCCGAGGGTCTGGTGAACCTGTACGAGCAGCGCCACTCCTTCCGCCTGGCCAGCAGCGACATCTACCTCGCCCGGGAGTGCTACGAGCCCATGGAGCGCATGTTCGCCGCCGCCGAGGCCGACGGCGTGAACGGCTTCATCGTCACCAGCGGCTATCGGACCTACGCGCGGCAGGCGGAGATCTTCGCCCAGTCGGAGCCGGGCAAGGCCCAGGAGCCGGGGGCCAGCGAGCATCAGACCGGCCTGGCCTTCGATGTGACCGCCGAGACCAACGGCGGCTTCGAGAGCACGCCCCAGTACGCCTGGCTGTGCGCGCACGCCCACGAGTACGGCTTCATCCAGCGCTATCCCGCCAACAAGGCCGACGAGACGGGCATCAGCTACGAGCCATGGCACTATCGCTACGTGGGCGCGGAGGCCGCGACGATCATCCGCAACGAGAACCTCACGCTGGAGGAATTCATCAAAAAGAACAGCTGAAAACAGGGACACGGACGCAATGCCGTGTCCCCTTTATTTTACAGATGTAAGCTCAGTCGCAGACCCTTGGGCAGATGGTTCTTCATCTGTCCGTTGCTGGCCTTGCCCCAGCCCAGGGGCATGCCGCGCCAGCAGATCCACGTCCAGCCCTTGAGATTCTCGCATTCCAGCGCCTCTCCGGCGAGATAGCGCCGCGCCTGTTGATCGTCCAGCTCCATCTTTTGAAGCGGGAGCGATGCATCCAGCGCCATGGCCAGCGCATGGGCGGGCTCGATGTAGTTCTTCCCGATGCGCAGCAGACACACCCCCGCCGAGGCCAGCTTCAGCCCCTTCGTGTCCGGGCATTCCGCCGGGATGGCGTAGAGGTAGTCGCCCAGCCGCACGAGCCGCGCCTTCAGCGCTCCCGGCAGCGCGCAGACCTCCGCCTCCAGCCGGTCGATCAGCGCGGCGCACTCCCTGTCGATGCGAAAGGCGGGAGCCTCCCGGCGCTTCGCGGAGCCGCCCTTGCGCAGCTTTGCCGCAAAGTGACCGTCGCCCCGCTGGCGGTGGGGCCAGATGCGGATGCAGCCGTTTTCCGATGCGCCCACGCCCGGAAGGGAGAAGTCCTCCGGTTCAAACTCCGGGTGCCGCGAAAGGAAGGCCGCGATGGTGTCCTCGTTCTCATTCCGGTTGAAGGTGCAGGTGGAATACACCAGCCGTCCGCCGGGGCGCACAAGCTCCGCCGCGCGGTCGAGGATCTCCGCCTGACGCTTCGCACAGCCCGCAGGCGATGCGCTTCTCCACTCCGTGCGGGAATCCGGCTCCCGACGGAACATGCCCTCGCCGGAGCAGGGCGCGTCGCAGAGCAGCGCGTCGAAGTACTCCGGCCAGCGCGCAGAGAGTGCATCGGGGTAGGCGTTGGTCACGGCGGCGTTGCGCACGCCCATGCGCTCCAGATTTGCCGCCAGCACCTTCGCACGGGCGGGTTCGGGTTCGTTGGAGATCAGCAGGCCCTCGCCGCCCAGCGCCGCGGCGATCTGCGTGGTCTTGCCCCCGGGCGCGGCGCACAGATCCAGTATGCGTTCGCCGGGCTGTGCGTCCAGGATGGCGGCGCTCACCATGGCGCTGGCCTCCTGCAGGTAGAACGCCCCCGCCGCGTGGGCGATTCCAGCGCCCGGACGCGCGCCGGAGCGCAGGTAGTAGCCGTCCTTTGCCCAGGGAACCGGATCGGCGATGAACGCCTCCGCGGCTGAAAGCGCGTTTTCGCGGGCGGGATTGAGCCGCAGCGCCAGTGTGGGCGGCTGTTCCAGCGACGCGAAAAATGCCGGGGCTTCGCTTCCCAGCATTTCTTCGATGGATTGGATGAATTCGCTCGGCAGGGGGATCATGCCTTCACCTCCGGATCCCCATCCCCCTGCGCCGCTTCCGCAGCGAGGTTCTCGGGGGCGTGGATGTATTCGCCGGTCTCAACGGGCAGCTTGCGCTTCCTCAGGCGATCGTAGATCAGCGCGCGGAAGAAGGCGTAGCCCAGGGCGTACACCGGCACGCTCACCAGCATGCCCACGAAGCCGAACAGGCCGCCGCCGATGACGATGGCGATCATGATCGACAGGGCGGATACGCCCACATAGTCGCCCAGGATGTGCGGGCCGATGACATTGCCGTCCAGCTGCTGCAAAAACAGCACGAACACCGTGAACCACAGCGCGCTCATGGGATTGACCAGCAGCAGGATCAGCGCGCTGGGCGCCCAGCCAATGAACGGGCCGAAGAAGGGAATGATGTTCGTCACGGCGATGATGCAGCTGATCAGCAGCGCATACTCCATGCCGAAGATCAGCATGCCGAAGTAGCAGATCAGCCCGATGATCAGCGAATCCACCAGCTTGCCGCTGATGAAGCCGGAGAAGATGCGGTTGGCCCGGCGGGTCCAGCAGATCAGCGATTCGATGTGGTCGCGGCGCATCAGCGAGTAGCCGATCTTCTTGATCTGCGCGGCGATGTGATCCTTGTCCATCATGATGTAGAAGGCCGTGATCAGCCCCACCAGCAGCTTGTAGACGAAGTTGACGATGGACGAGGAGATCAGGAACAGATTGTCCAGCAGCATGGTGATGTTCTTGATCTGGCTGGAGACGATGTTCTCCCATGCCACCACCAGCTCGTCGCCGTCCAGGCTCAAAAAGTCGTACTTCAACAGCAGCTGGTTCAGCCGGTCGGAGTTCTTCTTCAGAAACACGGAGATGTAGCCCACCAGGGATTTGATGGAGGTGATCAGCTGCGGCACCATGATCTTCATGAACACGTACACCAGCAGCACCAGAAAGACCAGTGCGCACAGTGCGGAGAGTGCATGCATCAGCTTCAGGCGCTCCTTGCGGCGAAACAGCAGCGGCTGCAGCACCCGCTCCACGGCGCGCTGCACCGGCCCCAGCAGAAAGGCGATGGCGAAGCCCACGAAGAACGGCGAGGCCAGCGCGGCCAGCGTGCGCACAAAGCCCCACACCGCGCCGAAGTGGTACAGCAAAAAGGCCAGCACCAGCGCATAGGTGATCAGCCAGATTTTCGGCCCGATTTTCGCCTGATGATCCTTCGAAAATGGCAGCTTCATTTCTCTCTCCTCACCGGGAATGTTTGCCAAAGACCGCAAAAAATGCGTTCCGACAAGTAGATTATACCACGCGCCGCCGCCTTCTATCAAGGGCAAAACCAAAGCTGCACGAGGGAAATTCCAACTTTTTCCGGACATTTTTGTCCGGATTATTACCTATTATATATGGACTGAATTGAAAGAATGTGTAAATCAGGTCGGCGCTTCATAACACGCGCCCTCCAGGCCCAGATTCCGAAGGGCCGTCGCCGGATCGATGTTTCCGTTCAGGAAATCACGGAGGATTGCGCCGCCATCCGCGTCGGAATGTTCGGAAAAGATTATCGGCACGCACAGCATTCCGCCGCGCAGCTGCGCCTCCAGGATCGCATAGGGCGAACGCGCCGTGTATGCCGCGATCTGCGTCGTGGGGAATGCGCCGATGTCCGTGAGCTTCGCCTGGCATGCCTCGCTGCACAGAAACGCCGCGAACTCCGCCGCCAGCGCCTCGCGCTGCTTACCCTCCGCGTCCTCCTGGTGCACCGCGCCCAGCATCAGCAGCTGATCAGCGCAGGCGTAGCTTCCTGCCGCCGCACAGGCCCAGTCCGGCCCGCGCCCGGCGTCCTGAAGCCGGATCAATCGCGCCAGCTCCAGCTGGGTCACGATGGTCGCCGCGATCTCGCCGTTGATGAACGCATTTAACGCATCCTCCGACAGTTCCGCCGACAGTTCCACCGCGGCGCTCGCCGGCAGCCCCAGATCCAGTCCCGCATCCGGCAGCGCCGGCTCCTGTTCCGCCATCCCGGGATCGCCGCTGAGCAGCGCGACTGCCGCCGCGGAGAAGCAGCGCCCGGCATCGTCGGGGAGCAGCGTCAACGCACCGGCCTCCGGGACCGCGCGCGGCGCGCCGTCGCACAGCGCGCGGTTGTACACCCACGCGTAGCCGCCCATCGCCACGGGAATCGCGCGCCCACCGCCGCAGTCCGCCAGCTCCGGATCCAGCTCCGCCGGCACATCGATTTGCACGAGCAGGCCGTTCTCCGGCGTCCATCCCGGCGAAAAGAACACCAGCTCAGGCAGGCGTATCCCGCTTTCGCCCATCGTGCCCAGCGCCGCGCCGGATACCTCCGTGAATTCCAGGTACACGCCCTCGTGGCTGCGCTCGAACATCGCTGCGCAGGCGTTCAGCCAGCGCACAAAGCTGCCGCTGCACGACCACTCCGCGCAGATCCAGCCCCGCAGCACGCCGTTCCACCCCGCATACCTTTTTTCCACGTAGGGCTGGGAATCCGCCGGCAGACGCTGCAGAATCTGGCCTGCAACGAGGACAAGCGCCAGCACAAATATCAGCGCAGTTAAATGTAGGGATTTTCGCATGCAACCACCCCTCTGAGAGCCTATGCCTCCGCTCAAAAAATAATTTCAAAAAAAGTGAAAAAAGGGGTTGACAAACAAATATGGTTTTGCTATAATAATCAACGTTGTCGCGAGAACAGCGGTTCAAAACGACGACAGCGATCCTTGAAAACGATACAGCGAAGTAAATCAAGAAAAGAAACAGTCAGATTTCGGAGAGTTAAACGCTTGGTTTGCTGGAGGAAGGGGAAGCGCTTTGGCGAGTGCGAACCGGAGGGCAGCGAAGCAAGAAAAGGAT
>SFET01000004.1 GCA_004557125.1 Clostridiales bacterium | reverse complement strand
ATCGATGGAACGCCGGATGCGGTGAAAGTCGCATGTCCGGTGTGGAGTGGGGGAAAATCCGGCGATGACTTCAAAGGATTACCTATCACTATAGGCGGACGCGCAGTATTCGTCCCTCAAAAGCCTGATTATCAAGACCGCGAACCTCGTGCGCGCGGAGATGGATCAGATCGTGACCAATCTGGGTTCGGAGTACGTGGCAGTCAGCGAGTGGGGCGCATACAAGGAGGAGGTGTCCCGCGAAATCGTAGATACCGCCAAGTACACCATGGAGAACTTCGAGTACAACGAGGAGATTCTGAACATCCCGGAGATACCCTGATCCGACGCTCGCGCGCCAGATCGCGGTAGTGCATGTCCCACAGCCGCGCCATCTCCTCGTCAGAATACGGCTCTTTCTCCAGCCCCTCCGGGTTAAGCCCCAGCCGGACCATGCGCTTGATTTCTTCTTTTCTCTCTTCGGTCATGGATGTTGAGCCTCCTGTAGGTGTGTGTTATGCCGACTTAACACTCGTATCAAAAAAATAATTCGTTGACGCTCATATCAAGCGCATTTGCCAATTTGAGCAGCGTACTGGCCATAATATCCCGTGTTTGACCGCTCTCAATAAGCGCAATCGTCACGCGGCTTACTCCGCTTTTATCAGCAAGCTCCTGCTGGGTAAGTTTCCGCTGTTGCCTCGCATTTTTGAGCTTGAAACCCATGCTATCACCTCCCTCGCGCGAAATTGGTGTTTAGCTGACATAACAATCATACACCAAACGGCGATTACTGTCAACCCAGCTAAACAAATTTTGTACAGTGAAATAAACGTTTAACATCATTTGTAAAGCAAGCTTGACATATTACGTGCAATGGCGTATAATTGATTATACAAGAAATAGGAGGTATACGATTTTGACCTTAGGAGAAGTTGTAGCGGAGTATAGAAGGAAACATGACTTATCGCAACGTAGTTTTGCGAAAATGTGCGGCATGTCGAATGCCTATATCTCTATGCTTGAAAACAATAAGAATCCGAAAACGGGGCTGCCAGTCGTGCCTTCTCTAACCGCAATTAAAAATGTTGCCAACGCAATAGGCGTCCCCCTGAACGACGTGCTGGAAATGATGGGCGATGTTCCTGTCTCGCTGTCTTCAGACGAGGAACAAGTTCAATCCCCGACTACCTGCGGTGGAGACGTTCTCGCATCTGACATTGGCCGCAGAATCAGAGACTTAAGAAAACAGCGGGGAATGTCACAGGAAGAGCTTGCGATTAAACTTGGTTACGAGTCAAAATCCTCAATAAACAAGATAGAGCAGGGAATACAAGACATCCCTCGACGCAAAATTGAGGCGTTTGCAAGGGTGCTAGATGTCACCCCAGCATATCTCATGGGCTGGGGGGACGAAGATGAACTAGCACAACCACTTTTAGCCGAACTAGCAGAGAAAGTAAGAAAGAGAAGAATGGAACTCGGATTGACGCAGGAAGAACTGGCCCTGAAGATGGGCTATAAATCACGAGTCTCCGTCAATAAGATAGAACGTGGTCGTCCTGTTAGCTATAAGATCATATACCGGCTGTCTCAGGCTCTCGGCGTAACGCCAGGCTATCTCATGGGCTGGGAGGACGAACAACCCCAGCCCCTCCCCGCCAACAGCATCCCGGTCAAGCGCGTGCAGGTTCCCATGCTGGGCGGCATCGCCGCCGGAGAGCCGATTCTGGCGGAGCAGCAGTACGACGCCTATGTCGAGGCGGACGCAGACCTGGACTGCACCTACGCACTGCGCGTGGATGGCGACAGCATGGAGCCCACCGTGCGCTATGGCGACATCGTGTTCATCCGCCAGCAGGAGGACGTGGACGACGGCCGGATCGCCGCCGTATTGGTCGACGACAGCGCCACCCTGAAGCGCGTCTACCACATTCCCAACGGCCTCCAGCTGCTCAGCGACAACGCCGCAAAATATCCGCCGCGGGCTGTGACGTTTGAGGACTACGACACGATCAGGATATTGGGTCTTGCCGTGGCGTTCAAGCGGAATTTGTGAGGATTTCACTGCGCCAGTTTGACTTTGACGCGCCCCGGGTGTATAATGGCCCTGTGTTGATCTGCTCCTGAATAGAAAGCGAAGTGATTGCAATGATGATGGTAGATACGAATATCTTGCAGCTGATTGATGACAAGGTGCTTTACAGCAACGATATGAAGATTGAGGATATGAAGGACTCTGTGGGCGCAATCTCGTATGACCTTCATACCCTGAGCTATACGAACAACGAAATCGTTTCCTCCGATTCGTGCAAACTTCTTCCGGGTGAATCCGTCTTTGTGGCTTGCAAGGAAATTGTAAACCTTCCGAACGATGTTGCCGCCAGAATCGTCCTACGCAACAGCCGCATTCGGCAGGGCTTCACTTTGGACGCGCCGGTTTATCAGCCTGGGCATCACACGAGGGTATTTTACCGCATCACGAATATCAGCAAATGTGCATTGGATTTGAGCCCTGATAGCTGCTTTGCGCAAATTCAGTTTGAAAAGCTGGAAATTGCGCCCAATAAGCCCTATAGCGGAACATTTCAAGGCGAGATGGGGTACAGCGATATGGGCGAGTACACCTCCAAGTACAAAAAGGAAATGTCTCGCATTGATGAAAAGATGGACGAAATCAAGCATTTGGAGCGCAATATCTACGCCAACATCATTACCCTGATGAGCATATTTATCGCTCTTTTCAGCATCATCAACATCAATGTTGACCTCGCATTCGCTGCGGATGTCGAACGCAGCCGCTTGCTAACCTCCAATCTCATAACAATCGGCAGCATCGCGTTTTTGGTATCCCTTACGCAGCTTTGCTTCTCCAAGAAAGAGAAGCGTGGGATTTGGGTCGCAATACTTGTGATTGCGATTCTTATTCTGGTAGGAACTACTCTGTTTCCACTTTAACCCTTTTCGGTTACGATCAACGCAAAAAGCGGATGCAAGGCGCATCCGCTTTTTGCCCAAATAAAATGCTAACCCCGGGAGCAAAGGATTCTAAGCGCAACCGCCTACCCCCATTCGGGAACCCAGCTTTCATCCCTCTCAAGTTAGCATGTTAATTGTAACATGCCGCAGCAGGTTTGTCAAACAGTATCAGAGGTGATTCAATGCCCCCAAAGAAAGTAAAGCGCGCTGACGGGCGGTATCAGGTGTCCATCGTTACCGGAAGGACGGAAGCTGGAAAGCCCGTCAAGAAATACTTCTACGGCAAGACGCAAAAAGAGGCGAACCAGAAGCGCGACGAGTACCTTGAAGGAATCGCAGTGAGCACAGACGCGCGGACGATGACCGTGCGCCGCTGGGCAAACAGGATGTCAGTCGAGGCTCAAAGCCCCTGCAAATTCGCAATATTAAGTCGAAATTCTGCAACCTCCGACTCTGAAGGCCGCGCGTTCGAATCGTGCATGGCACGCCAAGAACAGAACCCCTGAAAATACGCGAAAACGCCGTGTTTTCAGGGGTTTTTGCTATCTTAGAGGCAGGAAGCAGGGTGTTATTCTATGTAAAATTTCTTTTGTTTCAGCTTGTTTTTCACACTTATTTTTTCTATGTGCTAGTCAAGATGCTAGTCAGAGCTAGTCAAATAAAAACAGCGCCTCCCGTTGCCGAGAGACGCTGCATCCGATTTACTGTGCCTTGGTGATCTGGTCGATCTTGGGAACCAGCCGCAGGAGCCGTCCCTGAACCTCCTCGTCGGGCAACTGCTTGATTCGCTGCTTCTCCGTGACCTCCAGCTCCTGCTTGGAGTTGACGTCGCTCTTGTTGGCGTAACCGAGCGTGTTCTGGAGCAGGAACTCCGTGCCCTTGGTCGAGCCGCGGTTCTCATAGAGCCGTTCCGCAGCATAGGCCTCGATCCGCTGAAGGGCATAGTCAATCGCCAGCTTGTACTCCTTCAGCTCCTCATCCTCCGGGTTGTAGTTCAGGATCACCTTGGTGCGAATGCCCAGGAACAGCCCGAGGCCAGGCACAGAATAATGCTTTTTCTCTGCGTCGCAAGCCTCGAAATACTGCTTGATCCTGCGTTTCAACAGCGACACCCTCGGAAACGTCTCCTCAATCGTCCCTGCCTTGAAGTTTCGTCCACTCTGTGCAAACTGCGATCTGTACTCGATCTTTCCCTGCTTACTTCTGGCCATCCAAATCGCCTCCCTCGTTCGTTTCTTCCTCTGACGAATACTTGGCCTTGGCTTTGCTCCGAGCCTTTCTCAGAGCCGTTTCCAACTTCTCAGCGGCTGCTCTGGTTCCAACCTCACCATAGGCTCCGCCCAGATAGGACTTCACAATCGTATTGTAGAGGATCGTGGATTCCTACGCAGGGGACTATGCACCGTTCATCAACGCAGTGTTTGTGAATCCTGCGCTCCACACGAACGACGTGGTGAAATCCGAGACGAGGGAGCTGCTTGATGAACTCGGCAAGAAGATTCCCAAGGAGAAGGTCGAGGTCACGACCTATCGCGACGGAGTGCCCACTACGGAAAAAATGAGCATCCGTGAAATCGTCGGCCACATCATTGACGAGCGCAGGAGCGATGCGTATTCGCCCGAGCTTTCCGACGGAGATTACGTGACCGAACGTTTGAACAACTACGGGATCGCCGATGTCGAGACTAAAAAGATCATTCGGGAGGCCGTTGATTTCGCAAGGAAGTTCAACGATCAGCTCTATGCGCTGGCGAACGAATCGCTGGTGCAGAACGGTCATTACGAGCATACCTATGGCTACCGGAAATGGTACATGCACCATTACACCCCTGAAACCGGGCTTCCGGCGTTGCTGGGCATTCCTTCCAGCGATGACGAGATCAGTCAGGTGTTTGTGGACGAAACAGGCAACCGCAGGCCGTCGCACGAGTTCAATGCAGCAGCTTTGGAACGGCATGGAGATCAGACTGTCGCCGGACGATCTCCACCCGATTCGTGATCCGGCACCGACGGAGACCTCAAAACCGCATTTCGTCTCGCTGCTCCTGATACAAGGTTCCCAAGCCACAAATCCCTTTGCACGTGGAAGAGGCTGCCGCAAATGCGGCAGCCTCTTCTTTGCGTTACACGCCCATGCGGCCCCTGCGCAGATCCTCCTCAGGATTGAAGGGGCGCGTCGGAGTATAGCCCGGCAGCGGGCAGATGCGCTGGTGATACGCATCCAGGAACCACTCCGCCTGGGGGAAGAAGTCCTTCTCCAGCTCGTAGACCGGCGTGATCCAGTTGCGCGCGCCCAGCACCACCGGCGGCGCATCCAGGTAGTCGAAAGCCATCTGGGAGATGTTCTCCGCGAAATCGTTGATGATGGAGCCGCGCTGGCACGCGTCGCTGGCGACGATGATCCGGCCCGTCTTTTTCACCGACTCGATGACCGGCTCGAAGTTGAACGGCACGATGCTGCGCGCGTCGATCACCTCGGCCTCGATGCCGAACTTCTCCTTGAACAGGTCCGCCGCCTTCAGCGCGCGGTAGAGCGTCGGGCCGATGGTCAGGATCGTCAGATCCTTGCCCGGGCGCTTGATGTCCGGCTCGCCGATGGGAATCTCATAGTAATCGGTGGGCACGCCGCCCTCGTGGAAGAACTCGCCCTTGCCGTAGAGCGACTGGCACTCCAGGCTGATCACCGGGTCGGTGCCCGTGAGCGCGGAGTTGAGCAGGCCCTTGGTGTCGTAGGGCGTCACCGGATAGATGACCTTCAGGCCCGGCACATGTGCGCAGAGCGACGACCAGTCCTGGGAGTGCTGTGCGCCGTACTTCGAGCCCACGCCCATGCGCACCAGCACCGGCATCTTCAGCTGGCCCGCCGTCATGCCCTGCCACTTGGCCAGCTGGTTGAGCACCTCGTCGCCCGCACGGCCCAGAAAGTCGCAGTACATCAGCTCCGGCGCAGCGCGGCCGCCCAGCATGGCGTAGCCCACTGCTGCGGAGATGATGGCCGCCTCGGAGATGGGCGCGTTGAACAGGCGCTCGTAAGGCACAGACTTCTCCAGGCCCTTGTAGGCGCCGTAGGCACTGCCCCAGTCGCGCAGATCCTCGCCGAAGGAGACCAGCGTGGGATCCCGATAGAAGGCCTCCAGCATGGCCTCGAAGATGGCGTCGCGGATCTGATACACCGCGCCGGGCGAGAGCTCCACGCCGTCCTTGATGGCAAAGCGGCCGCGCTTCTGCACCTGCTTCCAGCGCGGATTGTCCTCCAGTTTACCCCACACCACCGGCTTCTCCACCGACAGCGCCGGAATGTGCTGATTGGAGAAGATGTGCTTTTCGATGGCATCGTGCTGCGCCAGAAGGTCCATGCGCGGCGAGAGCTGTGTATCTGTCGCCAAGCGGAACATCTCGAAGTTCAGCGCGCGGATCTCCTGCTGCATCGCCTCGATCTCCGCCTGCGTCATCACGCCGTTTTCCACCAGTTGGCGCTCGTAGTCTGCCAGCGCATCCTGCTCGATCCAGGCGTCGATTTCCTCCTTGGTGCGGTTGGGGTTGGCGTCGGAGGTGGAGTGCCCGCAGAAGCGGTAGCTGATCACGTCCAGCAGCGCCGGGCCCTTGCCCTCCAGCAACAGCGCCTTCTTGCGCCGCACCGCGTCGATCACCGCGAACACGTTGAAGCCGTCCACGCGCTCCGCGTGCATCTGATCCGGGTTGATGCCCGCACCGATGCGCGCCAGCACGTTGAAGCCCATGGTCTCGCCGCAGGTCTGACCGCCCATGCCGTAGCCGTTGTTGACGAAGTTGAACAGCACCGGCAGGCCGCCCTTCTCGTCCCACAGGGTGTGCAGCTGGTCCATGGAAGCAAAGTTCATGGCCTCCCACACGGGGCCGCAGCCCGTCGAGCCGTCGCCGGCGTTGGCCACGCACACGCCCGGCTTCTTCTGCACCTTCTTGAACAGCGCGGCGCCGGTGGCGATGGGTGCGGAGCCGCCCACAATGGCATTGTTGGGATAGATGCCGAAGGGGATGAAGAAGGCGTGCATGGAGTTGCCCAGGCCCTCGGCAAAGCCCGTCTTGCGGCCGAAGATTTCCGCCATGACCCCGTACAGGAAGAAGCGCTCGCCCAGCGCGCGGGTATCGCCGCTGAAGCCCTTCTGCACCACATTCAGCTGCGCGCCGCCGCTGGATTCCTCCATGATGCGCTTGAGGCTCGCCTCGTCCAGCCGCCGCACCGTGCTCAGGCCCTTGGCGATCAGCTCGCCATGGCCGCGGTGGGTGCCGAAGATGAAGTCGTTCTCGTCCAGCGCGAAGGCCTGCCCCACCGCCGCGCACTCCTGACCGATGCACAGGTGGGCCGGACCGGAATAGTTGTAGTCCACGCCGTTGTAACTGCCGGTCAGGCGCAGATCCTGCAGCATGTTTTCGAAGGTGCGGATGGCATACATGTCGTGGTAGATCGCCTTCAGATCCGCATCGCTGTATTCGCCCCGCACATCCGCCATGCGCTTCTGATACTGGTTCACCGGGATATCCCGGAAGGTTTCCACCGACGGCTTCCTGCGCTCGTTGGGATCGATAAAGATTTGCTTTGCCATTTGGCATTCCTCCTTGGTTTGGGACTTTGCTTCATAAGAAAACCCACCGCGCCTTCGCAGGTGGGTTTTGAAACATTTTCAGTTTTCCAGCGCAGCGCGCACCGCGGCCACGATGCTCTCTGCATCCAGGCCATAAGCGCGCTTGAGATACTTCAGCGAGCCGACCTGGCCGAACTGCTCCCGCACGCCGACGCGCAGCAGCGGCGCATGGACGGGCCGCGCTGCGAGCAGCTCCGCCACTGCGGAACCGAGTCCGCCGGTGATGCTGTGGTTCTCCACGGTGACAACGAGCCGCTTGCCGGCAGCTTCCCGCAGCACCAGTTCCTCGTCCAGCGGCTTGAGGGTGAACATATCGACCACCTCGACAGAGACGCCGCTCTCTGCCAGCGCCTTTGCAGCGCCCAGCGCATCCTCCAGCACCGTACCCGCAGCGATCATGAGCACGTCGCCGCCTTCACAGAGCACATTGCCCTTGCCCAGTTCGAAGGTGGAACCGGGTTCATAGACGGGAAGGATATCCTTGCGCGTGGTGCGGATGTAGTGCACGCCGCTGCGATCGGCCAGGGTGCGGATCAGCCACTCCAGCTGCACGCCGTCGGCGGGGTCGTAGACTTCCACGCCGGGAATGGCGCGCATCAGGCTCACATCCTCGAAGCTGGTGTGGGTGCCGCCGTTGGTGGCCGCGCATACGCCGGGATCCGAGGCGTAGATGTTGATCGTGTTGTGGGAATACGCGCCCGCCAGGAAGACCTGGTCCGCGACGCGCCGGGAGGCAAAGGGCGAGAAGCTGTGCACAAAGGGCACGAAGCCGCGCATGGACATGCCGGCCGCGACGCCGATCATATTGGCCTCCATGATGCCGCATTCGATGAAGTTCTCAGGATGGGAGCGCTTCACGCGCAGGGAACCGGATGCGCCGCCCAGATCGGCCTCCAGGGCCACGATCTTCGGATTTTCATCCATCAGGACTTCGAGGGTCTGATAGAACACGACCCGCTGTTCGCGCGCCTTTTCCGACGCACGCTCCAATCGCTTCCACATATCAGTCCTCACCCCCTGCGATTTTCTCCAGGCTGCTGAGCGCCGCATCCACCTGGGCGATGTCCGCTTCCGTGAACTTCACGGAATGGTTGTCCGCCATCTCCTCAAAGTAGGGCACGCCCTGGCCCTTGACCGTATCCAGAACGATGCACACGGCCTGATTCTGAACGCCCCTGGCCCAATCGATGGCATCGGCGATGTCCGCTTCGTCCGCGCCGGCCGCCGTTCGCACCGCAAAGCCGAAGGCCTCCATCTTACGGGCAATATCGAAGGGATTCATCACGTCCTTCGTATAGCCGTCCAGCTGGCGCTTGTTGTTATCGATCAGTACGATCACGTGATTCAGCCGGTAATTGGCGATAAACTGGAACGCCTCCCAGCACTGGCCTTCATTGATCTCGCCGTCGCCCACGATGGCGTAGACGTACTGATCCCTCTTCTCCAGCTTCAGCGCATAGCCCAGTCCCGCAGCCACGGAGATGCCCTGACCCAGGGAGCCGGTGGTCGCATCGACGCCGGGCGTACGGGTGCGGTCCGGGTGCGAGGGAAAGCGCGTGCCGCCCTCGTTCATGGTGGACAGCTCCGATTCCGGGAAGAAGCCGAACACGCTCAGCGTGGAGTAGAGTCCGGGGCCCGCATGTCCCTTGGAGAGCACGAGATAGTCCCGGTCGGGATCCTGGGGGTTGGCCGGGTCAAAGCGCATGTACCGGGTATAGAGGGTGGAGAGCACCTCCACGATGGACAGAGAGCCGCCCAAATGTCCGCCCTTTTTTTGTTTGAGCACGCGGAGCACACATGCGCGGATCCTGGCCGAGTTGCGCTTGAGAAGCGCCAATTCTTCATTCGTCATAGATCTCATCCATTCGCATTTCTTTTCGTCATTCCGTCACAATGGCGATTCCGCTGCTGGCGCCGATGCGGGTTGCTCCGGCGGCGATCATGGCCTCCGCTTCCGCACGGTTGTGAATGCCGCCCGCAGCCTTTACGCCCATGTCCGGGCCGACGGTTTCGCGCATCAGGCGCACGTCCTCCACCTTTGCGCCGGCCTTGGAAAAGCCCGTGGAGGTCTTGACAAAGTCCGCGTTTGCGTTCTTCGCCGCGATGCAGGCCTTGACCTTCTCCTCGTCGGTCAGCAGGCAGGTTTCGATGATGACCTTCAGCTTGGCCGGTCCACAGGCCGCCTTAACCGCCGCGATGTCGCTCTCCACCAGCGCCCAGTCGCCATCCTTGGCCGCGCCGATGTTGATGACCATGTCGATTTCTCCTGCGCCATTCTTCACGGCGACGGCGGTTTCCGCAGCCTTGCTCTCGCTGGGAATTGCGCCGAGCGGGAAGCCGACGACGCAGCAGGGCGTGACGCCGCTGCCGGCCAGCTCCGCCGCCACCAGGGCGATGCGGCTGGGATTGACGCATACGGATGCGAAGTGGTACTCCTTTGCCTCATCACAGATCTTCCGGATCTGCGCCGCACTGGCGTCGGGCTTCAACAGGGTGTGGTCGATGTACTTTGCCAGATCGCTTGCCTTCATAAAACAATACACGCTCCTTCAGTTGCACATTTAAAAGTCCCGCTTGAATTCATACAGGTTGATGGCTTCTCCGCTGGGGCCCAGCAGGGAGATGGCGCGCAGTCCGCCCATGGGCTCGTCGCAATCGTCGATCTCCTCGTTGAGAAACTGGACGCCCTTCGCCCGCAGATCCGCCACCACTTCGTCAATGCCGCGCACGGCCAGGCCGAAGTGGGTCAGCGATCCGCAGTTGCCGAAGCTGTTCGCATCCGGATTCTTCGGCTGAATCAGCTCCAGCCGGGAATCGTTCAGCCGCAGCATGGCATATTCGCCAAAGGTGCAGCTCTCCCTTCCCAGCAGCGTAAAGCCGATCAGATCGCGATAGAAGGCGATGCTCCGGTCGATTTCAGGCGTATTGACGCAGATGTGGTGGATTCCATAGATGCTGCCCATTATGTATGCCTCCCCCAGAGTTTACTTGATGATGAGGTCGCGGCCGCCCTTTTCGCTGTTGATGGCGACGGCGGCGATGAGCACCACGCCGAATACGACTTCCTTCCACAGCGGATCGACGCCCGCCATGTTCATGCCCGAGGAGATCGAGATGACCGTGACCACGCCGACCAGCGTGCGCAGCGCGCTGCCGCGTCCGCCGGAGAACAGCGTTCCGCCCAGCGCCACCGAGGAGATGGCCATCATGTACAGGTTGTCGCCGATGGTGGGCACGCTGCTCTTGAGCTTGTAGGCGTACATGATGCCGCCGATGGAGGCGCCCAGGCTGCACAGCACAAAGGCCATGGTCTTGACGACCGCGGTATTGACGCCCGCCAGGCGCGCGGCGCGCTCATTGGCGCCCACCGCGAAGATGGACTTGCCCAGCTCCGTCTTGCGCTCAATCAACAGCGCCAGCAGCATCAGCACGATGGAAATCCACAGGATGATCGGGAACTTGAGGAACTTCTCGGTCGCCCAGTTGACGATGTAGCGCTGCTTGATGGGGATGGTGTTGGAGCACCCATTGGAAATGATGATCGCCATCGCGCGGTAGACGCTCTGCGCGCACAGCGTGACGATGAACGACGGCAGCTTCAGCCGGGAAACCAGCGTGCCGTTGATCAGGCCGATCAATACGCCGAAGGCCAGCATGTACAGAATCATCCAGTGGCCGGTCTTGGTGATATAGGTGCCGGTGATGACGCAGGTCGCGGAGGCAACCGCGCCGATGGACAGGTCGATGCTGCCCGTATAGAGCACAAAGCCGATGCCGCAGGCCATGGGAAGCAGCGGCGCAATCTCCAGGGACATGTTCTGCAGCGAGTACAGAGACAGGAAGCTGTGGTTGATCAGATAAAACGCCACGACCACCAGCACGGCGCTCAGTATGTAGCTGTTATGAATCAGAAAGGTCTTCACGGAAGACGCGCGGGTCTTGGTTTTCTCCATATCTGTCGCCCCCCTTTAAAGCATCAGTTTGACCACGTCAACCTGGTCGGGCTTGCCATCCACCGGGCAGTCGAATTCACCGCAGACCAGTCCGTCCTTCATGACGATGATGCGGCTGGAGAGGCCCAGGCACTCGTCCAGCGTATCGCCCATCAGCAGCACGGAGAAGCCCTTTTCTGTGATAGAGCGGATCAGGCCGTAAATATCGCCCTTTGCGCCGATGTCCACGCCGCGGGTGGGATGATCCAGAATCAGGATCGGGCATTCGCTGTCCAGAACGCGGGCAAAGATGACCTTCTGCGCGTTGCCGCCGGAGAGGTTGTTGATGCGCTGATCCACGCCGGAGCACTTGATGCCCAGCTCCTGAATCCACTTGCGGGCATTCTCGTTCTGCCGGCGGTTGGAGATCAGGCGATGGCTTGCATTCTTCTGGTAGTTGGAGATGGAGATGTTCTCGCACAGGGAGAGGATGCCGATCATGCCCTCCTCGCGGCGATCCCGGGGAACCGAGAGGATGCCCGCACGGCGCGCGTCACTGGGAGATGCAAAGTTCATCTCCTTGCCGTCGACGCGGATTGTGCCGCCGGTCTTGGCCTCGTCTCCGCTGAGCACGGCACAGACGTCCTCCTTGCCGGAGCCCTCCACGCCGCACAGGCCGAGCACCTCGCCCTTGTGGAGCTTGAAGGATACGTCCTTGAACGAACCGAACATGCTCAGATTCTCGCACTCCAGCACCACATCCTCCGTCGGAACGGTCTGCCGCACGGAGACGTAGTACTCGCCGTCGGTCTCGCGGCCGACCATCTTCTCATACAGCAGGCCCTCGTCCGCACCGGGCGTGTCCACCTCGGCGGTGAGCTTGCCGTCCTTGAACACGTAGATGCGGTCGGTGATCTCCAGCACCTCCTGGAGGCGGTGGGAGATGAAGATGACGGAATTGCCCATCTCCTTCATCTGGCGCACCTTGTCAAAGAGCACCTTCATTTCCGCGTCGGAGAGCACGGTGGTGGGCTCGTCCAGCAGAATCAGCGCGCGATTGTTGGCGGTCTCGGAGACGATGTCGAACACCTTGGTGATCTCCACCATCTGGCGCATCGCAAAGGAAATATCGCGCACCTTTGCCTTGGCAGAGATGTTCTGCAGGCCCATGGCGTCCAGCACCTTGCGCGCGCTCTTGTTCATCTCGCCCCAGTTGATGAGGTTGCCTCTGGCAAAATCCTTTTCACGACCGAGATAGATGTTCTGGGCGACGGTGAGGTTGCTGATCAGCGACTGCTCCTGGAACACCATGCCGATGCCCTGGCGGTTTGCATCCATCATGGAGGATGCCTGGAAGGGCTTTCCGTTCATTTCCATCGTGCCCATGGAGGGCTTTTCCACGCCGGCGATGATCTTCAGAAGTGTGGATTTGCCCGCACCGTTTTCGCCGATCAGTCCAATGATCTCTCCGCGATTGATCTCGACGTTGATCCCCTGAAGCACAGTGTTGCTGCCGTAAATCTTTCCAACGTCGTGGGTTTTAAACAACAGTTCTTTTTCCATGCGTTTTCCCCCTCCTACTTGGCAATGGTCTTGCGGTCGCGCGTCAGGGTGAGCGCCACGGCGATGATGATGATGATGCCCTGGAGAGCCTTTTTGTAGTTTGCATCCACGCCGATGATGGTCAGGAAGTTCAAAAGCTCCATATAGATCAGGATGCCGACCATCGTCTGCAGCATGCCGCCCTTGCCGCCGCTCAGCGAGGTACCGCCCACCACGAGCGCCGTAATGCAGGGGAACATCTGGTCGTCGCCCAGGGACGCCTGGCCGAACTTCAGACGAATCAGCGCCACAAAGCCCGCGAGACTTGCCGCGATGCTGCTCAGGCCGAATACCTTTATCGTTACACGATCCACATTGATGCCGGATGCGCGCGCCGCAGCTTCATTATCGCCGATGGCGTAGACTGCGCGTCCGAATGCAGTATAATTCAGAATAATGGTGCACACCAGGAAGAACGCAAAGGCGATCCAGGTGATGAGCGGGATGCCCAGGAAGCTGGCCATGGACCAGTCCTGCATCCACTGCGCCTGCACGCGGGCCGCGCGGCTGTCGTAGAGCAGTACGGCGATGCCCTTGATGATCGTGCCGGTCGCATAGGTGATGATGAAGGAGGCGATGCGCAGCTTCACGTGCAGAAAGCCTGTGATGAAGCCGTAGGCGATGCCGATGGCGATGGGCAGAAGCACGCCCCACACGCCCCAGTTGTTGGTGTTGCGGTCGTTGAGAATCAGAAGAGCCATGCAGGATCCCACAAAGCCCATTACGCCCTCCACAGAGAGGTCAATTCTGCCGATGAGCAATACAAAGGTCAGGCCCGTTGCCAGAATCAGCGGTACGGACATCTGCTGAAGGATATTCAGGATATTTTTGAGCGAAAAGAAGTGACTGTCGTAGATCGAGAAAAATATGGTCATGACAACCAGCAATATCATCGGAGCATAGACGCGGATCAAACTGCTGCGGGATTCTTTTTCGACCTTTGCGACGAACTGCTCCGCAACCGTCATTGAGCTCGGATCCCTCTTTTTGATGTGGTTCATGTTTGTTCTTCCTCCTGGTAAAGATTACAGCGATCAGATATTGCCGTTATCTGACGCAGGCGGCGCTGCGCGCCTCCTCCGCGGCATATTCGGAATTCAGGCCGCCCTTTATGAAGTACAGTTCATCCCCGGAAGGGGATGAACTGTACTTGCGTCTGTTTCTTCAACAGCTTCGCAGCAGCTTACTGGGCCGCCATCTCCTCGAAGGACTCATAGTCCGCCATCACGCAGAAGCTGAGGTCGTTGAAGTCATAATCCGGCTTGCCGTCGATGAACTGAGCCTTCATCTCCTCAACGTTGTCACCGGTGACGAGGGGCGTGTTGATCTGGATGACCGGACGATCCACCTTCACGCCGTTCACAGCCGCCTCATAGGCATAGGCCGCGCCGTAGCCCATCAGCATCCAGCCGTTGTTGGCGATGAAGCAGGTCATGTCGCCGGCGAGCACCGCGTCATAGGCGGCGGCGATGCCGTCGATGCCGTTGACCAGCACCTGGCCGTTCTTGCCTTCCAGCTTCAGAGCCTCGATGGCGCCCAGGCCCATGGTGTCGTTGGCGGACCAGATGGCGTCAATGTCATCATAGGTGGACAGCCAGGTCTGCGTGAAGCTCATGGCCTGATCCTGGCTCCAGGAAGCGACCTGCATATCCAGCATCTCGATGTTCGGATACTCCTCCAGGGCCGCCTGGAAGCCGCGATAGCGGTTGGCCGCGGAGTCCTCGCCCTGTACGCCGTACAGCGCGCAGACCTTGCCTTCGCCGCCCATCTTGTCGAACAGATACTTGGCGGTGGTGTAGCCGGAGGTGAAGTCATCGGCGGTCAGGAACGCGGCGAAGTGATCGTAATCCTTGACCTCGAGGCCCTCGGCATGCTGCCACAGGACGGTCACATAGCAGCCGGCCTCTTCGCAGATCTCAACTGCGTTGATGCTGTTTGCGGTGGAAGCAACGTCCGTTACGAAGATCGCATGATCGCCGTACTGGGCGATGAAGTCACGGATGGCTTGGTTTTCCTTGTTGTCGTCGCCGTCGGTCACCATTACCTGATAATCAACGTCGTCATGGGTATCCGCGAACAGGATCGCGCCGTTGGCTTCCTGTGCCCAGAACTCATTTTCGAGACCGTGGACCAAAATGCCCAGATGCCACTCTGCTTCCGCAGATGCGACTGCGCAAAGGGAGATCACCAACATGAGGGACAACACGAGTGCAAGAACCTTCTTCATAGTCTTTCCTCCTTTATTTTATTGTAAGGGGCGGCATAGGTCACCCCTTGCAATTCACACAATTCATTTCACCTGAAATACGCCGCTGATGGCTTCAAAGTTGTGCTTGTTGCTGGCGTAGAGCTCCCGGAAGATGGGATACATCTGCCGGTACACGCGCACATTTTCCTCCTTCGGCGTGAAGATCTGCCGGGAGGACTCCACGCAGGCCGCGCAGGCCGCGTTGTAATCCGCATAGCTGCCCACACCGACTGCGGCGGTGATCGCCGCGCCCAGGCATGCCTGCTCCTTGGATGCGCTGCGGTAAACTTCCTTTTCAAAGATATCCGCCTGGATCTGCAGCCAGACGTCGCTGCGCGCGCCGCCGCCGGCGGCCACGATGCGCTTGCAGGGAATGCCGATCTCCTCCAGGACGTTCAGGCCGTCCTTCAGGCCAAACACGATGCCCTCCATCAGCGCCCGGGCCATGTCCGCCCGGCCGTGGTCCAGATTCAGGCCGAAGTACACGCCCCGCGCGCGGGGATCCATGTGCGGCGTGCGCTCCCCCGCCATGTAGGGCAGAAAGAACAATCCATTGGAGCCGCAGGGGCGCTGTTCCACCATGCGGTTGATCTCCTCGTAGCTCTCCCCCCGGAAGATCTTCTGCGTCAGCCATTTGAGCACGCTGCCGCCGTTGAGGCAGGCCGCCATGACGCTCCAGCAGCCCGGCAGGGCGTGAGCGAAGGTGTTGGTGCGCAGCTGAGGATCGTAAAGAGGGCGTCGGGCCGCAGTGGTAATCAGCGACGAGGTGCCGATGTTGCAGGCGAACACGCCGTCCTCCACCACCGCGTTGCCGATGGCCTGCATGCACTGGTCGGAGCCGCCGTTGACCACAAGCGTGTCCTCGCACAGGCCCATGTCCCGCGCCGCTTCCGCCGTCACATGCCCCACCACCTCCGTGGAGGGCAGGCATTCCGGGAAGATCTCCCGCCGCAGGCCCAGCGCCGCAATCACGGGATCCGACCAGGTCATGTGCACATTGTCAAACGCAAGGCTCCCGGCAGCATCGGAGTAGTCGGTAACCGCGCGGCCGCAGAGGCGGAATTTGATGTAATCCTTGGGCAGAAGCACGCGATCGATGCGCGCGTAGATCTCCGGGCGCCGCTTTTTGGTCCAGTACAGCGAGGAGAGCAGAAAGCCGGTGCCAATCCGGTTCTGCAGGCAGTCCCGCGCGCGCTCCTCCCCCAGAATTTCATAGATTTCCGGGAGTTCATCCGCGCTGCGCTGATCCAGCCACAGGGGCACGTTCATCACCGGTTCGCAATTCCGATCCAGCGCAACCAGGCCGTGCATCTGACCGGAGAAGGAAATTGCCACAATTTCACGGGGATCGATCCCGCTCTGCGCCAGCACGCTGCGCACGACCCGAACCGTCTTTTCGTACCACAGTTGAGGGTCCTGCTCCGCATAGCCCAGCTGAGGAATGATGACATCATAGTTCTCTCCGGCGACATATGATTGTTTTTGATCAAATTCGATCAAAAACGACCGAACACTGGAGGTTCCCAAATCAATTCCCATGTAATACTTCGCCATATCTCCACCCGTAACGTAAACATTGCGTTTTTTATTCTCTCCTTTTATTATACATACCCACCTGTTTTTGTCAATAGCGTCAAATTAAAAAACTTGTCGCAATTCATGTTTTTCTACGAAATGATTTAATTACATCTTATACGATTAATTTCAATCATTTTGCTTGACTTTTGCGCATTTATGAAGTATACTTTTTTCACCACATGACTTTGGAGGTGGCTATGTATCAGGCTGAGCGTGAAGCGCGCATTTTGGAATACCTGTCCCAGGTTCAGATCACCTCCCCTGCACAGCTTCAGCCGGTGACGGGGGCGTCCCTCGCAACCGTGCGCCGGGATCTGAACGATCTGGAAGAACGCGGCCTGGTGCGCCGCTCTCACGGCTATGTGCAGCTCTGCGCCGCCGCGCCCCGGCCGTCCCTTCCTTCCCACATGGAGGAGAAGGAGCGCATCGCTACGGCGGCTGCGGCGGAGATCCACGATGGGGACATCATCTTCCTCGGCTCCGGAACCACCTGCACCTGCCTGGCGCGGCATTTGCAGGGCAAGAAGAACCTGACGATCATGACCATCAATCTGGACGTCATGCATGAACTGACGCGGCTGGAAGGGGTCAAGCTCTCCCTGCTGGGCGGCGAGGTGCGCGTGGAAGCGGATTATATGGAAACTTTGGACGAGTACACCATGCAGCTGCTCAAGCGGCTGTACTTCGACAAGGTTTTCGTGACCGTCAACGGAATCGACTTTGAATTCGGCTACTCCATCCGCATGCAGCTGCAGCTCACGCTCTTTCAGCACCTTCTGCGCAATTCCAAGGTGTTTTACTGTCTGGCCGACGCCTCCAAATTCAACAAGCGCACCTATGTGCAGTTCTGTCCCATCGACGCCATTCCCAAGCTGGTGACCACGCGGGAGGTGCACGCCGCCTATGCCGATCGCTTCGCCCAGAACGGAATCGAGGTCATATGCGGCTGAAGCCCATCGCACAGGCTTCCATTCCCCTTCGAACCGTCCGCTGCGGCGCGGCAATTTGAAGGAAGGCTTCGCAATGCGCCGCGCAGGACCGAACCGCAGATTGCGCCTTTGCCGCCGCGGCACACACGAATATGAACACAAAACCGGGGCAAATGCCCCGGTTTTTTATTGGTCAATCCACATTTCTGCGCAATTCTCAGCGCACCTCCACGATGGTGGAAGCCGCAAAGGCACGTCCGGACACATCGTTTCCGCCGAGCCAGAAGGCGTGGCTTCCCGCTGCGGTCAGCCCCGGCAGGAATGCGGCGGTCGGGAACTCCACGCTGTACGTGCGCGCATCCAGCTTCCGCAGCGTGCCCTCCTTTGCAGCCGCGTAGTACTGGCGGGTGTCGGTATGCTCAATGCCGAAGATCATGCCCTCGCAGCGCAGCTCCAGGCCCGTGTGCAGCGTGAGCGTCAGCATCTCCGGCGCGGCGGCCCGGTCGAGCACCGGTAGCGCGTCGATCCGCACATCCGACGCGTGTCCGCGCGCGTAATCCTCCAGCGCTTCCAGTGCGCGGCGGATGAACGCACCGTCCCGCTCGCAGGCGCAGCGTCCGGCAGCCTCGAAATCGCCTTCCGACAGCAGCGGCCGCAGCGCATCCACGGTGGCGGCGTTCTCCCCCTGGGCGTCCGCAAGCAGCTTCGCCAGGATCGGACGCACTTGATCGATCTCGTCGCAGTACACCATCTCCAGCCTGCACTCCAGATCGCGCATGCGCTGGCGCAGCGAATCCGTGCAGCACAGGATGCCCGGCTCCGGCTGCAGATGCTCCGCCATCATCCGGGTGGGATCCATGTCCTCCCGCAGCTCCTCCGGCACGCCCGACAGCGGGTGCAGCGGCAGATAGGGCAGCTGGCAGGGCCGGCCGAGGCAGGAATAGACCGTCAGCAGCTCCGGGCGCTCGTCAAAGACGTAGATATTGCTCTCCAGCGTCGTGCCGGTACAGATTCTGCGGGTGTTGGGCACGTTGTGGGGCGACCTGCCGGGACCGAAGCGCTCGCAGTCGTCCTCGGTTCCCTCGTAGTGGTTGGAGAGCACTTCGGCGAAGGTCTGCACCTCCATGGGATGATCCGGATAGACCACAAAGGGTATGCCCTCGGTCTCCAGATCCCAGGGGCGCCGCAGCACCAGGCGCTGGCCGTGCTTCTGGCGCAGCATGTTGGCCGGATTGTGCCAGGTCTCCTCGTGCTGATAGGCCGCGGCGAAGTCGAAATCGGAGAAGTCGCCGCTCTGCTTCGGCACGTACCAGCCCTTCTCCACAGCATAGGACACCAGATCCTCCGAGTAGAACATCTCGGGGCAATCCTGCAGGGTGTGGAAGTTGTAGTGGTTCGGCATCACCGCGACGGCGTTGTCGGGCACGCGCGCGCCGATGTAATGGCGGCCGCGCACCAGCTGGAACATGAAAGCCTCGTCCTTGTCCGCGATGGTGTAGGCGCGGCCGGACAGCGCGTAGCCCCAGGTCTCCACCATGTCCATCAGCACCCGCGCGCCGTCGCGAGCCGACTTTGAGCGCTCGGCCAGCACGCGGCGCAGGTTGTAGCCGATGCCGCCGTCGCGCACCACGGACGCATCCTCCATGTCCTCGCGGGACCTGCCCATGCTGTTGGTGGTGATCACCACGCCGTTCTCGTTGGCGAAAGCGTCCGCGGTGGTGATGCCGCCGCGATCATTCTTGAATTCTATCCAATAATAGCCGTAGGTGTGGGGCACCTGGGGAATCTGCGCGCAGCCCTCCTCCGCGGGAAGCACGCTGCCCGCATCCCAGTCCTGCGCGGGAACGTAGGCGTGGCGCACCGTCAGATGGCCGGGATCGTCCTCGTTGTGCCCGACCAGCACGCGATGGTTGAAGGAGACCTCCCGGCCGGCGATGAGCGTCATGCAGTTCATCGTGGATTCGTCGCAGCAGCTGTGTACTCTGTTCATCGCCTTACGCCTCCACCCTGGGCAGCGCAGCCCGCTCGAAGGCTGCCGTAAAGTCGCGCAGATAGTCCGCCATGGTCCGGAGCATCTCCTCGCCCCACGCCTGCGTCGCCTTCGTGGGCGGATCGATGCTCATGCCGTGGGTCAGCCAGCCGTTGTCCGTGATGGAATGGATCGGGCGCGGAATCGTGACGGATCCGCCCTGGAAGTCCACGTCCATCCAGCTGCCGCTGGGCAGCTCGTCGGAGACGTCGTTGCGGATCTCCTCGCCGTCGTGCAGATACTGCGTGCGAATCAGCGTGGGATCGATGCCCATGATGGCCGCGGTCTCCTCGCCGCCGCCGTGACCGCCCTTCCACTCCGGGCGAATCTGACCGGCGATCAGCCACCAGTTGACACAGGCCAGCAGCGCGCCCTTGCGGTACAGTTCGTGTCCCACCTGCTCGATGGACTTGCGGTTGCCGCCGTGGCCGTTGAGGATGATGAAGTGGCGGAAGCCGTAGGAATAGAGCTGATCGCAGATCGCGCCCAGCACCTGGCGCAGGCCCTCAACGCCCAGGGAGATGGTGCCGGCAAATCCGTACAGATCCTCCGTCGCGCCATAGGGCAGCGTCGGCGCGATCACCGCGTCGCAATCCGCGTTGAACAGCTCCGCAATCCTGTGGGGAATCAGCGTGTCCGTGCCCAGTGGCATGTGGCGGCCGTGGTTTTCGGTGCTGCCCACCGGAAGAATGACGGTGTCCTTTCTCTTCAAATAGGCCTCAACCTCGGGATAGTTCATTCGCTCAAGAAACATTTTTTTGCCTCCGTATTTCCATTATGGCGCTGGAGATGCGCCACACATCGATACCATTATAGTGATTTTGGTTATTTTCGCAAGAGCGTTTCCGCATTTTGAGGGCGAAACACATTTCGGGTCGCCATTTTTCTCCCGAAAAATTTGCAAATATGTAGAATCATTTTTGAATTTCATCCGTTTTTGCTCAATTTCAACAAACATATAATACGTGAGGTATATAATGGTTCCAATCCGTGCAATCACACGGGCCAAATGAAAGGAGAGCCAAATTAATGAAGAAATTGATTTGCACCCTGCTGGCAGCTCTGCTGGTCGTGACCGGTTTCTGCTTTGCGGAGCCCGCCGCGAGCGACACCATCGTCATCGGTATCACCGGCGACGCAACCTACCTTGAGCCCAACGCGCCCGCCATCGGCGGCACCGAGATCCACGTCTGCGAGCAGATTTACGAGGGCCTCGTAAAGATGAGCGACGACAACGTCTCCGTCGAGCCCAACCTGGCCACCGACTGGACCGTCAGCGAGGACGGCCTGACCTACACCTTCAACCTGATCCCCGGCCTGGTGTTCTCCGACGGCACCCCCGTGACCGGCGAGGACTGGGTGTGGAGCCTGTATCGCGCCCGCGATACCGAAACCTCTGAGTACGCCTTCATCGCCGAGATCATCGACACCGTCGAGGCCACCGACGAGCAGGTCGTGATCACCCTGAAGAGCGCCACCTCCTCCTTCCTGGCGCAGCTGTGCTCCTTCAACATGGTGCTGGGCTGCAAGGCCTACGCCGAGTCCATGACCGAGGACGAGTACATCCAGAACCCCATGGGCACCGGCCCCTATCGCCTGAAGGAGTGGAGCCGCGGCAATTACATTCTTCTGGAGAAGAATCCGAACTACCGCGATCCCGATTCCGTCAAGACCCCCTATGTGAAGTTCCAGGTCGTCTCCGATGACAACACCCGCCTGATGCAGCTGCAGTCCGGCCAGATCGACATCATGGGCGACGTTCCCGCCTCCCTGATGGACGTGGTCCGCAACACCGAGGGCCTGCAGCTGGAGGTCTACGCCTCCACCCAGATCCGCTACCTGCTGCTGAACACCACCATGGAGCCCTTCAATGACCCCGCGGTGCGCACTGCGCTGAACTATGGCCTGAACAAGGCGGAGATGGCCGAGGTCGTCTACGGCGAGTTTGGCGAGCCCGTCGCCTCCGTGCTGTCCCAGGCGCATGAGAAGTACTACAACACCGACCTCGAAGTGATCCCCTACGAGCCCGAAACCGCGAAGCAGATGCTGGCCGACGCCGGCTATCCCGACGGCATCAACTTCACCCTGTCCGTCTCCGCAGGCAACGAGGTCTATCAGCAGATCGCCATCCTGATGCAGGCTTCCCTCGCTCCCGCCGGCTTCAATGTCACCATCGAGCAGGTGGAAAGCGCGACCCTGTACTCCAACGCCCAGGCTCTGGCCGTGCAGGCCTGCATGTTCCAGTGGTCTGACGACTACTATGATCCCTCTGAGGTCATCGGCTGGATCACCGACTACGATCAGTCCAGCGCATGGTTCACCGGCCTGAACGATACCGAGCTGGATGACTACCAGGCAGCCGCCCTGATCGAACAGGACGAGGCGACCCGCATCGAGATGTACAAGGATATCCAGCAGCGCATCTATGACAACTCCAACGTCATCCCGCTGTTCCACAACTCCTTCGCCTATGGCTACGCCGATTCCATCAGCGGCCTGCACGTCTCCGCCTTCAACGATTACTTCTGCAAGACCATCGAAAAGGCGGAATAAGCTGCTTTGGGAAGGGACGATGCGTTCGTTCCGGATCTTGACAAACGGTGCGGAGCCGGTTTCGACCGGCTCCGCACTCCGCATTCCCACTTTTTGCAGGCATTCCGAATCGACCGGCATCGGCAGAAATCGCGCATTTTTGCCGATCTACTTTAAGAATTGAAAGCTCCGAGCGCCGATCCACCGGCGCCGTCGCGGCAGATGCTGTATCCGCCGCATATTGAAGGTTCATTCCTGTAAACACAGTATCCACCGCACTCAGGTGAATGATCAGAAAGGTGTTGAAAGATATTGCGCAGGCTTACCTACATCCTGAAGCGCATCCTGCAAATGATCCCGGTGTTGTTGATTGTCACGATCATCACATTTCTGATGATCCACCTGATTCCCGGTGATCCCGCCCGCATTCTGGCGGGCGAAAAGGCCCGCGAGAGCGTCGTCGAGGCGCTCCGCGTGAAGATGGGCCTGGACAAGCCCCTCTGGGAGCAGTACATCATCTATTTGAAGAACCTGGTCACGCTGGATCTGGGCACCTCGCTGAAGTACAGCCGCCCCGTGGCGGATCTGCTGCTGGAGCGCATGCCCGTGACCATCGTGCTGACGCTGTTCTCTACCCTGCTGGGCCTGCTCTTTGCTCTCCCGCTGGGCTACATCTCCGGCCTGCACAAGGATACCACCGCAGACCACGCCATCCGCCTCTCCACGCTCATCGCCATCGCAATGCCCTCCTTCTGGATCGGCCTGCTGCTGATGATCCTGTTCTCGGTGAAGCTGAAGTGGCTGCCCGCCGGCGGCTGGGATCCCTCTACGCCCTGGACGATGTTCAAATGCCTGATCATGCCGGCCTTCACCCAGTCGCTGATGACCGCCGCCATCCTGATCCGCGACATGCGCAACTCGGTGGTGGACATCATCAAGCAGGACTACGTGGACTTCGCCCGCTCGAAGGGTCTGTCCGCCTCCGCCGTCCGCAACCGGCACATCCTGCGCAACTCGCTGGTCTCCACGGTGACGCTGCTCTCGATGCGCATGGCGGCGCTGCTGGGCGGCAGCGTCATCATCGAATCGGTGTTCTCCCTGCCGGGCATCGGCAAGCTGACCTACGAGGCGATCTCCGCGCGCGACTACACCGTGGTACAGTCGGTGGTGTTCGTCTTTGCGGCCCTCGTGCTGGCCATCAACCTGCTGACCGACATCCTCTATTCCTTCCTGGACCCGCGGGTCAGTCTGTAAGGAGGCCGACATGAAAAAATACTATGAATCTCCCAAGGGCGGCGCAGAGAAAAAGGCCGCGCGCCTTCCGGACTGGCTGATCACGCCCACCTTCATCATCGGCGTGGTGATTCTGCTGGTGGTGCTCTTTGCAGCCATCTTCCCCAGCGCAATCGCGCCCTATGACCCGGACGCGGTCAACATCGTGGCCCGCAGCCAAGCGCCCTCGGCCGAGCACATCTTCGGCACGGACAACTACGGCCGCGACATCTTCTCCCGCGTGGTGTGGGGCGCGCGCATCGACCTCTCCATCGGCTTCTTCGGCGTGCTGATCCCCTTCGTGATCGGCAGTCTCATCGGCCTGCTCGCTGGCTGGTACGGCGGGGTGCTGGATTCCGTTCTGATGCGCTTCTCCGAGATCATGATGGCCTTCCCCTTCACGATTCTCGTCATCGCCATCATCGCCATCCTCGGCGCGGGCACGATCAACCTCTACATCGCGCTGTGGCTGGTCGGCTGGATGAGCTACGCAAAGCTGGTGCGCGCGGAGGTGCTCTCGCTGAAGCAGAGCGAGTTTGTCGAGGCCGCGCGCGTCGCAGGCTTCACCGACGCGCGCATCCTGCTGCGCCACGTGCTGCCCAACGTCATCTCCTCCTCCATCGTGTTCGCCGCCAGCGACATGGTGCTGTGCATGCTCACCGGCGCGTCCATGAGCTTCCTGGGCCTGGGCGTGCAGCCGCCCACCTCCGAGTGGGGCGCGATGCTCAACGAGGGCCGCACCTACATCACCACGGCCTCGTGGATGACCTTCTATCCCGGCCTGTGCCTCGCCATCACCGGCGTGGGCCTGAGCCTGCTGGGCGATTCACTTACGGACATTCTCAGAAAGAAGGGGCGGTGAGCAGCATGTCGGAAGTTCTTCTGGAGGTCAGGAACCTCAAAACCTACTTCGCAACCCGCGCGGAGACCGTCAAGGCCGTTGACGGCGTCTCCTTCACCGTCTATCAGGGCGAAACCTTCGGCCTGGTGGGCGAATCCGGCTGCGGCAAGAGCCAGACCTGCCGCTCCATCCTCGGGCTGCTGAAGAAGCCCGGCAAAATCGTCGATGGCCAGGTGATCCTGGACGGCGAGGACATCACCCACATGAAGGAAAAGGAGCTGCGCAAGCTGCGCGGCAAGAAGATGTCCGTCATCTTTCAGGAGCCCATGACCTCGCTCTCCCCGGTGCTGAAGATCAAGAAGCAGATCATGGAGATCTTCGACGGCACGGACATGACCCGCAAGGAGAAGGAGGAGCGTGCCATCGAGCTCTTGCGCATGGTCGGCATCCCCTCCCCGGAGGAGCGGATCGAGGAGTACACCCACCAGTTCTCCGGCGGCATGCGCCAGCGCGCGATGATCGCCATGGCGCTGGGCGCGAAGCCGAAGCTGCTGATCGCCGACGAGCCCACCACCGCGCTGGACGTGACCATACAGGATCAGATCATCAAGCTGATCAACAAGCTCAAGCAGGAGCTGAACATGAGCATCATTCTGGTGACGCACGACCTGGGCGTCATCGCGCAGATGTGCGACCGCGTGGCGGTGATGTATGCCGGCGTGATCGTGGAGATGTGCGACGTGGTCACGCTGTTCGCCACGCCCCGCCACCCCTACACCTACGCGCTGATGTGCTCCCTGCCGGATGCGAGCAGCGCACAGACCCGGCTGAAGGCCATCCAGGGCAATCCGCCGAACCTGGCGCACCTGCCGGAGGGCTGTCCTTTCGCACCGCGCTGTACGCTGTGCAGCGAGCAGTGCTGCAAGACCCGCCCGGAGCTGGTGGAAATCGCCCCCGGGCACATGGTTCGCTGTCACAACATAGATCAGACCGTGGATTTCCGCGGCATGATCGAGCTCCCCGAGAAGGAGGTGCAGTGAGATGCCTTCCAATAAGATCGATTATCAGAACGGCGAAAAGCTCGTCGAAGTGAAGGACCTGTGCAAGTGGTTTGCGCTGAAGCGGACCGTCGCCGACGCCGTCACCCGCAAGCCCGTGCGCTACGTCAAGGCCGTGGACCACGTCTCGCTGGACGTGTATCGCGGCGAGTGTCTGGGCCTGGTGGGCGAATCCGGCTGCGGCAAGTCCACGCTTGCGCGCACCATCATCCGCCTCTATGACCCCACCTCCGGCAGCATCCGCGTTGGCGGCACCGAGATCTCCACCCTCAAGGGCAAGGCGCTCCGCGAGCTGCGCCCGCAGATGCAGATGATCTTCCAGGATCCCTACTCCTCGCTGGATCCCCGCATGACCGTCGAGGACATCATCGGCGAGATCCTGCAGGTGCACAAGATCGTGGAGAAGGACAAGGTTCTGGAGCGCACCCACGAGCTGATGTCCATGTGCGGTCTGACCGCCGATTACGGCCCGCGCTATCCCGGCGAATTCTCCGGCGGACAGCGCCAGAGGGTGGGCATCGCGCGCGCACTCGCGCTGGATCCCAAGTTCATCATCGCCGACGAGCCCGTCTCCGCGCTGGACGTGTCCATTCAGGCGCAGATCATCAACCTGCTGGGCGACCTCCAGCAGCAGCTGGGCCTGACCATCCTGTTCATCTCCCACGACCTGCGCGTGGTGCGCTACATCACCCACCGCGTGGCGGTCATGTATCTGGGCAGCGTCATGGAACTGGGCGAGACCGAAGCCATCTTCAGCAAGCCCTACCACCCCTACACCCAGGTGCTCACCAAGGCCGCGCCGGTGATGAACCCGCTGGATCGCTCCCGCGAGTACGCCATCGAGGGGGAAACGCCCAGCCCCATCAACATGCCCACCGGCTGTCGCTTCCACCCCCGCTGCACCCACTGCACCCAGAAGTGCCGCGAGCAGGCGCCGGAGCTGCGGGAGATCGAGCCCGGCCGCTTTGTTGCCTGCCATCACCCGCTGAGGGACAGCGATGCGACTTGAGCGCCTGACCTCCCCGGCAGCGGGCGCAATCCTCGCACAGGATCCCGTCGTACTTCTGCCGCTGGGCACGGTGGAGGTACACGGACGGCATCTTCCGCTGAACACGGACATGCTTGCTCCGGAGTACGTGATCGACCGCATCGAGGAGCAGCTCCCCGACGTGCTGATCCTTCCGTCGCTGCACTTCGGCACCTGCGACACGCAGACGGAGTTCCCCGGCACGCTCTCGCTGGGCCCGAAGCTGCTCTACGAGGTGCTGATGAAGATCTTTGAGAGCCTCTACCGCCAGGGTGCGCGCCGCTTCGCCGTGGTCAACGGCCACGGCCCGAACTCCGCACCCCTGGAGCGCGCCGCGCTGGAGCTGCACCGCAGGGGCGCGCAGCTTGCCGTGCTGAACTGGTGGCGCTACGTCTGGGACATCAATCCCGACTGGCGCGGCGGACACGGCGGCGGTCAGGAGACCTCCGCGATGCTGGCCATCGCGCCGGAGCTGGTGCGTCCGGACGAATTCGAACCGGCGAAGGCCGCCGGAATCTCCGCAGACATGCCGGCGAACGGCTGGGACAACGTGCTGTACCGGGGCGTGAACATCCCCGTGCCGCGCACGGACGTCCATGTGACGGACAACGGCTGGCTGGGCGACGATCCGCTGGAGTCGGCGAGCGCAGAGCAGGGCTTCGCCATGCTGCAGGCCGCCACGGACTGGGCGGTGCAGCTGCTGACGGAGCTGAAAAATATGGAACTACCAATTTCCCGGGAGGCGAAAGCATGAGACTGGCAAATATGACCTGGGTACAGGCAAAGGAATACTTCGATCAAAACGACATCGTCCTGCTGTGCATCGGCAGCACCGAGTGCCACGGCAAGCATCTGCCGCTCGGCACCGATACGCTGATTCCGGAAAAGCTGCTGGAGCTGATCGAGCCCAAGACGGACGTGGCCATCGCGCCCACGCTGCCCTTCGGCGCCTGCGACACGCTGGCCGACTTCCCCGGAACCATCTCCCTGGGCACGGACACGCTCTACGAGGTGCTGACCAGGATCACCCAGGGCTACCGCGCCCATGGCGTGCGCCGCTTCGCCGTGCTGAACGGTCACGGCGGCAACAACCCGGTGCTGGATCGGGTGGCCGTGGATCTCTATCGCCAGGGCTGCCTGCTGGCGGAGCTGAACTGGTGGCTGATGGCCTGGGATCTGAACCCCGCTTGGAAGGGCGGCCACGGCGGCGCGGAGGAGACCGCCGGCGTGATGGCCGTGGATCCTTCGCTGGTGGATCTGTCCGCCATCGAGGACATGACCCTCAAGCCGGTCTCCGCAGACATGGAGTCCACCGGTTTCAAGTCCGTGCGCTTCAAGGGCGTGGAGATCCCCATGCCCCGGCCCGTGACCGAAATCACCGACAACGGCTGGATCGGCCCGGATCACCCCAAAAATGCCACGGAGGCCTGGGGCAAGGAGATGCTCTCTGCCTGCGCGGATTACATCGTGGACTTCCTGCGCGCCTTCCGCAGCGTGCCGCTCCCCCGGGGCTGAATCAATCCGGCCGGCAGGACATACAAAACACCAACCGTTTGGTTGGTGTTTTGCTTATCCGCTTCATCGGCGATCTGTGCTTCTGACCGAAACTGTGTGCAGGAGCCCTTCCGGCCCCGCGTCGCACTCAACGCGGCTGCGCAGCGCCCTCCTCCCCACCGGTGTCCAGCTGCCGCACAAGCTCCATGATGTCCCTGTATCGCCCGGTGACGTAATCGTAGTTCTCCCGGCGGTGCGGCACCAGACAGGCGCTGCAGTCCTTCACGCCGGAATCGGTGTAGCGGAAGTGGCCGCCGCAGCGCTTGCCCAGTGCGTAGAGGGGACAATAGCAGAACAGGCAGTTGAAATCCTCGGGGTGATCGGTCTGATGGCAGGGAAAGTACTCGCACGCGCGGTTCTGAAAGAAGGAATAATTGCCATGCTCGCGCATGAATTTGCCTCCATTCCGGCCGGAGCCGTTTGATATGTTTTCACTTGCTTCAATGTACCACAGTTTTGTCGCCGATGCAAGCTTGTTTTTCGCCATCGGACGCGCTATAATGGAACACGCACGGCGATTGCCTGCGGAAAGGAGCTTCGGCATGTACGACGAGCTGAGCGAAATTGATATTCAGAAGATGCAGGAGGAGATCGACTACCGCACGCGCGTGGTGCGCCCGAAGTGCATTGAGGATCTCAAGACCGCCCGGGCCTTCGGCGACCTGAGCGAAAACTATGAATACAAGGCCGCAAAGCAGGAACTGCGCCGCTGTGACAGCCGGCTGCGCTATCTGAAGCGGATGATCAGCACCGCCAAGGTGGTGAAGGTGGAGGAACGGGACGGCGTGGTGCAGCTGTTCGACAAGGTGGAGCTGTACTACGAGGACGACGACGAAACCGAGACCATCCAGCTGATGACCACCCTGCGCCAGGACGCCCTGGCCGGCGTGATCAGCAAGGAGTCGCCGCTGGGCAAGGCCGTGATGGGCCGCCGGGTGGGCGACCGCGTAGAGGTAAAGGTCAGCAACGACGTGCACTACTTCGTGGTCATCAAGGGCATCACCAAGGGCAAGGACGACGACAGCCTGCCCATCTCCAGCTTCTGAGGGGCTGAACGCGCCTACCGCCCGAAAGGCACTCTTCCAACGATTCTAACCAGTGTTTCCGACAAAAGGGGAGCCCCGCAAAGCGGGGCTCCCCTTTTGTCACATGCGGATTGCCGCAAGTCCCGGTCATGCGTCGCACAGCTTGATGACCGCGACGCCCGCCGCATTCGGCCCCGTGTGGCAGCCGATGCTCAGCGACAGCGGGTCGCTGACCACCTCAAAGCCGGGAAACGCCTCCTGCACCATCTCCGTCCAGGCGCGCATCTGCCCCTCCTCCAGGAAGGTTCCCGCCGCGCCGATGCGCAGCTGCGCGCGGTCGAAGGCCGCAAAGCGCGCGTCGATGTCCCCGCGCACGCGCTCGATCATCCGCTGCTGGGCGTGCTTCATGCCACGCGCCTTGTCGCAGGCATCCAGGCGCTCGCCCTGAATGGTCAGAATCGGGCGAATGCCCAGCACCGTGGCGATGGCCGCGCCCGCAGCCGTCACACGGCCGCCCTTCTTCAGAAACTCCAGGGTGTCCACGGCGATATAAATGCTGGCGTTGTAAGCCTCCGCTTCCAGCCTGCGGCGAATCTCCGCGGCATCGAGCCCCTCCTGTGCAAGGCGCATGGCGTCCAGCACCGACAGGCGCTGGGTCACGGAGATGCGATGGTTGTCCACCACCTGCACCCGGCCATCGTAATCCGCCGCCAGAGCCGCTGCGCTGGCGCAGGAGCTGCTCAGTCCGCTGGACATGGGAATGTACACCAGCGCATCGTGCGCGCGCAGGGCGGCCTCCCAGACCCGCGTCACCTCCTCCGGCGAGGGCATCGCCGTGGTGACCTGTCTGCCGGAGAGCAGGTTCTCGTAGAAGGCATCCATGCCGATATCCACGCCCTCAAAGTAGGTCTGCGCCATCGATCAGCACCGGCATGGGCACGCAGTAGATTCCCAGTTTCGCCGCCTCCGCGGCATGGATTCCGCTATTGCTGTCCGTAACGACGGCAACCCTTTGCGGCATCTGTCATCATCCTTCCAATCAGAGTGTGCCTGGAAACACAGTATCGCATACCTCCAACCAAAGAAAAAGCGCGATTGCGTTGCTTTTTTCCTCCGGAGAAGCTATAATACTGTTATACATTGTAACACCAATCGACCCCAAAGACAACATTCGCACCGCCAGTTGTGACAAAAACGGAGGTTTTGTTCATGAAGAAGGAGCAGGGATGCGCCAGCAACCGCCTGGCACGGGAGTGCATGCTCACGGCCCTGATGCAGCTGCTGGAGAAGCGTCCCCTCTCCGCCATCACCGTGTCAGAGCTGACGGAGAAGGCCGGCGTTTCGCGCATGACCTACTACCGCAATTACAGCAGCAAGGAGGACATCTTTGCCCGCCACCTGCAGGACATTCTGGAGGAATACCACGAGGAATCCCTTCAACTGATGCAGGGCGAGCGTCACTACGACTTTGCCCACATGATGCACTGCTTCCGCTACTTCAACGATCACCGGCGGTTCCTGGACTGCCTGTTTGAGAGCGGCCTGTCCGGCATGTTCCTGAGCGCGCTGGAGGATTACGTGCTCTCCCGCTGGCGGACCGATCCGGACGATCCGGCGGAGTTCTACGCGCTGCGCGCCTTTTCCGGCGCGCTGTTCAGCGTGTACATCGCCTGGTCCAAGCGCGGCGCACAGGAGTCGCCCGAGGAGATGGCGGAAATGCTGAGCCGCTACTGGGCGAGTCCGGCGGTGCGCAGCGAATGACGCGCGCCCTGCTGCCACGGCTCCAAGTATGAAAAAGCGCCGGAGAAAACTCCGACGCTCTCTTTTTGCACATTATTCGGCAGCAGCTTCCGTCTTGGGATAGATGCTGACCTGCTTGCGCTTCTTGTCCTTGCGCTCGAACTTAACGATGCCGTCAATCTTTGCGTAGAGGGTATCATCATCACCGATGCCGACATTGTGGCCGGGATGAATTTTCGTTCCGCGCTGGCGAACGAGAATGTTTCCCGCGAGCACGAACTGGCCGTCGCTGCGCTTGGTGCCCAGGCGCTGCGCATGGCTGTCGCGGCCGTTGCGGGAGGAACCCATTCCCTTCTTATGAGCGAAGAGCTGCAGATTCATCTTGAACATTTGCTTTACCTCCGTTCCTTGAAGATCATCCGAAGATTGCGAGGGTATTCCCTCTGGATTGCCTGAAGCCCCTCCAGGAGCGTCACCAGCAGAAGCTGTGCCTGCCGGATCTGATCCTCGCTGGCCTCGGGCGTCAAAATTGCTTCAATGAACGCTCCATTATCGTCCTGGTCGAACATCACCGGCGCCTTCAGGACATGTTTCAGTCCGTTCAGCGTGGTCTGGGTCAGGGCCGAAATCGCCGCACAGACGATGTCCGCACCGGCTTCAGCGTAACCCGAATGTCCGTTGGCCGTATATCCGATCAGAGCGCCGTCGGACCGCTTCCAGAAGGTAACGGTCGTACCCAGGGATTTCATCAGCCGTTGATAGCGGTGATTTCAACCTTGGTGTAGGGCTGACGATGGCCCTGCTTTTTGCGCTCGTTCTTCTTGGCCTTGTACTTATAGACGACGATCTTCTTGGACTTGACCTGCGCCAGAACCTTGCCCTCGACCTTTGCACCCTCGACCACGGGGGTACCGATCTTGGTCTCGCCATCGTTGCCGACGAGCAGAACCTCATCGAAAGTAACCGCTTCGTCTGCCTGCGCGTTGATCTTCTCTACGAAAATAACGTCGCCCTGCTGAACACGGTACTGCTTGCCACCGGTCTGAATGACTGCGTACACGCGTTGCACCTCCTATACTAAAAATCTCGCCGAAGTTTGGCAGCATTTGCATGCGTTTCAAGCCGACTTCGAGCGGCTTACCAAGTTATTATACATGTTTTTCCCCGGCTTGTCAACCAATTATGGCGACATTCCGGGGGAAACATGAAAAAATAACACGAATGATCCCGTTCTTCTGCGCGTTTCAGCGCTCGAAGTAGCGGGCGATGCCCTCCACCATGCCCTGGGCAAGCAGCTCCTGATACGCCGGATCGTTCAGCTTCTCGTCCTCGTCGGGATTGGTCATGAAGCCGCACTCCACCAGGATGCAGGGCACGACGGACCAGTTGTTCATGGTATAGGTGTCGCGCAGGAACACGCCCCGGGCCTTCGCGCCGGTGGCCTCGCTCATGGCCTCCAGCAGCACCTTCGCCGCAGCCTCGCTCTCCGCCTGCTTCTCGCCGGTCTGGCGCACAAACATGCCGATGCCGTTGGCGCTCTTGTCCGTGGCGCCGTCGCAGTGGATGCGCAGCACCAGATCCACGCCCAGTTCGTTCATCATCTCCGCGCGCTCGAGGTTGGAGATGTCGATCTCATTGACTTCGCGGGTCATATAGACGGTGCAGCCCTCGGCTTCCAGCGCGTCGCGCAGCTTCAGGGCGATTTCCAGATCGGTCACGTACTCCGAAATGCCGGTGCGCACGCCGGAGGTGCCGGAGGCGACCTTCGCCTTCGTCTCGGAGCTGCCCGGAGCGATGGGTTCCTTGTCGTAGTTGGCCTGGGCCTGATGGCCGGGATCGATGCCGATGCGCAGGCCGTAGAGGCGGGGCGCTTCGGTCGGCTCCGGCGTCGCCGTAGGCTCGGCGGTGGGCTGGGGCGTCGCCATCGAAGTGGCTGTAGGCTCGATTGTGACGTCCTGCGCCACCGCATCCGGCGCTAGCGTCACGTTCTCCACCGCTACGGTACCCTGAATCTCGATTACCTCAGCTGCTGCGCAGCCGATCGCCATCGCAACTGCCAGCAGGCAGACAAATGCTCTGCGAATCATCTTCCCTTATCCTCCAATATCTTCAATTGTGCCACCGTTTGACGGAAAGCATTCATCAAATGTTCCACATCAAAGAGGGAAATGCTGCCAAAGCTCGCGCCCAGCAGGTTTTCCACGCTGTCGCGGTAGGCGCTGAGCAGGTCGATGATCTCGATCGCACAGTCCGGATTCTCCGGATTCTCCGCCAGGATGCGGCTCGCCTCGTCGTTGACGTCGTAGCCCAGCATCAGCACGATGCGGCCGATCTGTCCCGGGCTGCGCGTGAAGAAACTGCCGTCGGCCATGCCCTCGCGAATGGCGTCATCCACCATCGGCCGCAGATTCTCCAGCATATAGCTGCGGGTCTGCTCCCGGAAGTGCACGTCGCCGTCGATGTAGCTGATCTTCAGCACCAGCGCCGTAAACTCCGGCGGCTCCCGATTGTACAGGTGCAGCGCCCCCAGCAGCAGATTCAGCTTCTGCACCGGGTTGAAGCGCCCCGAATGCAGCTCGGAACGGATGCGCTCCAGCTCCACCGCGCACCGCTGGCGGCAGATCTCCTCCAGCAGCGCAATCTTCGATTCGAAGTAATGGTAGAAGCCGCCCTTGGAGATGGACAATGCATCCAGTATGTCCTGGATGGAGGTCTCGTCAAAGCCCCTTTCAAAGAACAGCTTCTCGGCCGTTTTCAGGATGGAATCCTTCCGCAGTTCGCCCTTCTTCATCTCAAAAACCGCCTCCTCAACTTCGAATTATGACAACATTGTAACAAACAAACCAGAGTCTGTCAATCACTTTTTCCCGAACCTGGACGGTTTTGAACCAACTTTGGTCGGATTTTTGCCAACTCTGGTCGAATTTTGCCGTGCTTGAGCGCCGCTTCCATGCTTCGGCGGCCGGTTTTCGCGGCGGTCGGGCGCGCTGTGCTTCGCAACCGCACCGCCCTTCTGCGCTGTTTTCCCTTTTGCGCCCCTGTCTGTGCTGCGTTTGATACCGACCTCGGTCTTTTTATCGGTTTTTTTCTCCCGCAGGTAGGGCGGAACCAGACAGGAGCCGTTCCAGCCGATCAGATCCTCCCGCCCGGCCTTTTTCAGCGCCTCCAGCACCAGCTTGTGGTTGGCGGGATTGAAGTACTGCATCAGCGCGCGCTGCATGGCCTTCTCGTGGGGATCCTTCGGCACGTACACGCGCTGCATCGTGCGCGGATCGAGGCCGGTGTGGAACATGGCCGTGGACATGGTGCCGGGCGTGGGATAGAAGTCCTGCACCTGCTCGGGGCGCAGGCCGCTCTTCTTCAGATAGCAGGCCAGCAGGATGGCGTCGTCCAGGGTGCTGCCGGGGTGGCTGGACATCAGGTAGGGCACCAGATACTGGTCCATGTGGGCGTTCTCGTTGGCCTGCCTGTAGCGGTGCACGAAGTCCTCGAACACCGAGGGTTCCGGCTTGCCCATGTACTCCAGCACCCGGGGGCTGACGTGCTCCGGCGCGACCTTCAATTGACCGGAGATATGGTGCTTCACCAGCTCGTTCAGGAAGCCGGACTTATTGTCCTTCAGCACGTAATCGTAGCGGATGCCCGAGCGCACGAACACCTTCTTCACGCCCGGAAGCTGGCGCAGGCTGCGCAGGATGTCGATGTACTCCCGGTGATCCGCCTTCATATTCTTGCACGGCTCCGGGAACAGGCACTGGCGATCCCTGCACGCGCCGCACCTGAGCTGCTTTGCGCAGGCGGGCTCCCGGAAGTTGGCAGTGGGGCCGCCAACATCGTGAATGTAGCCCTTGAAGCCGGGCAGCCTGGTCAGGAGCCGCCCCTCCGCCAGGATGGACTCCTTGCTGCGCGAGGTGACGATGCGGCCCTGGTGGAAGGTCAGTGCGCAGAAGTTGCACGCACCGAAGCAGCCGCGCACCTGTGCGATGGAGAACTGCACCTCCTGAATCGCAGGCACGCCGCCCATTTTATCATACATGGGATGCCAGGCCCGCCTGTAGGGCAGGGCGTAGACCGCGTCCAGCTCGTCGCGGGTCAGCGGCAGATCCGGCTTGTTTTGCAAAAGATACCGCCGCCCATGCTTCTGGGCGAGGGGCTTGCCCCGCACCGGATCCTGCTGGTCGTACTGCTGCTTGAAGGCCTCGGCGTAGGCGCGCTTGTCCTTGACGACCTCCTCCTGAGAGGCGATCTCCAGAAAGCCCTCAGGCAGCTCCTTCGCCATGACGCAGGTGCCGGGAATGCGCATTTCAGCAAAATCCCGACCGGAGTCGATAAATTCTGCCACGCGCAGGATGCTGCGCTCCCCCATGCCGAACATCAGCACGTCCGCGCAGCTGTCCACCAGCATGGAATTGCGCACCCGGTCGTCCCAGTAATCGTAGTGGGCGAAGCGCCTGAGCGACGCCTCCACGCCGCCGATGGCGATGGGAACGGAACCGTAGGCCTCCCGAATCCGATTGGAATAGACCGCGGTCGCCCGGTCAGGCCGGCAGCCCGCGCGGCCTCCGGGGGAGTACACGTCCTCGCTGCGGGGCTTTTTGGCGGCGGTGTAGTGGTTCACCATGGAGTCGATCACGCCCGCCGTGACCAGAAAGCCCAGCCTGGGCCGTCCGAAGCGCTTGAAATCCTCGCAGGAGTGCCAGTCCGGCTGGGGCAGCATGGCCACGCGGTAGCCCGCTCTCTCCAGCACCCGGGAGATGATTGCCAGGCCGAAGGACGGGTGATCCACGTAGGCGTCGCCCGTTACGTACACAAAGTCCGGCTGATCCCAGCCCAGTTCGCGCATCTCCGCAGCCGTCACCGGCAGAAATCCCTTTGCCATCTCAGTCCTCGCTCTCTGCCGCGGCCAGGTAGTCCTGCACCGCGCGCTGCATCACGCCCACCGCACCGCGCATCAGCTCCTCCGCCGACGCATTCGCCTTGAAATAGACCAAAGTCGGTGGATTTCCACCCTGCATGCGCAGGCACTCGGGGTACTTTTTAATCGCCTTCAGCACCCGCACCAGATCGACGTCCGCCGCGATGGAGAAGCGCATCAGCAGATCGCCGTTGCGCACCGTTACATAGTCGATGCCCAGCTGGCTGCAAAGCGCCTTCAAGCTGGCGATTTCGATCAGGTTCATCACGGGGCGGTTCGGGTCGCCGAAGCGGTCGATCAGTTCCTCGATCAGATCGTCCCGATCCTCCTGATTGCGGATCGTTGCGATCTTCTTGTACATCTCCACCCGCAGCAGGTCGCTGGAGACGTACTCCTGGGGCAGATAGGCGTCCATCTTCACGTCCACGCGGGTCTCGATGTCGCCCATGGAGATGTCGCCGCGCATCTCGCGCACGGTGTCCTCGATCATCTTCACGTATAGGTCGTAGCCCACCGAGGCCATGAAGCCGCTCTGCTCGCTGCCCAGCAGGTTGCCCGCGCCGCGAATCTCCAGATCGCGCATGGCCACGCGGAAGCCGGAGCCGAACTCCGTGAACTCCCGGATGGCATTGAGGCGCTTGTCGGCGGCCTCGGTGAGCACCTTGTTGGGGTTGACGGTGAGGTAGGCGTAGGCCAGGCGGTTGCTGCGGCCCACGCGTCCGCGCAGCTGGTAGAGCTGGGACAGGCCGAAGCGATCCGCATCGCAGACGATCAGCGTGTTCGCCCGGGGCACGTCCAGACCGGCCTCGATGATGGTGCTGCACAGCAGGACGTCATATTTGCCCTCGTAGAAGTCCAGCATCACGTCCTCCAGCGCGTGCTCCCGCATCTGACCGTGGCCCACGGCGATGCGCGCCTCGGGCACAAGCCGCTTCAGCCGGGCGTACATCACCTCGATGGTCTGCACCCGGTTGTAGAGCACGTAGACCTGTCCGCCGCGACTCAGCTCCCGCAGGATGGCGTCGCGCACCAGGCCGTCGGAGTACTCCACCACGTAGGTCTGCACCGGATAGCGCTCCTCCGGCGGGGATTGCAGCAGGCTCATGTCCCGGATGCCCACCATGGACATGTGCAGCGTGCGCGGAATCGGCGTTGCGGTGAGGGTCAGCACGTCGATGGACTGCTTCAGCTTCTTGATGGCCTCCTTGTGGGTCACGCCGAAGCGCTGCTCCTCATCCACCACCAGCAGGCCCAGATCCTTGAACTCCACGTCCTTGGCCAGTAGCCGGTGGGTTCCCACCACCACGTCCACCGAGCCCTCCTTCAGCTCCTTCAAGATCTGCTTCTGCTCCGCCGCGGTCTTGAAGCGGCTGAGCACCTCCACCTTCACCGGGAAGCCCGCAAAGCGGTTCAGCATGGTAGCGTAATGCTGCTGCACCAGAATCGTGGTGGGTGCGAGCATCGCCGCCTGCTTGCCGCTCATCACGGCCTTGAAGATCGCGCGCAGGGCCACCTCGGTCTTGCCGTAGCCCACGTCGCCGCACAGCAGGCGGTCCATGACCTTGGGCTTCTCCATGTCGCGCTTGATGTCCTCGATGGCGGCCAGCTGGTCCGGCGTCTCCTCGTAGGGGAAGTTGTCCTCGAACTCCCGCTGCCAGGGGGTGTCCTTCTCGAAGGCGTAGCCCGGCACGGCCTCACGCTGGGCGTAGAGCTTGAGCAGGTCGCCCGCGATGTCCTTGATGGACTGGCGCACCTTGCTCTTCTGCCGCTGCCACTCGCCGCCGGACAGACGGTTCAGCTTCGGCGCTTCGCCCTCAGAGCCGATGTACTTCTGCACCCGATCCAGCTGGTCCGTGGGCACGTACAGCTTGTCGGTGCCCTGGTAGCGGATGTGCAGAAAGTCGCGATAGGTGCCCTCGCTGGCCAGGCGCACCACGCCCATGAACTGGCCCACGCCGTGGTTCTCGTGCACCACGTAGTCGCCCACCTTCAGATCGGTGAAGGCGGCGATCTTCTCGCCCGAGCGCGCGCGGCCGCGGCTCTTCTGGCGGTTCATGCCGTAGATGTCGGACTCGGACACCAACGCAAACTTGATCTCCGGATAGAGGAAGCCACGGTTCAGCGCCAGCGGGAAGATCATCGCCTCGCCGGTAGGCAGCGTTTGCGGAAGCTCTGCGGCGTACTCCGCAGGGCAATCCTGCTTCTCCAGGGCCTGTTGCAGGCGCTCGCTGCGGGCCACGCCGCCCGCCAGCAGTGCAACCTGCCAGCCGTCCTTTTTCCACTTCTCCAGATCCAGCGCCAGCTCCCTGATGTTCGCCTGGTAGCCTGTGGCGTTGCGGCTCTCGATCTGGATCAGTGTCTGGGGCCTGAAGTCCCGCTCGGTGCGCAAAAAGGGATTCGTGATCAGCACGCTGCGCCCGTCCGCACGGGAGAGCAGCTGGTCGTAGCCCATCAACAGCTCCGACTGGATCGGCAGCGCATCGCCGCGCTCCAGTGCGGCCACCACCAGCTCCTTGAACTCCAGAAAGCGGTTCTCGCAGCGCTCGCGCAGGCGTTCGGGCTGGTCGAACACGAGGATCGCATCCTCCATATAGTCGAAGATGGTGCTCCCGGCGTTGAGCAGCACCGGCAGGATGGACTCCGCACCGTCGAAGCTGCGGCCGGTCTCCAGCGCGTCGATGATCTGCAGAAAGCTGCGATCCCGGCTGCTGCCCAGTGCGACGCGCTCCTGCTCGCCGCCCTCCTCCTTCTCCCCCGCCTCCGAGGCCTTCAAAAACTCCTCGAAGGGCGAAAGTCCGAACTCCGTCTCCAGCTTCTTCTGGCGGCTCTGCTGAGCCTGGCTCTGATCCCGCTTCTTCAATTCGAAGCGCAGGAACTGTGCCGCCTTCTGGCCCTCCTCCCGGGTGAGCAGGAACTCCTTGGCCGGATAGATGCGCACCGATCCCCTGCGGGACACGGAGCGCTGGGTCATCACATCGAAGCTGCGGATGGAATCGATCTCGTCGTCGAAGAACTCGATGCGCAGCGCGTTGGGTTCGCCGATGGGGTACACGTCCAGGATGCCGCCGCGCAGCGCGCACTGGCCGCGGGCCTCCACCAGCTGCACGCGCTCGTAGCCGGCGTCGGTCAGCAGCTGCATCAGGTCATTGGGCTCCATGCGCGCAGACTCGTCCAGCTTGATCACATGATCCCGGGAGCGCTGCGGGGGCAGCATGCGATGCAGAGCCGCGTCCACCGGCACCACCAGCGCCTGCACTGCTCCGGTGACGCACGCGCCGATGACGTCGATGCGCCGCATGGCTAAGTCCCGGCTGGCCGCGGAGGATTTGACGAAGGAGATGTCCCGGCCGGGCAACATGCGCGCGCCGCCCTCCAGCAGCACGTTCAGATCCTCGGTCATGTGCATGGCGAGCATGTCGTTGGGCGCGAGCACGATCAGCCTGCGTCCCATCCTGCGGGAGAGGCCCGCCAACAGGTGCGCGCGCTGGCTGTCATCCGGCCCGTACACCGAACAGAGCTTGCCCGCTCCCACCGCCGCACACAGCGTGCCGAAGCTCTCCAGGCGCTCCAGGGGCTCAAACAGGCAGTTCAACGTCTCCTTCATACTTCCTCCAGGCAGATTCTTATCCGTTCAGCTTGCCCACCAGCTGGCGGGCGGGCTCCACGCCTTTGTCGATCAGCTCCGCAATCACGTCCGCAGCGTTGTTGTACGCGTCGAACATGATCTGGCGAAGCTCCTTGGTCTGATAGGTCGCCAGCACCCAATCCTTCATGTCCCAGCCCTCCGCCGGGCGGCCAATGCCCACCCGCACGCGGGGGAAGTTGTCGCGCCCCAGCAGATAGATGATGTTGCGCATGCCGTTGTGAGTGCCCGCGCTGCCCGAAGGGCGGAAGCGAATCTTGCCCTCCGGCAGGTCCACGTCGTCGTAGACCACGATCAACTGATCCTCCTCCGGCTTGTACCAGTTCACCAGCTGCACCACCGACTCGCCCGACAGGTTCATGAAGGTCTGCGGCTGGCACAGCGCCACGCGATGTCCGCGGATCGTGCCCTCGCCCACCACCGCCTTGCAGCGCAGCTTCAGCATGGGAATATCATATTTCTGCGACAGAATTTCCAGCACATCGAAGCCCACGTTGTGCCGCGTGTGCTCATATTTTCTGCCCGGATTGCCCAGGCCAACGATCACATACATGCCCTTTTTTCCTCCAAGCCCAATCCTTCAGTATCGTTTTATTGTAGCAAGACCCCGCTTCACCTGTCAAGCTCGGCGGGATTAAGATGCAGAAAGCCGGACTCGCTTTTGCAAATCCGGCCGTGTATCTCTGCATATCTCCTTGCCACGCATTCAACTCAGCTGAACTACGGGAACATCGAGCGCAGAGAGGACACTTGCCGTGCCAGAATGAAGCCCGATGTCGTCTCCAAACCAGCCGCCTTCCAGACGAAGGTGGTCATCCTGCCAGTACAGATAGCAGTGATTGTTTCTGACTCTCGAGTTTTTCGAGTTTTTGCTGAAATTGAGCGCATAGATATTGGAACCCCAATACAGGATTTGATTCACTGTATAGCCTGAGGACTCCACGGTATTCAACGCTTCCCTCGCGCCCTCCACTTCAAGAAACCGCTCCCTGTCAATTTCAACGCCGCAAATCTGCGCAAGATACGGTGTGCCGCCGCCGGATTGGCACAGTCGAAGAAATGCGTAATTGTCCTCAACTGCGATGTCATTGACGGTGGCGGGAATACAACCTGTGCCAAAGGGGATGAACTGCAAATCGTCCACGTTTTCCAGCTCACGCACCCGCCCATCCAGCAACACACAAGCGCGCGTCCTTCGCTCTCCGTCGGATTTGTAATAGGTATTGTAGAATACCTGCGGTTCGGAATCAATAAGACCCCAATCCAGATTCTGTGTTCCGCTGCCGAGCAATAGCGCATCGTCCGACGTCACATACCAGAAATTCCCCGCAGTGGTTGCATCTGAATTGTGCGCCGTCATTACGACAACAAATGCGCCGTCCGCATCACTGGATGGATATGCAATAATGCCTGCCGCTTCCGAAGCATCTTCGTCAAGCGCAAGAATACGGCTTTTCGCCTCCTCCTCTGTCATTGCAAAGGCCGATCCCAGCAACAACAGGATCGCCAGGATAAATGATAGTAGCCTTTTCATGCCAATTCCTCCCTTTTTCTATTGGACGGATATTGAGCTTGCATAGTTCCACAAAAGCATACATTCCAGCAAATACGCGCCGTGTCGGGAAGATTTGCCCGTCCGCAGCGCGTCGTTTCATGATTTATGCAGGTCTTTCAACAGCATCCGCAAGGTCGGCGATGCGCTCGCCCATGCAGACGGGGATCTCACTTTCCTCGGCAGAGAGTGCGAAGGCCACCTCGGGAATATATATCCTTCCCGGCTCGATCAGCAGGATCACCGTGGAGCCGCCGTAGAGGAACATGCCCTTCTCATCGCCGCGCTCGAAGCGCTCCGGTGCGGGATGGTTGTGGATTTTACCCACCAGCATCGCGCCCACCTCGATCTGCGCCACCGTGCCCAGATGATCGGTCTCCAGCAGCGCGTACTCCCGGCAGTTGCGCACGAACACCGGAATCTCCTCCAGCGCGATGGGCCGCACCGTATGTAACTCCCCGGGAATGAAGGCGCTGCGCACAAGCCGTCCGCCGTCGGGGTAACAGTAGCGGTGGTAGTGGTTCACGCACAGCCGGAACACCAGGCATGCACCGCCCTCGAAGCGCGAAGCCGCAGGATCGCCGCCCAGCAGGTCATTGATCGTGTACACGCTCTGCTTGGCGAGGATCACCGTGCCCTTTTGGATGGGGTACACGCTGAGCAGGCCGTCGCAGGGGGCCACCAGCGCATCCGGCGAGGGATCCACCGGGCGAAGCTCCGGGCGAATCCTGCGGGCGAAGCAGTCGTTGAAGCAGCGGAAGCCGTCGGAAAAGAAGTCCTCAAGCCGGATGCCGTTCTTGCGCACAAAGGGCGCAATCAGCGGTCTCGACAGCGGGGAATCCAGGTAGCGTCCGCACAGGCGCGAAACCGCGCGGCTGCACAGCGGGCGCAGAAGCAGCCGTCCAAGCGGGGTGTGGTACAGAAAGCGCAGCACAGCACCATCCTTCCCTCTGGGGAGCGGCGTGCGCGAAGAAAGCAGGCGCTCCATGCTCAACGCAGGCGCAGACCGTTGCGCAGCAGCATCATGGCGATGAACTCCACAGCACCGATGGCCACCATGATGAGGATGCCCTTCAGGCCCGGCTTGCGCAGGCGGAACTTCGTCAGGAATGCAAAGCCCGTCAGCACCACGGCCGCAAAGTAGACGGGCGTAATGTCTACGGTGGTTATGTATTGGATCAGCAGCACCGTGGGGAAGATCAGTGCCGCGGAGGTCACGGGCAGGCCCGTGTAATACTTTCGCGCGCCGCCCTCAGTTTTTTGGCGCTCCTCCTCGGTGACGTTGAAGTAGGCCAGACGGATCAGCGCCGCCAGCATGTAGAGGATGAGCACGGCGAAGGCAAGTCCCCGGACGAGCCGCACCGTCAACAGGCTTCCCTCGGCAAAGAGCGCGGTCATCACGGGCGAGCAGCGCAGCATCGCCTCTCCGATGCAGGCGGGCAGCACGCCGAAGGCCACCAGATCCGACAGGGAATCCACCTGTATGCCGAATTTCTGTTCCATCTCGCTGCGATCCGGCTTCGTGCGGGCCACCTTGCCGTCGAAGGCGTCGCACAGTCCGCTGATCATCAGAAAGAACACGCCGATGTAGGGATGTCCGCCGCCGCTGAGGGACACCACGATTCCCAATCCGGCGGACATCAGCGATAGGTAGGTCAGGAGCATCGTATAATTGTAAAATCCGATCATTGGACATTCTTCCTCACTTTTTGCATCATGTATTTCACCAGAACCGCAACACCGCATACCAGTATGCAACTGTAAAAGGATATGGAACGGCTCAACAGCTCCAGATTCACCGCGCTCTCCCGGGCCATCATCTGGCCGAAGCCATCCATCAGCATCAGATCCGCCACGCCCATGGCGCCCGGTATGGGCACGAAGCTGTAACCCAGCACCGAAAACCCCTGCACCGCCCAGGCGTCCAGCATCTGCTCCGCCGCACCGCCGGCCGCGCGAAACGCACACATCGTCACCGCGATCAGCGACACGCGCTGCAGAAGATTCAGCGCAAAGCTGCGCCAAAGCACGCCCGTCTGACCTGCCGCCATCGAAACGCTCTTGCGATAGTCCTCAATCGCCGTGCGCAGCCGTTCCCGCTTCTTTTCGGGCCGGCGCAGCAGGTGCAGCTTCGCAAGGAAGCGCAGCACGGCGTCGCAGGCGCGGTGGAGCAGGCGCTCCTTCTTCAGGACCAGCAGCAGCAACAGCACCAAACCGCACTGGATGACGCAGCCGATCAGGATCATGGCCCGTGCCAGCGGACTGAACATCCGGAAGATGCCCGGACGCAGCGCAAAGCAGATCAGCGCGATCACCACGATGGACAGGGTGTACATGATCAGATTCACCAGCAGCGCCACGGTGGAGACCGGCCCGGGAATGCCGTCGCGCATCATGAAGAAGGCGCTGGCCGGCTGTCCTCCGGTGGCCGAGGGCGTGATTGCGGAAAAGTAGACGTCCGCAGACGCGTAGGCAAAGCCATCCGATCCGCGCCGGGGATGTCCGAAGCCCCGGCAGATCTGCAGCAGCGCGCGGCCCTCCGACCAGACCGAGAGCAGCATGCAGCCGAAGGCGAGCACCAGCCATGGCATGGACGCGCCGCGCAGGAACTCCCCGAATCCCTCCAGGGAAAAGCCCTGCGCCTGGGATGCGATCGCCCAAACGCTGGCTGCGGCGATCAGCACGAACAGGATCGACCACAGCGCCTGGCGCTGTCCCTTCAATCCGCCGGACTGCGCCCGATTGCACTCCGTTTGATTCATTCGCATCCCCCTTTCCGCCGCTGCCGGATCGCAAACAGCTGGTTCGCCAGCAGAAGCCCCACTTCGCCGACCAGGATTCCCGCCGGGATGTCCACCAGAACATGCTGCTTGACCAGCACGGTGCTGGCAAACACCAGAAGCGTCAGCAACAGCATCGCCGGCGCATACCAGCGCGGCACGCGCTTCATGCCGACGGCCCCGCGAAAGCAGATCCAGCTCTCCAGGCAGTGAATGGAGGGAAACAGATTGATGGGCGCATCCGTGGCATAGATCAGCCGCACCAGAGATGCGCACAGGCCGCGTCCCCCCACCTGCGGCCGTTCGATCCGCGTCGGCAGCACCACAAACAGCACCATGCAGATCAGCTTGGCGATCATTTCGCCGGTCAGCACGCGCCGGCAATGCTCCCGGCTCTCCCGCGCGATCAGCACGTAGCCCACAACCCATTGCAAATACGCCAGAATGTAAATGATGATCCACTCCTGCCGGAAGGGAATTCTCCCGTCCAGCGGCAGCTGCATGTTCAGCGGCGCCATCTGCAGCGGAATCAGCCGGGATCCGTAATATGCCAACAGGTTTATTATGACCAAAAATAGCAGCGGCATGCGCGCATATGCGGGCAGGAGCTGCTCAAGATTCTCCCTGAACGTCCTCTTTTGCATTCAGTTTTCTGCGCTCTGCGCCTCCTCCTTCATTTTTCTTTCTATATATCAGCATATCATAACTTTTCCGGAACACAAGACATAGCGTGAAAGATTAATGAATTTCTAATGTGGCTTCAAGCTTCCTTAACACCTTCCGTCGCCGTGGAAGCGTACGTATGCACAGCGAACCCGGCGCCTTCAAGGCGCCGGGTTCGCACATGAATCCGCGGCGGATCAGTCGGATACGATGTACTTATCAATGATGCTCTGCACGGTGCCGTCCGCGATCAGCTCCTCCAGGGCTGCGTTGAAGGGATCGTACAGCGGGCTTTCCTTGGCGAAGCACACGGCGTACTCCTCCAGCGCATAGGCGGTGTCCAGCAGCGCCAGGCCCTCGTTTGCCTCCGCAAAGCTCACGGCCACCTGATCGTCGACGATCATGCAGTCGATCTTGCCGGACAAGAGCGCCATGACCGCGTCGCCGTACTTGTTGTAGCGCTCCACGCTGTGCTGCAAGCCGTTGGCCTCCACGTCGCCGGTGATGTACAGATCGCCGGTGGTGCCGATCTGCACGCCGATCTTGTACGCGTTCTCCACGTTGAACAGGTCGTCAACGGAGGTGATGCTGGTCTCCGCAGGCACCAGAACGGACTGCTTCGCGGTAGTGTAGGGCGTGGAGAAGTCCACGTTCTGCTTGCGCTCCTCGGTGACGGTGAAGCCGGACATGCCGAAGTCCACCTTGCCGGAGCACACGGCGGCGATGATGGAGTCGAACTGCATGTCCTGAATCTCCAGCTCATAGCCCAGCTTCTCGGCCACCGCATAGGCGATCTCCACGTCGATGCCCACGATCTCGCCGGTCTCGTCGTCGTAGTACTCATAGGGCGGGAAGTCGCAGCTGGAACCCATCGTAATCTTTTCTGCCATCGCGCAGCCCATCAGCATAAGCATGCAAACCAGCAGCATTGCAATCGTCTTTTTCATATGTCTGACCCTCTCTCTTTCCCATTGTTCCCCCGCGCTCCGCGCCGGTTGGATTGGACACAGGATAGCACTTCCGGGCCGCTCTGTCAATGCATATTTATGTAATTTTTCGCATATTCTCGAATTTTTATACCCTTGTACAGGAATTCGCCCACAATTTATGCATCATGTACGCATAATTTTACCTGCAATGCATTGCACGCGGGGCACAAAACGCCTTATAATAGTTCAAACTGTGTTTTGGGGGTTGAAATGCATGGCGAACACCAAGTCCCTGGCGGGAAAGAGCTTCCTGAAGCTGTTGGACCTGACGCCCCAGGAGATCGGCGCGCTGATCGATCTGGCGGCGGAGCTCAAGCAAAAGAAGAAGGCGAACATCGCCCACGATGCGCTGCGCGGCAAGAACGTTGCGCTGATCTTTGAAAAGACCAGCACCCGCACCCGCTGCAGCTTCGAGGTCGCAGCCTACGATCTGGGCATGGGCGTGACCTATCTCGACCCCTCCGGCTCCCAGATCGGCAAGAAGGAGTCCATCGCCGACACCGCGCGGGTGCTGGGCCGCATGTACGACGGCATCGAGTACCGCGGCTTCGGCCAGGAGATCGTGGAGACGCTTGCGAAGCACGCGGGCGTGCCGGTGTGGAACGGCCTGACCAACGAATTCCATCCCACCCAGATTCTTGCGGACTTCCTGACCATCCGCGAACACTTCGGCCGCTTTCAGGGCGTGAAGCTGGTGTACATGGGCGACGCGCGCTACAACATGGGAAATTCGCTGATGGTGGGCTGCGCAAAGATGGGCCTGGAGTTCGTGGCCTGCGCCCCGAAGAAGTACTTCCCCGACGCCACGCTGATCGAACAGTGCCAGCAGATCGCCGCCCAGACCGGCGCGAAGCTCTCCTTCTGCGAGGACCCGATGGAGGCCGTGCAGGACGCGAACGTGATCTACACCGACGTGTGGGTCTCCATGGGCGAGCCCGCCGAGGTGTGGGCGGAGCGCATCCGCGAGCTGTCCCCCTATCAGGTGGACGCGAAGAAGATGGATGCCGCCGCGCCGGATTGCGTATTTATGCACTGCCTGCCGGCCTTCCACGACCTGAACACCGGCATTGGCCGCGAAATTTCTGAAAAATACGGAATCAACGAGATGGAAGTGACGGACGAGGTGTTTGAATCCCCGGCCTCCATCGTGTTTGACGAGGCGGAGAACCGCATGCACACCATCAAGGCTGTGATGGCGGCGACCCTCGGCGCATTCTGATCATAGCTGCAAAAAGAACCGGCAAACTGCCGGTTCTTGGTACGAAAGAGAGGTTATTTATGGCGAAGGCTTATCTGGTGCTGGCCGACGGCAGCGTGTACGAGGGCGTCGGCATCGGCGCGGAGGCGTGCGGCCTGGGCGAGCTGGTGTTCACCACGGGCATGGTGGGCTATCTGGAGACCCTGACCGACCCCAGCTATGCGGGACAAATCGTGATGCAGACCTTCCCGCTGATCGGCAACTACGGCGTGATCGAGGACGACTTCGAGGGCAAGTGCCACGTGCGCGGCTATGTGGTACGCGAAATCTGCGACGCGCCCTCCAACTTCCGCAGCCAGTATGAACTGGACCGCTTCCTGAAGGAGCGCGGCGTGCCCGGCATCTGCGGCGTGGACACCCGCGCCATCACCCGCAAGATTCGCGAGAGCGGCGTGATGAACGCCATGATCTGCTCCGAAATTCCCGCCGATCTGACCCCGATTCAGAATTACAGCGTGGTGGGCGTGGTGGACGAGGTCACCTGTGACGGCCCCTCCACCCATCCGGCCTGTGGAGAAGAAAAATTCCGCGTGGCGCTGATGGACTACGGCGCGAAGCGCAACATCGTGCGGGAGCTGCAGAAGCGCGGCTGCACGGTGACAGTCTGGCCCGCACGCACCCCGGCCCGGGAGATTCTGAACGGCGGCTTCGACGGCGTAATGCTCTCCAACGGCCCCGGCGACCCCAGCGAGAACAGCTACTGCATCGCCCAGATCGCAAAGATGCTGGGCAAGCTGCCTGTGTTCGGCATCTGCCTCGGCCATCAGCTGACGGCGCTGGCCGCAGGCGGACGCACGGAAAAGATGAAGTTCGGCCACCGCGGCGCGAACCAGCCGGTGAAGGAGGTTGGCGGCACGCGCACCTACATCACCAGCCAGAACCACGGCTACGCAGTGGTGTCCGAGTCCGTCCGTGAGGGACAGATCCGCTTCGTCAACGCCAATGACAACACCTGCGAGGGCATCGACTACCCCGAGTGGAACGCCTTCACCGTGCAGTTCCACCCGGAGGCCTGCTCCGGCCCCCGCGACACCGCTTTCCTCTTTGACCGCTTCATTTCCATGATGGGAGGTGCCGAGGCATGCCGCTGAACAAGGACATCAAGAAGGTGCTGATGATCGGCTCCGGCCCGATCGTCATCGGTCAGGCCGCCGAGTTCGACTACGCCGGTGCCCAGGCCTGCCGGGTGCTGAAGGCGGCGGGCATCAACGTGGTGCTGGTGAACTCCAACCCCGCCACCATCATGACCGACCGCGCCCTGGCGGACGAGATCTATCTGGAGCCCCTGACGGCCCAGACCGTCAAGCGTATCATCGAGCACGAGAAGCCCGACAGCATGCTGGCGGGTCTGGGCGGACAGACGGGCCTGACCATCGCCATGCAGCTCTCCAAGGAGGGCTTCCTGGAGAAGCATGGCGTGCGGCTGATCGGCACCAACGCCGACGCCATCGACAAGGCGGAGGATCGCCAGCTGTTCAAGGACACCATGACGGAGATCGGCGAGCCCACCATCCCCTCCGAGATCGCAAACGATGTGCCCCGCGCGCTGGAGATCGCCGAAAGGATCGGCTATCCGGTGATCGTGCGCCCCGCATTCACGCTTGGCGGCGCGGGCGGCGGCGTGGCGGACAATGCTGAGGAGCTGCGCGAGATCGCCCGCACAGGTCTGGACATGTCCCCCATCACCCAGGTGCTGATCGAAAAGTGCATCGCCGGATGGAAGGAGATCGAGTTCGAGGTCATGCGCGACTCCGTGGGCAACGTCATCGCCGTGTGCTCCATGGAGAACTTCGACCCGGTGGGCATCCACACCGGCGACTCCATCGTGGTCGCCCCTGCGCTCACCCTCTCCGACAAGGAGTACCAGATGCTGCGCAACGCATCGCTGAACATCATCACCGCGCTGGGCATCGTGGGCGGCTGCAACTGCCAGTTCGCGCTGAACCCGGACAGCTTCGAATACGCCGTGATCGAGGTCAACCCCCGCGTGTCGCGCTCGTCGGCGCTGGCCAGCAAGGCCACCGGCTACCCCATCGCCAAGGTCACCACCCAGATTGCCCTGGGTTACACCCTGGACGAGATCAAGAACGAGGTCACCGGCAAGACCTGCGCCTGCTTCGAGCCCACGCTGGACTACGTGGTGGTCAAGTTCCCCAAGTGGCCCTTCGAGAAGTTCGCCGGGGCCAGCCGCAGGCTGGGCACCCAGATGAAGGCCACCGGCGAGGTCATGGCCATCGCGCCCTGCTTCGAGATGGCGCTGATGAAGGCCGTGCGCGGCGCGGAGATCAAGCTGGACACCCTGAACCGCGCAGACGACAGTGGCGTTCCACTGGAACTCCGCCTGCGGGTGGCGGACGACCTGCGCCTGTTCAACATCTTCGAGGCCCTGAAGTCCGGCTGGAGCGTTGAACGCATCCACGAGATCACGAAGATCGACCGCTGGTTCCTCTTTAAACTTCAGAACCTCGCCAATTACGAGGTGCGCATTGCAAATGGTCTCAGCGACGGGGACTACATCCTCGGCAAGAAGCTGGGCTATCCCGACGCGGCCCTGAAGCGCCTCTCCGGCGCGACCGAGCTTCCGCAGATTCGCTCCGCCTTCAAGATGGTGGACACCTGTGGCGCGGAGTTCGACGCGGAGACCCCCTACTTCTACTCCACCTTCGAGGATGAGTGCGAGTCCCGATCCTTCCCCCGCTCCGGCAAGCCGGTGATCGTGGTGCTGGGCTCCGGCCCCATCCGCATCGGCCAGGGCATCGAGTTCGACTACTCCTCGGTGCACTGCGTGTGGACGCTGAAGAAGCTGGGCTACGACGTGGCCATCATCAACAACAACCCCGAGACCGTCTCCACCGACTACGACACCGCCGACCGCCTGTACTTCGAGCCCCTCACCGACGAGGACGTACTGCGCATCCTGGATGTGGAGAAGCCGGTGGGCGTGGTGGTGGCCTTCGGCGGACAAACCGCCATCAAGCTCACCCAGACCCTCGATCGGGCGGGCGTGCAGATACTGGGCACCTCCGCCGAGGGCATCGACATCGCCGAGGACCGCGAGCGCTTCGACGCGCTGCTGGAGAAGTTCTCCATCCGCCGCCCCAAGGGCACGGGCGTGCACAGCATGCAGGAGGCGCTGGATGCGGCCAATCGGCTGGGCTATCCGGTGCTGCTGCGCCCCAGCTACGTCATCGGCGGCCAGAACATGACCATCGCCCACGAGGATAAGGACGTGGAGCGCTACATGGCGCGCATCCTGGCCGGCGGCATCGACAATCCGGTGCTGGTGGACAAGTACATGCCCGGCGTGGAGCTGGAGGTGGACGTGATCTCCGACGGCGAGGACGTGCTGATTCCCGGCGTAATGGAGCACATCGAGCGCGCGGGCGTGCACTCCGGCGACTCCATCGCCGTCTATCCCCCCTACAACATCAACGACCGCATGCTGGAGACCATCGTGCAGTCCTCCACCCAGCTGGCGCTGGCGCTGGGCACCAAGGGCCTGGTGAACATCCAGTACCTGATCTATCAGGGCAAGCTGCACGTGATCGAGGTCAATCCCCGCGCATCGCGCACCATCCCCTACATCAGCAAGGTCACGGGCGTGCCCATGGTGGACATCGCCTCGAGGGTGATGGTGGGCCAGCGGCTTCGCGATCTGGGCTACGGCGCCGGCCTGTGCCAGACCCCGCCCTACTGCGCAGTGAAGGTTCCGGTGTTCTCCTTTGAGAAGCTGACCGACGCAAACAGCTACCTGAGCCCCGAGATGAAGTCCACCGGCGAGGTGCTGGGTGTGGGCAAGGATCTGGGCGAGGCGCTGTTCAAGGGCCTGGTGAGCGCCGGAATCCGCCTGCCTCAGCCCGGCGACGAGATCGGCGCGCTGCTGAGCGTGGACGAGCACGACGCCTACGAGGTGCTGGGACTGGCACGCAAGTTCAGCGACCTTGGCTGCCACCTCTATGCCACTGCAGATACCGCCGCGGCCATCTCCACGCTGGGCATACCGGTGACTCCCGTGGACGACCTGGACGAGCGCGACTCCACCCGCGCTCTGCTGGAGAGCGGCGCGATCCACTACATCGTCTACACCGGCGCGCTGCGGGACGACACCATCGGCGACTACATCGAGCTGCACCGCCGGGCGCTGCTGCTGGGCATCGCCTGCCTGACCTCGCTGGACACCGCCAACGCCCTGGCCGACATCATCGCCAGCCGCTACACCCAGTCAAACACCGAGCTGGTGGACATCAACCACCTGCGCGCCGGTCGCCAGAAGCTGCGCTTTGCCAAGATGCAGAGCACCGGCAACGACTACATCATCCTCGACAACCGCGACGGCGCCATCGCCTATCCGGAGTCCCTGTGCGTCCGGCTCTGCCGCAGCCACTACGGCGTGGGCGCGGACGGCATCGCGCTGATCGAGAACTCGGATGTGGCGGACGCGCGCATGCGCATCTACAACCGCGACGGCTCCGAGGGCCGCATGGCGGGCAACTGCATCCGTTGCGTGGGCAAGTACCTCTACGACAACGGCATCGTGCCCTGCGAGCGCATGACCATCGAGACCGCCAGCGGCGTGCGCAGGCTGAAGCTCTACACCCGCTTCGGCAAGGTCAGCTCCGTGTCGGTGGACATGGGCGCGGCCGATCTGCGCACCGCCTCCCTGCCCTGCACTCTGCCGGTGAAGCGCGCGGTGCGCTATCCCATCCGCATCGCAGGGACGCTGTACAACATCAACTGCGTCTCCATAGGCAACCCCCACTGCGTGGTCTTTACCGATCAGGTGGACACGCTGGATCTGAAGGTCCTCGGCCCGCTGTTTGAGAACGCCGATATCTTCCCCGAGCGCGTGAACACCGAGTTCGTGCGCGCAGTGAACCGCACCACGTTGCGCATGCGCTGCTACGAGCGCGGCAGCGGCGAGACCATGGCCTGCGGCACCGGTGCCTGCGCGGCGGCTGTGGCTGCCATCGAGAACGGCCTGTGCGACCGCGACACCGACATCAACGTGCAGGTGCTGGGCGGCATCCTGGTGGTGCACGTCTCTGACGCAGGCGTGACCCTGCACGGCAGCGCCGAGCTGGTCTACGAAGGTGAATTGGAGCTGTAATCCCGAGACAGAGATGCAAAGAGGGCGCTTCGAAGCGCCCTTTCCGATTTCATTTCTCAGCCGCGGCCGATCTCCAGCCGCCTGTTGATGAAGTAGCGCACCATGCCGCTGCTGCAATCCTCCAGGCCGACCCGGCTGTAATCCACCGTGATGCCCTGCAACAGGTGACTTCCCTTCACGCGCCCGCAGAATGCCCGCAGCCGCTCGAGGAAGCCAGCGCCCAGCTGGACGATGTCGCCTCCCAGCACAATCCTGCCCACGCCGGTGGCGCACACAAGGGCGTAAATGCCGGTGAACAGCTGCTCCGCCACATCGTCCATGGCCTCCTGAACGGCGGGTTCGCCCGCATCGTAGGAACGGCCGATCATCTGCAGCGTCAGATGATGCATGTCGCCGCCGGTCAGGCGGTCCAGCGCCGGGCAGCGCGAAAACGCGGCCGCCTGCGCAATGCGTTCCAGAATGGCGTGGATATTCACATAGCGCTCCAGGCATCCTCGGCCGCCGCAGCTGCACAGCTTACCCTTGTAATTGATGGAGATGTGCCCCAGGCGGCCGGCATAGTTGTCCCTGCCGGTGTAGATATCGTTGTTGACGTAGAGGCAGGATTCCACCTGCTCCGAAACGATCACGTACAGCAGGCTGTCGTTCCACGCACACTCACTCTTCCCGATCTGCACCTCGGCATAGGCGAGGCACTGGGATTCGTTTCCGATGAACAGCGGCAGCTGCAGCTCCTGCTCCAGCGTCTGCAGCCGGTCCAGGCGCAGCTGCGCCTCGTCCGCCCACAGCACAAACGCGCTGCAATCCGGCTGATAGATGCCCGGCACGCAGATGCATACGCCCGCGGCGATGCGCCAGTCAAAGCGCGTCGACTGCCGGAACAGCACGCGCTGGATCTGCGCGATGCAGCTTTCCTCCACCTGCGCCTGCTCCTCCGGGGAGAACCGCACCTCGAAGGCCTCGATGACCTCCATACCCAGGTTGTAGAGCTCAAAGCGCAGGCCCCAGCGGTGCAGCGTAAACGTCGGAATCTGCCGCCCCTGTGCATTTACGCGCAGGTTGATGGGCTTGCGGCCGCCCTGCACGGTCGATGCAAAGCCGGCCTCGACCACCAGTCCCTTGCGGATCAGTTCGTCCACCAGGGCAGAGATGGTCGTGGGACTCAGGCCGGTCACGCGCGCAAGATCCGCACGCGCCATCTCCCCCGCCTCATACAGGAGATTGAACAGCCATTTCAGTTTTTCTTCCTTGATCTGGTTCTGGCTCGCCGGTCTGCCGACGCAGCCATCGAAATCGGATAGATAATGCATACAAAAAATCCTCTGGTATACCCGCGCTTCCGAAGCGCACACCCATGTGTCTGTATTTCTTTGCTTCCAATATAGCACAAATCCCCCACGTTTCCCATCGATTTTCAAAATTCGCTTTTTTAATGCAAAAATAACCGCAGTCCTTCAACTGCGGTTTCATTTGTGCACTGTGCCTTCTACTTTGCACGGATTTTTACTGTTTCTGCCCGAACCGGTGCTTGCCCGTCACCTGCACAAGCACCACGCGGGTCATCTCGGTGATATCCCGCAGGATGCATCTCTCTGCGACGTCCTCCGGCGCGCCGCAGTGGCGCAGCAGCAGTTGCATGCCGTGCACCGCCTCCACGCCCGTCAGGCTCTCCGCCGCGCCGAAGCCGATGGCGCTTATGTAGTCCGCTGTATAGCTGCTGCCGTTGGGCACGTAGCCATTGAGCACGTCGGCCTCCACGCACACCCTGGGATCCTGTCGCAGCAGCTCATACTTCCTGCCACAGCGCGCGCCGTGAAAGTAGACGGCAATCTTCCCGTCCACCAGCTCCCAACCGTAGGACACCGGCACCACGTATGGATAGTCCCCGCCGTGCATGCCGATGCGGATGGTGTCCGCCCGTTCAAAGACCTGCGCAATCTCCTGAATGTCCGTAATTTCCCGATCCGGATGCCGCATTTTCATTCCTCCCCGATGGTCGTATAGCTCCACACGCCGCCGCGCTCCTCCAGGACGTAACCCAGGCCGGAGTCCGGCTGCCACTGGTACAGATTCTTGTTCTCCTGCGGAAACAGCTTTTCCATGCGCGCGGCAATCACCCCGCCGTGGCACACCACCAGCGCATCCCGGCGCAGGCCGTCGAAGGCTGCGTTCACGCGCCGCTGGAAATCCCGCTTGGATTCCCCGCCGGGCGTGGAGACCTCGCCGCTTGCGTCCATGATCCACCTCTGGTAGTCCGCGTCCTCTTTCAGCTGCTCGTAGCTGTGCATCTCGAAGCGCCCGAAGTTCATCTCCTGCAGGCCGGGAAGCCGCAGCTCCGGTTCCGCACCGAAGAGGATGCGCAGCGTCTCGTCCGCGCGGAGCATGCCGCTGGTGACCCGCAGCAGGCCGTCGATCTCCGGGTAGCGCACCGACTCCCGGCGCAGCAGCAATTGCGCACGCCCCGCCTCCGACAGCACCACGTCCGTCGCGCCGCAGTAGAGCCGCGCCTCGTTGGCCGCCGTTCTGCCGTGGCGCAGCAGCACCAGCCTCACTTGATCACCTGGGCGATGCCGCAGAACATGCGCACCACGCGCGCCGCCTCGCCCGCCAGATAGTTGTTCAGCCGTCCATTCTCCTCCCGCCACAGGCGATTCTCCGCCTCCATGGGCACCAGCCCGCAGGAGAAGTCCGTGCCGATCAGCACCGCATCCTTCCATTCGTCGCGACGGGCTTCAAAATATTCCCGCGCATTCTCGCCCCGGCGCACGCAGCCCAGCACGTATCTCTCCAGGCCCGCCACCGCGCCGGTGGAGAAGTCGATCTGCGCATCATCTTCCGTGAGCTGCACGGTTTCCGCAGCTCCGCACTGTTCGCGGGCATAGTCCTCCATGCCCTGATATGCGCCGCCAAATACAAAGATCATATTTTCACTCCTTCAGATCATTGAGAGGGCGATCAGCCCGCACAGCTCCGCCACCGTCAGCGAGAAGCCCGCCAGATCGCCGGACACGCCGCCCAGCGAGCACACGCAGCGCCACATGGCGAGGGCGTAGCCCAGAACCACCGCAGCGCCCACGACCAGGCCCCGCCATCCGCAGACCAGCGTCAGCACGATCATCGCCGCCGCGGCCATGGCCAGCACCGCGTAGATCAGGCTGTCCGGAGCGCTCTGCTTGCCGGAAGCGTACTCGCTGTGGCCCAGGGGCTTCATCGCCAGCACGCACAGCGCCGAACCCGCGCGGGACAGCACCGGGATCAGCAACAGTGGGAACAGCTTCGTCACCGACAGGCAGGCCGCGAACTGGAACAGGAACAAGAGGCCGATCATCACCACGGCGAAGGAGCCCACGTGCACGTCCTTCAGGATGCGCAAGCGCTCCTCGCGGTTCCGCCAGGACAAGAGTGCATCGCTTGCGTCCATGTAGCCGTCCAGGTGGATGAAGCCGGTGATCAGGAACGGGTAGGCCGCGACCACCGCAGAAGCCAGCGGCAGCGGCAGGATCGCCCGCGCCAGATAAGCGATTCCCAGCCAGATCGCGCCGATCAGCAGTCCCAGCAGCGGAAGGCAGGCCGTGCTCTGCTTGCGCAGGCTGTCGTCCCACTTGCCCGGAGGCAGCGGGATCGAGATGAACATGTGCAGGCACATATCCATGGCGGTGAGCATGTCTTTCACAGCGGAAGCACCCCCTTGTGGCAGATCACCGTGCCGGAGGAGACCTCCAGCACCGTTTCGCAGCACTTCGCCAGGCGGCGGTCCACCAGGGCCAGGCCCCGGCGGTATCGCTCCGTCCATTCGTCGAAGTCCTGCGCGTCGGAATACAGGTAGTCCGAGACGAACACCACGTTCTTCGTGCGCGACACGAACTGCGCAAGCTCCTCCGCCACGCGCTCGGCCGCGTCGGGATCGAAGCCCGCCGGATCGAACATCTCGTTGGCCAGCAGCGCCGTCACGCTGTCCAGCAGAAAGGAGCCGTTTGCGTCGGCGCGCTCCAGCGCATGCAGGATGCCCTTGCCGCACTCGATGGTCTCAAAGCCCCAGCCCTCGCGCTCCTTCAGGTGGCGGGCGATGCGCGCATCGTCCTCCTCGCCGGTGGAGATCATCGTGGCCAGATAGTACAGCGGCGCACCCGCAGCCTTCGCCACGCGCTGGGCGTAGTAGGACTTGCCGTTCTTGCAGCCGCCGGAAATCAGTGTGTGCATCCTGTTCACCTCTGCAGGTGCGCGTCGCTGCGGATCTCGCTGAGGTATCCGTCGTCGATGCGCGCCTCGTCGAAGGTCGCCATGTTCTTCAGCACCGACAGCGCGCCGTCGATCACCTCGAAGGCGATGGGACAGCCACTGCCCTCGCCCAGCCGCATCTCCAGCTGGAACATGGGCTTGACCTTCATCTCATCCATGGCCAGCAGATAGCCGCGCTCGCAGGAGATGTGGGAGCCGAAGAAGTAGTTGGCGCTCTCCGGGCGGATGCGGTATGCACACAGCGCCGAAACCGCGGAGATGTAGCCGTCGATCACCACCGGCAGCCGGTGTGCCGCCGCGCCCAGGAATGCGCCGCACATGGCCGCGATGTCGAAGCCGCCCACCTTGGTCATCACGTCCACCACGTCCTTCGGATCGGGCTCCCAGCGCGCGATGGCGGAGTCGATGATCTCCTTCTTGCGCGCAAAGCCCGCGTCGTTCACGCCGCCGCCGCGACCGGTGGTCGCCTCAGCCGGCAGGCCAAGCAGGCAGGAGAGGATTGCGCTGGAGGTGGTGGTGTTTCCGATGCCCATCTCTCCGATGCCCAGGATCTCCACGCCATCCGCAGCGGCCTGCGCGGCCATCTCGTAGCCGGTGTTCAGCGCCTGAAGCGCCTGTTCCCGGCTCATGGCGGGCTCCTTGGCCAGGTTCCGCGTGCCCAGAGCGATCTTGCGGTCGATCACACCCGGCTGTTCGAAGCGGGCGTTGATGCCCACGTCCACGACCTTCAATTCGGTGTTATAGTGCTTCGCCAGCACCGCCACGCCGGTCAGGCCCCGGGTGAAGTTGATGGTCTGCGCCAGCGTCACCGACTGGGGCGCAGAGGTCACGCCCTCCTCCACCACGCCGTTGTCCGCGGCAAAGATCAGAATGCGGCGCTTCTTCGCGTCGTTGTACAGCTTCCCGGTCATGCCGGCAAAGCGCACGGAGATCTCCTCCAGCACGCCCAGGCTCCGGGGCGGCTTCGCCAGCGCGTCCTGCCTTGCCCAAGCTTCCTTCATGACCGCCTCGTCCAGTGCGGGAATTTCAATTTCATAAGGATTTTTCATCGGTAATAACTCCTCTTTTCTCCAGTGTACGGATGCAGCTCAGTGCATCCACGCTCTCGATACAGATGTCTGCCGCCGGCGCATACGCATCCAGATGGCGCAGAACCCGCTCCACGTCCAGGCTCCCCTCGTCCAGCGGAGCGTGCAGGTCCCGGAGCCCATCGTTGTTGTGCATGTGCACGTGCACGATTCTGGATCCCAGCATTTCAATCCACTGCTCCGCCGGAGCCTGCGAATAGACATTTGCGTGCCCCACGTCCAGGCAGATGCGCAGCCGGGGATCGTCCACGCCGTCGCACACGTCCCGGATGTACTCCGGGTGCACGTCCAGCACGTTCTCCAGCAGCAATTCAAAATCCTCCGGCAGCTCACGCACGAAATCCCGCCAGAATTCGATGGACCTCGGCACAAACCACTCGGGATAGTACACCCTCGGCGCGAAGCCCGAATGCACGACCATCCGCCGGATTCCCAGCCGCATGCAGGTCGCGACGGCCTGACGGTAGCGCTTCAGGCTCACCTCCCGGATCAGCGGATCGATGGCGCAGGGTGCAAGCTCGTAGTAGGGCGCGTGCAGCGACTTGCGCGCATACGGGCGCAGCCGCACCTCCTCCGAAGCGATCAGTTCTTCATCCTCCATGCGCTCCGCTGCACAGAAGCCGATGATCTCCAGGCCCATGCCCCGCTCCAGTGCAAGCTCCGGCGCCCGGGCATCCAGCTCAGATACATAGAACCGGCGCATTTCACCCTCCATCTGCAAAGTATCAAGAGAAATTATACCACACATACCCATGAACTTCAAGCAAATCGGCGCTTTACAAAGGGGTGGGAACGTGCTATAATACCTTTGAAAACAGAATATCGGAAATCTGCGGGTGAACCCTTCGGGGTGCGAGGGAATGGAGTGTGAGTCTCCAACAGGACCGCTGCTGTGACGCGGAGAACTGTGCAACATGCCATTGGCAAAGGCCGAGAAGGCGCGCAGTGCGATGATGCCAAGTCAGAAAACCTGCCCACGGATCGCGTATCGCTTTCTTCGGTTTCAAAGAAAGATATGTTCCGGTTTCGACGCGCTGCGGCGAGACACTTTCGGCGGGATGTATCGGCGAAGAATCTGATATATCCTGTTTTTACTGTCCGCTGAGCGCGCGGCCGGGCCAAATCCCCCGGCACGGCAATCGGCTCCGCGGTCAAGCGAAGCCGGTCATACAAGGGCGTGTATGGCCGGCCGTCTTTTTCCGTTTGATCGGAACGGCTGTGGATTCACATCAGGTGCACCGGCAGAGCGTGTGCACGGAAAGGCAAGCGTATGGAATACACCGGAAAAATCAAAATGTTCAACTATCAGGGCCGCGAGCTGCGGCTGCTGAACCAGAGCTGCCCTGAATGGACCGCCTATTACGGCTATCCGGGCATCCCCAATGAGGAAAACGACACGCTGCACGACGCCGGCTGCGGCATCTTCTCCGTGTGCCACCTGATCGACTGGGCCACGGGCGAGAAGATCGATCCCGACGAGCTGGCGGCCTTCTCCTGCCGCACCGGCGGGCGCGGCGACGACGGCACCGACCGGCCGATGCTGCTCAAGGCCATGCAGGAGGACGGCAGGCTGGCCAAATACGGCCTGCGCTACGACATGGACGGCCTGCTCAACGATCACGAGGCCCTCTGGAACACCCTGGAGGCCGGCGGCTACGCCCTGACCGACCTGCGCGTGGGCCACATCGTGGCCATCCTGGACCACCGCGTGCAGGACGGCGAGCGCCAGATTCTGATCATCGACTCCAGCCGCGACAGCATGAACCCCGCCGTTCGCCCCGACATCCGCGAGGTCGTGCCCGGCAGCGAAATCTGCGCCGAATACATCAACCGCCGCGGCGTGCGCACCGGCTACGACGAGCACTACGCCATGTACTGGGTGCCCATCACCAAGGCATTCGACTTCAACCTGCTGCACTTGGAATAAACGCATATACAAACGGACGCACCGCTGATCTGCGATGCGTCCGTTTCTTTTGTTTATAGCTCTGTTCCGGTCTCGACAAGCACGATGCCCGCCTGCATCATCAGGCCCTGAAGGATGCAACGCTCATCCGCACAGAAGTGCTGGCTGTGCAGCGCAGGCGCCGGAATGTGATCGAGGGGTGTGCAGCCGATGTGATAGAACGCGCCGGGCACCTCCTCCACGAAGAAGGAGAAATCCTCGCCGCCCATGCTGGGCTCCGCCTTGAGCTTGACGTGGCTGCGTCCGAAGAGCTCCTTGGCCACATCCAGCACCAGATCCGTTTCGCGCTCATGGTTCACCAGCACGCTGTAACCGTCGATCACCTTCACCTCCGCCGTGGCCCCGAAGGCCATGGCGACGCTCTGGGCGATCTCCCGGATGCGCCGGTGCGCGAAGGTGCGCAGCTTGGGATCCACCGTGCGCAGCGTGCCCCGCATGTGCACGTGATTGCAGATCACGTTGTTCGCCTTGCCGCCCTCGATGGTGCCGAAGGTCAGCACCACGCTGTTGAGGGGCGATACGTTGCGGGAGACCAGCGTCTGCAGCGTCGAAATGATCTGCGCCGCACAGACGATGGCGTCCACGCTGCTCTCCGGGTAGGCCGCATGGCCGCCCTTGCCCCACACATCCAGTTCCAATTCGTCACAGGCGGCATTGAGCGCGCCGTGGCGGGTCTCCACCGTGCCCAGCGGAAGGTACGGCTGCAGATGCAGGCCGTAGCAGGCGTCCACATGGGGATTCTCCAGAACGCCGGCCTTCACCATCGGCAGCGCGCCGCCGATGGTCTCCTCGGCGGGCTGGAACAGCAGCTTCACGTTGCCGTGCAGCCGCTCCCGCATGCCGGCAAACAGCTTCGCCACGCCCAGCTGGATCGCCGTGTGCACATCGTGTCCGCAGGCGTGCATCCAGCCGTCGTGCTCCGATCGGAAGGGACAGCCCGTGGGCTCCGTCACCGGCAGCGCGTCGATATCGGCGCGCAAGGCAATGGTACGTCCGGGCAACGCGCCCTCGATCAGGCCCACGACCCAGGTCTTTTCAATGTTATAGGGGATCTTCAGCTCCTCCAGCGTCTCGCAGATCAGCTGCTGCGTCTTGAATTCGCAGAAGCCCTTCTCAGGAATGCGATGCAACGCGCGGCGCCTCTCCACCGTCCAGGGGTAGATTTCCGCCGCCAGCTTCTGCAGCTCTTCACGATTCATTTTACTTTTCCCTCACAGCTCCGTGCGCACGCGCACGACCGCTCCACTTTCATAGAAGATGCGGGGCACCCGGCGCCCGATGCGCGCCCATGCCTCGTTGTGATTGAACCGGCCCATTTTCGAGTATTCCTCCACGTCGATGCTGCCGCCGACGAAGATCACCTCGTCACCCTCAGCCACGTTCGGAATGTCCGTCACATCCGCCATCAGCTGATCCATGCAGGCGATGCCGATCACGTCGGCGCGCTGCCCACGGATCTCCACCTGCCAGCCCTCGCCCACGCGGGGCGTGCCGTCGATGTAGCCGGCGCTGATGGTGGCGATGAGGCTGTCGCGCTGAAGCGGAGAATCGTCGTCATAGCCGATCAGCTCACCCTTTGCGACGCGACGCAGCTGGGCGATGCGCGCCTTGAAACAGCCCACGCAGCGGCTCGGCTTCGGAGCGTGCCGGGGTGTGACGCCGTAGAGCCACGCGCCCACCCGTGCGCCGTCCAGATGGGAGTCGGGATAGCGCACCAGTCCGATGCTGTCCACCGCATGGGTCAGCGGAACCTCGATGCCCGCCTTTGCCAGTGCGTCCCGCACCGCAGTCAGCTTCTCCACCTGTATGCGATCCATCTCCGCAGTGTGAATGGCGAGATGGGTGAACAGTCCGCACACGCGCACATTTCCGCCCGCACAGAGCCCTTCCACATATTCCGCCGCGTGCTCCGGCTCCAGGCCCAGGCGGTGCAGGCCGGTGTCCACCTTCACATGCACCCGCGCAGGAACGCCCAGTTCACCGGCAATCCGCGCGATCTTCTCGCCCTGCGCCTCGGAAAACAGGGTGACGGGCATGTTTTTAGCGATCAAGCGGCGCAGCGCGCCCTCGCCCACCATGCCCATGACCAGCACCTCGATATCAGGAACTTCCCGGAGCAGCTGCTCCGCCTCGTCCGAGCTGGCCACGGCGAACAGCCTTGCGCCCTCGGTTTTCAGCGCCCCGGCCACCTCCACGGCGTTCATGCCGTAGGCGTTGGCCTTTAGCACCGGAATGATCTGTGCGCCATCCCCCACCATCGCACAGGCCGCGCGGTAGTTTTCCCGGATCGCGTCCAGGTCCACCTCCAGCCAGCAGCGGGAGATCGCATCTTCGTACGTCATTTTCACCTATCTCCGAATCATCATACTTTGTGGCAGGCGACCATGTGGCCGCCGCCCATGTCCTTGAGCTCCGGAATCTGCTCGGCGCAGCCCTTGTCCGCATAGGGGCAGCGGGTGCGGAAGGGGCAGCCGCTGGGCGGATTGATGGGCTGGGGCACGTCGCCCTGGAGCACGATGCGCTTGGATTTCTCCGCCGCATCGGGGTCAGCGATGGGCACCGCGGACATCAGCGCCTTGGTGTAGGGGTGCAGCATGTTGGCGTAGAGCTCGTTGACCGGCGCCATCTCCACAATGTGGCCCAGGTACATCACCGCCACGCGCTTGGAGATGTGGCGCACCATGGACAAATCGTGGGAGACGAACAGGTAGGTCATGCCAAAGCGCGCCTGAAGCTCCTCCAGCATGTTGATGATCTGCGCCTGAATGGACACGTCCAGCGCGGAGATCGGTTCGTCGCAGACGATAAAGTCCGGCTTGCTGGCCAGGGCGCGGGCGATGCCGATGCGCTGTCGCTGACCGCCGGAGAACTCGTGTGGATAGCGGCTCAGGTGATCCTCCTTCAGGCCCACGCACTCCACCAGCTCCCGCACGCGCGCGTCGATCTCCCTGGCGCTCATGCCCTGATAACGCAGCGGCTCGCCGACGATGCTGGCCACGGTCATGCGGGGGTTCAGCGACGCGTAGGGGTCCTGGAAGATCATCTGCATGCGGTTGCGGTAGGGCAGCACCTCCTTTTCGGTGAGGGGCGCGATGTCCTTGCCGTTCAGGATGATCTGACCTGCGGTGGGCTGGTACAGGCGCACGATGGTGCGGCCGACGGTGGTCTTGCCGCAGCCGGATTCGCCTACCAGGCCGAAGGTCTCGCCCGGATAGAGGTCGAAGCTGACGTCATCCACGGCCTTGAGCAGCTTCTTCTTCTCAAAGAGGGAACCGCCCACCGGAAAATACATTTTCAGATTGCGGACGGAAAGCATGGCTTCCTGCTTCTGCATGGTCACAGCCCCCTTTCAACTTTCGGCGCGTTGGGATGCAGCAGGTGGCACGCGCAGCTGTGGGTCTCGCCCAGCACGGTGTTCGGCGCAAGGTACTTGCGGCACACCGGCATGGCATAGGGACAGCGCGGCGCGAAGGGACAGCCCTTCGGCGGACAGAGCATGTCCGGCGGCGTGCCGTTGATGGGAATCAGCTTCTCATCCTTGCGCTCGGTCATCTTGGGGATGGAGCGCAGCAGGCCCCAGGTGTAGGGATGACGCGGCTCGTAGAAGATCTCGCGCACGGTGCCCTGCTCGCAGATGATGCCGCCGTACATCACCAGGATGCGGCTGCACATGCTGGCGATCACGCCCAGGTCGTGGGTGATCATGATGATGGACGCGTTGGAGCCCTCCTTCAGGTGGTTCAGCAGATCCAGCACCTGGGCCTGAATGGTCACATCCAGCGCGGTGGTGGGCTCGTCGGCGATGACCAGCTTGGGCTGGCAGGCGATGGCCGCAGCGATCATCACGCGCTGGCGCATGCCGCCGGAGAGCTCGTGGGGGTACTGCTTCAAGCGCGCCTCGGGGTTGGGTATCTCCACGCGCTTCAAAAGCTCCAGCGCAGCCTTGCGCGCCTCGGCCTTCTTCATGCCGCGGTGGATGCGCAGGGGCTCGGTGATCTGATCCTCCACCGTGTAGAGGGGATTCAGGCTGGTCATGGGATCCTGGAAGATCATGCCGATCTCATTGCCGCGCACCTTGCGGAACTCGCCCGCGCTCATCTTCGTCATCTCGCGGTCATTGAAGTTGATGGAATCGGCGGTGACGTCCGCGTAGTCGGGAAGCAGGCCCATGATGGACATCATGGTCACGCTCTTGCCCGAACCGGACTCGCCCACAATGCCCAGCGACTCGCCCGCATCCAGGTGGAAGGAAACATTGCGCACGGCCTGCACGCAGCCCACGCCAATGTGGAAGTTGGTGGTCAGGTTCTTGACCTCTAGCAGTCTGCTCATGCTGCGCCTCCTCACTTCTTCAGCTTCGGATCGAGCGCGTCGCGCAGGCCGTCACCGATAAAATTGAACGAGAACATGGTGATGCAAATCGCAAGCACTGGGAAAATCATCTGGTGGGGATAGGTCAGCAGGGTGCTCTGGGCGTCGTTTGCCAGCGTACCCCAGCTCGCCATCGGGGCCTGAATGCCGATGCCCAGGAAGGACAGGAAGGCCTCGGAGAAGATCGCGCTGGGAATCAGGAACGCGGTGGAGACGATGATCGGGCCCATGGCGTTGGGGATCAGGTGGGAGACCAGCAGGTTCCAGAACTTTGCGCCGGACAGCCGCGCCGCCAGCACGTACTCCGAGTGCTTCAGGCGCATGACCTCGCTGCGCACGATGCGGGCCGTGCCGATCCAGGAGGTGAAGCACAGCGCCAGGATGACCGTGCCCACGCTGGAGCCCAGCACCAGCATGATCAGCACCGTGTAGAGCATGCTGGGGAGCGCGATCAGGATGTCCACGATGCGCATCATCACCATGTCCACCTTGCCGCCGATGTAGCCTGCGACGCCGCCGTAGACCACGCCGATCACGAAGTTGATGGCCGCGGCAACCACGCCGATGGACAGCGAGATGCGCGCGCCGTACATGATGCGGATGAACAGGTCGCGGCCCATCTGATCCGTGCCGCACAGGTGCGCAAGGCTCGGGCCGGCGTTCATGTTGGTCAGGTCCATGCCGGAGTAGGTGTACTTGGAGAACATCGGCACGAAGATGCAGGCGATCGCCATCACCAGAATCACGCACAGGCCAAAGATTGCCAGCGGATCCCGGCGGAAGCGCTTCCAGACGTCGTGCCAGTAGGTCGTGCTTTCGCGGACGATCTTTTCGGAGCTGTCCTCGGCGGCGGCGTTCATGTCGAACATGTCCGCGTCCAGCGCGGCGTAATCCTCCGGGGAGATGGAATTGGAGAGCGCGTCCGCGGGGATGGGCGCGAATTTCTTACTTGCTTTTCCCATGTGACGGTCCTCCTTACTGATTGGTGAGCTTGACGCGCGGATCGATGATGGCCAGCATGATGTCGGCGATCAGGTTGCAGATGACGACGAAGATGCCGAAGAAGATCGTGATGCCCATGATCATCGTGTAGTCGCGGTCGGAGATGGACTGGACGAAGTAGCGGCCGATGCCGGAGATGGAGAACAGGCGCTCCACCACGAAGGAACCGGTCAGCAGGCTGGCAATCAGCGTGCCCAGGTAGGTGATGACCGGCGTGAGCGCGTTCTTCAGCGCGTGCTTGGCCACGACCATGAACTCCGATACGCCCTTGGCCCGGGCGGTGCGGATGTAATCCTGACCCATGGCGTCCAGCATGGAGGAGCGGGTCTGGCGCGCGATGTAGGCGATGGGGCTGAACGACAGGCAGGCCACCGGAAGAATGTAGTTCTTCCAGCTGTTCAGACCGAAGTTCGGCAGTATGGGAATCGCGCTGCAGAACAGGTACATCAGCAGCACCGATATGACGAACACCGGCGCCGATATGCCGATGGTGGCGAACACCATGCAGAACCAGTCGATGCCCTTGCCCCGGTGCAGCGCCGCGGCCATGCCCAAGGGGATGCCGATCAGCAGCGACACCAGAATCGCCACACCGCCCACCTTCGCCGAGGTCGGGAAGTGGCTGAAGATGATCTCGTTGGCGGTGGTGTCCGGCTTCTTGAAGGAGGTGCCGAAGTCAAACTTCAGAAGCCCCTTCCAGTAGGTGATGTACTGCTCCCAGACGGGCTTGTCCAGGCCGTACTTCGCGTTCAGCCGTGCCAGGCCTTCCTCGGTCAGCTTCTTCTGCTCCTCCTGGCTGAAGGGGCTGCCCGGCATCGCATGCATCAGAAAGAATGCGACTGTGATCAGCACCACGATGGTGAGCACGCCCGCAAGCAGGCGCTTCAGAATGTACTTTATCATGGCTTCACGCTCCGATCCGCAGCCGAAAAAATTTTTCGGTCACATATTATAATATTCCTATTGTATACGATAACGCGGAAAAATGCAAACATTTCAACACTAAATTTGCATTAAGACGGACCAATTTCCTGCATTTTCCCGAAATCCGGTTAATTTAAGAGGATTTTTTGCAGCGAAAACTTGACTTGCATTTCAGCTTCTGTTAAGATGGTTCCATGGTCTGTTCGTGACCAAAATCTTTTCAGGAGGCGTATTTCCATGAAGAAAATGCTTGCCCTGCTGATGGCCCTCGCACTGATGGCCACCATGTGCGCGTCTGTGGCGCTCGCCGAAGGCAATGTCATCAAGTATTCCATCTCGGACGATCCCCAGCAGATGGATCCCAACCTGAACACCTATTCCCGCTCCTCCGTGGTGCTGCAGAACCTGTTCCAGGGCCTGTACAAGCTGGGCCCGGACGGCTCCACCTTCATTCCCGCCTGCGCGGAGAGCTATGAGGTGTCCGAGGACGGCATGCACTACACCTTCAAGCTGAAGGAAGGCCTGAAGTGGTCCGACGGCAGCGACCTGACCGCCAAGGACTTTGAATATGCCTGGAAGCGCGTCATGGATCCCGAGGTCGGCTCCGGCGCCGCCAGCGACATGTGGGTCATCAAGAACGCCCAGGCGTTCAATGAGGGTGCCTGCACCGCCGATGAGGTCGGCGTGAAGGCCACCGACGATCTGACCCTCGAGGTCGAGACTGCCTTCTACGCCCCCTGGCTGCCGTCCCTGACCGCCACCACCGTGTTCTTCCCCACCAAGCAGGAAGTCGTCGAGGCGGAGGGCGATCCGTGGACCAAGAACGTGGAAACCTACGTCTCCAACGGCCCGTTCATGCTCACCGAGTACTCCTCTCTGGACAAGATCGTCATGAGCAAGAACCCCAACTACTATGACGCGGACGCCGTGCAGGTGGACGAGGTCATCTACTACATCATCGCCGACTCCAACTCCGTGCTGGTTTCCTACAACAACGGCGACCTGAACGTTGCCGACGACCTGAGCTCCAATGCCCGCGACCAGTACGGCGCGACCGACGAGTACGTCGCCGTCAACCGCATCGGCATCCAGTACTGGGACTTCAACTGCCAGCTGCCGGAGTTCTCCGATCCCAACGTCCGCAAGGCATTCGCCTACTCCATCGATCGTCAGGCCATCCTGGACGCCTGCATGCTCAAGGCGGAGCAGCCGTCCTTCGGCTTCATCCCCTCCTCCCAGCCCTCCCTCACCACCGACGGCACCTACCGCTCCGTGGCGGGCGACATGTTCGGCGAGGACGTTGCCCTGGCGCAGCAGCTGATGGCCGACGCAGGCTATCCGAACGGCGAGGGCTTCCCCACCGTGGAGATCGTCTGCCAGAACACCGACGAGCAGAAGCTCATGGCGCAGATCATCGGCGAAATGTGGAAGGCCAACCTGGGCATTGAGTACACCATCACCACCTACGAGTCCTCCACCTACTGGAGCGAGCTGGCCAATGGCAACTTCTCCGTCGGCCGCAACGGCTTCACCTGCGACTACCTGGATCCCTCCGCGAACCTGAAGGTCTGGGTGTCCGGCTCCAACTGCTCCGAGAACGGCTGGGACGATCCGGTGTATGATGAGATGGTCATGAGCGCCAGCTCCATCCTGGATCCCGCTGAGCGCGAGGCTGCCCTGATCGCCGCCGAGCAGTACATCTGCGATCAGATGCCCGGCATGCCGATGTACACCATGGTGGACGATTACCTCTGCAAGCCGGAGATCACCGGCGTGGTGAAGAACCCCATCGGTCACATCTTCTTCGAGTACGCCCAGTTCGCAGAATAATTACCGAACCCAGAAACCTGTAAAACAAACGGGAGCCGCCGCACATTTCGTGCAGCGGCTCCTTTCTTTATGCGTTTGAACCTTCAGCGCTCGAACAGGCTCCGCAGCTTCAGGCCGTCGCGGAAGTCGAAAGCAGCGCTCAGCCGCCTGTTCATCCATCCGATCAGCGCTCCGTTCACCAGCGCGCAGAGGATCGTGCCCGCCTTCACGCCCTCGAACCGTCCCCAGCCGAAGAAGGCAAACGACAGCGCGATGCCCGCGAGGCAGCTCATGCAGTCGTAGACCGTCTTGACCCGGCCCACGTCCCACTTCCGCCTGTCCGCGAGTTCCTTTACGACCAGCTCGTAGGCCTCCGGTGGGATGTAGCTATGGAACAGCAGCGCCACGCCCGACGCGCAGAGGATCATGCCGCAGGCGTAGCAGACCAGTCGCAGCGCAATTCCATTCGCCGGGATCCAGGCCGCCGCGCAAATTGAACCATCCAGTGCCAGGCCGTACAGCACCGCCGTGACAAAGGAGAACAGATAGCTCCGCTTGAACCGGCCCATCAGCATGGACAGGACGATCAGCAGCGCCGCCTGCAGCACAAACTCGGCCACGCCGAAGGAGAACCAGGGCAGAACCTTCACAAGCCTCCGGTGCACGATGTACGCCGGCGCGACCACCATGGACATGCCGAAATCCGCCTTCTCCATCAGCGCCGTTCCCAGCGCCAGCACAGGAATCCCCAGCACATAGGCCAATTCCGCATAAAAAATCTTCTTCCGCTTCATCCCGCACCTCCGTGTATATTGAATACCCGTTTGATACAGAAACGGAAAAAGATGTTTTGCTTCGCCCACAGGCGATTCTATTCAATTTGCTCGCCGCATATGACGCCCGAACCCCTGCGATTCAGGCGTCATACGCACATCTTCGTCAGATCACCGTCAGAATGCCCACCGACTTGAGCAGCAGCACCGTCAGCAGGATCGGCGCGATCACCTTGATCATAACCACGTAGAGCTTCTTGCGTCCGAAGCGGCCGCTGCTGCGCTCGATCTCGTCGATCACCGTGCGGGGCTTGACCACCCAGCCCACCAGAATGCAGGTGCCGATGGCCACGACGGGCATCAGGAAGTTGTTGCTGACATAGTCCATCACGTCAAGCAGCTGCGCATGGTTGCCGTTGGGCAGCAGCAGATCGAAGTAGAGCGCGTTGTAGCCCAGACAGACCAGCAGCGCCAGCACAAGGCAGATGGCAGTTTCAAGGAGCGTCGCTTTCGCACGGCTGATGTGGAGCTGATCCATCAGGCAGGCCACGATGGCCTCCATTACGGACACCGCGCTGGTGAGCGCCGCAAAGAACACCATCAGGAAGAACAGCGCGCCAATCACGTGGCCAACGCCGCCCATGGCCTCAAACACCTTCGGCAGCGAAATGAACATCAGGCTCGGTCCGGAGGCCTCCATGCCCTCGCGGCCCATGAAGGTGTACACCGCCGGAATGATCATCACTGCGGCCAGGAAGGCCACCAGGGTGTCAAATATCTCAATCTGGTTGATGGACCGCCCCAGGTTCGCGTCGTCCCGCACGTAGGAGCCGTAGGTCACCATGATGCCCATGGCCACGCTGATGCTGTAAAACAGCTGTCCCATGGCGTCCAACAGCACCGTGAAGAAGCCGCGCAGGGTCAGGCCGGAGAAGTCCGGCACGACCAGAATTTTCAGGCCCTGCATGCCGGTGCGGGTTGTGCCGTCCGAATCGGTGTGGGAGATCGTCAGCGAGAACACCGCGATGGCGATCACCAGCACAAACAGCGCTGGCATGATCAGCTTGGAGGAGGATTCAATGCCCTTGTTCACGCCGCGATAGATGATGAAGGCCACCACCAGCACGAACAGCAGCGCAAATACGATGGGCTGCACCGGGCTAGAAATGAACTGCGTAAAGTAGCCGTTGCTTGTTGCCTGCGGCCCCTTGCCCGTCAGATACACCAGGAAGTACTTCATCACCCAGCCACCGATCGTGCAGTAGTAGGGCAGAATGATGAACGGCACGAGGCAGGCCACCACGCCCAGCGCGCCGAACCTGCGGTTCAGCTGGCCGTAGGCGTGCAGCGCACTGCGGCGGGTCTTGCGGCCGATGGCCAGCTCCGATGCCAGCAGCGTAAAGCCGAAGGTCAGTGCCAGAACCAGATACACCAGCAGAAACATACCGCCGCCGTCCTTGGCGGCCAGATAGGGGAAGCGCCAGATGTTGCCCAGACCCACGGCGCTGCCGGCGGCCGCAAGCACGAAGCCAATGCTCCCCGCGAACGTATTGCGTTTCTTTTCCTGCTGCATTTGTCTCATTCCCTCTCGATGGATTCCACAGGCCGCGCCCGACGCCCTTGCCGCGCGCAACCTCTACACTATACCACAAATTCTGCGGTAGATCAATGCATTTTTCGCGCAATTTGCAGCTTTTTCGCCCCAAAAATGCCGGTTTTTCTGCCCTTTCTCTGTCGAAATATTTTTGGCAGTCTTTGCCGCGCAAATAAAGCGGAAAGTTTCTGCGAGCGCGCGTCGCCCGGGCGTTGAAACTGTCGGAAAATCATGCTATACTGTTGGAAGAAACCACATGAGGAGAAGCTGCATGCGATACAAAAGGATCCTGATGGACATCGACGACACCCTCTTCGACTTTCAGCCCGGCAACCGCAACGCCGTGAACCAGCTGATGGCGGAGCTGGGCCTGGCCTCCCCCACCATCTACGACGAATATGAGGCCATCAACAGCACCTGCTGGCGTGCGCTGGAGCGGGGCGAAATGACCCAGGAAATCCTGCACGTGGAGCGCTTCCGGCGCTTTCTGGCGACGAAGAACCGTCCGGACGATCCCGCGCAGGTGGCCGACCGCTTCGCCGAGCTGCTGGGCCAGCAGGCCATTCCCCTGCCCAACGCCTTGGAGACCCTGCGGGCCATCGCCGCCCAGCGCGAGGTGATCCTGCTGACCAACGGCATCACGGTGATCCAGAAGCGCCGCCTGACCTGCTCCGGCATCGGAGAATGGGTGCACGGCGTGGTCATCTCTCAGGAGGTGGGCGCATCCAAGCCCGATCCCCGGATCTTTGAAATCGCGCTGGACGGCCTGAAGCCGGAGGAGGCGCTGATGATCGGCGACGGCATTCACAGCGACGTGCTGGGAGCGAACAACGCCGGCGTGGACATGTGCTGGTTCAATCCCAAGGGCAAGGCGCTGCCCGAGGGCATGCACGCGGAATACGAGGTGCAGGACATCCGCGACTGCGTGGCCATCGCGCTGGCCGAGTAGCTCTCACGCACGAGGCGACGCCGCATCGCCGAGCAGCGTGCAGATGCTCTGCTCCAGCGCGTCATTGAGCCAGAACAGCGCCTCGGACAGGGCTTCGAAGCCCTGCAGCAGCTGCGTCTCCCCCTGCTGCCGCAGGAGCGCCGCGATCCCGCCGCATGGAAATTCGCAGATACGAACCTCACCCTGCACCATCGCCCACATCCGCAGCAGGTCGCTCAGCACGTCCTCCGAGGTCGCGTCTGGTACGGATTTCATTGGAATCCCACCCTTCCACTTGGACTGATTCCATTATAATATATCGTACCCAATATATCAATTGGCGGAATGGCAGAAATATTGTACCCGATACATGTTCATTTGTACAATTCAAGGAGGTAAGCTATGCCTGCAAGCAAGGCGCAGCAACGCGCGGTTGCAAAGTATATGAGCGCCAACTACGATGAAATCAAGGTGCGCGTGCCGAAGGGGCGCAAGGCGGAGATCGAGGCAGCGGTTCAGGCCGAGGGCGGCTCGGTCAACGGTCTGATCAACCGCCTGCTGCGGGAATATCTGCAAAAGAGCGAGGAAGCATGGAATGAAAAGGCGCCCGGATGAAACCATCCGGGCATCGTTTTTGCATCCGAGCCATGTGCGCGGCTCATCCCGCATAGAACGCGGCGGAGCCGGGGTACTTTTCCAGCATTTCCTCCCTCGGCAGGATGCGGTAGTGCTCGTAGGAGAAGCGCGGCACGGTGACGCAGCTCACCAGCGTCCCGTCGTCCGATGTACCCGGGATGTGGCGCGCACCGAAGATCACCCCCGCATGCAGCAGCACACAGGGCTCCTCGCCCTCGTTCAGGCCCAGACGGGTCGTGCGCAGCTCCCCGTCCCCGTCCACCGTCCAGATCTCCAGCGAGCTGCCCGCATGCCACAGCCAGTACTCGTCGCTGTCCAGCAGGTGGAATTCGGAGTGCTCCTGCGGCCCGAGGTAGTAATAGATCACGCCCGAGGGCGCGCGTCCGGGGAAGCGCTCCTCCCCCGCGTCCAGTTCCCGGAAGGAGCCGCCCTCCACGTGGGGCTCCAGGCGGAACCTCGCCAGCAATTCATCTGCGCGCATTGCATTCATCCCTTTCCAAGCAGCAGTTCTGTTACAATTATAATCCATTTTCTTCCACAAAGCAATGGAAACCGCCGACGATGTGTGCTAAAATGAAGCTACAATGACAACATAATTCACGAGGAGGCAGATGCATGATCCTGAAAAACGAATACCTGCGGGTGGAGATCGCCGATCTGGGCGCTGAACTGATGTCCATCTACAACCGTTGCGCCGACACCGAGCTGCTCTGGAACGGAGATGCGACCTACTGGAAGCGGCGCTCCCCCATCCTGTTCCCCAACGTGGGCAAGACCTGGCAGAATGTGATGCGCATCAACGGCGCGACCTACCCCACCAGCCAGCACGGCTTCGCCCGGGATCGCGACTTTGTCTGCGAGGCTTCCGACGACACCAGCGCCACATACCTGCTGCGCTCCGACGCGCAGACCCTGGAGCGCTACCCCTACGATTTCGAGCTGCGCATCCGCTATGCGTTGGAGGGACGCAGCCTGCGCGTGACGTGGATCGTGGACAATCCGAATGATCGCGAGATGGCCTTCACCATCGGCGGACACCCGGCCTTCTGCTTCGAGCGTGCGGAGGATTCCAAGGAGGGCTACGCGCTGCGCTTCCCCGGCGTGGACGCGCTGCACTACATCCTGCTGGACCCCGCCAGCGGCACGGCGCGCCCGGAGGAAGGACATGTGCTGGCGCTGGAGGGCGGCATGCTGGAGCTGTCCGACGAACTGTTTACCCGCGATGCGATGATCTTCGACGGCGGACAGATCGAGGAGGTCTGGCTGTGCGGCAGCGACGGCACGCCCCGCGTGGGCATGCGCTGCCCGGGCTTTCCCAACTTCGGCGTGTGGTCGGTGGTGGGCGCGCCCTTCGTGTGCCTGGAGCCCTGGGCCGGGCGCTGCGACGATACCGGCTTTGAGGGCGAGCTTCGCGAAAAGCCCAACGTCAATCTGCTGCCCGCAGGCGGGCGCTTCGAGCGCAGCTACGAGATTCTGCTGCCGGAAATCTGAAGCCAATCATGCAAAAACCCGACCGTGCAATGCGGTCGGGTTCTTCATACTATAGCCAAAGTAACGCAGAACAGCCTGTGAAATCGGAAGTGACGGCGTGTACGTCACTTCCGGCATTTTTCGGGAACAAATTCATTTGTGAAGAAAAATGCATTCCCGTTCCGGTTGCCGCCCGGAAATTCCGCAGAATTTTAGGCAACCGGCTCCATCGCGTTGAAAAACAAAGTTTTCAACGCATTAAAATCAGTCCTCGTACAGCGGGAAGCGGCTGCACAGCGCGTCCACGCGCTCCACGATCTCGCCCTGCTTCGCGTCGAAGTCATGAATGGCCAGGGCCAGCAGCTCGCCCACCTCTTTGGCCTCGGCGGCACGGAAGCCCCGGGCGGTGACTGCGGGTGTCCCCACGCGGATGCCGGAGGTCTCGGAGGCCGGGCGGGGATCGCCGGGGATCTTGTTCTTGTTCACGGTGATGCGCACGCGATCCAGGCGCTCCTCCAGCTCACGGCCGCTGATGGCCTCGTCGCGCAGGTCCACCAGCATCAGGTGGTTGTCGGTGCCGCCGGTGACCAGCTTCACGCCACGCTGGTCGAGCACGTCGGCGATGATGCGGGCGTTCTCCACGATGGCGTGCTGATACTCCTTGAACTCGGGTTGCAGTGCCTCCTTCAGCGCCACGGCCTTGGCCGCGATGACGTGCATCAGCGGGCCGCCCTGTCCACCGGGGAAGATGGCGGAGTTGATCTTCTTGGCAATCGCCTCGTCGTTGGTGAAGATCATGCCGCCGCGGGGGCCGCGCAGGGTCTTGTGATTGGTGGTGGTCACCACGTCCGCATAGGGAATCGGGCTGGGATGCTCCCCCGCCGCCACCAGGCCGGCGATGTGGGCCATGTCCACCATCAGGTAAGCGCCGCACTCCCTGGCGATCTCACCGAAGCGGGCGAAGTCGATCACACGGGGATAGGCCGACGCACCGGCGATGATCATCCTCGGGCGGTGCTTCAGTGCAAGCGCGCGCACCTCGTCGTAGTCGATGCGCCCGGTGGCCGGATCGCAGCCGTAGGGCACGATGTTGTAGAACTTGCCGGAGAAGTTCGCCGGACAGCCGTGGGTCAGGTGTCCGCCGTTGCTCAGATCCATGCCCATCACGGTGTCGCCGGGCTTGCACAGCGCCAGATAGGCCGCGTTGTTCGCCTGGGAGCCGCTGTGGGGCTGGACGTTTGCATACTTCGCCCCGAAGATCTCCTTCGCCCGGTCGATGCACACGTTTTCGATCTGATCGACAAATTCGCAGCCGCCGTAGTAGCGCTTGCCCGGATAGCCCTCGGCATACTTGTTGGTCAGCATGGAGCCCATCGCGGCCATCACCGCCGGGGAGACGATGTTCTCGGACGCGATCAGCTCCAGGTTGGCGCGCTGACGGCCCAGCTCCCGGGCCATGATGTCGGCGATGACCGGATCGGAGTTGCGAATGAAGTCGATGTTCTGCTGCTGCATGGTTGTGTCCTCCTGATTTTCATTCATTTTTGCCTTCGAAGGGACAAAAAGAAATGTGACCGCTGAAACGGTCACAGAGACAGACACACCCCTTTGACGGGGTTGCCGCTCTGTCCTTTTGCCTGAGAGATTCGCGCGCGTGCGCTTTGCCCCTTCGGCCCCCGCCGCTGTGGCGGGCGTCTCCAGAGTGCCATCTGCCCACAGTCCTCATTCCCACGGGGAACGCCTGAGAGTGTACTCCTTCGGCGGGACTTGCGTCCGCTCTCCTGCAAGCTTCAAACGGCCTTCTTATGCAGTTGTCGCATGGATAGAATTATAGCATATCTGCACAGCGCAGTCAACGCCTTTTGGCATTTTTCCGCAGATTCTTTCCCGTTTTCAGCGAAAACGTTCGGACTTACAGCTCCACTGCGCCGCCTTCCTCGCAGATTTGTTCGATTTCGCCGTTCTCGATGCAGTAGCCCTCGCCGAAGAGCACGCTGGTTCCGTTCTCTACCAGCACGTAGCTGCCGTCCACGATGGCGAGGAAGGCATTGTCGTAGCTGTCGCCGTAGGTCACGTCCTCGTAGAGCCGCAAGCCGTCGATGATGTTGTCCTTCACCTTCTGATAGTGGGGCAGCACCATGATGTCCGTAAGTCCCAGGCCGGAGAGGTAGCGCTGGTAGGCCGGATCGACGGCCTCGCCGTCCAGCTCCGGCTGGGCGTAGACGATGGACGCGCAGTTCATGGATCCGGCGCTGATGCCGATGACCACGCCCTCGTAGTCCTCCAGCAGCTCGCGCAGGCCGATGCGGCGGAAGAAGGCGTTCTCGGTGGGCACGTGACCGCCGCCGAGGATGATCACGTCGCTGCCGTAGACCAGATCCTCCGTCCAGTTTTCCGTGCGGGCGTCGCAGATGTCCACGGATGCGAGCTGCATGCCGTGGTACTCGAAGCAGGCGGCAAAGGTGTCGGCCATCTCATCATTGCCGTCAAAGGCCAGCGGATCCGCTGCGACCACCACCAGCCGGGCGTTCGGCGGCACGCGGTCGCGCAGGTTCTCCACAAAGCCGTTTTCTTCATTAAAGATACAGGGCAGCTCCACGCCCTCGGGCACGTCGTCGTTGCAGGGGCTGCTGGTCAGAAACAGATGCATATGGAAACGCTCCTTGAATCACTTGGATTGCGAATCCGCACAGGCGGACGCGCTTCATTGCATCATTTTACCACAGACGCACGGCGTTTTCAACAGCAGATCGCGCAGGCCTGCGTCAAAACGCGTCCGGAAAATTCATCCAACGCTGCCTTGATTCTTAAAAATGCGCTGTGCTATAATCCCAACGAAAACTGAATCGGGACCTGAACGACACATGTGGTGCTTTGCACGTAAATCTGATTACGGTACAAGGCGCGCATGTATTTTTTTGCGCCCGAAATGGAGGAAAGCTATGGAAAACAGCAACTACCTCGGCACGGAAAAGACCGGCATGCTGCTCAAGCGCTTCTGCCTGCCCTGCATCGCCTCGCTCATCATCTCCTGCCTGTACAACATCGTGGACCAGATCTTCGTCGGCAACGGCGTGGGCTATCTGGGCAACGCGGCCACGGGCATCATCTTCCCCATCACCGTGGTGGGCTGGGGCCTCTCGCTGTTCTTCGGCGACGGCGCTGCGGCGCACCTGAGCGTGTCGCTGGGCCGTGGCAAGACGGAGCAGCTTCACCGCACGGTGGGCAACGCCGCGCTGTGCTCCTTCCTGTCCGGTGTGGTGCTCATCGCAATCAGCTACCTCTGGGGCGACAGCCTGCTTCGGCTGATCGGTGCGACGGAGGCCACCCTGGCCATGGCGCGCGACTACGGCTTCATCATCTACGCCATGATGCCGCTGGCGATGACCCAGAACACCCTTGCCTCCATCATCCGCGCGGACGGCAGCCCCCGCTACGCCATGGGCGCGATGTTCGCCGGCGCAATCATCAACATCATCGGCGACCCCATCGCCATCTTCGGCCTGCACCTGGGCATCCGGGGCGCCGCCTACGCCACCATCCTGGGCCAGTTCGTCAGCTTCCTGCTGTGCGCTGCCTACCTGCTGCGCAGCAAAACCTTCCGCCTGCGCCGGGACAGCCTGCGCATCGATCCCGCGCTGCTGCGCCAGATCATGACCCTGGGCACGTCCAGCCTGCTGACCCAGTTGTCCATCGTCATCATCACCGTCATCAACAACATCCTGCTGGTGAAGTACGGTGCGCGCTCCGAATATGGCGCAGACATTCCGCTGACGGCCTTCGTGGTCATCATGAAGCTGTTCCAGATCGTGCTGAACATCGCCATCGGCATCGCGGCGGGCGCGCAGCCCATCGTCGGCTACAACTACGGTGCGAAGCGCATGGATCGCGTGCGGACGCTGCTTGTGCAGATCCTGAAGTGGACGGCCATCGTCTGCGCCGTGTGCACGCTGCTGTTCGAGGCCATCCCCGGCGCATTCATCCGCATGTTCGGCTCCGACGGCGAGCTGTACCTCGCCTTTGCCACCCGCTGCCTGCGCATCTACCTGATGCTGATTCTGTTGACCTGCGTGCAGAAGGTCTGCGCCATCTTTCTGCAGTCCATCGGTCACACCCGCCAGGCCACGCCGCTGTCCATCCTGCGCGACGCGCTGCTGATCCTGTTCTCGCTGATCGTCCCGGCGCTGCTGGGCGTAACGGGCATCTTCTGGGCCGCACCCATCGCGGACGTACTCGCCATGGCCGTGACCGCCGTGGTCATGCTGAAGCTGTGGCGTGAGCTGGGCGCACAGGCCCCCGCGGCCCCTGCCGCTGCCACGGCCATCCAGCCCTCCCACCCCGGGCCGATCATCACCATCGCCCGCCAGCACGGCTCCGCAGGCAAGCGCATCGGCCAGAAGCTGGCCCAGCGCCTGGAGATTCCCTGCTATTACAAGGAGGTCACGGCGCTGGCGGCCCAGGAGAGCGGCCTGTCCCGGGACTTCATCTCCGACCTCAACCGCAACGCCCCCGAGCGCCTGCACGAATTGTACCTGAGCACCGACGTGGTGCAGCAGGCGGTCACGGCGCAGGATCGCATCCTGCACCGCATCGCCGAGAACGGCTCCTGCGTCATCGTCGGACGCGCTGCCGACTACGTGCTGCGGGATCACCCCGACGTGATCCGCATCTTCATCCGCGCGCCGAAGGCCTACCGCATGCGCAAGGTCATGGAGATGTACGGCGACACCGAGGCGGAGGCCAAGAAGAACATCGCCCACTCCGACGCCGCTCGCAGCGCCTACTACCGCGCCATCACCGGCATGGAGTGGGATCGCTGTGAGGGCTACGACCTGTGCATCGACAGCTCCATCGGCGAGGATGCGGTCGCCGAGGTGCTCTATCAGTACCTGAAGGCGCGCAAGGCCGCCTGATCCGACAGACAAATGGCCCGCAGAGCAAGCAGCCCTGCGAGCCATTTCATATGTTCCGGACGCATCACGCGCCCAGGATTCCTGTCAGGAAGATTTCGATGCCGATGACGATCAGGATCGAGCCGCCCAGCAGCTGCGCCCGGTTGGCGAGCTTCGTGCCGAACCTGCGGCCGATCACCAGCCCGGCCATGCAGATCACGAAGGTCACAGCGGCGATGATGAGCGCGCAGATCAGGGCCATCAGTGCATTGTAGTCCGCGATGGTGAAGCCCACGGAGAGCGCATCGATGGACGTGGCCATGCCCTGCACCAGCAGCGCGGCAATGCCCACGCCGGCATGCTCTCCGTCCGATTCCGGATGGCGCACGGCCTCCACCAGCATCTTGCCGCCGATGAAGCCCAGCAGAATCAGCGCAATCCAGGGAATGTAGCGCTCAAAGGCCTGGAAGTAGCGCACAACCGTGTGCACACAGATCCAGCCGACCATGGGCATCAGTGCCTGGAACCCGGCGAACACGCCCGCAATGGCACACATCTTCCCGCGACCCATCTGCGGCTCGTTCAGACCGTTTGCCATGGAGACCGAGAAGGCATCCATCGCCAGGCCCACGCCCAGCAGGATGCTGTTGAAGAAAAACACGAAACTGAATTCCATCCAAAACGCCTCCGATGTACAGGAATGCAAAAGACCCAGGTACGACTGTGAAGTCACACCTGGGTACAAATTGGGCGGACTCCAGGCATCGCATCACAGCAATACATGAGTCTCGCAATTTAAAACAAGCCAGACCGTTCGGCGGTCAGTATGTTGACTTGCTACGCGCCTTCGCGCGCTCGCTACTCCCCCACGGGAAATTTGCTTGTCTGATTATACCACAGCTTTCTGAAGCCGTCAATGCGTTTAACGCGCATTTCCCACGCGGGGCGCCCTTGCCGAAGGGGATCGTTTGCGGTATAATACAGTCAGCATTCACGCCGCGCACTTTCTCGCGGCGCTTCCGGAGGTTATGGCATGGACAGCATTCTGATCAAGGACACCACGCGCGAGCAGCGCGAACAGATCGTCGCCGATTCCCTCGGCAACATTTCCGCCTACTGCGACGGATGCATGGCGGGCCTTGCGGAGATGTATCAGGACTACATCGACGGCATCAAGGAGCTGCGGGAGATCAACATGGAGTTCAACGCCCGCTACGTCTCCGGGCGCGAGGGCCCCGGGCACAGCGGCTGCGGCATGCGCTGAAAGAGCATCAATCCGGTCATACCGCATCCCACGATTTCTCAGCAAATGAAAACGCATTCCATGCAAAACGGAATGCGTTTTAATCTGTCTGTACCGCGTCCGATCCCAGCGCTGCCTCCACCATGGCCAGGATGATCCCGCGGGCTTCTTCGGTATAGTATTCGTGTCCGCAACCGGAGAGGATGCGCCGCGATGCGTTGGCCATGCCCTTGAAGCAGTCCAGTGAGCGCCGGTGCACGATTTCATCCCGCGACCCATGGAGCGCCGCCACCGGGATCGCGAGCGCGCCGACGCGTCTGCGCACATCCCGCGATTTCCGGAGCAGCTGCACATACGGACGCGCGCACGACAGGTACTCCCATGGATGCCGGGCCTGCACGCTGTTCCCCAAGCGCGTGGCGTGGACGAAGGGATTCAGATCCCGCCAGCCGAGCACGGAGCAGACGCTGTTGCGCACATAGCGCCATGTTATGCGAATGCGCAGCGGACAGGCAAGCAGGATCATGGCATCCACGCGATGGCCGCGCAGACAGGCGTCTATGCCCAGCAGGCCTCCCATGGAATGCCCCAGATAGACGATCCCCCGGTATTTTCTGCGGAGATCGTCGATCGCTTCATCCACGCATGCCTGCCACGCATCCATGCCGCTCGTTCGAAATGCGCGCACGTCCGAACCGTGCCCCGGAAGCAGCAGGCGCACCACATCGAAGCGTCCAGCAAGCGCGCGCTCGACTTCCGAAAAACGTTCCGGCCCGCCCTGTATGCCGTGCACGCACAAAAGTACGGTATCCCCCATTTCTTCCTCCATTCACCCATTGACAAAACAGGGCCGCAGCTTTCCTGCGGCCCTCTTGCAAGCGATACTTACGCAGCCTTGCGCCGGGTGATGGGATGCTCCACGAAGTAGTTGAGCACCATGACCAGCAGCAGCACCGCGCCGTAGATCAGGTTGATGTAGTAGCTGGAGATCTGCGGGAAGCGGTTGAGGCCGGTTTCCAGCAAACGCAGCAGGATGATGGCCAGCAGCACGCCGCTGATCTTGCCGCGGCCGCCCTTGGGATCCACGCCGCCCAGCACCACGATCAGGATGCACTGGAGGGTGTAGACGCTGCCGTAGTCCGAGCGCGCGGAATTGTAGTTGGCCAGCATGATCATGCCGCCGATGGCCGCGCAGATGCCGGAGATCGCGTAGGTCTTGATGAGCATGCGATCCACCTTCACGCCGGAGAAGCGGGCCACATTCTCGTTGGTGCCGATCATGTAGATCTTCTTGCCGAAGGAGGTGCGCGCCAGCAGGAACCAGATGATCAGCGCGATGACCACGAAGAAGATCAGCTGCACCGGCAGAACGCCCTGCATCACGCCCCGCTTGCCGGGGATGACCTTGAGCAGCTTCTGGTTGATGGTCTCCGCGTAGTTCATGGGCAGGTCGCTGACCGCATTGCCGCCGGTGATGACCATGGAGACGCCGGTCACCAGCTGGTTCATGCCCAGGGTCGTCAGGATCGGCGGGATCTTGATCTTGGAGATCAGCACGCCGTTGATCGCGCCGACCACCAGGCCGATGCAGATCGCCATCGCGAACGCGGCGATCATGGTGAATACATTGATGCTGCCGTCAACCATCCGGCTCTTCATGAACATGCCCATGGTGATGGAGGTGACGTTGGCCACGCCCACGGAGGACAGGTCAATGCCGCCGGTGATCATGCACAGCATGCCGCCCAGGGCCATGATGCCGAACTCGGGGAACTGGCTGGCCATGGTGGTAAAGTTGATGACGGTGTAGAACTTCGAGAAGCGGGTGATCGCCATGAAGATCATCCACGCCACGATCATGATGACCAGGCGGGAGATGTGGCGGTCCTTGCGGTAGATGGCTTGCAGCTTGTTCATTTTACCGCCTCCTTTTTCAGGTTGCGAAGGCCGGCCTTATTGGCACGCGTGACCTGCATTGCGGAGATGCCGGTGCCGACCACAATCAGCGCGCCGACGAAGAAGTCCTTCCAGACGGTGGGAATGCCGATCAGGATCATGGAATTCTCCACCATGACGATCAGCGCGGTGCCCAGCATGCAGCCGTACAGCGTGCCGCTGCCGCCGACGATGGCGGTGCCGCCCAGCACAACGCCGGCGATGATGTTCATCTCCATGCCCAGCATGTTGGTGGGATGCATCTGCTGCATCATGCTCACGCGGCACAGGCCCGCCAAGGCGGAGATCACGCCCACGTACACCAGCATCAAAAAGCGGGTGCGCTTGACGTTGAAGCCCGCGCGATGGGCGCTGGTCGCGTTGCCGCCGATGGCGTAGATGCCGCGACCGAACATGGTCTTGTTGAGCAGGAAGTAGGTCACGAGCAGCACAGCCACGAGCATCAGAAATGTCGTCGGCATGCGCGAGGTCAGGCCGGAGGTCTTGTTTTCCGCGATGAACAGCGCGGAGGTGCCGAAGGAGCGCATGCCCTGCGGAATCACGGCCAGCTGCTTGGAGTTCAGCGCGCCCTGCATCAGGCCCTTGAACACGGAGGATGAGCCCAGGGTCACGATCATGGCCGGCAGCTCAAAGTAGCCGATGAACAGGCCGTTGAACGCGCCCAGGACGCCGCCGATCACGATGGTGATCAGGATGGGCAGCCACACGCCGCCTTCCCAGCCCATGTCCAGCAGCATCTTGGTGGTCGCATAGCCGGTAAGAGAGGCCAGCGCCGGGAACGATACATCGAAGCCGCCGGAGACGATGACCATGAACTCGCCAATGGCGAAGATTCCGGGCACGACCAGCGCGCTGAGGATGTCGACGATGTTGTTGGGGGTGAAGAACTGATGGGAGCGAACCTCGATCAGCAGGCACAGTGCGAGGAACACCAGCGTGATGTAAAATTCGCTTCTTCCGGTCAGCTTACGGAGAGATTTTTTCAGATTCATATTCTTTCCCTCCTTACATCATGTGCGAGAGCACGGTGGCTTCGTCGGTCGCTGCCGGTTCGAGCTGCGCGACGATCCGGCCCTTCTTCATGACCAGCAGCTTGGAGCAGTTTTCCAGAACCTCGGGCAGGTCATCGGAGATGATGATGATCGCCATTCCCTGATCCGCCAGGCGTTGAAGGATCGCGTGGATGTCGTGCTTGGAGCCGATGTCCACGCCCACGGTGGGGCCGTTGAGGATCAGCACGTCCGGCTTGCAGGCCAGCCACTTGGCCAGCACGATTCTCTGCTGGTTGCCGCCGGACAGGGTGGTGCAGGCGTTCTGCGGATCGGGGGTCTTGATCGCCAGCTCCCTGACCCACTTGTCCACCTCGTCCTTGCACTCCTTGCGGTTGAGCACGCCCGCGGCTTTGGTGAGATGGTCGATCTCCGAGATGATGATGTTGTCCGCGATGGACTGGGTGAGGAACAGGCCCTCGCTCAGTCGGTCCTCCGGTACGAAGCCGATGCCCGCAGCGATGGCGTCGCGGGGATTTGCGATCTTCACCGGCTTGCCGTCCTTGACGATCTCGCCACTGGTGGCCTTGCGCAGACCGAACATGGACAGCGCCAGCTCAGTGCGTCCGGAGTCCAGAAGGCCGGTGATGCCCAGGATCTCGCCGCGGCGCAGGTTGAAGGAGATGTCCTCAAAGCTGCCGTCCAGCGTGAGATTTTTGACCTCCAGAACGTTTTCCTTGCTCTCAAAGCTCGGCTTGAAGGGCTCAGACTCAAATTCGCGGCCCGTCATATAGTAGGAGAACTTCTTGTCGTCCAGGTCGGCGGTGTTGCCTGTGGCAACCATCTGACCGCTGCGCATGATGGAGAAGCGCTCCGAGATTTCAAAGACTTCGTCAAGCTTGTGGCTAACGAACAGGATGGCGATACCCTGGGCCTTGAGCTTCAGGATGATCTCAAAGAGGGCCTTGACCTCCTTCTTCGTCAGCGCCGTGGTGGGCTCGTCCATGATGATGAGCTTTGCGTTGAACATCAGCGCGCGGCAGATGGCGACCATCTGCTTCTCCGCGACGGTGAGGGAGCCGACCAGGCGATCCAGCTCCATGTCAAAGTTGATCTTGGAGAGAGCCTCCTTGGCGATCTGGCGCATGCGGCGCTTGTTCACGAGCTTGTGACCTGCGGCCAGCTCGGTGTTGAACGCCAGATTCTCCATGACCGTCAGGTTCGGGAAGATGGAAAAGTCCTGATAGATGACCTGCACGCCCATGTTGATGGCCTCCAGGGGCGTGATTTCGGAATAGGTCTTTCCATCGAATTCAATGTGGCCGCCATCGGGCTTGTGAACGCCGCAGATGACCTTGATGATTGTAGATTTTCCGCAGCCGTTCTCGCCGGCCAGGCAGTGAACCTCGCCGGGCTTGATTTCCAGCGTCACGTTCTGCAGTGCCTTGACCGCGCCGAACGATTTGCTGATGTCTACTGCTCTGAGCAGATACTCGGACATTGCCTGAATCCTCCTTGCGACGGTTTGACCCGCCGGGTTTCTTGGGGTGACGGAGCGCAGCTCCGCAAAATCCCGGCAGATTTTGCCTGAACAACAAGCCGTTCAGGCAAAATCTGCCGAGAAGACCTGCGGGGAGCCGTAGGGCTCCCCGCAATTCAATTTCTGAAATTAGAAGCCGAAGGAATCCACGTTCTCAGCGGTGATGGTGATCCAGCCCTGGCCCTCGAACACGGTGTCGGAGCCTTCCTTGAACTGGAGCTCGGTGTAGCCTTCCACGCCCAGATCCAGCGGAGCGGAGATCTCTTCGCCAGCCAGGATCTTCTGTGCGAGGGCGACCATCGCCTGGCCCGCCAGAGCGGGATCCCACAGGGTCAGGTACTGCACAGCGCCGCTCTTGAGCAGCTCGGCGTTGTCGCCAGGCATGCCGGTACCAGCGGTGAACACCTTGCCGGAGAGGCCCAGCTCCTCGATCGCGCGGGCAACGCCGGGGGCGTCGAAGGAAGAGGTGCCCATGATGCCCTTCAGATCCGGATACTTCTTGAAGAGCTCCTTGGCAACGTTGTAGGCGGTATCGCCGTTGTCGTGAGACTCAACGCGGGGATCAGACTCCAGCAGGGTCATGTTCGGATAGGCCTCGGTGGCGCGCTTCACACCGCCGTCCGCCCACTCATTGTGGGAGCCGTTGGTCAGGTCGGCGACCATCGTGGTGTACAGGCCCTCTTCGCCCATGGCGGCGGCCAGGTTGTCCATGATGAACGCGCCGTACAGCTCGTTGTTGAAGGCCTCGATGTCGTAGTCGACGTTCTCGAGGGCAGCGCCTTCATGGGCGATGACCACGATGCCGGCTTCGCGGGCAGCCTTCAGAGAGGGCTCGATGGACTTGATGTCAACCGGAACCACGCAGATTGCGTCGACACCCTGTGCGACCAGGTCGTCAACCAGCTGGGCCTGCAGGGTGGCGTCGATTTCGGCGGTGCCCTTCTGATAGATGGTGTCTTCCGGATGTGCGGCAGCGTACTCCTCAACGCCGGTGTTCATGCGAACGAACCAGGGGTTGGAGGCGTCCTTCGGGACGACGACGATCTCCCAGCCCTCTGCGAAAGCAGAAGCGCAGGTCAGGACCAGGATGGCAGCCATGAGCAGAGCAACAAATTTCTTCATTTTGTTTTCCCTCCTTTTTTTCTATGTTCACTCCTTGCGGAGAGGAACAACTCCCATAGGCTAAATACCATTGTAAACGAACTCTTCACATTTACACTGTATTATAGCACATGCAAAACCATTTTTCAACAAATCTATATCAAAACTCTGCATTTTTCTGGTTGGAATTTCAGTTTTGCTAAAACTGTGCGTCGTTGTGTTAAGTGAAGTGTCCGGATGAAGCATCCGTCAGATCAGAAGCAGCGATCTGTCAAACGACAAAAAAGCCGCCCGATGCAAACGCATCGGACGGCTCCGGGCGCGACCACGGCGGGCCGCTCCCCTGCCTGCAATCAGATCTCCAGGTAGGAGTCGGCGTACAGGTTGTTGTTCTTGATGATGTCGCAGCTCTTGATGGTCTCCATCAGGCGCAGGTCGCAGGGGTTGACGATTGCGGAGGTCAGGCCCTGCATCATGGACATGGCGACCATGGCGGAGTCCATGATCGGACGGATGTGCTTCGGCATGCCGTTGGAGTTGTTGGACAGGCCGCCGGTGGAATTCAGGCCCATGTCGCTGAACATCTTGATGGCTTCCAGAACTTCCATCTGCTTGTCCTGCATGCCCTTGATGACCAGGAACAGCGGGTCGAACCACAGATCCTCGGCCTCCATGCCCAGCATCATACCATGCTCGAGCATGTTCTGGCAGTGCATCATGCGCTCGTCGTTGTCGGCGGCGATTCCGTTGGCGGAGCACAGCGCGATGACGATGGCGTCGTTGGCAGCGGCCAGGTCGATGTAGTTCAGGCGGTCGCCGGCGTCGGCAGAGTTGACGATCGGCTTGCCCTTGGCGCGGTTGTAGACCTTGATGCCGGCCTCAATGGCCTTCATGTTGGCGGTATCCAGCGCCAGCGGAACGTTGTCGAAGTTCTCCTGCAGGAGCTTGACGCCCCACTGCATGAGCTCCTCGCCGTCGGACTCGGCGGGGCCAATGTTCAGATCCAGATAGGTCGCGCCGGCGTCCAGCTGCTCCTTGGCACGCTTGAGGATCGGCTCGGGATCGCGCTCGGCCATGGCCTTGCGGATGACGGGAGAGATGCAGTGAATTCTTTCACCGATAACGATAAACTTGCCCATTGTTCTCTACTCCTTTTCTTCTTGGGGTAAACCGGATGGGAGGAGATCCCATCCGGCAGAGAGATTATGCGTAGTCCTTGATGAACTTCACCAGCTGCACAGCCTCCATCGGGCCAACGACGACGTTCCAGCCCGGGAGCTTGGCTTCGATCTCGCCCTTCATGACGGCGACCTTGCCGGGGATGATCAGCGTGCGGGACTTGACCTTGTTCTCGATGTCGTACTCGTCGAAGAACTTCTTGATGGTGCCTGCAGAGAACTTGCCGGCCGCCCAGGCGGTCAGAACGGACATGCCGCTGGCGTCGGAGATCAGCAGGTTGACCGGAGCCTTGGAGCGCTCGTACTCGCCGGAGACCAGGAAGTAGGTCAGCGCGAAGTCGACGGTCAGGGAGCAGACGGAGTTCTCGTCCGCGCCGTTGAGGGCGTAGATGCCGGGCTCGACCTTCATCGGCTTCTGCGGGTCGGTGTAGATGTTCTGGCGCAGCCCGTACAGAGCCAGGGCCTCAGCATAGCCCGGGATGCCCATCACGAGGATGGAGCCGTAGCGCAGGGTGAACATCGCGGCCAGGGCGGTCTGCATGTGCATGTCGCCGTCGGCCAGCTTGTTGATGTTGACGATGGACGGATAGCCGAAGGAGCGGTCGCCGTCCTTCAGGGCGGTGCGGCGCACCAGCACGGCGTTCTTCAGGGTCTCCTTGGCGTCCTTGCCAGTCACGTCCAGAACCAGGTTCTTGTTGCCAGCGGCTTCCAGAGCCTTGACGGTGTCATAGAGCTCCTCGATGCTCTCCGCGCCCACGCCCAGGGTCACGCCCGCGGCGGTGGCGATGGCGCTCATCTCGGCGGCATTGGCCTTGTTGGCGCCGTTGAGGATGGGCTTAGAAGCCTTGCACACTTCCAGGGCAGCCTTGGCGGCCTCGGCGTCGGTGCAGTTCAGGATCAGCGCGCGGTCCGCCTCGGCGGCCTTCTTGACCAGCTCGACGTACTTGTCCGCGCCGTTGCCGGCGTAGTTCAGGAACAGGAACTCCACGAACTCGCGCTCGCCGATGCGCTCGTAGTCCACCTTCTTGACGGCGGCGATGGCAGCGTCAACTTCCTCAGCGCTCATGCAGGAGCACAGGGTGGCGGCGTAGAGGTTCTTGTTGACCAGGGTCTTCTCGTGACGGAACAGCACGGTTTCGCCGCCCAGCTTGTGCTCGTTGGCGCCGGTGCCGACGGTGATGGTCTTCATCAGGGGAGCAGTGGCCTCGGACAGGGTGGCCAGCGCGTCATCGGACATGTAGGGGCACTTGTCGATGGTGACTGCGCCCTGGGCGACCTTCATCGCGAAGGCCATGCAGGTGGGGCTGCCGCATTCCTTGCAGTTCTTTTTCGGAGTCAGCTTAAAAATATCAAGACCTTTGAGTGCCATTGTGATTCTCTCCTTCCCAGCTTACATCAGGCTGTCGATGAACTGCGCAATCGTCTTGATTGCGGCAGGATGCTTCATGATCACCACGTCGGAGCCGCTGGTGAGGCAGGCGGCTGCGGTCGTGATTTCCATTTCGATGCCGCGCTCTTCGACGTTGCCCCATTCCGGAGCTTCCTCTTCGGAGAGCATCGCTTCCTTGACGTTCCAGGTCTCGGTGGAGATGGGCGTCACGATGGGCATCTGCAGCTGGGCGTCGTTCTGCGCCAGCGCAGCGGCCTTCACGCGGTCGAGGGTAGAGGAGAGGTACTCATAGCCGTAGCCGGCGCAGGAGGAGCCCAGGTTCATCAGGATGCTCTGCGCGGACACACCCAGCTGGGACAGCAGAACGTTGAGCTGCTTGGCCAGGTTGATGTCCACGGCGGACTCGGCGCCAACCTTTTGGTTGTAGGCCATGCCGGCGGAAGCGCCGACGGTCTTGTAGTCTTCCTCACGGGCGGAGAGAACGACGATGTTCTTGCCCTGCAGCGCTTCGGAGCACTTGGAGAAGATCTCGGAGTCCTTCTCGATGTTCTTGCAGCCCATGATGATGATCGGCAGGGCGGTTGCATCGGCAACTTCCTTTGCCATGGCAACGCAATCCTCAACGGACTTGTTCTCGCCATTGGGATCGGCGCTCTCAAAATGCAGGCAGATCGCGGAAACGCCCTCGATCTCCTCGGCCTTCTTCGCCATGTCGGCGACGGTGGCGCAGCCCTCGAACGCGGCCTTCATGCCGGCGGTCTGAAGGGACTCAACGCCCTTGTCGGAGATCTCCAGAGCGATCTTCGGGCTGTTGGCGATCGGTGCGTCGAAGGTGTAGAACGGGAAAACGTTCTCGCCGCCGACAACGATGCTCTTCTCACCGGTGCCGAGCGTCACGGCATTGATGGAAGCGTTGTATGCCTGCTTCTTCGGATTAAAAGCCATAATCGTATCCCCCTAAGTTCTTAGTTTACAGGTCCAGTTTTTCCATAATTGAGCGAAGCGCGACCTTGACCGGGTTGTCCTCCGGAACCTTGGCGCTGGGCTTGCCCTCGCAGTCGTACTCGTAGACGGTTTCGTCCTGCGGGAGAACGCCAACCAGATCCAGGCCGTGCTTTTCAATTTCCTCGAGAACCGCGGCGTTCAGCACGCCGCCGGGCGCGCGGTTGACGATCAACTTCATGGTGCCGGGCTTGAGCTCCAGGTCCCTGACCATCTCGGCGATGCGGGCCACGGCCTGAATTCCCCGGCGGGAGCAGTCGCTGATGAGCAGCAACGTGTCCACGTGGGGCAGTACGCCGCGGCTGATGTGCTCCAGACCCGCTTCATTGTCGATGACCATGTAGCGGTAGTTGCCGTAATACTTGTCCATCTGGGCCTTGAGCACGCCGTTGACGTAGCAGTAGCAGCCCTTGCCCTGGGTGCGGCCCATGACGAGCATGTCGAAGTCATCCTCCTCGACCAGCGCCGAGGAAAACTTCATCTCCGCATACTCCGCCTTGGTCATTCCCTTGGGAATGGGGCTGTCCTTCATCAGCTCGGCCCGGGCCATCTCCTCGCGGATATCGCCCAGCGTGGTCTCGACCTCGACGCCGAGAACCTCGTTCAGATTGGAATTTGCATCCGCATCGACCACCAGAATGGGGCCGTTCTGCTTCTTGCAAAGGTATTCGATCAACATGCCGCAGGTGGTCGTCTTTCCGACGCCGCCCTTGCCGGCGACTGCAATAGTGTGGGTCATGACGAAAGCTCCTTGGTTTGCGAAATATTGTGCTTCGCACTTATCCGGCCTCCCGGACGCACCGCGCCCCGGAAGCCGAAGTCTGACCGGCGGCGCAGGTTGCTGCGCACCGGTCGGGTTGGAAACGGATCGGTCGGATCAGACGTAATCCACGATACCGGAGTTCTTGACGATGTAGTTGACGTCCTCGAACTTGTTCAGGGCATAGAGATGGATGCCGTCCACGCCGCAGGCGCGATACTGGTCGATCAGCTCGATGGTGTAGTCCAGGCCGGCCTTGCGGAAGTCCGCCTTCTTCTGCTCCGCGGCAGCATCGAAGGGAGCGGGATCATAGGGATTCGGGAAGATCCAGTACTTGGAGATGATCTCGCACAGCTTGCGGTCCATGACGCAGGCGTTGCGGCTCAGCGCGTTAGTCAGGGTGCCGGAGATGGTGGTGATGGGCATGATGCCGACGTCGATGGGCATGGTCACGCCCGCCGCGCGCACGGCGTCCAGCCAGTAGCGGAACTGGTCCATATCCCAGCACAGCTGAGAGATGACGTAGTCGGCGCCGTTGTCCTGCTTCTGCTTCAGGAAGGAGATGTCGGACTCCAGGCTGCGGCACTGCACATGACCCTCGGGAGAGCCGGCCACGGCGATGGTGAACTTGTCGCCGAACTCCTTGCGGATGAACTTGACCAGCTCGGTGGCATAGTGGAGGTCACCGTTGGTTCCGGTCCAGCCGAAGGGCAGGTCGCCGCGCAGCGCCAGGATGTGGTTGATGCCGTGATCCAGGTAGGTCTGCAGCTTCTCGCGGATATCGTCCTTGGTGTTGCCGATGCAGGTGAAGTGGGTCACCGGGATGGCCTTGCCGTCCTGCTTGATCTTGTCCAGAACCTCGAGGTTCTTGCCGACGTTGGTTCCGCCGGCGCCGTAGGTGCAGGAGATATAATCAGGATTCAGGCTATAAAGCTGATCCAGAACGCCGCCTTCGTTGCAGAGCTTCTCCATGCCCACGTCGGTCTTCGGCGGGAACACTTCAAAAGAAAATGAAGCGCGCTCTTTGAAAATCTCCGAAACTCTCATGATGGTTTCCTCCTGTTTCTTCATCATATCGTATATGCTAGCAGACCCGTAGTCAGCTTATTATACTATTCTATAATAGCACAAAACGGGCGCACTTGCAAGCGCTCCGTTTATAAAACGAACGCATTTATGTCAAATTTTGGTGAAGAGGAAGCGCTGGGTCATGCCTGCGGACTTTGCATACACCGTCAGGCTCTCGCCGTCGTGCTCCTCCAGCGTCAGTTCGGGATCCGTCTCGTCCCTGAGCAGGCGGCGCACCGCCTCCAGAGGATCGTCGGTCTCGATCTCGTCGAAGAACACGTCCCGCATCTGGTTGCGGGAGCAGCTGTTCTCTATTTCGCGCACCACTTCGTAGAGCGCCATCCGTCGCACCTCCTTCGATTCCCGATCCGTACAGTGAAAAGCCGGCATCCGCAGGGGTACGGATGCCGGCGGATCGCGTCAGCTGGCCTTCGTCCGCAGCACAACGGTGCCGCCGGTCAGGTCCGCGCAGAGCAGCTCGCCCTCCACCACAGCCTCGCGGCCGAGGATGTCTGTGAGGGTCACAAGGCCGTTTTCGCAGGTGATGGTCATCACATTCTTCAAAACTTCATTTTCCGGGGTCTTTTCATTCTTGTATACCGTGGACAGGCACATCCTTCATTCCTCCATTCAGGCGTTGAGCGCCGCCAGCACCGTGGACAGGCGCATGTTGCCCTTCTCAAAGTCGGACACGGCCTGCATCACCTGCTCGTAGGCGACGTTCTCACCCATGTCCTTGAGCTTGCCGGCCAGCTGGGCCAGCTCGTTGGCGTGGGCCGCGTTGTGGCCCACCATGTACTTCATCAGCGCGATCAATTCGGTCTTGGGATCCACATCGCCGCAGCCCGCACAATCGCCGCAGATGCCCTTGTCGCAGTGGGGATGCTCGTGGTCGTGGGGGTGGTCGTGATGATGGCCGTGATCGTGGGGATGATCATGGTCATGATGATGCTCATGATCGTGGGGATGCTCGTGCTCGTGATGGTGCTCGTGGTCCTCGCCGTCATGGCTGTGGGGAATTCCGTGGGCGTGCATATATTCATGTTCGTTCTGATTCATACTGCATATCTCCTTGTTTCGCCGGATATTCTATCCGATCTCACTCCATTATAACCCATGTGGGCGCATTTGTCAAAAAATGCATTCCACGCTTCATCCATCAACCGTTGCGGAGAGATTCAAACGCCGCTTCGCAGAAAATACGCGCTTTTCGCGAAAATCGCAGAGCTGCCACAGGGCGATGGGCCTCCGCAAATTCGTCTGCGCCGCCGGTACAAAATATCCCCCCGTACGGCTTGCAAAAAGCGATTTACTATCGTAAAATAGAAACAGGAAAAAGAGGTGATCCCTATTGCAAGACGAGCACACTTTCGATCCCACGATGCCGGAGCACGACCATGAGTACCTCCACGCCCACGGCATCGCCCACAGCCACGATGACGGGAGCCATGACCATGCGCACGACCACGAGCACTGCCATGCCCACGGTCATACCCACACCCACGAAAACACCCGCGCGGTGCTCAACCGCCTGAGCCGCGCCATCGGACATCTGCAGTCCGTCAAGCGCATGGTGGAGGAGGGCCGCGACTGCTCCGAGGTGCTGATCCAGATCGCCGCGGTGCGCAGCGCCATCGACAACACCGGCAAGATCATCCTGCAGGATCATCTGAAGCACTGCATCATCGACGCCGCAAAGGAGGGCGACCAGCAGGCCATCGACGATCTGTGCCAGGCAATCGACAAATATATGAAATAATGCGCCGCATGCGAAAGGGCGGCCCGCCGAAATCGCGGGCCGCCCTTTCGCAGCTTCCGACGGGACTACGCCGCCGCTTCCAGCTCGGCCGAGTCCTCCTGCACCGGGGCGATGCGGCCCGCACCGCTCATGTCGCAGAGCTTCTGATAGCGGTCGACGGTGACGGTGTACGCGCTCTCCCCCTGCAGATACAGCGTTCCGTCCGTGCCGACAACGCGCACGCTGCGGCCCTCCCCGTCCACGATGGCGCCGGCGCAGCTGAGGCTGGCGAGTGCGCTGTCACCGGTGACGGTCCAGACAGAGCTTTCGTCGATGTACAGGCTGCAAGCGCCTGCGGCCGCATCCGCATCGGACCCAACCGATCCGGTAAAGCTGCTGCCTTCACAGAGGTAGAAATCGAGATCTGCGCCGCCGCTCAGGCGCACGTCGCCCGAGAGGGCCTGGCCGATGGCAGTGAAACGGCCGGAGCCGCCTGCGCAGACCAGCAGCCGATCCTCCTCTGCCGCTGTAAGCTGCACGCTGGAGAGGACGATCTCCGCCGCGCCTCCCTCCATGCGGAACAGATCGCCGCACTGCGCGCTCAGCACACCGCCGGACATCTCAAAGCGACCGCCGTCCGCACCGCACAGGCGCACCGCGCAGGCGTAGCCGTCCGGGCTCTTGGCCGCAGCTGCATCCAGGCGGCAGTTCTCCAGGCGAACTTCCCCGCCCTCCTCCAGCCGGACAACCTCTCCCGCGCCGGTGCGGAACTGCGCATCCGTTGCCGCAATCCGTCCCGCAGCCGCGTGCACCGCCACGGAGTCTGCGCCGTCGGCGGCATAACTGCCGCCCTCCACCGTGACGCTTCCGCCGCTCAGGGCGCGAATCGCAGGCGAATCTGTACCTCCGGTGGTGACGCTGAGCGCCTGCGCCCGCAGCACACCTTCGAGGGAGGCGCATATTCCCACGGAATCGCTCTGCAGGGTGTTGATGGAGACGTTGGCCGCATCCAGGCGGCCGCCGCAGGCAAACAGGCCCGCCGCGCCCGGTGCGTCGGTATCGACGGCAGAATCCCGCATATTGATCGATCCGCCGGTCGCAAGCACCGCCGCACCCGCGCCATAGAGCCGCGCCGCATCCCCGTATGACGGGGCGTCGCAGCTGCGCACGATGCTCGCATCCCGCAGAGACAGCGTTCCCGCAGCGGCCCACACCGCGCTCTCTCCGGCGTTGACGGAGATGATCGAGCCGCTCAGCTCCCCATCGCGGTCCAGCACCTCCACCGCGGCATAGCTGCGCTGCGCAGACTCCGCTTCCGCCTGCGCTGCGCAGCCGGAGAGCAGGAGCACAGGAATCATCAGCATTGATATCCATCGCTTCATGTTTCAATCCTCCAATGCCCGCCATTCTACCCCTGCATTGTTGTACCGGCATGGACAAAGTATGAACATTCTGCCAACGATTGGCAATTGCACTGGCCCGGTGAAGCGCGCCGGGCCGGGTTGCGTTTTTCTATTTTACGCCGATCTTCACTTCGCCGCTGGTGGTGGAAGCGCTGAACGCACCGCCGCCCGGCGTGGATTCCGGCGCGGAGATGTCGCCGCTGACGCTACGGATGGAGAATTCCTTGCCGCTGCGCAGCGTTCCCTCCACGTCGCCGCTGACGGTGGTGATCTCAAAGTTCGCGCCGTCGGCGTTGTCCAGCTCGATCTCGCCGCTGGTGGTGCGGATGCTCACGTCGCCTAAGGCCACGCTGTCCAGCACATCCACGTCGCCGCTGACGGTCTCCACGTTCAGGCTGCCCAGCGTCAGGTTCTCCAGCCCGATCTCGCCGCTGGTGGTGTCAATGGCGAGGGCATCGATGTGCAGCCTTCCCACGTCCACGTCTCCGCTGACGCTGTGAATCAGCGCCTGGGCATACTCCTTCTCCGGCAACACCAGCGTCAGCTCCGGCTCGCTCAGGTTGATGCCGATGCTGTCATACCAGTGGCTTTCGCAGCGCACCATGAGCAAGCCGTCCTGAACCTCGACGGTGTAGGCGCCGCGCCCCGATTCGTCGCAGATCACCCGGCAGGTGCCGTCCTGTGCGGGCTGCAGCCGGACGTCCGCGTTCACCACGGATACATCCAAACGGTCAAACACCCCCTCGGGCGAGTAGGTCGTCCGTTTGTAGGAGACCGCCCGGGCAAAGCGATCGAAGTTGAAGCCGTTCAGCGCCAGAACGCCCACAAACAGCAGCGCGCCAACGGCCAGCAGCAGCGCACCCACGCGCACAATCTTTCTTTCCCATGCATGCATCATGCCTTCCCCCTTCCCGACAGGTACAGTATTTTTCGCGCGCACCAGGCGCTGGCATTGGCCACCGCCGCCGTGACGCGATTGAGCCACGGCAGAACCAGCAGCATAAGTCCCAGCAATGCGCAGCCGCCGCCCAGCAGCAGCGCGGCCTGTGCAAAGTTCCCCTTGATTAAGCCCGCCGCAAAGCCCAGCAGGCCGCAGGACCCACAGACCGCCAAACCCAGCAGCACGGCGTACAGCGCGGCGACCAGCGACCAGGCCACGATGTACGCCGCCAGAATCACCGCAAGGGCCGCAATCATCAGCGACAGCCACAGCGGCGAGCCCAGCACGATCAGCACGATGACCCACGCGCTGAAGCGGCGTGCGCGCTTCTCCGGGAGTGCCTCCCCCTGACGGATCTGCCGGGCGATCTCGTCCGCGCCGCCCAGGCAGGCCACCGCCTCCTCCTCGCTCAGGCCCTCCTCCATGCGGTCCTGTATCATCTCTCCGTAGTAGTCCAGCGACGCCGCGCGCTCCCCGCGGGGCAATCCCCGCAGCTCCCTCGACAGCGCCCGCAAAAACGCCCGCTTATTCATCCTCTGCTCCCCTTCCCGCAATAAAGCTGTGTATGCGCACCATTTCCGACCATTCCTCCTCAAATTCCGCAAGGCGCATTCGCCCCTTGTCTGTGATCCGGTAGTACTTGCGAAGCCGCCCGCTGTGCTCCACGCTGTACACGCTGAGCATCTCCCCCGCCTCCAGTCTGCGCAGGATCGGGTACAGCGTGGATTCCGAAATCTCGACAAAGGGCTCCATCTCCCGGACGATCTGGTAGCCGTAGGAATCGTGCCGGGCCACCGCCGCCAGCACGCAGACCTCCAACAGGCCGCGCCGGAGCTGTACATCCATGCAAATACCTCCTTTTGCGTAATACTATACAACGCATAGTATTGTTTGTCAAGCGTATTCCGCACATTTTCTTCCATTTTTTGCAGAATGCGTCGCTGCGCCTCAGGGTTCGGTCGGCGCATGATACAAAAACGGGCGGAACCGGATCGGTTCCGCCCGCAGGGCCTCAAGCTGTATTAGGAGACCAGCTCGCCGGTCTTCTTGTTCAGCACGATGGTGGCGTAGCCCGCGCTCTCCAGCGCGTCGTCGGCCTTGGCCTTGGACTTGGAGTAGCCGTTGAGGGTGTCCATGCCGTAGGTGGAGTTCGCATCCTTCTCCTTCGCCTCGGCGATGTTGCTGGCAAGCTCCTCCTCGTTCACCGTGTAGACCGCCACGGAGTAGGTGACGTTGGGATCGGCGAACTTGGGGATGGCGCTCTCGATTACGGTCACAACCGTTGCATCCGACAGGGCGGGATTGTCCTCAAGCACGTACTGCTGCATGGAGACGTTCTTTTCCAGGCGCTCGGAGGCGGTGTAGCTGGCGCTCAGCGAGGTGTTGTTGTAGCTGTATACGCTGTAACCGAACACTGCAGCCACGCCCACCACGAACAGTACGATCAGCAGGGTGATGTTCTTCTTCGTGAAGCGCAGCTTCTCCACGTCGCCGTGGATCAGGCCCAGGTGCCTCGTCGGCGGGATCACCAGGCGGAAGAACAGGATCAGCAGGATCGATTCGATGGGGAACATGCATAGATTCTTCGCGATGCGGGGCAGATCGACCAGGGCGTAATACTTGCCCAGGATCATCTTGTAGTACAGCACCATCACGGGCGTGTTCAGCACGATGTTCACGCCGAAGTCGATCAGGAAGCGGGACAGCATCACCCGCGCGGAGCTGATCCTCGCCCGGTAGAAGCACAGCGCGAACACCAGGGAACCAGCGATCTCGATGAACACGAAGGGAAAGAAGTACACGCCGGTGGGAAACAGCAGGCAGCCCAGGGTGTCGGAGATGGCCGCGGCCACGATGGCCACCACCGGCCCGAACACCGCCGCACCGTAGGCGTTGATGAAGAACGCCGTGTTGATGCGCAGGTCGGGACCGACGGGAATGCTGACCATCTTCAGCACCACGCGCAGGGCGATCATCAGCGCCGCGAAGATCAGCACTTTCGTCTTCTTGAATTCGCTGGCGGCCTGCTTCCAGTAGGCCTTGGAGAAGGGGTGGGCGTAGAGTTCGGGAGCGTTGTTCTGAGACATGAAAAAACCTCCTTTCAGAGCATTTGACACATGCTGCATAAGGAGGTTATAGATTATCTCCATATGTGGTTCAGCGGGTGCGGGTCTTCAACCGCGGCTTGCGCCTTCGTCCGCCAGACAACTCCCCATTTTGGCGGCACTTAACGAAGAAAACCCTACTCTGTTGCTCACCATTATATACCGGATCGACAGAAAAGGCAACCTGCATTTCCGTTTTTTCGGAAAAAACTTACATCTTGCCGGGAAATCCCGCGGACGACGACGAAAAAGCACGTCTGCGCGGCTTCCGTGCGCGCGTTATCGATGCTCAGCGCACCGCCTCCATGCGCATGCGCACTTGCGCCTCGCTGCGCACCGCGCCGTTTGCGCCCCGCGACTCCACGGCGATGGCGCCCGCCGCATTGGCAAAGCGCGCGCAGGTTTCAACGTCCCAGCCCCGGCACTTGCCGTAGAGGAAGGCCGCCACGAAGCTGTCGCCCGCACCGGTGGTGTCCACGCAGCGGCTCGGGCAGGCAGGGATTGCATCTCCACACCGTCGGCGGCGACGTAGCAGCCCCTCTCCCCCAGCTTGAGGATCACATTGCGCGCGCCAAGGTCGCGCATGCCCTCGGCCATGCGCTTCGGATCGCGTTTTTCGCCGGTGAGCGTAGCCGCATCGTCCTCGCTGGGCAGCAGGTAGTCCGCCCTTCGGATGCATTCGTGCACCTTCGGCATGTCGTATTCCGCACGGGTGATCTTGAAGTCCATGGCCGTCGTCGCGCCCGCCGAGGCAGCCAGCTCCAGCAACCGCAGGGTGTCCGCACCATCCATGGCCTTCATGCCCATGCAGCTGCCGATGGAGACGATGCCCGCGTCGCGCACGGCCTGCTCGTCGATGTGTTCGTAGCAGAAGCGCTCGTTGTGCCCGGTCTGCAGCACGAAGTGGAGCTCGCCGTCCGGGCGGCACAGCACCACGCTGATGCCGGTCTTTGCGTCGATGCGCCGGTCCAGCACCGTGATGGGCTGGGCCGCAAGCCGGTTCAGTAGCACGTCCCCCAGGGGATCGCTGCCCACAGCGCCCATCAGGCCGGTTCTCGCGCCCAGCGCCGACAGCGTGATCGCCTGGTTGAGCGCGTCGCCGCCCAGCAGCAGCTCGATGCTCTCCACATTCGTGGTTTCGCGGTCGAATACGCCGCGATCCGCGCCGGTCACCAGCAGGTCGATCACCTGCAGGCCGACGCAGAGCACGTCAAAGCGCCGGGCCATGGCTTCAGCCCCTGCCCGCGCTGCCGAACAGGCGCAGCTTGACGGCGGTGGCCTCCTTCATCGCGTCCTGTGCGCGCAGCATCGCGTCCGCGTAGGCTTCGTTCGCATCGGCATGAATAATTTCCTTCGCCGCCAGGATGACGTCGGTGAAAACGTTGATCTTGCGGATGCCACCGGCGATGGTGTTGCGGAAGTCGTCGTCGGAGAGTCCGGAGCCGCCGTGGAGCACCAGCGGCACGTCCACCGCCGCGTGGATCTCCGCCAGGCGGTTCAGATCCAGCTTCGGCTCCGCCTTGTAGACGCCGTGCTGGGTGCCGATGGACACCGCGAGGAAGTCCGCGCCGGTCTGCTCGATGAACCTGCGGGCGTCCTCGGGATCGGTGTAGGCCGTCTGATCCTCCTTGCCGGTCTCATCGGACAGGCCGCCGACGCTGCCCAGCTCACACTCCAGGCCCACGCCCATGGCGTGGCAGATGCGGGCCAGCTGGGCGGAGATGCGCACGTTGTCCGCATGATCCTTCTCGCGGGTGCCGTCGTACATCACCGAGCCGCAGCCCCAGCGCAGCGCCTGCATGACCACATCGTAGCTGTAACCGTGATCCAGATGCACCGCCACCGGCACCTTCGCCTGGCGCGCAGCCTCCAGCATGGCCGGCATGATCACCTCAAAGGGGCAGTATTTGAGCAGCGCCTCCGCCGTGCCGATGATGACCGGGGAGTTGCAATCCTCTGCAGCGCGGATCACGGCCTGCACCATGTCCGTGTTGAAGGTGTCGAAAAAACCAATGCCGTACTTCTTCTGCTGGGCGTCCTGAAGCAGTTCTTTCATCGTATAGAGTGCCATAAGTCATCCGTTCCTTTCCGTTTGCGCGAAAACGCGTCAATATCCTTCGATATTATAATGATATGCTGCGTTAAGTTCAAGTCGAATGCGGTCAAATTCTGTCGCTGCGGGATTGCAAAAGCGCAGGAAAAACTGTATAATCGATTCGGCAAACCGAAAAGAATGCATACAAATCGAGAGAGGGTATCCACATTGAACGTCAATGAAGCGCTGAAGTACATCCACAGCATCTGCTGGATGGGCGTGCGCCCGGGCCTGGGCCGCACCCGCGAGCTGCTGGAAAAGATGGGCAACCCGGAAAAGAAGCTGAAATTCATCCACATCGCCGGCACCAACGGCAAGGGCTCCACCGCCGCCATGCTGGAGCGCGTGCTGCGGGAGGCGGGCTACCGCACCGGCCTGTACACCTCGCCCTACATCCTGCGCTTCAACGAGCGCATGCAGGTCTGCGGTCAGGAGATCTCCGACGACGAGCTCTCCGCCATCACCGAGTACATCCAGCCGCTGGCGGAATCCATGGAGGAACACCCCACCGAGTTTGAGCTGGTCACCTGCATCGCCATGGAGTTCTTCGCCCGCCACGCCTGCGAGATCGTGGTGCTGGAGGTGGGCCTTGGCGGCGAGCTGGACTCTACCAACGTCATCGATGCGCCGGAGGCCGCGGTGATCGTGAACATCGGCCTGGATCACATGCAGGTGCTGGGCAACACCGTGGAGGAGATCGCCCAGGCCAAGGCCGGCATCATCAAGGACGGCTGCGACTGCGTGCTCTATCAGCAGGAAAAGCGCGTGGAGGACGTGATCCGGCGCAACTGTGAGGATCACGGCGCGCGCCTACACCGCGCTTCCATGGACGATCTCACGCCCGTCTCCCACGGCCTGGAGGGGCAGGTGTTCGACTGGAAGGCGCTGAAAAACCTGCACATTCCGCTGCTGGGCGAGCACCAGCTGCACAACGCCTGCACGGTGCTCACCACGCTGGAGACCCTGCAGGGCCGCGGCTGGAGCATCCCCGAGAGCGCCATCCGCGCGGGCCTTGAAAGGGTCAGCTGGCCGGGGCGCTTCCAGCTGATGCGCAAGAACCCGCTGTTCATCATCGACGGCGGTCACAACGCTCAGTGCCTCGAGGCGCTGGTACGGGCCATCCGGGACTATCTGCCCGGCAGAAAGCTCACCTTCCTGAACGGCTGCATGGCCGACAAGGACTACGGCGAGATGTTCCGCATGCTGGCCCCCTTCGCAAAGGAGTTCGTCACCGTCACCCCCGACAACCCCCGCTCCCTGCCCGCAGAGGACCTGGCCCGCCACCTGGAGCGCTACGGGCTGCCGGTGTGCGCCTGTAAAAGCGTGGCCGAGGGCGTGCAGACCGCCATCGAGCACGCCGGTCCCGAGGGCGTGGTCTGCGCCTGCGGTTCGCTGTACATGATCTCCGCGATCTGCGAAGCGCTGGAGAAGATCGACTGATTGACGCGATTAGGCGCGCCGGAACCTCCCGCCTCGCGGCGCAAATGTTTCGGCGCGCTTTAAGTGTTTGTGTCACCGTGCAATTTTCTTGCATTTTTGCAGATTCTGTGATAGTATAGGAAACGAGTATACAGGCGCATTCTGTGCCCTTTTCATACTACCGCAACAAGTCCAGACAAGAGAAGAGGGGTTTTATGTTTAAGATCGTCAAGAAGCAGGAACTGAATCCGACGGTCACGCGCATGTCCATCGAAGCACCGATGGTCGCACGGAAGGCCAAGGCCGGCCAGTTTGTCATCCTTCGCGTCAGCGAGGACGGCGAGCGCATTCCGCTGACCGTCGCGGGCTGTGACCTCGAGGCCGGCACCGTTGACATCATCTTCCAGATCGTCGGCGGCACCACCATGGAGCTCAACGCCAAGCAGCAGGGCGAGTACATTCAGGACTTCGTCGGCCCGCTGGGCAAGCCCACCGAGATCGAGGGTCTGAAGAAGGTCGCCGTGGTCGGCGGCGGCGTGGGCTGCGCCATCGCGTATCCCGTGGCCAAGGCCCTGCACGACGCGGGCGCTGAGGTGCACTCCTTCGTCGGCTTCCGCTGCAAGGATCTGGTCATCCTCGAGGACGAATTCAAGGCCTGCTCCGACAAGCTGTTCATGATGACCGACGACGGCAGCTACGGCCGCAAGGGCGTCGTGACCGTGCCGCTGGAGGAGCAGATCGTCGCGGGCGAGAACTACGATGAAGTCATCGCCATCGGCCCGGTGATCATGATGAAGTTCGTCTGCCTGACCACCAAGAAGTACGGCGTCAAGACCGTCGTCTCCATGAACCCCATCATGATCGACGGCACGGGCATGTGCGGCGGCTGCCGCCTGACCGTTGGCGGCGAGACCAAGTTCGCCTGCGTGGACGGCCCCGATTTCGACGGCCATCTGGTGGACTTTGACGAGGCCATGAAGCGCGGCGCAATGTACCGCGATTTCGAGGCTCACAAGCGCGAAGAGACCTGCAACCTGCTCAAGAAGGAGGCCGAGTAAGATGGCTGAGAAGAATATGAGCCTGACCAAGTGCCCGATGCCCTCCCTCGCACCCGACTATCGCAACAAGGTGTTCGAGGAAGTGGCCACCGGTTATACCTATGAAATGGCCATCGGCGAGGCCCGCCGTTGCCTGCACTGCAAGAACAAGCCCTGCGTGTCCGCCTGCCCGGTGAACATCGACATCCCCTCCTTCATCGAGCGCGTCGCCAACGAGGACATCGAGGGCGCGTTTGAGATCCTGAACAAGCAGTCCTCCCTGCCGGCAGTCTGCGGCCGCGTCTGCCCCCAGGAGACCCAGTGCGAATCCAAGTGCGTGCGCGGCATCAAGGGCGAGCCCGTGGGCATCGGCCGCCTGGAGCGCTTCGTCGCCGACTGGCACCGCGAGCATTCCACCGAGGCCCCCAAGGCCCCCGCATCCAACGGCCACAAGGTCGCCGTCATCGGCGCCGGCCCTGCGGGTCTGACCTGCGCGGGCGATCTGGCCCGCCTGGGCTACAAGGTCACCGTCTACGAGGCGCTGCACATCGCCGGCGGCGTGCTGTCCTACGGCATTCCGGAGTTCCGTCTGCCCAAGGCCATCGTCAACAAGGAGGTCGACAACCTCAAGGCGCTGGGCGTGGACATCGAGACCGACATGGTCATCGGCAAGGTGCTGACCGTGGACGAGCTGTTCGAGATGGGCAACGAGGCCGTGTTCATCGGCTCCGGCGCAGGCCTGCCCCGCTTCATGGGTATCCCGGGCGAGTCCCTCAAGGGCGTGTACTCCGCAAACGAGTTCCTGACCCGCATCAACCTGATGAAGGCCTACAAGGACGACTCCAAGACCCCCATCAAGCACAGCAAGAAGGTCGCCGTGGTCGGCGGCGGCAACGTCGCCATGGACGCCGCCCGCTGCGCGAAGCGCCTGGGTGCGGACGAGGTCTACATCGTCTATCGCCGCGGCATGGCCGAACTGCCGGCCCGTCGCGAAGAGGTCGAGCACGCCGAGGAGGAGGGCATCATCTTCAAGACCCTCACCAACCCCGTCGAGGTGCTGGGCTACAACAATCCCGACGATCCCCGCGATCCCCGCAACGGCGAGGTCATCGGCATGAAGTGCGTCGAGATGGAGCTGGGCGAGCCCGATGCCTCCGGCCGCCGTCGCCCCATCGTCAAGGAAGGCAGCGAGTTCGTCCTCGACATCGACACCATGATCATGGCGCTGGGCACCAGCCCGAACCCGCTGATCCGCTCCACCACCCCCGGTCTGGACACCAACAAGCACGGCTGCATCGTCACCCAGGGTGAGGACGGCCTGACCAGCCGCGAGGGCGTGTACGCTGGCGGCGACGCCGTCACCGGCGCGGCCACCGTCATCCTCGCCATGGGCGCGGGCAAGAACGCCGCCGCCGCCATCGACGAGTACATCAAGAGCAAAAAGTAAATCTTTTGCATCGCGCCGCACAAGGGCTTTCCCTGTGCGGCGTTTTTTATGGAGCATGCGGGAAGTGCAGAGACGCTGCATCTGAACCGCATGCACACCCCGGGGGTGGGTTGAGCGCCCCATCGGTATGCCAAAACAATGGAGGAATGCGATATGCGTCTGCTGCGACGGCTGAGCGCACTGTTGATGGCGCTTCTCATGCAAATCCCGGGATTTGCCGCCGAGGCGTACGATCTGAATGCGCAGAACATATGCGCCGACACGCATTTCCTGTGCGAGGAGATCGGCGTTCGACCGGCCGGCTCCCCACAGGAGCGCGCCGCCGGGGACTGGATCGTCGCCCGTCTCGGGGAACTGGGCTATTCTGCGGATGCGGGCAATCTGTTCCGCACGGAATTTGTGATTCCCGGCGGAAGCAGCGAGAACATCGGTGTCCTTGTAAACCCGGACGCAGCGCTACCGCTGATCGCCATCGTGGCCCACTACGACTCCGCGCCGACCACGCCGGGGGCCCGGGACAACGCCGCCTCCGTGGCCATCCTGCTGGAGATTGCGCGCCACCTCTCCGAATCCGGTGCAATCCAGGGCTGCGAGCTGCATCTGGTATTTCTGGGATCGGAGGAAAACGGCTTCCACGGCGCGCAGGCGTACCTGGATTCCCTGACAGCACAGGCGCGCGCCCGGCTCATCGGCGCGTTCAACATGGACGTGAGTGTCGCCGGGTTCGGCGAGGATGCGCAGCCGGTGCTGAACCTTCTGGGCGGCAAAAACGCACAGGGTGAGGTGGTGGATGCGGCCTATCTGCCGGCACTGGAAAATGGTGTGACCCGCTGTGTGGCCGCAGCCTGCAGGGAATTGTACGGCCGGGAAATCGGCGGCACATTCTACCACGGCGAGAGCGACCACGTTCCCTTCCAGAATGCCGGAATCGAAGCCGCGAACCTGTGCTGGCGGCGCATTGAGGATGGTCGTCCCATGCTGCCGGATTGCTACCACAGCATGCAGGACACCGCGGATCATCTGGACTGGGACAGTGCGGTGCTGACCGGCCGCTGCATACTCCGGGCCGCAGAGCTACTTGCTGCGGAATCGGCTGCAGCGCAATAGGCCCGGATCCGCACGGCAGACAAAGGATGAAAACGACCCTCCATCGCAGGATGGAGGGTCGTTCTCGTCTCCGCATGGGAGCGCCCCGACCGGCTCAGCTGCGCAGGGCACGCCCCAGGTTTGCGCGGAGAAGCTCGCCGTGCGAAAGCGCAGGCTCGCCACCGATGAGCACCCATTCGATGCCCTCGGGCGCGAGGGTGGGTTGATCGAAGCTCGCCCGATCCCGCAGCGCATCCGGGCGGAAGATCACCACGTCCGCATCCGCACCGGGATTGAGCCGTCCCTTGTTGGCAAGGCCCAGACGCTGTGCGGGCAGCGCGCAGCACTTGCGGATTCCCTCGTACAGATCGCTCCCGGCAAAGTCATGCAGATAGCGCGGGAAGGTGCCCGCCGCACGGGGATGGCCCGCATCGCCGTCCAGCAGACCGTCCGAGGCGGGCATCACCCATGGGTGTGCCAGCGCCAGCCGCACGTCCTCCTCACGCATGACATTGCAGACCGTGATGCACTCCGGGAAGTCCCGGCGCATCTCGGCAAAGGTCTCGGCGGTGCAGGACTGTCCGGCGTACTTGCCCTCGGTCATGCGGCACGCGTCGTAGTCGCAGTGGTAGCGCTCCAGCCAGCCGTCGTCGTAGGTGGTCTCGCCGATGCGCGTGGAGAAGGCGAAGTAGGGATAGCAGTCGCAGGCCACGTCCAGCCCCCCGGCGCGGTAGCCATCGATCTGCCGAAGCGCCGCCGCCATCTGCCCGAAGCCCGCCATGGAGCCGATGTGGGAGATCTGCAAGCGCAGCTTTCGATCACTGCAGGGCTGGGCCACCTCATCGATGGCGGCAAACACCTGATCCGCATCGTCCCGCAGGTGCACGGAGACCTGACGCTTCAGCGGCACGCAGCAGTCCAGCGCCGCATTCAGCTCCCGCGCATCTGTGCCCGGCACGTAGCGCAGCCCCAGCGACAGCCCCACGCAGCCGCCCGCCAGCGCATCCCCGATGCCCCGGCACAGACGCGCGATCTGGCTGTCATCCAGGGGCGTATATCGATCCATGCCTCCGACAAGGTTGCGGAAGTACTCGTGCCCGGCAAAGAGCGCCACATTCACCGGCGCGCCGTCACGATCCACCAGCTTCAGATATTCCACGGGATCATACACGTTCAGCCCGCAGTTGCCGCCGACGGCGGTGGTCACACCCATGCGCAGCATGGTTAAAAAGATGTTCGGCTGAATCCGCCCCTCCGACACCGGATCCTCGTGCATGTGGATGTCGATGAAGCCCGGGCACACCACGCAGCCCGACGCATCGATCACCCGATCCGGCTGCGCGCCCGGCTCCACGACCTTTCCATCCGAAATCCACAGATCCCGCACTTCATTCACGCCGTTTGCGGGATCGATCACCCGTCCGTTTTGAATCAATACCAGCATATCCATCACCCTCCTCAGGGCTGTACGCGCACGCGGCTGCCGCGCAGCGTCTTTTCCACCACGATGCGGGGCTCGATGTAGTCCCGCAGCTCCGCCACATGGCTGATCACGCCCACAAGCCGGTCGCCGCCGGTGAGGTTCTCCAGCGTGGTCAGGGCGCGGCGCAGGGTGTCTTCGTCCAGCGAGCCAAAGCCCTCGTCGATGAACACCGCGTCCACCCGCACGCTGCCGCTCTCCGCCTGCACCACATCGGCAAAGCCCAGCGCCAGCGAGAGCGACGCCACGAAGGTCTCGCCGCCGGAGAGGGAGCTGACCTCCCGCTCCTGATTCGTGTTCGCATCCAGAACCCACAGTCCGAGGCCGCTCTTGGTGTTGCCCACGCTCTCGATCTTGCTGCGCAGCAGGTAGCGTCCATCGGACATGCGCTCCAGACGGCGGTTCGCCGCGGCGATGACACGGGTGAAGTAGTATTGCAGGATGTAGTTCTCAAAGGGAAGCTTGTTTGCGCCGCCCAGCTGCCCCGCAGCCGTCTGATAGAGCACATTCACATTGCCGAAGCTCTCCTGCGCAATTGTGAGCCGCTTCTCGCATTTTTTCAGCGCATTGAGCGCAACGCGGTTCTGCTCGCAGCGGTTCAGCAGCGCATGCTCCCGCGCATCCAGCGCCGCGATCTGCGCTCCCTGTGCGTTCAGCGCTGTGCGCAGTGCGCCCACATCCACGGTCTCCCTGTCGCCCCACAGCTTTTGCAGATCCGCCTGCCGGGCAGCCAGCGCCTGACACTCTGCGCGCCAGTCCTCGATCTCCCTGCGCAGCATGCGCCGCTGCGCGTCCGTGCGCAGGGCGTTCCGCCAGCTCTGTTCGCTGTCGAAGCCGCTGTCGCCGAGGCCGTTCTTAAAGAGATTCCCAGCTTCCTCCGCAGACGCGCTGCGCTGCTGCAAGGCAGAGTTAAGCGCGTCTAGATGGGCATCGGCAGCGCTTTCTTCGCGTTCCGCCTCCTTCGCCGCCGCATCCGCCGCAGCGTGTTCCGCACGGATGCGCTCCGCTTCGGCGCGGCATGCCTCGCACTCTCGGCGCAAGTCCTGCTCCCGCTTCGAAAGGTTCTCCGGATCGTCGCCGCCCAGCGCCGTAAGCATCGCCCTCAGCTTCTCCTGGGTCGCGGCACTCGCCGCCGAAGCCGCCTCCGCATTCCGCGCGGCTTTGCTCTGCCGTGCCGCCGCCGCATCCACCGCCGCCTTGTCCGGGGCGTTTTCGATGTGTGCCGCAGGGTGCGGATGTACCGTGGAGCCGCACACCGGACAGGGCTCGTTCGGGCGCAGCGCTTCCGCCAGTATGCCCGCCTGATCCATCAGGTAGAGGGCATGCAGCCTGTGATAATTCTCCTCCGTCCGTTGCAGCTCCGTGATGGCGCTTGCCGCAGCAGCCTTCGTCCGCTTCGCGTCATTGGCCGCGTCCCGCGCCTGTTTGAATTTCGGCAGCAGCGCGTTGAGCTGCTCCGCGCGAAGATTGAGCTTTTCCCGTTCAGGCAGCTTCTGCGCCGCCTGTGCAAGCGCCTGTGCCGCACATCTGCGCTGCACATCCGCCTGTTCGCACTTTTTCTGTGCCGTCTGAAGCTCCCCTGCAAGGCGGTTCAGCTCCGCCTCCTCCCTGCGCAGGCGCTCCTCCACGGCCCGCAACGGCTCCGCGCGCTCCGCGCTGTCCAGCTCCGCCTGCATGCGCTCGATCTCCGGCTTGCGCTCCGTCACGCTTTTCCGGCGCTGCTCCACCTCGCGCAGCTGCGCCACGCCCGCATTCTGCGCATCCGAGCGCGCCAGCTCCTCCCGCAGCGCACCGGAAGCCAGACCCAGCCGGTTCAGCTCCTCCACAATCCCGGCATGTGCCTGCGTCTCCCGCGCGATCTGCGCCGAAAGCAGCGCGATCACCTCGTCCGCACACTCGGGGCTCTGCATGCGCTGCATCAGCGCTTCGCCGTCCTCCTCATCCGGCAGCACGCGGCTGCACACCGCGCTGAACTCCTGCCGCGCGGCATTGACCTCGGCAAGCGCCTCCCGGTTGCGCTCCCGCAGGCACTGCTCGATCTCCTGATAGATCTGCGTATTGAACAGCCTGCTCAGCAGCACACGGCGCTCGTCGCTCTTCGCCAGCAGAATGCGCTGGAACTCGCCCTGGGCGATCATCACCACCTGCGCATACTGCTCCGCGCTCAGTCCCAGTATCTCCCGAATCGCCTGATTCACGTCGCGCACGGAGCTCCAGCTGCGCCCGTCCTCGCATGTAAGCTCCGCCTTGGCTGCGTGCAGGCGTTCGCCGCTGCCGTCCCGCTTGGGCACCATGTATGCAGGGCTCCGCCACGCGGTGTAGATCTTACCCTCGTGCTCGAACTTCAGCTCCACACAGGTCTCCGCGCTGCGGGGCGCAAAGTCGCTGTGAAAGCCCTTCGTCTCGCGGGTGCGCCCGGAGGCCTCGCCGTAGAGCGCAAAGCTGATGGCGTCAAAGACGGAGGTCTTGCCAGCGCCGGTATCTCCCGTCACCAGAAACAGGCAGCCCGGCCCGAACTGGGAAAAATCCACCGTCTCCGTGCCCGCATAGGGGCCGAAGGCGCTCATCTTCAGCTCAATTGGACGCATTCCGGCGCACCTCCGCTTCCTCGATGATCTCCCGCAGCAGCTTCATCTGCGCGGCGTTGGGCAACTGCCCGTTGTTCTGCACCTCAAAAAAGTGCACGAAATGCTCCAGTGGGTTCCTCTCCTCCACGCGCTCCAGCGGCGCAGAGACCTTGCCGCCCGTGCGACTGTTCTCCATGCGGCGCTGCACCAGATTGGGATAGCTCATCAGCAGCGACCCCACGGGATCCAGCGGCGGCAGCTCGTCGGTGAGGGTCACGAACACGTAGTCCATGCACACGCCCGCGTCCGCCGTCAGCTCTGCCAGTGTTCCGCGAATCGAACGCACGTCCCGCAGCGGATGGTAGGGCAGCTTCTCCACCTCCAGTGCAGCGCCGTCCTCCCCCTTCGCGCCCAGGCGCACCCGCAGCGCGGCCTTGCGCTGTTTCTCCTCGGAGAGCGAGTACTTCAGCGGCGAGCCGGCATAGCGCACGCGCTCGCCCTGCACCCGCTGTGGGGCGTGCAGATGGCCCAGCGCCACGTAATCGAAGCTGTCAAAGACCTCCGCGGGCACCGCGTCCACGCCGCCCACCATGCGTTCCTCGGAATCGGTGAGCTCCGGCGCACTCGTGCCCAGCACGAACTGGTGCGCCACCAGCACGTTGCGCGCGGTCGGATCGACGTGCATCTCCTCCACCGCCACCCGCACCGCATCTGCATAGCTGCGAATCTCCGCCGCGCGCTCCGGGAAGGCCCGCCGCACCTGCATCGGGCGCACGAAGGGCAGCAGGTACAGGTGCACCTCGCCGAAGAAGATCGACGCGCCCGACAGGATGCTCTCGCAGTAGGCCACCTGCTCCGGGGAATCGTGGTTGCCGCTGACGATGAAGCAGGGCTTGCCCAGCTTCGCCAGGCGCGTCAGAAAGGAGCCGGTCAGCTCCACCGCCTCGCCCGAGGGCTGGGACTTGTCGTAGAGATCCCCGGCCACCAGCAGCGCGTCGATCCCCGGCGCGGCGGCCATCTCCAGAATCTCCGCGAGGATGTGCCGCTGATCGTCCATGATCGACTTGCCGCAGAGCTTCTTCCCGATGTGCAGATCCGATACGTGCAGAAAATTCATGCTTTCCTCCATCGCCCGCAGGATTTCTCCGGCGGACAGGCGACAAATTTCTACTTTCATTTCTCGCTTCGGGAGCGGATTTCCTGCCTGACCGGCAGAAAAAACGGACGCACGCAGCGCCCGTTCCCCAATACATATTTTATTCTTCGCGCCGGAAGGCCGCCGCGATCAGATCCACGCAGCCCTCGATGCCCAGTGTGCCGCTGTCCAGCGCCATGTGATAGTTCTGGGCGACGCCCCACTCGCGGCCGGTGAAGTGGCGATAGTTCACCTTGCGGCGGGCATCCTTGTCGTGCAGGCGCTTCTCCGGCGCCACATCACTCTCGCCGTAGAGCTTGACGATGCGCTCGGCGCGCTTCTCCTCCGGCGCGTGAATGAACACGTTCAGGCAGTCGTCGCGGTCCTTCAGGATGTAATCCGCGCACCTGCCCACGATGACGCACGCCTCCTTCTCCGCGATGTCCAGGATGATGTCCCGCTGCATGCACCACAAAAAGTCCGCCGGCGTCATGCCCTTCATCACGTCCGGATGGCTTTGGCCTCCGAACATGTAGGCAAAGATGCTCTTGCTCTGGGCGTACTCGCCGTGCTCCTCGATGTACTTTGGATCAAAGCCCGTTTCCAGGGAAATCCGCTTGACGAGCTCCTTGTCATAATACTTCAGATTCAGGCGCTCCGCCAGCAACTTTCCGATGGTTCTGCCTCCGCTGCCGAATTCGCGGCTGACAGTGATGATTCGCTTTTTCATTTGTCCGCCTCCTATCCAGGGACCGATGCGACCTTTCGTTTTCCGACGGCATACGCCGTTCGGTTAATTTTATATTACGCCAAATTTTGCAAAAAATCAACCCCTTATATAGGAAAAAATTAACGTATCGCCCATCTTTTTTGCTGCGTTCCCTCTGAAACACTATCTTTTTCCCGCAGGAATATGCTATAATGGAACGGGGAAGTTTCCCTTTTACAGAACTGTTCAGGAGAAGATACAACGCATGCGTCTCGCACTCTGCATCCTCTACATCCCGGTCATCGGCCTGCTGTCCCAGTTCATCGGCGTGAAGCTGCCCCGCAGCTGGTTTCATCCCGAGAAATTCCCCTACGCCGCCCGGAAGTGGGAAAAGCAGGGAAAGATTTACAACAAAACCTATGTGTACAAATGGAAGGATCTGCTCCCGGACATGAGCAAGATCTCCCGCCGCATGGTCAAAAAGAGCATCTCGCCCGCGCAGTTCACTCCGGAGCACGTCGCGCGCTTGGTGCAGGAGACCTGCGTGGCGGAGATGGTGCATCTGATTCTGATGCTGCTGTCCCCCATCATCTACTGGATCAACCCCACGGGCCTGGGCGCAGCCATCGCCATCGTGTACGCCCTGAGCCACGTCCCCTTTATCATCATTCAGCGCTACAACCGGCCCACGCTGGTTACGCTCTCGAAGCGCCTGAAGGAACGGGAGGAACGAATCAAACATGCGCATACTGATCCTGTCCGGTAACACGGGCGAGGGCCACAATTCCGCCGCACGGGCCATGCAGGAATACCTGGAAACGCGTGGCTGCGAGGTGCGCATTCTGGACGGGCTGATGTTTCTGTCCCGACCCAAAAATGAGTTTATCTGCAAGAGCCACGTGTTTTTGTACCGGAAACTGCCCAAGGTCTACGGCATGGGCTACCGCCTGGAGGAGTATCAGTCCCAGCACCAGCCCTATCAGAAGAAGCTGGACGCGAAGGCAGCCCGGCTGAACAACCGTCGCAGCCTGCCCCGGCGCAAGCGGGGTCTCAAAATCTTCCTGGAGGAGGGGCGCTACGACGCGGTGATCTGCGTGCACGTGTTCGCCGCGCGCCTGATGAGCGAGCTGCGCCGCAGCGGAGCCATCGACATCCCCTGCTTCTTCCTGGCCACGGACTACACCTGCAGCCCCGGCGTGAACCAGCTGGACATGGACGCCTGGTTCATCCCCCACGAAAAGCTGATCCCCGAATTCGAAAGCTACGGCATTCCACGGGAGAAGCTGGTGCCCACGGGCATACCCGTGCGCGCCGCCTTCTATGCGCATCATTCGCGCGCCGAGGCCCGCCGGGCGCTGAATCTGCCGGAGGATCAACCCATCGCCCTGCTCGGCTGCGGCAGCATGGGCGCGGCTTCCATGGGGCGAAAGGTGGTGGCGCTGACGGAGGCGCTGCCCAAAGGCGCCCTGCTGGTGGCGGTATGCGGCAACAACCGGGCGCTGGAGCGCAATCTGCGAACGCTGATCCACAGTCCGAAGCTGCAGGTGCTGGGCTTCACCGACCGCATGAGCGACTACATGGACGCGGCGGATCTGTTCATCACCAAGCCCGGCGGTCTGAGCACCACCGAGGCCGTGAACAAGCGCATTCCGCTGCTGCTGTTCAACGCCGTGCCGGGCTGCGAGACCCGCAACCTGGAATTTCTGCTGTCCATCGGCTGTGCCGTCGCCGAGAGCGGCGCGCTGTCGCTGGCCCACTGCGTGCGGGAGATGCTGGAAGCGCCCGAGCGCGGCGAGGCGCTGACCCGGCGCTGCGAAGCGGAGTTTTCGGGCCGCGCTGCCGAGCGCATCTACGAAGCGCTGTGCACGCGCGTCGCAGCGCACGGCGCCGCATCCCAAAAATGACATGAGAACCGGAGAAATGCATCTCCGGTTCTCTTTTTGCAATCGGATGTCAATGCGGTGCCGGCTCAATCCGCCAGCAGCACCTCGTCAATGATCTTCGCCACGCCGTCGTGATCGCAGTCCTCGGTGACGACGTCGGCAGCTTGCTTCGCCTCAGGGCAGGCATTGCCCATGGCGGCGGAAAAGCCTGCGGCCTGCAGAATCTCCAGATCGTTGGCGCTGTCGCCCATGGCGATGGTCTCGGAGATGTCCAGGCCCAGATGGTCGCACAGCTTTTGCAGGCCCACGCCCTTGTCCGCACGTTCGGACACCACCTCGAGCATGTAGCCGAAGGAGTTGGCCAGCTTCAACGGCCGCCGCTGCAGAATCGCATAGATCCGTTCGCGGGTGCGCACATTATCGAAATAGAGGTTGATCTTCTCGATGCGGAAGGGGCGCTCGCCGTAGCGGTTGAACAGCTTCGCGTCCCACACGGAGCAGCGGTTGTACACGCCCCGGTAGTTGCCCACGCGATAGGCGTCCGTCCAGTGGTCATTCGGCTGGTTGAAGTAGGACTGGTTCTCGTGAAAGACCTGAATCACGCACCTCTCGCCCTTCACCAGGTCCAGGATGTAGCGGATCTCCTCCACCGGCACCGGATCCACGTGGATCGTCTGATCGTATTTGCAATCGTAGACGCAGCTGCCGTTCTCGCAAACCAGGTAGCGGATCTGCGGCAATTGCTTCAGCGTATCCCGGATCTCGGAGAGGCACCTGCCCGTGGACAGAATCACCTGCTTGCCCGCCTGAAAGGCGCGCTCCACCGCGCTGCGGTTGCCCTCGGACAGCTTCAGCTCGCTGTTGAGCAGCGTGCCGTCCATGTCCAGCGCAATCAGCCTGTACTTGCTCATCGTTGTCAACCTCCCCTGTGCCCATTGCCATGCTGCTATTATCCCACACGAGTATTAGCTTTGATCGCGCTTGACGTAAAATCACGGTTTTCCAGATGAAACGCTTGTCAATTAACATAGAGATGTTTTATAATGAAGCGTGGAATATCCATAATTCCAATCCCGATGAGGAGGTTCAACATGAAAAAGAGCGGCGTTCTGATGCACATTACTTCCCTGCCGTCCCGCGGAGGCGTGGGCACGCTGGGCAAGGCCGCCTATGATTTTGTAGATTTCGTCCATTCATCCGGCATGAACATCTGGCAGATGCTGCCCGTGGGGCCGACAGGCTACGCCGAGTCCCCCTACCAGAGCGCATCCACCTACGCAGGCAATCCGCTGATGATCGACTTCGATCTGATGATTCAGGACGGTCTGCTGCCCGAGGGCGCCTATGAACCGCTGCCCATCCTGAACGAGGTGGACTTCGCCGCCGTCAAGGAGCAGAACACCCGCCTGCTGAAGCAGGCCTTCGCATATTCCCGTGCGCGCATCGCATCCGAACTTTCTGCCTTCGAAGCGGAAAGAAAATGGGTGCACGACTTTGCGCTGTTCTACGCCATCAAGGAGCACTTCGGCATGATCTCCTGGATGGAGTGGCCGGACGAGGACATCCGCCACCGCAAGCCCAAGGCCATCGAGAAGTACGAAGAGCTGCTCTCCGATTCCATCGCCTACTACGTCTTCTGCCAGTACGTGTTCTTCTCCCAGTGGAACCGCCTGCACGACTACGCCCGCGAGAAGGGCGTGGAGCTGATGGGTGACATGCCCATCTACGTCGCTGAGGACTCCAGCGATGTGTGGCTCAACCCTGAGCTATTCGAGCTGGACGACGACGTGCGCCCGATCCGCATCGCGGGCGTGCCGCCGGATTACTTCCAGAAGGACGGCCAGCGCTGGGGCAACCCGCTGTACGCCTGGAAGAAGCACGAGGAAACCAGGTTTGCCTGGTGGATCGAGCGCCTGCGCGCGCTGGGCGGCATGTTCGACATCCTGCGCATCGACCACTTCATCGGCTTCGCCAACTACTACGCCATCCCCGCCGAGGAAGCTACCGCCCGCAACGGCAAGTACGAGCTGGCCCCCGGCAGCAAGCTGTTCCGCAGGGTCAAGAAGGAGCTGCCGGAGCTGAAGATCGTGGCTGAGGATCTGGGCGTGCTGAGCAAGCGCGTGCTGAAGCTGAAGGCCTCCTGCGGCTATCCGGGCATGAAGATTCTCCAGTTCGCCTTCGACGGCGACGACAGCAGTCAGGACCTGCCGGAGAACTACGAGGAAAACTGCATCGTCTACACCGGCACCCACGACAACAACACCACGCTGGGCTGGTGGGCGGACGCGAAGCCCTCCGTGAAGGCCTTCGCCCGCAAGAAGCTGGGCATGGCCAAGGACGATGACGACATCATCCCCGCGCTGCTGCGCGCCGCCTGGGGAAGCTGCGCCGACACCGCCATCATCCCCATGCAGGATCTGCTGCGCCTGGGCGGCGAGGCCCGCATGAACTTCCCCGGCACCGTAGGCGGCAACTGGCTGTGGCGCATGCAGCCCACCGACCTCTCCCTGATCGAGAGCGAGCTGCGGGTGCTGAACCGCCGCTACGATCGCGGCAACGTGCCGCAGCTGGACGCGGAGAAGATCATCGAGACTGCCGAGACCATCGTCAAGTGCAAGTATCATGTTGACCTCAACAAGGCCAGCGCCGTGCAGCTCCACGAGGGCGTCTCCGACGCGGTGATGGAGGCCATCGCGCCCCAGTGGGCCGATGACCACGCCGTGCGCCTGGAGAAGCGCCGTGCGCTGTACCTCTCCGCCGAGTATCTGGTGGGCCGACTGGTCTACAACAACCTGTTCTCCCTGGGCATCCTGGAGGACGTGAAGTCCCGCCTCGCCGAACGCGGCGTGGATCTGGCCGATCTGGAGGATGTAGAGGACGCAGCGCTGGGCAACGGCGGTCTGGGCCGCCTGGCCGCGTGCTTCCTGGACAGCGCCGCCACCCACAACATTCCGCTGGACGGCTACGGCCTGCGCTACAAATACGGCCTGTTCAAGCAGACCTTCGTGGACGGCCGTCAGACCGAACTGCCCGACGACTGGACGGCCTACGGCGATCCCTGGAGCATCCGCCGCGACGAGCTGAGTGTCGAGGTTCCCATGAAAGGCCTCACCGTGCGCGCCGTTCCCTACGACATGCCCGTGATCGGCTACGGCGGAAAGAACATCGGCACCCTGCGCCTGTGGCAGTGCGAGAGCACCCACGAGTTCGACTTCGACCTCTTCAACGCCCAGGACTACGCCGCCGCCGCGAAGGACAAGAACACCGCCGAGGACATCACCAAGCTGCTCTATCCCAACGACACGCTGCGCGCCGGCAAGCTGATGCGCGTGCGCCAGCAGTACGTGCTGTGCAACGCGTCGCTTCAGGACATGCTGCGCTCCTACCGCGAAAAGTACGGCAGCGACTATTCGAAGTTTGCCGACCTGCACGCCATCCAGCTCAACGACACCCATCCCACGATGGCCATCCCCGAGCTGATCCGCATTCTGATGGAGGACGGCCTGGACTTCCCCGCCGCCTTCGCCATCGCGCAGAAGACCTTCCGCTACACCAACCACACCGTCATGCGCGAGGCGCTGGAGTGCTGGGACATCTCCCTGCTCAACGAGGTCGCGCCGGAGATGGTCAAGGTCATCCGCATGATCGACCAGCGCCTGGCCCGGGAGCTGCGCCGCCGCAAGGTGGAGAACGCCGCCTCCATGCGCATCATTCAGGACAAGCGGGTGCACATGGCGCTGCTGGATGTGTACGCCTGCAGCTACGTCAACGGCGTGGCCGCCATCCACAGCCAGATCCTGAAGGACGACGTGTTCAAGGAGTGGTACGCCCTCTATCCGGAGCGCTTCCAGAACAAGACCAACGGCATCACCCAGCGCCGCTGGCTGGGCCTGTGCAACCCCGAGCTGTGTGCGCTGCTGGACGAGACCGTAGGCGAAGGGTATCTGACCGACCTGTTCGTGCTGGACAAGCTGAAGGACAAGATCGATGACGATCTCGCCGCGCGCTTCGTCGAGGTCAAGCGGGAGAAGAAGCGCCAGCTCGTCGCCATCATCAAGGAGCGCGAGGGCGTGGAGATTCCGGAGAACTTCGTCTTTACCGTTCAGGTCAAGCGCCTGCACGAGTACAAGCGCCAGCTGCTCAACGCCCTGTCCATTTGGGACATCTATCAGTCCCTGAAGGACGGCACGCTGACCGACTTCCCGGCCACCGCCTTCATCTTCGGCGCAAAGAGCGCGCCCGGCTATGCCCGTGCCAAGGCCGTGATCTACTTCATCAACCGCATCGCCGCCATCATCAACGCCGATCCGGCTGTGAACGACAAGCTGCGCGTGGTGTTTGTGCACAACTACAACTGCTCCTACGCCGAGCACATCATCCCGGCGGCGGACATCTCCGAGCAGATCTCCCCCGCGGGCACCGAGGCCAGCGGCACCGGCAACATGAAGCTGATGCTCAACGGCGCGGTCACGCTGGGCACCCGCGACGGCGCGAACATCGAAATCTTCGAGCAGGCCGGCGAGGAGAACAACTTCCCCTTCGGCGCGACCGTCGAGGAGATCAATGCCATCAAGGACAGCTACGATCCCATGAAGCTCTACGAGGCCGACCCGCGCATCAAGCGCGCCGTGGACGCGCTTTCTGATCCCGAGATCACCGGCGAGGATCCCGAGGCCGACTGGGAGGGCGCAGTTGCCGAACTGAAGATCGCGCTGCTGAAGGGCAAGAGCTGGCACAAGCCGGATCACTACTACCTGCTGCACGACTTCGCCGACTACCAGCGCGCACGCCTGGAGGCCATCCGCGCCACGGAGGACGAGCTCGCCTTCGCCAAGAAGTGCCTGCACAACATCGCAGGCGCGGGCAAGTTCTCCTCCGACCGCACCATCCGCGAGTACGCCGACGAGATCTGGTTCATCTGATGGACCGTAAAATTAAATTCACATCTGTGCCGCCCTTTTTTCTCAAAGGGCGGTGCTTCTTTAACTCCAGTTGATTTTCGTGTGCTAGGATATACTGTAAGAATATGGAACCGGGTGATTGCATGGCATTTGTGGAATTCGAAAATGTGGGCAAGCGCTATCAGATGGGTGAGGTAACCATCGAAGCGCTGCACGACGTGAGCTTTTCGGTGGAGAAGGGCGAGATCTGCGTGATCGTGGGCGCCTCCGGTGCGGGCAAGACCACCCTTTTGAACATTCTGGGCGGCATGGACTGTCTCACCAGCGGCAGCGTGCGGCTGAACGGCAAGAAGATTTCCAGCTATTCGCCGAAGAAGCTGACCCTGTACCGCCGGCGCGACATCGGCTTCGTGTTTCAGTTCTACAACCTGGTGCCCAGCCTGACCGCGCTGGAGAACGTGGAGCTGGCTGCACAGATCTGCGATCATCCCCGCGATGCGGCCCAGACGCTGCGGGACGTGGGGCTGGAGAAGCGCATGGACAACTTCCCTGCCCAGCTCTCCGGCGGCGAACAGCAGCGCGTGGCCATCGCCCGTGCGCTTGCCAAGAATCCCAAGCTGCTGCTCTGCGACGAGCCCACCGGCGCGCTGGACTACAAGACCGGCAAGGCCATTCTGAAGCTCTTGCAGGACACCGCCCGCAACAGCGGCATGACCGTCATCATCATCACCCACAACTCGGCTCTGACCGCCATGGCGGACCGCGTGATCGAACTCAAGAGCGGCACCGTGCTCTCCGAGCGCGTGAATGAACATGCCACACCCGTCGAGGAGATTGAATGGTAATGAAGCCGCTGAAGAAAACTGCGCTCCGGGAGATCAAAAAGAACCGGGGCCGCTATTTCGCCATACTGGCGATCATCGCGCTGGGCGTGGGCTTCTTTTGCGGCCTGCGCATCTGCAAAACGGCCATGGTCAAGGCCGGCGATCAATACGTCTCCCAAAACAATCTCTTTGATTACCGCCTGATCTCCACACTGGGCTTCACCCAGGAGGATCAGGAGTATTTTGCTGCCCTGGACGGTGTAAACGCCGCCGAGGGTGCGGTGTGGGTCGATTTCATCTCTGAAAGCGACGGCCGCGCCCTGCGCGCACACTCCATCACGGAGAAGGTCAACCATCTGGAGCTGACCGCCGGGCGCATGCCCGAGGCCGGCGACGAGCTGGTGGCCGACGCACGCTACTTCTCCGAGGCGGACATCGGCACAGAGATCGCGCTCTCCGATCAGAACGATGAAGATACGCTGGAGAAGTTCCGCTACCGCAGCTACACCATCGTGGGCCTTGTAAACTCCGTCTACTACATGAACTACGAGCGCGGCACCACCAGCATCGGCTCCGGCAGCCTCGCGGCTTTCGTCTATCTGCCCTACGAGGGCTTCGATCTGGACTACTTCAGCGAGATCTTCGTGGACATCGACGCGCCGGGCGAGATCTATTCCGAGGAATACAACGCTTCCCTCGCCAGCTTCGAGGATCTGCTGGAGGCGGAGACCGAGAAGCGGGCCGACCTGCGCTACCGCAGCCTGGTGGACGACGCCCAGGCCGAGATCGACGACGCCCAGGCGGAGCTGGACGAAAAGTACGCCGACTATCAGCAGGAGAAGCGCGACGCCAACGCCGAGCTCAACGACGCCCACGACGAGCTGGAGGATGCAAAGCAGCAGATCGCCGACGGCGAGGCGGAGCTGCGTGCGAACGAAAAGAAGCTCAGCAGCGCACAGTCCCAGTACCGTACGGGCATGCAGGCGTACCAGAGCTCCGTTTCCGAATTCGAGGAGAAAAAGAGCGCGGCCCTGCAGCAGATCGCCGACGCGCAGGCGCAGATCGATGCAAGCCGTGCGGAAGCCGAGGCCGGTATCGCGCAGATCGAGGCAAGCGGCGTGCTGGAGAGCTACCGGCAGCTGCAGGACAGTGCCGGCCAGCTTCAGGCGGGCATCGACTCCCTGGAGGCTGAGCGCAGCGCACAGCTGAGCGAGCCGCAGGCCCAGCTGGATGGTCTGAAGGAACAGCTTGCCGCGCTGGAAGCGGGCATTTCTGCCGCGGAAACCGAGCGCGACGCGGCCATCTCCGGGCTGAGCGGTCAGATTTCTGCGCTCAACGGCCAGATTTCCGGCTGGAACGGCGAGCTTTCAGGTCTGGACGAGAGCGATCCCGATCAGGCCGCGCGCGCCGCAGAATTGCGGGGACAGATCTCTGCCGCACAGGGACAGATCACCGCGCTGGAGGGCGAAATCTCCGCCGCACAGAGTGCCTGCGACGCGCAGGTCGCCACACTGAACGCGCAGAAGGCGGAGCTGCAATCGGCCATCGATGCCGTTGCCGGTCAGATCGACGCCGCCAACGCTGCCTTCGACGCCCAGCGTGCAGATCTTGACGGTCAGCTCGCCCAGGTGCAGGCGGGCATGCAGCAGATCGAGGAGAGCGGCGTGCTCGATCAGTACCAGCAGGCCCAGGCAGCGCTTGCCCAGCTGGACGCGGCGCAGGCGGAGCTGGATGCCCAATCCGCTGCGGCCCAGGCGGAGCTGGACGGCTATCAGGCCCAGCTGGACGACGCGAGCGCGCAGCTGTACAGCGCCAAGCGCCAGATCGAGAGCGGCAAAACCCAACTGGAGGACGGCCGTGCGGAGCTTCAGAGCGCCCGCGAGGAGCTCCAGCAGGGTCTGGCGGACTACGAGACCGCGCTGGTGGACGCCGAAATGCAGTTTCTGGATGCGGAACAGGAGTTTGTGGACGCGCAGGAGGAGATCGATGACGCGCAGGCCGAGGTGGACGACCTCGAGCCGGCGACCCTCTACGCCCTGAGCCGCAAGACGAATGTGGGCTATGCCTGCTTCGAGAGCGACTCCCAGATTGTGCACGGCATCTCCACCGTGTTCCCGCTGTTCTTCCTGCTGGTGGCGGCGCTGGTGTGCACCACCACCATGACCCGCATGGTGGATGAGCAGCGCACCGAGATCGGCACGTTCAAGGCCCTGGGCTACTCCAAGGGCGCGATCATGTCGAAGTACCTGTTCTACTCCGGCAGCGCGGCCTTCATCGGCGCGCTGGTCGGCTACTTTGGCGGAAGCTACCTCTTCCCCAAGGTCATCTGGACGGCCTATGACATCATGTACGGCTTCACCGACATCCCCTATGTGCGCAATCCCCTGATGGGCGCGGTGTCGCTGGGCGCGGCGCTTATGTGCTCCATGGGCGCGACCTGGCTCTCCTGCAACGTGGAATTGAGCGAGGTGCCCGCCCAGCTGATCCGCCCGAAGTCGCCCAAGGCCGGCAAGCGGGTGCTGCTGGAGCGCGTGGGCTTCCTCTGGCGGCGGCTGTCCTTCCTGCGCAAGGTGACGGTGCGCAACGTGTTCCGCTACAAGAAGCGTCTGATGATGATGGTGGTGGGCATCGGCGGCTGCACGGCGCTGCTGGTCACGGGCTTCGGCATCAATGATTCCATCGCCAACCTGGCCAACGATCAGTTCGGCCGCATCATGCTCTACGATCTGTCCGTCAGCTTCTCCGACAATCAGGATGCAGCATCCCAGGCGGCGTTTGTCGCGGAGCTGGGCGACGATGCTGCGGGCGCACGCTTCATCCACCAGGGCTCGGCAAACGTGGCCTACGGCGATCAGACCAAGGAGGTCAACCTCATCGTCAGCGACGGCGCGCTGGACGGCTTCATCGACCTGCACAGCGGCGACGAGGCGCTCCCCTTCCCCGATGCGGGTGCATGCGTCATCAGCCGCGGGCTCTCGGAGCGCTGCGGCCTGAATGCGGGCGATACCGTGACGGTGTACGACGATGAAATGAACCGCATGGAGCTGACCATCTCCGGCGTGTTTGACAACTACATCTACTACTACCTGATCACCTCTGCGGACAGCGTGGCCGCCCAGTGGGGCGAGGCGCCCGGCTGCAACGCGGCCCTGGTCAACTGCGCCGAGGGCGAGGTTCCCCACGGTCTCTCCGCGCACATCGCATCCATGGACGGCGTGAGCAACGTGACCGTGAGCCAGGATACCCGCGACCGCTTCGACAACATGATGGACAGCTTGAAGTACATCGTGATTCTGGTGGTGGTCTGCGCGGCGGCGCTGGCCTTCATCGTGCTCTACAACCTGACAAACATCAACATCACCGAGCGCATCCGCGAGATCGCCACGGTGAAGGTGCTGGGCTTTACGCTGCGGGAGACCGCCAGCTACGCCCTGTCGGAGAACCTGGTGCTCAGCGCCATGGGCGCGCTGGTGGGTCTGCCGCTCGGACACGCGCTTCACGCCTTCGTGATGGCCCAGATCAAGGTGGACATGGTGGTGTTCGACGTGCGCGTGACCACGCTGAGCTACGTGCTCTCGGTGGTGATGACGCTGCTGTTTGCCTGGCTGGTAAACCTGTTCATGCTGCGCAAGATCGACCGCATCAACATGGCCGAATCCCTCAAGACCATCGAATAAACTTACGGCGGCGCTTCCATCCCGGAAGCGCCGCCGCTCTGTCTCTACATCATTCTTCGATCAGCCTGCATTCCACGCGGCCCAGGGTCTTGTCCTCGCCGATGACCTTGGCTTCCAGCCAGATCGTTTCCGGGATCTCCGCGAAGGACTGCATCTCCATGTTCCAGTGCCAGATGCCATCCACCTCGGTGCAATTGCCCGCGCCGGTTGTGATGCGGTTTCCATCCCCATCGTACAGCCGGAAGTCAATGCCCATCTCTTCGCCCTTTTCAGCCTGTTCATAGCGGTAATCCAGAGCCATGTAGGCGCGCACTTTCGTAAAAATGATGCTGCCGGAGAGGATCTCAAAGCGCTCCCCCTTCCCTTCGCCCACAGGTTGAAGGGAACATCTGCGCTCCGCATCCGTCTTGGGCAGGGTGAATGCGATTTCATCCAGCATCGTGTCCACACCGTCCACACTGATCTCTCCGATCACGTGCACCTCGATTTCCTCCGCATCCAGCTTCTCGTCAGCAAAGCCGGAGCACCAGACGAGCACGCTTCCATCCGCCTGACCCTCGGCATCGTAGGCGTCCAGCTCGATCCTGTCGTCGCCGGTGTACACGCTGATCCAATAGTCGATAGTCTGACGGCCGTCCCTGCGTCCCAGAACGCGGTACTCCCGATAATCTCCGTAGTAGATCGCGCCGTTTTCCTCATAGACGGGTATGTTCGCCGCCTGCGCCGCATCCCAACTCGCGGGAAATTCGATTGGCACACCGTTGAACAGCAGGCTGTGTTCAGCTTCATTGATGATGGTGTACACGCCGTCGTCGGTTTCAATTTCCTGACTGCCCTCAGCCACCTCCGCAGGCACGGTTTCCGTGATGTATTCCTCCTCCGGCGCATCCTGCATGAAGGAGTTGAACATCGCATATCTCTCCGTATCCCTGGGGCTGAGCCGGCACTGCACCAACGCGCCCTGACCGTCGAACACGGCCTCCTCCACCGTCAGCTTTACCAAATCATTTTCAACGGCGCCCAGGTTCGTGCCCACCAGCTCCTGCGCGCCCTCCAGGGGCACGATGGGGTCGGCGCTGTCCAGCATGTGGAACACGCCCAACTGGGACGCTGCAATGCCCGCGCCCGCCAGCAGCGCGACGATCAGCGCCGCAGCCAGCATGATTACCGCCAGATTCTTTCTGTTTTTCATATCCGTTTCCTCCAGTTCGTTCAGCGTGGAACGCAGTCGGAGATGGAAGTCCTCGTCAACCTCGCCAAAGGCGTTCTGCCAATCCGTTCGCTTCATATGTCTTTCTCCTCCAGCAGCGCTCTCAGTTTCCGCTTTGCGCGCGCGATCCGCGATTTCACCGTGCCCTCGGGGATGCGCAGGATTTTCGCGATCTCCCGCACCCGGTAGCCCTCCATGTAGCACAGCAGCAGCGGCAGCCGCAACGCCTCGTCCAGCGCCAGCAGCGCATCCCGCAGCGCTCGGTTTCCATCCTCCGGCGGTGCGGCGTGCTCCGGAAGCTCGTCCACCTGCGCAATTCGCCGCCGCGCGCCCTGTATGTTGTGACATTCGTTGATCAGAATCCGCGTCAGCCAGGTCTCGAAGAACTCCTCCCGGCGCAGGCGGCCCAGGTTCTGCCATGCCTTCAGCACGGCCTCCTGCACCGCGTCCAAACGGTCCTGCGGCTCACGCAGCATGCCGCAGCTGATGCGGTACAGCCGTCCCTCCACCGCCAGCACCCGGCGGGAAAATTCCTGCTTGTCCATTCGCCTGCGAATTCCTTTCCTTGAAGTGCAAACCCGATCGATCCAGTTTACACCCATTAGACGGCTGCAACCCCGCTTTGGATTTTGGCGTGCGGATTTTTGTCAACATTTTACTTGCAAAAGCAGCGCCGGGGCGCTATAATGGTGTCAATCAAAGAGTGCAACGAGGAAAAATGTGATCGCTTCAAGCGCATAGAGAGCCGGTGATGGTGGAAATCCGGCAGCGGCGGCGGTCGTTCCGCTTTCCCAGCGTCCGGCGAGGAGCCGGAGGGTCTGCGCCCCTTAGCGCGCATCGAGTGGCCGCACTTGCGGCAATTTGGGTGGCAACGCGGAGTCTTCCGTCCCATGCATCAGGGATGGCAGGCTTTTTCTTTTGCACCGAAGCACAATTGGAGGGAAACCAAAATGATCGACATCAATCTGATCCGCACGAATCCCGATCTCGTTCGCGAGAACATCAAGAAGAAGTTCCAGGATGAAAAGCTCCCCCTGGTGGACGAGGTCATCGCCCTGGACAAGCAGAACCGCGAGGCGATTCAGCGCGCCGACTACCTGCGCTCCCAGCGCAACAAGATCTCCAAGATGATCGGCGGCCTGATGGCCAAGGGTCAGAAGGAGGAGGCCGAGGCCGCCAAGCAGCAGGTCAAGGACATGCAGGACGAGCTGGCCGCCCTCGAGGTCAAGGAAGAGGAGCTGGCCGCCGAGGTCAAGAAGCGCATGATGGTCATCCCGAACATCATCGATCCCTCCGTGCCGATCGGCAAGGACGACTCCGAGAACGTGGAGAACGAGCGCTTCGGCGAACCCGTGGTGCCGGACTTTGAGGTTCCCTACCACGTGGACATCATGGAGAAGCTGGACGGCATCGATCTGGACGCTGCCCGTCGCACCAGCGGCAACGGCTTCTACTACCTCAAGGGCGACATTGCGCGCCTGCACAGCGCCATCCTGTCCTACGCCCGCGACTTCATGATCGACCGCGGCTTCACCTACTACATCCCGCCCTTCATGATCCGCTCCAGCGTGGTCAACGGCGTGATGTCCTTCGCCGAGATGGAGAACATGATGTACAAGATCGAAGGCGAGGATCTCTACCTGATCGGTACCAGCGAGCACTCCATGATCGGCAAGTTCATCGACACCATCCTGGATGAGAAGGATCTGCCCCAGACCCTGACCAGCTACTCCCCCTGCTTCCGCAAGGAGGTCGGCGCACACGGCATCGAGGAGCGCGGCGTGTACCGCATCCATCAGTTCGAGAAGCAGGAGATGATCGTGGTCTGCAAGCCGGAGGACTCCATGATGTGGTACGAGCGCCTCTGGAAGAACACCGTGGACTTCTTCCGCACGCTGGACATCCCGGTGCGCACCCTGGAGTGCTGCTCCGGCGACCTGGCCGATCTGAAGGTCAAGTCCTGCGACGTTGAGGCCTGGTCCCCCCGCCAGCAGAAGTACTTCGAGGTCGGCTCCTGCTCCCCTGGCCCACACCCTGAACAACACCGTGGTCGCACCGCCGCGCATGCTGATCGCCTTCCTGGAGAACAACCTGCAGGCCGACGGCCGCGTGCGCATCCCCGAGGCATTGCGCATGTATATGGGCGGCAAGGAGTATCTCGGATAAATTCGCATAATTCAACCGGCATGCGTCCTGCATGCCGGTTTCTTTTGATTCGCCGGTCTACCTCAGATGAAAGACCGGCGCTCTGTTTGTGCTTGCACCTCATCCATCCACATTTCCGCTTCCGGATTGGCACGGCGGCGGTTTCTGCGCCGGAGCCATCACATTTTCTGTGTTTATACCCCCGGAATTCCCTTTTCCATCGCGCATTCAGTCTCCACGTCGCACACGACGGGTTCCAGCCATTCGTAGGAATCGATGACCTTGGGCTGCAAAATCAGCGTCTCCGGAACCGCATCCATGCTCTGAATCCGCAGCACCACGTGCCAGATGAGCGTGCCGTCCGCCTGCTCCTCCCATGCAGAGGAACCAGACTCCCACGGAATCTCCTCGCCCTCCGCCGTGAAAGGGCGCAGGCTCACACCCATCAGCTCCTCGCTCAGCGGCTCGTAGCGATAGCGCACGTCCAGCGTGCTCTCGAGACTGCCGCAGTCGATTTCTGCAGAGACCACGCTCCATCGCTCGCCCGCGTTCCGGGGAACCAGCCGCAGCTTCGCGCCAGCATCGCTGTGCCTGATCTCAAAGGGGATCTCCACCACCCCGTCGCCTCCGCCCAGCTGAACCGAGAGCACGCAGGCCAGCACCTGCGGCGCAGCGTCCGCATCCGGCACGCGGCCGCTGTGCTGCCAGCTGATGCTTCCGTCCGGGAAGAAGTGATCGGAGGAACCGAGATTCTCCCACTCCGCGTTCAACACCCGCAGATCGGGCGGAAACGGCACGCCCTCCGCATCCGGTGCGGGCACAAAGTGCGTCACCACGGTGAAGCTGCTACCCGACCAGGCGGCCTCCTCGACGGTGATCACCGCGCCGCTTGCGGTCTTCAGGCGGGCCACATCGCTCTGAATGACCGCCTCCGCACCCTCCGGCGGCACGATGGGGTCTCCGGCCACGCTGTTGTAGAAGTCAAGGATGCCGAAGCGCGCGCCCACGGCCAGCGCCATGCCCGCCAGCAGCAGCAGCGCCGCTGCCGCGATCAGGATTCTCCGCGACAGATGCTTCTCCCTCACTCTGTGCACATGCGTGTTCTCCGCCCGACCGATCTGCGCAAGCGCAGCGTCCACCGCATGGACGAAGTGCGCCGGGATCGGCGGCACCGCGCTCTGAAAGTCCCTGCGATTCATCTCCGCACCTCCTCTACCGTGTCCAGTTCGCACCGCAGGCGCTGCCGTCCGCTGCGCAGCCGCCACTTCACCGTGGTCTCCGGCAGGCGCAGGATTCCGGCGATCTCCTGAATCCGATAGCCCTCCATGTAGTGCAGCACGATGGGCAGCCGCAGCTCCACCGGCAGCGCCGCGATGGCGTCGGCCAGCTCAGGGTTCTCCGGTTCCGCCTGATCCGCGTAGGATTCCGGCACCGGTGCATTTCCGCTGCCCCTGCGCCGCAGCATACGCCTGCACTCGTTGATCAGAATGCGCGTGAGCCAGGTCTCAAAGTATTTCTCCTCCCGCAGCGTTCCCCGCTTGCGCCACGCCCGGAAGATTGCCTCCTGCACCGCGTCATCGCAGTCCGCACCGCAGCGCAGCATCGACCAGGAGATGCGCCACAGCCGGTTCATGCAGCCGTGCACGCGCATGGAGAATTCCCGCTCGTTCATCGTCCATCCCCGCCTTTCTCCGCGTTCCATTTGCCCATTAGACCCCATAAATTGGCAAAAGGAGCGCGCGGCATGAAAAAAACTCCCCGAAATCAATCGGGGAGAGAACTCCAGCTTCTTCTCCAGCCAGGAAACCAGCTCCGCAACGGGGACGATCTCCTGCTGCATGGTGTCGCGGTCGCGCACGGTGACGTTGCCGGTGGTCTCGGTGTCGAAGTCCACACAGATGCAGTACGGCGTGCCGATCTCGTCCTGACGGCGATAGCGCTTGCCGATGGAGCCGGTCTCGTCGTAGTCGCAGCGGAACTTCTTGCACAGCTGCTGGTACAGGGCCTTGGCTTGGTCGCCCAGCTTGTTCTTCTGAAGGGGCATTACGGCCACCTTGAAGGGGGACAGCGCCGGATGCAGGTGCAGCACGGTGCGCACGTCGCCGCCCTCCAGCTCCTCCTCGTCGTAGGCGTCGCAGAGGAAGGCCAGAACGAGACGATCCACGCCCACGGAGGGCTCGATGCAGTAGGGGATGAACTTCTCGTTCGTCACCGGATCGAGGTACTCCAGGTTCTTGCCGGAGTGCTCGGTGTGCTGGGTCAGGTCGTAGTCGGTGCGGTCGGCCACGCCCCACAGCTCGCCCCAGCCGAAGGGGAACAGATATTCAAAGTCGGTGGTCGCCTTGGAGTAGAAGGCCAGCTTGTCCTTCTCATGGTCGCGCAGGCGCAGGTTCTCCTCCTTCATGCCCAGAGACAGCAGCCAGTCGCGGCAGAAGGCGCGCCAGTAGTCGAACCACTGAAGATCCTCGCCGGGCTTGCAGAAGAACTCCAGCTCCATCTGCTCGAACTCGCGCACGCGGAAGATGAAGTTGCCGGGGGTGATCTCGTTGCGGAAGGACTTGCCGATCTGGCAGATGCCGGCCGGCAGCTTCTTGCGGGTGGTGCGCATGGCATTGAGGAAGTTGACGAAGATGCCCTGCGCGGTCTCGGGGCGCAGATAGATCTCCGCCGCGGAGTCCTCGTTCACGCCCTGATGGGTCTTGAACATCAGGTTGAACTGGCGGATGCCGGTGAAATCCTTCTTGCCGCAGACGGGGCAGACGATGTCATGCTCGGCGATGTAGCTCTCCAGCTCGGCGTTGGTCCAGCCGTCGCCGGTCTCAGCGCCCTTAGTGAAGTCCTCGATGAGCTTGTCGGCGCGGAAGCGGGCCTTGCAGGCCTTGCAGTCCATCAGCGGATCGTTGAAGCCGCCGACGTGGCCGGAGGCGACCCACACCTCGCGGTTCATCAGAATCGCGCAGTCCAAGCCGGTGTTGTACGGGCTCTCCTGCACGAACTTCTGCCACCAGGCCTTCTTGATGTTGTTCTTGTACTCCACGCCCAGCGGGCCGTAGTCCCAGGTGTTGGCCAGGCCGCCGTAGATCTCGGAACCGGCGAAGATGAAGCCGCGGTTCTTGCACAGCGCAACCAGTTTGTCCATCGTTAGCTTTGCCATCGCGATTACCCTCTTTTTCCATTTATGATGTGCATTTCATTTTACCAGATTCCTGCACGCATTGCAAGCAGCATGTGTTAATTCCTGTGAAGGGATGCGCGATGGCAGCGCCTTGTGGATCGGATTACAGTGCGGAACCCCTGCGAAGGTCGATGCGCGTGACCCACCAGCCGGAATTGTTGTCCCCGACCCAGGCGGCATCCTCCAGACCTGCGGGCGGCTCCGGCGCGTAGAGTGAGGGCAGCGCATAGCTCACCGCCACGGGTACGCCGCCCTCTGCACGCACCCCCGCCGCGCACATCGCATAGCCGCTGCCCGCCGGCATGGGCGCGGAGATGTACACGAAGCCATCGTCCGGCGCGTTCATCAGAACCTTCTGGCTCCGGAACAGCGGCCGCAGCCCCTCGATCTCCTCCGGCCAGGGCAGGCTCACGTCCACTTCCAGAGCCGCAAGCGCAGTCTGCGCCGCAGCCGCAGTATCCTCAGTCGCCGCCGTCTGGGCCTCGTCCTTCTCCGTGCAATGCTCCTCCCATTCTTCCTCCTCTTCCCGCTCTCTGTCTGTTCCTTCATCGCGCCGCTCTCTTCGCCCGGGATCGGTTCGCGCGCGCGGCGATACCTCCCGCACACGCTCCTCGTTCTCCTGCGGGGCCTCCTCCGTTTCCTCCATCCTGTCCTCCCGCTCCGCACCGCTGCGCGCACAGACCGCCGCGCGCACCTGCGCCCAGTCCATCTCCACACTTCCGGCCACATTGCCGCAGAGCACGATCTCGCAGTCCCCCTGAACGACCGCAATCAGCTGGTACTGCTCCAGCTCCCGACCGCAGATGTCCCGGGGATCGAAGCTGAAGCGCAGCACCGCCTGGCCGCGATCGTCCCTCCGGAGCGCACCCAGCGCGCAGGAATAGTAGCCTCTGCGGTCCCTGCCGACCAGTACCGCCTGCAAATCTTCCGCCGCCTCCGGAGCCTGAACCACGAAGTACATGCTACCCATCAGCGTCCTGCGCTCCAGGCGCACATGTCCCGAATATCCCGCCGCATTGCTGCGCAGCAGGATCAGCGCGCGCCGGTAGTCGTTTCGCATCATGATGCAACCCCTCCCTTTTCCTCCATTCTATGCGCATCGCATGCCCTTTACCCGTCGAGATGGCGCGAATGCATGCGGTCGTGACTGCGCATGAGCCGCTCGTAGCTGCCGTGTCGGGCCTGCCAGGGCGTTTCCGCCTCCGACGCGCGCTCCTGCTTCTCCACGGCCGGATCCTGCCGCACGCTCCGGCGCTTCATCTGCCGGCTCTCCCGGGCGCGACGGATCAATTCCTCCGGATATACCATCTTTTTCCCTCCCTTCCGGATTTTGTTCAAAGAATTTGAAGGAAATCATGACTGCATTGTACGTTTTCCGACCCCGAAGTAAATATTTTGGGTTATCTTCCCCGTTTCCCTTGTCAGAAAATCGGAATGTTGATATAATGAATACGTATAGATATACCACGTACGCGTTTTGTACAATGAGAGGCGGTCACGCTATGAACAATACCCGAGACAACGGCCCCGAACTGGATTATTACGAGCTTCGCCGCAGGCATGAGGAATTCAAGTCCCGTGCGCGCAGGTCGGCTCCTCCCACGGCGCCGCAAGCCGAGCCCGCAAGGCCGGCCGAGCCGACGCGCGCCAGGCCGGTTGAGGACGAGCTCCAGCCCTTGAAGGAAACCGCGCCCGAGGAGCCGCGCAATGCAGCGCCTGCCCAGCCGGCGGAGGATTTCCCCGCGGAGGACTTTGACGAACCCGTGGAGGATTACGAGGACATCTTCGTGGATGAGGATGAGGACGAAGAGGAAGCCCCGGAAGAGGAATATGAGAATCCGAACCCCTTTGATTCCTTCATTCGCTTCTTCCACGGCGTAAAGGACGGAATCTCCGCGCGCCGCGGCGCAAAGTACGCTGATGAAGCGGACGATGTGCCGGAGGACGGAGAAGCCGTTGCGGATGAGGACTTTACCGATTCCGCGCCACGCAAGCGTCTCTTCGGCGGCCGGCAACCGTCTGCGCCTGACGATGATGGCTACGACGATCCGGAGGAAGATGCGCAGGCGGATGCCGTCGAGGATATCGACGAGGCACAGGCGCCCGTCCACAAGCGTCCGGCTGCGGATGACGAGGGCTTCGACGACGGCGATCCCGACGAGGGCTACGACGACGATTTCGAAGACGATGAGGACGAGGATGCGGAACCCGCATCCAAGGGCGGCTTCAAGAAGTTCCTGAACCTGTTCATCACCCGCATCGACGATGACTCTGCGGACGATGATGACGACGGATTGGACGATTGGGACGATCTGGACGAGACCGATCTTCCCGACACACAAAATGATGTCGAACCGGAGGAAACTTACGCCCCGGTGCGACAGGTTCCCAGCGATATCGAAGGAGGACTGGAAATGGATGAGATGAACAAGACGAATTCCGATGCCTTGCAGGAGCTGGCGGCGGAGCTCGAGACCAGCGGCATGTCCCGCCGCGAGCGCAGAGAGCGCGCCATGCGTCTTGCTGCGGAGGAAGCTGCCCGCAAGGCAGAGCAGGAAGCTGCGGAAGCCGCAAAGGCCGCGGAAGCTGCAAAGGCCGCAGAAGCTGCTGCTCCCGTGAAGGAGGAGGCTGCATCCATTTTTGAGGATGCACCTGCCGCAGCGCCGGAGGTTCGCGAGGAAATCGTCGAGGAACCCACCCGCGAATTCAAACCCGTTTCCATGCGCGATGTCAAGGCAAAGGCTGAAGAGGAGAAGCTCTTCGATATCGACGACGAGGATGACGACGAAGACGACGAGGACGAGGAAGAAGAGCGCAAGCCCCGCCGCGGTCTCTTCGGCAAGAAGCGTTCCCGCAAGTATGAGGACGAGGACGAAGACGACGATTACGACGAAGACGACGAAGACGAAGACGACGAGGATGACGAGGACGAGGACGACGAGAAGGAGCACAAGCCCCGCCGCGGTCTCTTCGGCAGGAAGCGTTCCCGCAAATATGATGAGGACGACGAAGACGACGAGGATGAGGACGAAGACGAGGACGACGACGACTACGACGACGATGACGACGAGTACGATGAGTACGACGACGATGACGAGGACGACGAGGATGACGACTACGACGACGATGACGATGAGCATCGTTCCTTCGGCCATCACGTCCTGGGCGTGCTGAAGGCCATCCTGGGCATCATCATCGTCCTGCTGGTCGTGGTGATCATCCTGAACTTCGTGCCCGCCCTGAGCGGCGTCGTGGATACCCTGAATGACAAGTTCGGCGACTCCAAGGCCTTCCACTTCATCTTCCCGGGCTACATCGCCCGCCAGACCCTGGAGGTCGAACAGGAGCCCGAGCCCACGGTTGCACCCACCGCCGAGCCCATCGAGATCACCGACGTGAGCGCGATCACCGTCCTGCCGGACATCTCCCAGGACGCCGCCGCGCAGTCTGCAGGCGATGCTTCGACGGATGCAGCCGGCGCTGCTGACGCCGCCACCATCGGCTGATTTGCCCACCCCCGACCGGTTCCCGGTCGAAATGATCCGGCACCGGAGTGCGGACGACGTCCGCCATCGATGCCGGATTTTTTCATTCGCGCCCTGCCATCCCCGGCTCCGGCGCACCGCACCTCAATCTGAATACGGAGGTCAAAGCATGAAGTACATCGTCGCATTGGATCAGGGCACCACCAGCTCCCGCGCCGTCGTGTTCGACCAGAATGCCAACGTGATCGCGTCCCAGAACGTGGAGTTTCAGCAGATCTATCCCAAGCCGGGCTGGGTGGAGCACCGCCCGCAGGACATCCTGGACAGCCAGCTGCGCGCATTGAAGCTCGCCGTGGAGAAGGCCGGCGTCGAAGCGCGCGATATCGCCGCCATCGGCATCGCCAACCAGCGTGAAACCACGCTTCTGTGGGACCGTGCCAGTGGCAAGCCCCTGGGCAATGCCATCGTCTGGCAGTGCCGGCGCACCGCGCCGCTGGTGGAGCGTCTCAAGCGCGACGGTCTGGGCAACCTGCTGCGGGACCGCACCGGCTTGATTCCCGATGCCTACTTCTCCGGCACCAAGCTGCAGTGGATGCTGGATGCCATTCCGGATGCGCGTGCGCGCGCCGAGCGCGGCGAACTGTGCTTCGGCACCGTGGACAGCTTCCTCGCCTGGAATCTGACGTCGAACCACGCCCACGTGACCGACGCCACCAACGCCGCCCGCACCATGCTGTACAACATCTACGAGGAAAAGTGGGACGAGATGCTGCTGCGGATGATGAACATCCCCGCGCAACTGCTGCCCGAGGTGGTGGACTCCTCCCAGGTGATCGGCATGCTGGACAAGCGCATCCTGGGCCGGGAGATCCCTATCGCCGCGCTGGCGGGCGACCAGCACGCCGCACTGTTCGGCCAGGGCTGCTTCGCGCCGGGCATGTGCAAAAATACATACGGAACCGGCTGCTTCGTGCTGATGAACACCGGCTCCACCCCCGTCAAATCCCAGAACAACCTGATCACCACCATCGGCTGGCGACTGGACGGCAAGCCCCGCTACGCCCTGGAGGGCAGCGTGTTCGTGGGCGGCGCGGTGGTACAGTGGCTGCGAGACGAGATGAAGCTGGTCTCCTCCGCCGCCGAGACCGCAGCTGTGGCCGCTTCCGCGCCGGACAACGGCAACGTCTACTTCGTGCCCGCCTTCACCGGCCTGGGCGCGCCCTATTGGGACATGTACAGCCGCGGCACCATTGTGGGGCTCACCCGCGGTACCGGCCGCGCCCACGTGGTGCGCGCCGCGCTGGAGTCCATCGCCTACCAGTCCACCGACGTGATCAACGCCATGTCCAGCGACTCCAGCATGAAATCCACCGTGCTGCGCGTGGATGGCGGCGCCAGTGCCAATGACTTTCTGATGCAGTTCCAGGCGGACATCCTGGGCGTGCACGTGCTGCGGCCCAAGACCATCGAGACCACCGCCATGGGCGCGGCCATGCTGGCCGGACGCGCCGTGGGCATGTGGAACGACCGCGAATTGAAGATCCTGCCCCAACCCGACCGGGAGTTCACCCCGAACATGGACGAGGCCGAGCGCAAGCGCCTGCTGCACCAGTGGGCGCGCGCCGTGGAGTGCAGCCGCGGCTGGGCCCGCGAGGACGATTGATCTGCCTTCGTTCCATCCGCTTCCATTCCGGAGGGCGCATGCAAGTGCGCCCTCCTTCCTCTGTTTAACGGATCCACGGACCGGGCCCGCACTGTGGCCGGCACTTCCCATGATGCGGTCCACAGCCACAGTTGGTCCGGTTTGGCCTGCGCACACAGATGCTCAGGTTGCCGTCGCAGTCCACGCACAGCTCCACATCCGCAAATTCTCCCGGACAGGCCGGATTCTGGATGCGCACGCACTTGCAGTCCTCGCACATTGGCGCCGGCGACCAGCACTCCCCGCATCCACAATGTTTTCCATCGAACAGCGGCATGCGCAGGCTGCTCTGCCCGCAGCAGGGCTGGGGAAACAGCGGCATCTTTCCACACGACATACTTCTTCCTCCTCCCGGCCGTTTGTTCGGCCAATGCTTACTATGAAAGCCGGCGTGCATGCGTTCCGGATTTGATGAAGCGCGCGAATTGTGGTATACTGTATACAGTGGAACGCTATGCATTCCAAGCACGCGAATTTCGGAGGAAAGAAATGCAAACCACACTTCGCGCCGAGATCAAGAACGCAGCGCTGGTCCTGCTGGGACTGGTGCTCTGCGCCCTCGGCTTCAACCTTTTTCTGATTCCCAACAACATCGCTGCGGGCGGCTTCACCGGCATCGCCCAGCTGATCAACAGCGCCACAGGCTTCCCCGTGGGCGCCGTCTCCCTCGCGCTGAACGTGCCGCTGTTTGCAGTTTCCATGAAGTCCCTGGGCCTGCCCTTTGGCCTTCGATCATTGGTCGCCACCATCGGCTTTTCGCTGCTTCTGGACAACCTGCGCCTGCCGGTGGTCACCCAGGACCTCTGGCTCGCCACGGTCTACGGCGGCCTGCTGAGCGGTGCCGGCTTCGGTCTGATCCTGCGGGGCAGCGCCACCACCGGCGGCACCGACATGCTCGCCAGCCTCATCCACCGCCTGTGTCCCGCCATCCGCGTCAGCGTAGGCATGTTTGCCATCGACGGCCTGGTCATTCTGGCTTCCGCCTTCGTCTACGACGCCGCCGCGGGCATGTACGCCCTGATCTGCGTCTTTATCTCCAACGTCGTGATCGATTTTGTGCTGGAGGGTCCAAACTCCTCCCACTCGTTCTTCATCATCTCGGACAGGAGCGATGAAATCGCGGCGCGCATCATGCAGGAGCTGGATCGCGGCGTGACCGGTCTGGAGGGCATGGGCATGTACAGCCAGCAGCACAAGCGCGTGCTTCTGTGCGTGGTCAGCCGCATGGAGACCGTGACCCTGCGGCGCATCGTGTTCAGTGTGGATCCGACAGCCTTCGTAATCTCCGCCAAGGCCCACGACACCTACGGCGAAGGCTTCAAGAAGCTCGATTGATTGTCCTTGCGCAAAACAGACTTTGGTACAAAATACCAAAGTCTGTTTTGTTTCCTTTAAAGCCATTCAAAACCGACTGGAGAATCGGCATGCCGGGTACGACTTTCGGGCACCGTCGCTCAGTTTATCCCCGACCCGGCTTTTTGCGCCGATGAATCCGCAATGTTCAGGCCAAATTCAAACCGGAGTCGGATTTTGTGCGATCATTTCGATATGCGGTCGGTTTTCAGGCTCGGGATTCCGCCTGCGGGGCGGAAAGATCGCCAGATGCTCCGCGCCATCGTCCTTCAGTTCGATCCACTCGCCTTCGATGGCGGTGCCGTCCAGCGTGATGCCCTCAGCGCCTTGAACCGACCGAAGTCTGTATGTGCTCGTACCGAAGCGTACGATCACGCCCGCCTCCGGCCATGCGCCCAGAAGCACCGACACGCGCACACGGTTCCCCCTGCGCTCATAGCCCAGCAGCTCCGCAAGCAGCACCAGCATCCAGGCAGCCGAGCCCGTGTACCAGCTCCAGCCGCCGCGCCCGGCGTGCAGTTCATCGGTGTAGATGTCCGCCGTCATCACGTAGGGCTCCACGCGGTAGCGGTCCGCTGCCGCCTTCGTATTGGAATGGTTCACCGGCAGCAGCATCTCAAGCGCGCGGTGGGCGCGTTCGGCGTCCCCCATGCGCACCAGGGCCAGCGCCAGCCAGCACGCGCCGTGGGTGTACTGCGCGCCGTTCTCACGGATTCCCGGCGGATACGCCGCGATGTAGCCGGGATCAAAATCTACGCCGTCGAAGGGCGGCGTCAGCAGCTTGATTGCACCCAACTCCTCGTCTGCCAGCTCCCGCCACGCGGCATCCATGGACGAGCAGCAGCGCGCCGGATCCAGACCGGCCAGCACCGCCCAGGCCTGGGAGATGGCGTCGATGCGGCAGCAGCGGCTGTTCCGGCCGCCGATGGCGCGCCCATCGTCCAGATAGGCCCGCAGATACCAGTCTCCATCCCAGCCGCAGCTCTCCACAGCAGCGCACATGCGCTCATTCAGGGCGGTGAGCCAGGCCCGATCCCCCGCGCCCGGCGCAATGCCGGCATAGTCCGCAGCACAGACCGCCAGAAATTCGCTCAGCCACACGCTCTCGCCGCGGCCCTGTGCACCCACGCGGTTCATGCCGTCGTTCCAGTCGCCGCCGCCCATCAGGCACAGGCCGTGCGCGCCGAACGCCGCCGCGCGTCGAAAGGCGCGCATGCAGTGCTCGTGCAGGCTCGCACACTCCGTGGAGGGCCGCATCTCTGCGTAGACGTCCTCCCTTCCCTCCGGGATCTCCACCTCCTCCAGGAAGGGCGCGCTGTCCTCCAGCACGCTGGCGTCCCCGGTGATGCGCACGTACTGCGCCGTCACATAGGGCAAAAACAGCAGATCGTCCCGGATGTGCGTACGCACGCCGGTATAGGGCTCGTGCCACCAGTGGAGCACGTCCCCCGACGGAAACTGCCGTGCCGCACAGTAGAGCAGGTGCCGGCGCACGCGCTGCGGTTCCTCATGGATCAGCGGCAGCATGTCCTGCAGCTGATCCCGGAAGCCGTAGGCCCCGCCCGGCTGGTACAGTCCGGTGCGTCCGAAGATGCGGGCGTTGCGCACCTGCGCCTGAAGAAAACCGTTGGCCAGCAGGTTGATGCGCGCATCCGGCGTCTCAAATTGCAGCCTGGGTTCCGCACGCGCCGCCCGCTCGGGCCAGTGCGCCTTCAGCGCGCGCACCCGGGCATAGGCCGACGCCACATCCTGCGCGGCCCCCAGTGCAAAGCGCCTGCGTATGCGCGCACCGACGTGCAGGCGCAGCGGCATCTGCAGAATCCAGCCGCCCTGCGCCAGCTCCAGCGAATCTAGGCCACGGGGCGCCATCATGTCGCCGCCGGCGTAGAAATCCAGCTTGCTGCAGCCCGCACCGGCGTACAGATCGTCTGAGACAAAGTAGCCCACGCCGCCGGTTCCGCTGGCGAAGCACGCACCGAAGCGCGACCAGGTGCGCAGCATGCAGGCATCTGCCGCATCCGTGCCCATGCGCCAGTCCACCAGACCCGCCAGCCGCCACTCCCGCGTGCGTCCGCTTCGGTTCTCCAGCTCCAGATCAAAGAGAATCTCATCCCCTTCACAGCGCACGTCCAGCTGAAAGCGAAGCCCCTGTGCGGCAGCGGCATAGCTGCTCAAATCCGGCGCGTGTCGCACCAGGAAATCCGTCATGGGCCGGTCCCCCGGCAGCAACCGCAGATAGCGGCGCTCCCGCTGATCCGCCAGATAGAACATCCAGCCCCAGCCCTCCCGCAGCACGTCGTTTGCAAAGGGCGTAATTCGTCCGCTGCGGCTGTTTCCATGCCAGGCAAAGCCGCCGCCGCGCTCGGTGAGAATTGCTCCGGCGCGCTCCGATGCGATCACATTGCTCCAGGGCGCAGGCGGAAGCGCATCCCTGCGCAGGCAGATCGCATAGCCTTCGCCGTCAAAGCCGCCGTAGCCGTTGAAGAAGCGCAGATTTTCCGGCATGTCCATCGCTGCGGGCGTCATGGCGGCATAGTCCACTCCCCCGCGCCGCTCGAGCGCGCTCAGCGCCGTGCGCAGTCCGGAGATGTCGCCGTCAATGCGCAACGCAGCCGCGCGCCGCAGCGCATGCAGTACCTCCTCATCCAGGTTCTGCCGGTCCAGCAGGAACACGCCTCCGGGTACGCCCCGCAGATCGCACAGGTGGCTGGCGGCCACGCGATCCTCCAGGGCGCTGTGCACCGGCTGGCGATAGTCGTTGCCGTAGGCGCTGATCAGCACCAGATCCGTCTGCACGCCCATCATCCGGTAGAAGCCGTGGGCGCGAATCAGCTCACGAACGCCGTCCATGCGATCGGGATCCGTCACCTCCGCCAGCAGGATCGGCAGCTCGCCGGAAATCCCGACGCTCCACAGACTGCGCTGCTGTATCGGGGGACAGGCTTCAAAGCGCTCGTTGCAATCCATGCGCAGCTGTGCGTCGAAGATCAGCCCCGCAGCGCGCTGCAGAATCCGGTGCAGCTGCGCGTCCACGCCCGCAAACTCCAGCGCCGCGCGTGAGCGCGCCTCGGCCAGTTGCAGGGCACGATCCGCCGCCGCAGGGAGCGAGAGATTCTTAACAAGGCCGTCCAGCGCATCCGCATGCGCAGTCGCCAGCGCAAAGTGCAATGCCCGCTTTTCTCCCGGCTCCAGGCGCAGTTTTAGCCGCAGCGCCGCGCAGGGATTGAGCACATTTCCGTAGGTTCCGCTGAGCTGCCGCGCGATGCCGCCCGCCTCCCCCAGGGATCCGTTGCGGTCCACCAGCCGATCCAGATCCGTCTCGCAGGCAATCACCGGCGCGCCGGAGGCCAGATAGATCAGCTGCATGTCCGGCCCACCGGCCTCCCGGGCCCTGCGTCGGAATGCGAGCGCGCTGTCTCCCATGCGACGGCTCTCCACGAACAGATTCTGAAAGACCGGATGGGCGCGCATGTCCCGATCCGGCGCCAGCGCCACCGCCAGGCATCCGGTCACCTCCAGATCGGCAAATGCATCTCCCTGGTTCTCCAGCTCGATGCGCTGCACCAGCGCACCGCTCTCCGGTGAGACGGCGACCTGCAGAAGTGCCTGTGCGTTGCCCAGCCGCATGCGATAGCGCGCACAGCCCGCATCAAACTCCGCGTCGCCCTGTCTGCCGAACACGGCGCAATCTCCGGTGGCCTCGTCTCGCAGGTGCACATACATGCCCTCGTGGCGGTTCAGCAGATCGCCGCTGAAGCGGTTCAATTGCAGGCCCTCATGCCAGGCAAACACCGCGCCGCTGCCGGTGGCCAGGGCGGTGGTGTTCCCGCCGTGGAGCAGGTGCACATCCGCCAGATCGCGCTCCGGACGGGCGCTGCGGGCAAAGCTGCGGTCGCTGCGGCGCACGGTTCGCTGCACCGGCTCCACATCCGGCCTGCGGTGCAAACGCAGGCGCACGCCGCGCTTTTCCTGCAGCAACAGGCGCAGCGCCCGTGCCTGAGGGATCTCCATGAAGCGCCGCGCCAGCGCATCGTCCCGCAGGGCATTGCACAGTGCGCACAGAATCATGCCCTGGTGGTGGGCCATGTAGCTGCGGATCAGCCGCGGCGCACCGTCGGAGCCCGCATGCAGGTAGTCTGCGGCCTCGTACATGCCGTAGCGGCCGCACCAGCCCAGATCGCGCATGCGCCTGAGATTGTCCGCAGCAGCTCCGGGCGCACAGCACAGCGCCAGCGCAGATGCATAGGGCGCAACCACGTCCTCCACCGCGCTGCCGTCCAGCGCCAGCTCCCGCAGGCCAAAGGCCCGATACTGATAGTTCAGCTGCAAATCAAAGGCATAGTAGCCCGATTCCGACACGCCCCAGGGCCTGCCCAGCCGCCGCGCATGGCGCATCTGACACGCCACCGCCGCGCATCTCGACTGGCCTGCGAGGGTCTTGTCCGCGCTGCGCAGCAGCAGCTCCGGCATCAGGTATTCGAACATGGTGCCGCTCCAGGACAGCAGCGCAGCGTCCCTGCCCACAGCCACCGCAGGCCGGGACAGGCGCCGCCAGTGCGACGCGGGGACCTGGCCCAGCATGATCGCCGCAAAGCTCAGGATGCGCGCTTCCGAGGCGTAGAGATCGTAGTGGGACTGACTCAAGCGACCGCTCTCCACGTCCATGCCGATGTGGAACAGCTTGCGCTCACCGTCGTACAGCGCCGCGAGATCCATGTTCCGGGCAAGCGTGCGCATGCGTCCCGACAGGCCTGCGGCATCGCCCTGCACCTCCCGGGCACACAGCAGCAGCGCACCCGCCAGATTGCCGCTGTCCACCGCGGACACGTATCTCGGGCGCAGCGGCGCGAGATCGTTGAGATCGTACCAGTTGTACAATTGGCCGTTCCACTTGTCCAGCTTCTCCAGGGTGCAGACGGTTGCGGCCATGCGTCCGAGCATCTCCGTGCGCGGGATCAGATCCAGCACCTGCGCCGCCATGCAGGACATCAGGTACAGGCCGATGTTTGTGGGCGACGTGCGCCGGGCCGCGCCCGCAGGCGGATCCATCTGCACGTTGTCCGGAGGCAGTCCGGTGCCATCCGCCGGAACGTAATTCTCAAAGAAGGACCAGGTCTCCCGGGCGAGCTTCTCCAGCAGCGCGCGCTGGTTTGCGGAGAGATCCGCAGGGACATTGCGGCGCTGCGCCACCAGATCCTCCGCCCAACCGGGGCCCACCAGAAACAGCGCTGCCAGCGCCAGCACCGCCGGCACCCAGAAGGGGCGCAGCAGGCCCGGCAGCAGCAGGATCGCGGCGATCCGGCCCGGCACGCGTAGCTCTCCCTTGTCGCTTCCCGTGGCATCGGCGGCGGGCACCCAGTCCATCAGGTGCCTGTGGGAGACCGTCAGACGATAGAGCGTGCGCAGCACCGCATCCAGCATGGACTTCACCTGTGCCGGCAACAGCGCCAGCTGCAGCGTCGCGCGCCGCCAGTTCTCGCCCCGCAGCGGATGCAGGATCGCCTCGAGGTAGGCCAGTGCCAGGCCCAGCAGGAAGCCCCGGGGCTCGTCCAGCCACATGGAGTGGATCAGCAGGCCCAACAGCGCCGGCGCATACAGGCTGCGCAGCAGGTTGCCGATGAGCTTCATCCGATCCACCGCAGCGAGCTTCAATTTGGAAAACAGCACCGGCAGCAGCTGCCAGTCGCCGCGAGTCCAGCGATGCTCCCGGCGCAGCACAGCGACCGGATCGGCCGGCGCACCGTCGTAGAAGCTCACGTCGTTGACGTAGCCCGCGCCGCAGAGGATGCCCTCGATCAAGTCATGGCTGAGGATTGAATCGTCCGGCAGCCTGCCCTCGGTGGCCTCCGCGAAGGCGCGCACGTCATAGATGCCCTTGCCGGAGAAATTGCCGTGGCCGGTCATGTCCTGATAGAAGTTCGATACGGACACCGGATAGCCGTCCACACCGCCCAATCCGGCGGTCAGCTCCACGTAGCCGTTCACGGCAGTATCGGCCGCCATCTGCATATCGGGCTGCAGCACGCCGTAGCCGCCCGGCACTCCGGCACGATTCAGCGGGTGCAGCATCGCGCCGATCAGCTTCTGCAGGGTTCCCGGCAGGTACTCCGTGTCCGCGTCCAGCGTGACCACATAGCGATACGCCCGCGCGGCAATGTGCCCTGCGGCGGCATGCTCCGCGGTGAAGGCCGCCTCCGCATCGTCCCGGTTCAGAATCAGGCGGTTCAACGCCGTCAGCGCGCCGCGCTTGCGGTTCTCGCCCATCCAGCGGCCATCGATCCCGCGAAAGCTGCGGGCGCGGTGCAGGTAGAAGTACTTCTCCCTACCCGCAGCGACATTCAGGCGCGCAACGCCCTCCCGGGCGGCATTGAGAATCGCATCGTCGTCCGGCAACTGCGCGCTGTCCGCGTCGCGAAAGTCGCCCAGCAGCAGAAAATCGATGTTCGAATCCGCTTCCAGGCAGCCCAGCGCCTCCATGTGGTCAATCATCTCCCGGGCGCGACCCTCGCTGCTGAGCAGCACCGGCAGCGCCACCAGCGTGCGCGCAGCATCCGGAATGTGCCGCAGCTTCATCTTCAGGATTCTTCCCGGGCGCACAAAGTGTGGATAGACCCGGCTGAGCAGCTTCACCGCAGGTACCCAGGCCAGCAGCAGCGCGTAGGGCAGCAGGATCCTGCGTCCAATGGCCAGCATGCACAGCGCCATTACAATCAGCGCGCAGAGCACGACCAGCGCGACGCTCCCCCTTCCCGTGGGATCGGGCACGCAGCGCCGCTGCCGCACGCGCACACCGGCCCGCTCCGCAAGAGCGCGCGCCCCCGCATTCGCGGCAAAATAGTAGCAGATGCAGGCGCGAGGATCGTCCCGGCCAAAGTCACGCAGCGCATCCCGCGCCGCCGCAAGACCGCAGCGCACCAACGTGCGCTCCTCCATGTCCATCCGGCGCGCCATTTCTGCAACCCTGTCGCGCACCGCCGCACGCGAGGAACCGTCCATGTTGGCGTAGACGTTCGCCGGATCCTCGCGCAGCTCCTCGTCGGCCACGGACAGCTCCTCAAAGCAGCGCCGCCAGTTCAGGCTGTCCAGCAGGTGCTTCAGCTGCATCAGGTTCTCCAGCCGCATGCAGCAGTCCGCCGCAATCCTGTGGGCGCGCTCCACCACCCAGTCAGCGCGCTCTCCGCGCCTTTCCAGCAGCTTTGACAGTCGCGCATGCAGCTCAGGGCGCTCGCCCTCGTCGGCCAGGCGCAGGGCATGCTCCAGAAACACCGCGTCGCCCTTCTCCCCCGCACGTCCGCCGCGATCTGCCCACCGACCGGCCCGCAGCCGCTCGTCCGCACAGCGCAGCACGTCCCGCGCCGTCGCCTGCAGGCCCTCGCACAGCGCAATGTGCAGCGCACCGGGTATGTGCTGAATCTCCTCCATTTCCAGCGGCCGCAGCGCATCAAAGTCCGCAATGCAGCGCAGCAGGCGCTCGCGGGTCAATGCAGTCTCCCCACCGGCCACCATGTGCCGGGCCAGGGCAAGGATGCGCACCTCTCCCTCAGCCGCAGGAAAATCGCCGCCGGTTTCCGACTCCGCCTGGCGCAGGCAAGCCTCGATGCGCCGGCCGTCGCCATTGAGCCGCCGCAGGCCATCGTCGGTGAGGGCGTCCAGACGGCCAAGTCGTGCAGCCCGGGCAAGATCGGCCCGCAGGCGCCGCGCCGTACCCGGCCGCATGCGCATTGCGCCGCGATCGGTGGACCGCAGCTCCTCTGCAAGCGCGTGCAGATCCTGCGCCGCACTGTCCTTCTCTCGCATTCCAAACGGATCGGTGAAAAAACGATTCATGCTGTTCCTCCCGTAAAATACAGAATCACAGCCACAGTATGCACCGTTTTTTCTCCATTCATGCCAAATAATAGCAAATGCGCGGAGCATTGCCGTTCCGCGCATAACGTTTTTTTGAGATCAATCCGGAAACCGCGCCGTGAAGCGCACGCCCTCCGGGCTGTTTTCCAGCCCGCAGCTTGCGCCGTGCAGCTCCAGGATGCTGCGCACCAGATACAGCCCCAATCCGCTGCCGCCCGACGCGCGGCTTCGAGACTGCTCCACCCGGTAGAAGGGCTCGAACAGGTGGGCAAGCTGCTCCTCAGGAATCGATGCGCCGCCGTTGATCACGCACAGCTCTCCCTCTGACACCCGCACCCGCAGCGTCGCACCCTCCGGGGAGTAGAGGATGGCGTTCATCAGCACGTTGTCCAGCGCATTGGAGAGCAGGCTTGCGCTGCCCATCACCGTCACACCCGGCGCAATCTCCCGCAGCACGCGCAGGCCCCGATGCTCGATCAGCTCGCCGTTCTGGCATAGCACCTCCTCCATCTGCGCGGAGAGGTCGACCTGCTCCCGCTTCAAGGCGTAGCCGCCGGAGCCGATGCGGCTGATGGTCAAAATCTCCCGGATCAGGCCCTCCATGCGGGATGTGACCTCCAGTGCCCGGGCGAGGTACTTCTCCCGGTCGCGATAGACCCCGACCTGCGCCAGCATGCCGCTCAATTGGCCCTTCAGGATGGTGACGGGGGTCTTGAGCTCGTGGGAGGCCGCGGCGAAGAAGGCCGTGCGCTGGCGATCCAGCTCCCGCTCCCGATCGATGTCCCCCTGAAGGGCGAGATTCGCCTGCCGCAGCTGCGCAAGCGCGCCGGAAAGGTTCTCCGAGAGCAGGTTCAGGCTGTCCCCCAGCACGCCGATCTCGTCCCTGCACCGCTTTTGCCAGCGCACGTCGAAGTCCTGCTCCGCCATGCGCCGCGCGATTCGGCTCAGCTCCACGATGGGCCGGGTAATCAGGCGGGAGTAGACCAGCGCGCCCAGCATCGAGATGCCCAGCACCACGATCAGCAGGTAGGGCAGCAGCCGCTTCATGGCCTCCGCAGCCTGATTCACCGCGCGCGTGCCGCCCACGACCACCAGCTCGCCCAGCTCCCCATCCGCCAGGGCGATGGTTTCGCTGATCCGGAAATCCGCGACCTGCTCCGCATACGTCGCCTCGCTCTCGTACTGCGTTTCCAAAGCATCGCCCGCCTCCACGGCATAGCTGGAGATCGTCACCTCGGCGTACCCCAGCGACGCGGTGCCCTCCCATGCGATGCCATCCATGTTCGGCAGGGTGTCGTAGAGCACCTCTCCACCGCCATTGGTCAGGCGCAGGTACGCACCCGTCTCCCGTGCGAAGGCCTCCAGCAGCGGCATACAGTCCTCCGCAGAGCGACCATCCAGCGCCTCCGCGAGGGCGGCGCTCTTCTCCAGCAGCTCCTCCTCCAGCAGCGAGGTGTAGCTGATGGGCGTGAGGTACGCGATGGCCGCGTAGGTCACAGCGCAGGCCAGGGCGGTGAGGGCGAAGGTCAGCAGAAAGCTGCGCAGCGTCAGGCTCCCCCTATTTCTTCTCGATCTTTTCAACGCGATAGCCCACCCCTCTGACCGTGTGAATGTAGTCCGCCTGCAGCTTGCGGCGCAGGTTCTTGATGTGGCTGTAAATCACCCGCTCGTCGCCCAGATAGTCGTAGTTCCAGATGCGCTACACCAGCATCTGATAGGTCATCACCCAGCCCTGGTTCTGAATCAGCTCCCGCAGGCACTCGAACTCCCGGTTGGTCAGCTCCAGATCCCGGCCATCGCACTCAGCGCGGTACGCGTCCAGATCCAGCGTCAGATCCCGGTAGGTGAGCACCCGGCGTTCCTCCCGATCCGAGCACCTCCGCAGGATCGCGGCGATCTTCCGCAGCAGCACCGGCATGGAGAAGGGCTTGGTCACGTAATCGTCGATGCGCAGGTCGTAGCCCCGCAGCTGCTCCTCCTCGCCGTCCAGCGCCGTGAGCATCACCACCGGCACATCCGACCGGGCGCGAATCCACTCGCACACGCCGAAGCCGTCCAGCTTGGGCAGCATCAGATCCAGCAGCACCAGATCGAACCTGCCCGCCGCGAACACATCCAGCGCGCGCAGACCATCCTGAGCCACTTCCACGCCGTAGTCGGCCTCCATGAGCCAGGTTTGCAGCATCTCCGCAATGTCGAAATCGTCCTCCACGACCAGTATCCGTTCCATCGCTCCACCTCCCGCAGTGCACAGTGCCAGTATAGCACAGCTCTTGGGATTTTGTCTGAATTTTTCACCCTCTTTCTCAGGAAAGCTGCAAATTTTGTGCGAATCGTGTCCCCGACCCTTTCAGGCCGGGGACAAAAATGCATGTCAGTTCTTTTCCGTCACCACGATGCCGGTCAGCGTGCCCTCGCCGCTTGCGTTCGGGCGGGTGTAGTCGCGGATCGTCTCCACGTCCACCTCGCCGTCCGCATTGCTGATCTGCGTGATCGCGCCCCGGAAGCTGCCGCCGGACAGGGATGCGCCGTTGCTGCTGCGCACGTCCAGGAAATTGCGCACCGCCCTTCCCATGTAAGTGAGTGCGTCCGTCTGCGGGTCGTAGGTCAGGCCAAAGGGCGCGTACTCCGCGAAGAACGCCTGCTTGTCCGCCTGCGTCCATTCCGCGCAGCTGGTTTCGGCGGTCATGCCCTTCGCCGCAACGGCATCCTCGTCTGCCTCCACGGCGGCATAGGCCGTCCAGACATTGCCCTCCGCAGCGGTCACGCCGATCTCCGGCTCCTACCGTGCGCACGTCCACCGCGCCCTCGGAATCCACGTACTCCAGCTCGTAGCAGAGCCCAGCTTCCTCCTGAAGCGCGTCGCCCTGCACCACGTCCTCAAAGATGCGCACGCGCCTGCCCCGGTAGTACAGCGCTTCACCCACGCTGTCGCAGCTCAGTCCGAAGGGTGCGTACACGGAGAAGGCCTCCGGGCTGAATTTGTCCTCCGAAAGTGCGCTCTGGCTGTACTGCGCCACGACACTGTCCTCCGCAGCCGTGATTGTGACTTCGCTGACCGCCTCGGATGCGCCCTCTGTGGCAACCGCATCCTCCGCACACGTCTCCAGCGGCAGCACCAGCTCCGCTTCGCCGGGGCGCTGCACCGTGACGCTGTCCTCACCGATGACGAAGGTCATGCCGTCAACCTCGTAGGTGCCGGACCCGCCGAAGAAGGCGTAGCTCTTGCCGTCCAACTGCACGCCGGTGGTCTGGGCCAGTGCGGATGCTGCCAGCAGCAGGGCCAGCAGGCAGCTCAGGATTGCAATTCGGGTTTTCTTCATGGTTCATCCATCCTTTCTCAATTGGGATGCTCTCATTCTGCCAGACCCGTCTGGAATACATCTGCATTCGATCTGAATTTTGTCTGAATTTGCGCCCCTCTTGTCAAATCCTGCGCTTTCTGCTAAGATAAAGGCACTTGCAAGCACATCACGGAGGATAACGAACATGAAAATCTCAAAGCGCGACGCGCTGGCCTGGTTCGAATTCTTTGCAGCGCTGCCGGAGGGCGAGGAGCTGCTCCCCCACCAGCAGGAGATCGTCTACGCGGTGCTCTCCCAGATCGAGGAAGCCGTGGCGCAGCGCAACGCCGCGCTGATGTCGGAGATTCCGGGCCTTCAATCCCTTCAGGGCCGCACGCAGTACGTGGGCAATGGGGAGAAGTTCTCAAAGGGCTGCCGTTCCTGCCTTGCAACGTCGAGTGCCGCTTCTGCTACAACTACGGCGAGCTGGACTGCCAGCCGCCCATCGGCGAGGGCCTGTGGGAGATCGGCGGCACGAAGGTGCGCGAGGAGGACGTGGATCTGCTGCTCAGCATGGGCAACGCGCCCACGGGCGTGTCCTACGTGTACCTCGAGCCCTTCATGGAGATCGAGGTTTACGAGGGCATCATCCGCCGCTTCCACGCCCACGGCATCCACCAGCACATGTACACCAACGGCACGCTGGCCAACGAGGAGAACCTGAAGATGCTGGGCGAGGCGGGCCTCAATGAGCTGCGCTTCAACCTGGGCGCGACGAACTGCGCCGATAAGGTGATCGAGAACATCCGCCTGGCGAAGCAGTTCATCCCCAGTGTGGGCATTGAGACGCCCATGACCCCGGAGTTCTACGAGACCTTCCAGCGCAAGCGGAACGCGATCCTGTCCACCGGCCTGGACTTCATCAACTGCGCGGAGCTTCACCTGAACCCCAACAACATCGCAAACTACGCAGGCGAGCCCATGTACATGCACCGTCTGGGCTACATCTCCCCCATCTGGAGCCGGGAGCTGACGCTGAAGCTGATGAAGCAGGCCGCCGTGGAGGGCTGGGACATCGCCGTGCACGACTGCTGCAACCACACCAAGTTTGCCCGCGACCTGAACCTGCGCGCGAAGGAGGGCGGCTGGTTCGGCGCGAGCAGCTACGCCTGCGAGTTCCCCGGCATCCCCTACGAATTCTTCCTGCCCACGCTGGAGGACGAGAATCTCCCCTTCGTGCAGGAGGAGCCGCTGCCGGAGGGCTATCGACCCGGCGAGCTGGTGTTTTGAACCGATCCGGTGCACACAAAACCGGTCCTATAAAAAACGACACGGATCAGGCGACGACCCGCACATGGGCCGCCGCCTGATCCGTACATTTTGCAGAAAGTTCGAACGGCTGAGGCCTGCGCATGGAAAATGGCGCCCGAGTTCCTGTGCGCGATTTCATTCCTGTGCCGGCTTCCGCGCCCCGATCCGGGCCAAAAGCGCCGCGCACCCCCAGCAACGCGTCCGGCAAACATATCCATGGATCAATCCCGCTCCGCACGATCCAGTCGGTTCACGTTTTTCTCCATACGCAAGCGTTTTTCCCTCTCCTTGTGCGCCTTGTATCATGACGGCGCGATCATTTTCCATTCAATTTGTGACGCTTTTCTTCGGAAAAGGATCTGTAATGCTTTGGCACAAAGTGTAATATGTTCGTGACAAAATCGGAACGATGGCCCCAAACGCTTTGAAACGTCGCTTTTGTGTGCTATAATATAGAATGCTAGTTTTGTTTAATGTGGGGAATCGTGACATGATATCCAATGCAAGTGAGAATTCCAACCAGAGCTTTCGCCTGATCCTTGCCTCGGGTTCGCCCCGCCGCCGGGAGCTGCTGAAGCAGATGGGCTATTCCTTTGAAATCCAGGTGCCGGATGTGGACGAAAACGTTTCCGGACATGCCCGCGACGTGGTCGCCATCCTCTCCCGTCGCAAGGCACAGGCCGTGGCCGCCACCCGCAGCGAGGGCGTGATCATCGCATCGGACACCCTGGTGTCCCTGGACGGCGCGGCGCTGGGCAAGCCCCGGGACGCTGCCGACGCGCACCGCATGCTGCGCGCGCTGTCCGGCCGGACCCACGAGGTCTTTACCGGCGTGACCCTCATTGACGCCGCCGACGGCCGCAGCGCAACGCGCGCCGTTCGCACCGGCGTGCGCTTCCGCGAACTGGACGATGCGGAGATCGATAGCTACATCGCCACTGGCGAACCCATGGACAAGGCCGGTGCCTACGCCATTCAGGGCGGTGCCCACGGCTTCGTGGAGGGCTTCGAAGGATCCTACGAGAACGTAATCGGCTTCCCGGTGGACGACATCCGGGAGATGCTGCAGGACTTCATTCACTGACCGAATTGGGAGGTTTCAACATATGGGCGTCTTTTCTACCGGCGGCGTGGGCCTGGATCTGGGCTCCGCCAACGTGACCATCTGCCTGGAAAACGAGGGCGTCGTGCTGCGGGAGCCCAGCTACGTGCTCACCCTGCGGGACGATCCCGACGAGGTGCTCGGCGTCGGCCGCGACGCGCGCCAGATGCTGGGACGCACGCCCAAGGATGTGGCGCTGCTCTCCCCGGTGATGGACGGCGCGGTTGCGGACATCGAACAGGCCACGCTCCTGATCAAGGCCCTCTCCGAAAAGGCGCTGGGCAAGCGCCGCGCACTGGAGAAGAACCGCCTGGTGGTCTCCATGGCCACCGCAGCCACCCGCGTGGAGCACGCCGCGGCCCAGAGCGCCGTGCGCGCAAGCGGCGCGAAGAAGTCCGCGCTGATCCGCGCAAGCATCGCCGCCGCACTGGGCGCAGGCCTGTCCATCGAGGAGGCCCGGGGCGTGATGGTGGTGCTCATCGGCGGCTCCACCACTGAGGTGGCCGTGCTCTCCATGAACGGCGTGGTCGCCGCCCGCACCACCCGCACCGGCAGCCTCGCCCTGGACGAGGCCATCATGCGCTACATCCGCCGGGAGAAGGGATTGATCATCGGTCAGCGCACCGCGGAGGATCTGAAGGTCGATCTGGCCACGGCGCTGGAAATCCCCATGACCTCGGTGGAAAACGTGACCCTGCGCGGCCGCGACGCACGCACCGGCAAGCCCGCCACCGCGGAGATCACCTCGCTGGACGTGCAGCGTGCCATACTACCGCCGTTGGACAGTCTGCTGGAGAGCATCCGCGAGGCCTTTGAGAACACGCCGGCGGAGCTGGCCGAGGATCTGCTGACCAACGGCATCCACCTCTCCGGCGGCGGTGCGCTGCTGGAGGGCCTGCGGGAGCGGCTCACCAACCTGCTGGGCATCCCCGTGAACATCAGCGAAAATCCCCAGGATGAGGTCGCCCGGGGCGCGTGCATCGCCGCCTCCGACGACAAAATCTATCAGAAGCTGCAGCAGACCGGTTGCCTGCTCGAGGTTTGATCCCAACTCCAATTCTAAGGAGCAACACAAATGGCTAAGAAAAAGACGAGCGGCAAGCGCTACTCCACCAAGCGGAATCCCGAGGTTCGAAAGAGCCGCTTCCGCAAGCTGCGCCGCATTCTGTTCACCATACTGGTCGTGCTGGTCGTCGCCGCCACCATCTTCTTCCTGGTGCTGCGCAGCGGCGGTCAGATCTCCATCTTCGAAAACGCGGTGGGCTCCCTCGTCACGCCGGTGCAGAACGCCTTCCACAGCGTCACCTCCGGCGTGAAGGGCTTCTTCACCGACCGGAAGAGCCTCAAGGAGCTGCAGCAGGAGTACGACGCGCTCTCCTTTGAAAACGAGCAGCTGCGCATGGAGCTGCAGAGCGCCGAGGAGACCGTGCAGGAGAATGAGAACCTCAAAAGCCTGCTGGACGCCAAGGATACATACGACTCCCTGGACCCCATCTACGCCAAGGTCATCGCCCGGGATGCAGGTCCCTGGTTCGAAACCTTCTCGGTCAACCGCGGCAGCAGCAGCGGCGTGACGCAGAACATGGCCGTGGTCAACGGCGACGGCCTCATCGGCCGCGTGTATGAGGTCGGCCTGAACTATGCAAAGGTCATCTGCATCATCGACTCCCGCAGCTCCGTGGCCTGTCTGATGCAGCGCACCCGCGACAACGGCATCATGCGCGGCCAAGTCACCTCCGACGATGACACCGCCGAGTGCTTCGTCTACTACCTGCCCAACATCAACAGCATCTCCCCCGGAGATATCGTGGTGACCTCCGGTACGGATTCCCTCTACCCGAAGGGACTCAAGATCGGCACCGTCACGGCGCTGAGCCTGGACGCCGGCTCAGACGGCACCTACGCGGTGGTCACGCCCTCGGTGGACTTCCAGCGCATCGAGGATGTGTTCATTCTGCGCACGGTCATTGAAACCGATACGGATGAAAACCTGCCCGACGTGCGCACGCTCCAGACCACCGAGGCCTACGGCGCGACGCCCACGCCCAAGCCCAATGCCGCCGCAACGCCCACGCCCGAGCCCACTCAGGCCATCGATTACTGGAGCCGTCCCACGGCCATCCCGGAGAATCCCTCGGATGCCGCCGGCAGCTATCGCATCGACAGCCTGTTCGAGGACAGCTGGGCCGCAACCGAATGATCCCGTCTGAACGGAGGTTTCCGCCTTGCTGAAACGACTTGCACCGTTTGCAACCGTGCTCCTGAGCGTGCTGCTGGACACGGCAATCCTTCCCGTATTCTACAACGGGCGCTTCCTGCTGCCCCTGTCGCTGGTGGTGGTGATCCTCATCGGCGTGCAGCTGGGCCGCACCTACGGCATGCTCTACGGCATGATCGGCGGCCTGCTGCTGGACATCACCACCGGCACGCTGGGCATGAAGCTGTTCCCCTACGTGCTCATCGGCTTCCTGATCGGCTTTTTGCTGGACCAGCAGCCGGAAATCGACCGCAGCATGGAGCGCATCGAGCGCGTGCACATCCTCATGATCCGCGTCATCTGGATTTCCGTTCTGGTGGCGCTGTATGAGGTGGTCATGCTGATCTTCCAGTACTTTTCCACCGCTGTCTTCACCTGGGTCTACGTGGGCAACCTTGCGATCCGCGTGGTGCTGATCACCGCCCTGACCCAGATTCTCCATCCCGCCTTCCACCGCCTGTACATCGGCAGGAGCCGGCAGGCCGGCGGCGGGCGCGCCACCCGGGAGGTGAAACACTTTTGAAGCCCTACAAAGGCAGAATGCTGATCATGGCGCTTCTGTCCGTGCTGATCTTTGCCGCGATGTTCGTTCGCCTTTACAGCATGATCATCGTCAAATCCGACAACTACACGGCCCGCGCCTCCACCAAATCCACCAAGACCATCACCGTCTACGGCAAGCGCGGCACCGTTTACGATACGAACATGGTGCCCCTGGCCTACGATGAGACCAGCTACAACGTCACCTTCTACCGCGATCCCACCAAGACCAGCGACGAGGAGCGTGCAAACTATACCCAGGTGCTCATCGACGTGATCCGCCTGATCGAATCCAACGGCAAGACCACCGTCAACGACTTCTGGCTGAAGAAGGACGAGGACGGCGTCTGGCGCTTCAACTCCGGCTCCACCAGCGAAACCGTGGAGGCCTCCCGAGAGCGCCAGTGGCGCGCCAACTTCTACATGGCCAGTGTGGCTGAGGAGGAACTCTACCCCACGCTGCTGGAGAAGTACTGCATCCCCGACGATCTGGACGAGGATATGATCGTCAAGGTGCTGGCCCTGTGGCAGGAGTCCCGCATGAACGCCTTCAACTCCCTGCCCGTCACCATCGCCTACGATGTGGGCTTCGAGACCGTGTCCGAGATCGAATCCAAATCCATGGAGCTGGACGGCGTGGACATCACCGAGTCCTCCACCCGCATCTATCCCCAGGGCACCGTCGCCTGCCACGAGGTGGGCTACATCAGCAAAATCTCCGCCACCCAGCTGGAGAGCTACCAGAGCAAGGGCTATCCCAACGACGCCTACATCGGCGCGGCGGGCATCGAATATTCTCTGGAGGACCAGCTCTCTCCCTACGTGGAATACCGACAGGGCAGCCGCGAGGTGGAGATCAACACCCGCGGCAAGGTGGTGCGCGAGCTGAGCTACGAGGCGCCCACCGACGGCAATTCCGTGGTGCTGACCATCGACGTGGATCTGGAAAAGGCCATGACCGAGGCGCTGGTGAACACCATCGAGACCATTCGCGCGGCCCAGGAGACGCAGATGGAGCGCTCCTCCTGGCAGCGGGACAATGCCGAGGTGCTGGCTCAGTACGAGGAAGCCGGCCGCGAGATCTCCCTTGCGGAATCCGGCGCGATCGTCGCCATGGATCCCAATTCGGGCCGGGTGCTGGGCATGATCAGCTATCCCGAGTACGATTTGTCCATGTTCAACGGCGGCAAGGTGGACAACGCCAAGTGGAACGAGGTGCTGGAGCTCAACGACCCCCTGTACAACCGCGCCATCTCCACCGGCGACACCCCTGGCTCCATCTTCAAGCTGTGCACCGCGCTGGCGGGCCTTTCCGAGGGCGTCATCACCCCCACGGAGACCATCGACGACATCGGCGCCTACACCAGGGAACCAGACCATCGTGGAGGCCATCAAGAACTCCTGCAACTACTACTTCTACGAGACCAGCTACCGCCTGGGCGTGACCAAGCTCTACGAGTGGGCGGCGAAGTTGGGTCTGACCACAAAAACCAACATCGAACTGCCCGGCGAGACCACCAGCTTTGTGGGCAACCAGGACATGCTCTACGATCCCAACTTTGCTGCCAACATCCAGTACACCGCAAAGCCGCTGCTGGCAGCCAAGGCGATCCGGGAGCGCATCTACGAAATCTCCGACGCCCGCGGCATGGATCTGAGCGAGGAAGTCGTGGAGGCCGCCGTCACTTCGCTTCTGAAGATCTCCGTCTCCTACAGCTCGAAGAACGAATGGCTCGCACCCATCCGCGAGGTACTCCAGTACGATCTGGGCATTCCCTCCAATTACATCACCAACAACTTCCTGGTCAACGAGTTCGTCACCTACCTTCAGGACCTGTTCTGGACGCCGAATGAGACCATCATGCTGGGCATCGGCCAGTCCATCACCCAGGTGACGCCCATCGCCGTCGCCCGCTACGTCTCCGCCATCGCCAACGGCGGCACCGTCTACGACGCGCAGATCGTTGACAAGATCATCGCCGCCGACGGCACCGTGGTGCTGGAGAAGCAGCCGGTGGTGGCCAATCAGATCGATACCGATCCCTACTATTTCGAGCTGATCCACGATGGCATGGAGGACGTGACCAGCATGGAGGACGGCGGTACCGCAGGTAAGTACTTCCAGAATACCGAGTACGCCATCGCGGCCAAGACCGGTACCTCCCAGAGAACCGAGCTGGACGTGGAAAACAACGCCTGGATCGTGGGCTACGCCCCCGCGGACAATCCGCAGATCGTGGTCGTGGTCTACATTCAGAACGGTTACGCCGGCGCGCAAGCCTCCCCCGCGCTGATCGAGGTCATTGAGGCCTATCTGGATGGCCTGAAGGGCAAGGAAAACACCGCGGTGGGCGAGGAATACTCCATCGCCAACTGATCAAAGGAGTCAAAGATGTTCTCAAGAATCGTCGCGTTCTTCAAGGGCCTGCGCGAGGGCAAGTTCGACCGAAGCCTGATGCGCTTCTTCGACTGGCCGCTGTTTCTGAATGTGCTGGCGATCTCCCTGTTTGGCGTCGTCACCATCTTCAGCGCCACCAGCTCCGCAGTTACCGAAAAACCGGCCACCATCATGGAGATGCTGCGCACCCAGTCGCTGACCTATCCACGCCTGCAGCTGATCTGGATCATCGTCGGCGTCATCGCCATGTTCGTCATCATCTTCTTCAACTACGAGCTCTACGGCAAGTATGCCAACACGCTCTACGTGATCAACCTGCTGATGCTGCTGATCGTGCTGGGCATGGAGGCCGGCCGCGGCGGCATGAGCGCCTTCATCAATTGGGGCAACGACCGCGGCTTCCAGCCGTCGGAGCTGGGCAAGGTCATCATGATCATCTGCTTTGCCAAGGCCTTCTCCGTGCGCATGAAGCCGGTGATGCGCATGCGCGATGTGATGCCCCTGGTGCTGTTCATGGCCCTGCCTCTGGTGCTGATCCTTGCCCAGCCGGACGTTGGCACGGCGCTGGTGTACATGGCCGTGTTCTGCGTCATGGTGTGGGTCTCCGGCACGAACTGGAAGCTGATCGCTAGCGTCATCGTCTGCGCGGTGCTGATCTTCATTCCGGTCTGGTACTTCCTGAACAACTCCAGCTCGGACAACTTCCGTCTGACCCGCATTTGGATCTGGCTGGATCCCGAATCCTATCCGGACGAGGCGCGCCAGGTCATCAACGGCCAGATCGCCCTGGGCTCCGGCGGCCTGTTCGGCAAGGGCCTGGTCTCTCCCGGCAGCTTCGCCTCCCTGGGCTACATTTCGGATGACCACACCGACTTCATCTTCTCCATCGTGGGCGAATCCTTCGGTCTGGTGGGCTCCTGCCTGCTGGTGCTGGGCTACATCCTGCTGCTGGGCCGCCTGCTGTATCAGAGCCTGCGCATCGAGGATCCCTTCGGCTCCTACGTGGTTGTCGGTGTGTTCGCCATGATGCTGTTCCACGTAGTGGAAAACATCGGCATGGTCATCGGCCTGCTGCCGGTCACCGGCATCCCCCTGCCGTTCATGAGCTACGGCGGCTCCAACATGCTGACCAACATGATGGCCATCGGCCTGGCCGAAAACGTCATCATGCGCGCCCGTAAGAAGGAAAGCCACCGCCGCGTGGGCAATGTCCGCGTGCGCAAGCTCTAGCCTGCCTGCAAAAAATCCCTCCTGTCCGCATACCCTTTCGTGACAGGAGGGATTTTTCATGGCTTCAAACGATCTGAAACTGTCCATTCACACCGCACAGTCCCCTGCAAGCGCACCGGAGCCACAGCACAGGCGCCGCAGCCGAAGCCCCGCGCACCACAAAAGACGCGTTCGGGCCGGTTTGAGCTTTCAGGAGCGCCTGCTTCGCAACTGCTTCCTGGCCTGCGCCGTGCTGCTGGGGATCCTTGCCCTGGGAAATCTGCAGCAGCCTTGGGCGCAAAAGGCTGCCGACGGCATCGAGCAGGCCCTCACCATGAAGATCGATCTGGACGAATCCCTCGGCCAGCTCAGCTTCGTGCGCAACCTGATGCCGGAATCGGCGCTGGTGTTCTTCAATCTCTCCGGAGAGCACGAGCTGCTGCGGCCCACCCAGGGAGATCTGACCCATGCCTATTCCGACGCCCAGCCCTGGCTGATGTTCGATGCGACGCCGGGTTCGGCGGTATGCGCCGTTGCCGGAGGCAGCGTCTCCGCCGTGAGCGCGCTCTCCGACGGCAGCTACGGCGTACTGATCGACCACGGCGAGGGGCGCGAGAGCGTGACGGCCTGCCTGGCGAGCACATCGGTGCAGACCGGCGACCGCGTGCAGCAGGGCGACGCCATCGGTACCGCCGGGGGTGAACTGTACTTCGAGCTGCGCCAGGGCGGCGAGAGCGCCGATCCCACGGAGGCCATGGGCCTTTGATCCGCTTTCGCGCCTTTGGCATCGCCTTTGCTCTGCCGCTTCCGTTGCTGCTGATGCCGCTGCTGGCCGCCCGTCTGGGTCTGCAGGCCGAGCTGGGATCGATCGGCATTGCCCTGTGCGTCCATGAGCTGGCCCACCTGCTGGCGGCGCGCCTGGCACAGGTTGCAATTTCGGAGATCCAGCTTTTGCCCTTCGGCGGCAGCGCAAGGATGGAAAATCCCTATCAGATCCCCGCGGGCCGGTTGATCGCCGTGGCACTGGCCGGTCCTGCAGCGAACCTTCTGCTGATCGTGCTCTGCGCTGCGCTGGTGCAGTGGAGGCTGCTCCTCGCGGAGACTACCGCGCCCGTGGTGCGAACGAGCCTGACACTGACGCTGTTCAACCTGCTGCCGGCGCTCCCGCTGGACGGCGGCCGCGTCCTCTACGCCCTGCTGCAGCGGCCCCTGGGCGAGGCGCGAGCGCTGCGCATCGGCCTGTGGCTGGGCCATGGCTTGGCCCTCGTGATGATCGCAATCGCTGTGGCCGCCGGACTGCGCTTCGGCAGCTGGAACCTGACGCTGCTTCTGGCGGCGGTATTCCTGCTGACCTCCGGTCGTGACGAGAGCGCTGCACTGGCCGGAGCACGCGCCCGTCGGATGCAGGACGCGCTGGATGCCAACGGCGTTCGGCCGGTGCGCATCTATCAGCTGGACGCATCCACGCCCGCCCGGCGCGCGCTGAACCTCATGCGTCCCCGGGAATGCGCCTGGTTCGTGTTGACGAAGAAGGGCGTGCCCTGCGGCCTGGTGGACGGCCGCAGCATCCTTCAGTGCCTGATTGACGGCGACGCGCCGGAGGCGGAGCTGGGGAGTCTGACAGTGCATCGTCCTCCCCAGCCCTCACCTGCCGGCGCGCCCACCTGAGGCCCAGCATGCGGCCGTGTGCAGTTTTCCGGCGGATCCGCAGCTGGACCGCCGGCATTTCATGTTCAGAATTCTTCGATCAGGAATTCAGAATTTCGTCAATGCGCGCAATTTCCGCTTCGCTCAGCTCCGGCGCATCGAAGGCGCGCAGGTTCTCCAGAATCTGCTCCGGGCGACTGGCGCCGATCAGCGCGGAGGTCACCACCGGGTCCCGCAGCTCCCAGCGCAGCGCCATCTGCGCAAGGCTCTGGCCCCGTGCACAGGCCATCTCATTGAGCTTTTTCACCTTGCGCAGCTTCTCCGGCGTGATCATCTCCGGCTTCAGGTAGCGCGGATCGTGGCCCGCACGGGAATCCGCCGGGATGCCGTGCAGGTACTTGTCCGTCAGCACGCCGTTGTTCAGCGGAGAGAAGGCGATCATCCCAACGCCCTCCCGGCGCAGCACATCCTGCAGGCCCTCCTCGGGCGTGCGCACGAACATGGAATACTTCGCCTGATGAATCAGCAGCGGCGTGCCCAAGTTGCGCAGAATGCGAATCGCCTCGGCGGTGCGCTCCGCCGGATAGTTGGAGATGCCCACGTACAGCGCCTTGCCGCTGCGCACGATGGAATCCAGTGCGCCCATGGTCTCCTCCAGCGGCGTCTCCGGGTCGGGACGGTGGTGGTAGAAGATGTCCACGTAATCCAGGTGCATTCGCTTCAGGCTGGCGTCCAGGCCCGCGATCAGGTGCTTGCGGCTGCCGTAGTTGCCGTAGGGCCCCGCCCACATGTCGTAGCCGGCCTTGGTGGAGATCACCAGCTCGTCGCGGTGGGGCCGCCAGTCCCGATCCATGTGAATGCCAAAGTTGCGCTCCGCCTCGCCGTAGGGCGGGCCGTAATTGTCCGCCAGATCGAAGTGGGTGATGCCGTTGTCAAAGGCCGTGCGCAGGATGGCCTGCTGCGTGCCGAAGGGCGTGATGCTTCCGAAGTTGTGCCACAGGCCGATGGACAACCGGGGCAGCTTGAGTCCGCTGTTTCCGCAGCGCTTGTAGGTCATATCGTCGTAGCGCTTCTCCGAGGGCTGATACATGCTTCCGCCTCCCCTTTCTATCAGAAAACCCCGCACCCAATCCGGGCGCGGGGATGTGTGGTTCAATGGAATCAGATGGCGATGCCAGCCTTCTCCAGGATGGTGGGGATGTTCTTCTCTGCACCGATGGTCATCAGATGGATGCCGTCGCAGAGCTTGCGCTCCTTGATCTCGCGGCACAGGTTCGCGGCCATCTCGATGCCGGCCTGCATGGGCAGGCCCTTCACGCCCTTCTCCTTGCCCTCGGCAGCCGCTGCGGCCAGCTTTTCGATCTGATCGTCCGGAACGGCGATGCCGGGCACGTTGGCGTTCATATACTTCGCCATGCCGGCCGCCTTCAGCGGGATGATGCCGGCCATGACGTGCACCTTGATGTTGGCCTTGGCGACCTGATCCATGAAGGTCTCCAGCGCC
>SFET01000078.1 GCA_004557125.1 Clostridiales bacterium | reverse complement strand
GCGGTACTTGCGCTTGTTGCCGCCGCCGCGATGGCGGACGGTGATGCGGCCATAGCTGTTGCGGCCGGAGCTCTTCTTCAGAGGCTCAACCAGGCTGGGCTCGGGCTTGGCCTTCTTGTCGATGCCGTCGAAACCGGAGACCGTCATCTGACGTCTGGAGGGAGTCGTCGGCTTAAAGGTTTTGATAGACATATCGCTTTACTCTCCTTCCGTTATCAGACCATGCCTTCGAAGAACTCGATGGTCTTGGAATCAGCGGTCAGCTGGACATAAGCCTTTTTCCAGGTCTTGGTCATACCGGGCCGGCCGGCGCCCATGCGCTTGGCCTTGCCGGGGACGGTCAGGGTGTTGACGGAAGCGACCTTCACGCCGAAGATCTCCTCAACAGCCTTCTTGATCTCGATCTTGCCGGCGTCCTTGGCGACCTCGAAGACGTACTTCTTGTCAGCGGTGGCGGCCATGGCGCGCTCGGTGATGATCGGACGGATAATGATATCGTAAGCAGTCATTATGCGTACACCTCCTCGATGGTAGCGAGGGCGGCCTGATCGACCACCAGGTACTGAGCGTTGATGATGTCATAGACGTTCAGGTTGGTGGCGGGGGTGGTCAGTACGCCGGGGATGTTGCGGGCGCTCTTGACGATGATCTCGTCAACAGCGGGGGTCACGACCACGGCCTTGCCGGCGACCTGGACGGCATCCAGGAACTTGCGGAAGTCAGCGGTCTTGATGGCGTTCAGCTTGATGGCGTCGATGACCAGCAGCTTGCCCTCGGCAGCCTTGGCGGACAGGACGGACTTCAGCGCCAGGCGCTTGACCTTCTTGTTCAGCACATAGCTGTAATCCCGGGGCTTGGGAGCGAACACGATGCCGCCGTGGGTCCACTGGGGAGCACGGGTGCTGCCCTGACGGGCGTGGCCGGTGCCCTTCTGACGCCAGGGCTTCTTGCCGCCGCCGGAGACCTCGGCGCGGGTGAGGGCGCTCTGGGTGCCCTGTCTGCAATTGGCGAGGTGGTTCTTGACGACCTCATGCACAACGGTCTGGTTGGGCTCGATGCCAAACACAGCGTCGTTCAGTTCCACAGTACCGACTTCTGCGCCGGCCATGTTCAAAACTTTGATGGTAGACATTACTCAAGCACCCCTTTCTTACTTGTTTCTGGCGGAGGCCTTCTGCGGGTTGCGGCCGGAAGCCTTCTGCGGGTTCTTGCTGATGTCGGCGCCAGCCTGCTTGACCTTGTGGACCTTCACAGTGCTCTTGATGGTGACCAGACCGCCCTTGGGGCCGGGCACCGCGCCGCAGACGACCAGCATGTTCAGCTCGGGGTCGACCTTCACAACGCTCAGGTTCTGAACGGTGACCTGGTCAACGCCCATGTGACCGGCGCCGTCACGGCCCTTGAAGATACGGGCGGGATCGGTACCGGCGGCCAGGGCGCCCTGATGACGGTGGACGGGGCCGCCGCCGTGGGTGTTGCGCTTGACAGCGGCGCCATGGCGCTTGACAACGCCCTGGAAGCCGTGGCCCTTGCTGATGCCGGTGATGTCGACGAAGTCGCCGGCCTTGAAGGTGTCAGCCTTGACGATGTCGCCGATGTTCAGCTCGGCGGCATTCTCCAGATTGAATTCGCGCAGGTACTTCTTGGGAGACACGCCAGCCTTGTTCAGGTGGCCCATCTCGGGCTTGCTGAGCTTGCGCTCAGGCACATCCTCGAAGCCCAGCTGGACAGCCTCATAGCCTTCCTTTTCGGAAGTCTTCTTCTGAGTGACGACGCAGGGACCCGCCTCGATAACGGTGACGGGGATCACATGGCCGTTCTCGTCAAAAATCTGAGACATGCCCACTTTTTTGCCGATGATTGCTTTCATGTATGTTCCTCCTTAAAGGTTATTGGTCGGCTTAGATACGTCCGAGTTGGGTCCCAGGCCGCATTGCTCTGCCGACATGACCCGTCCGCCTCGCAAGTCGGCGGACATGGCAGCAAACTTAATTAAATGAGGGATCGCTGCGAAACCAGCCTTACAGCTTGATCTCGATCTCCACGCCGGCGGGCAGCTCCAGAGCCATCAGAGCCTCCACGGTCTTGGGAGTGGACTTGGTGATGTCGATCAGTCTCTTGTGGGTGCGGCGCTCGAACTGCTCACGGCTGTCCTTGTACTTGTGCACGGCCCGCAGGATGGTGACGACTTCCTTCTTGGTGGGCAGAGGGATGGGGCCAGACACCTCAGCGCCGGTGCGCTTGGCAGTCTCGACGATCTTCTCTGCGCT
>SFET01000054.1 GCA_004557125.1 Clostridiales bacterium | reverse complement strand
AGATGCCAGATCGTCTATGCGCCTGCGAGGGCGCTGGCTAGTATTCTAGGGCTTTGCCCGCACATGCAAAACCCCCGGCTTCGCCGGGGGATAATTATTTAAACTGCGAAGCGATGTGGCTGCAGGCCCTGCCTGCCAGCGGCGGCTCGCCGCAGTATTTTCAGAACCAGACGTAAGAAATCAAGTCCATACTTGCCGGACTTGATTTCGTGCCTGCAGATACAGAAACATACGGAAAGAAACACAGCACCTCTGCCCCTTGAATCTATGGGGGCAGAGGTGCGTTCGATTCAAACTGCGAAGCAAGGTGGGATGCAACGCCCTGCGTTGCCAGCGGCGGCTCGCCGTCAGGGCATCAGCAGACGCGCGCGGTACATGGTGTCCAGCTTGTTGAGCTTCGCCACCAGCTTTTCGCTGGGTGCGCGGCCCACGTCGACGACGGTGTAGGCGTAGCTGCCGCGGGAGACGTTGATCATGTTTTCGATGTTCAGGGCCTCCTCGCTGAGCACCATGGTGATGGAGGAAATGACGTTGGGCACGTTCTGGTGCAGCAGGCAGATGCGCGGCACGCGCAGGCCGCGAAGGTTGCAGTTCGGGAAGTTCACGGAATTGGTGATGGAGCCGTACTTCAGGTAGTCGTTCACCTGCTGGGCGGCCATGCGTACGCAGTTGTCCTCGCTCTCCGGGGTGGACGCGCCCAGATGGGGCGTGAGCAGCACGTTCTTCGCACCGATGAGCGCCTTGCAGGGGAAGTCGGTCACGTACACGCGGATGCGCTCCTCTTCCAGCGCGGCCTTGACGGCGGGGACGTTCACCAGACCGTCGCGGGAGAAGTTCAGCAGCGCGGCCTCCGGCTTCATGCGGGCGATGGCGGCGGCGTCGATCATGTCGCGGGTGGAGTCCATCAGCGGCACGTGCACGGTGATGTAGTCGCTCTTGTCCAGGATCTCCTCCAGGGTGGTGGAGTGATGCACCGCGCGGGAGAGCTTCCATGCGTGGTCGATGGAGATGAAGGGGTCGTAGCCCAGCACGTTCATGCCCAGAGCCACGCCAATGTTGGCGACCTCCACGCCGATCGCGCCCAAGCCAACCACGCCCAGGGTCTTGCCGGCCAGCTCGGGGCCGATGAACTGCTTCTTGCCGGCCTCCACCTGCTTTTCGATGCTCATCTCGCCCTCGGTCAGGCTCCGGCACCACTCGATGCCGTCGGAGATGCGGCGGGAGGCCAGCAGCAGGCCCGCCACCACCAGCTCCTTGACGGCGTTGGCGTTTGCGCCGGGGGTGTTGAAGGCCACGATGCCGTCCTTCGCCAGCGCGTCCAGCGGCAGGTTGTTCACACCTGCGCCTGCACGGGCCACGCACAGCAGCTCCTCGTTGCGCGCATAGGAGTGCATGTCGGCGCTACGCACCAGAATCGCGTCGGGCTTCTCCACGTCTGCGGAGACGGTATATTCCCCTTCGGTCAGGATGCTCTGGTACACGGGGGAGATGGAATTCAGCGTCTTGATGTTGTACATATTACTTGTGCTCCGTTTCAAATTCTTTCATAAAGCGGACGAGTGCCTGCACGCCCTCCACCGGCATGGCGTTGTAGATGCTGGCGCGGATGCCGCCGGTCATGCGGTGGCCCTTCAGGTTCGTGAGGCCCTTCGCCGCAGCCTCCTTCACGAACAGCGCGTCGGTGTCCGGGTCGGGGGTGGTGAAGGTCACGTTCATGCGGCTGCGGGAGGCCGGGTCGGCCTTGGGGATGTAGAACGAGCTCTCGTCCAGCAGGTCGTAGAGCAGCTTGGATTTCTCGATGTTGATCTTCTCGATGCCTTCCACGCCGCCCTGCTTCTTCAGCCACTTCATGCACAGGCCCGCCATGTAGATGGCGTAGGTGGGCGGGGTGTTGAGCATGGAATCCTTCTCGGTCATCTCCGTCCAGTTGAGCACCTTCGGGCAGATGGGGCTTGCGTGGCCCAGCAGGTCCTTCCGCACGATCACCAGCGTCACACCGGCGGGGCCGATGTTCTTCTGCGCGCCGGCGTAGATCACGCCGAAGCGGTTGACGTCGTAGACCTCGGAGAGGATGTTGGAGGACATGTCGGCCACCAGCGGCACGTTGCCGGTCTCCGGCAGACGCGCATAGCGGGTGCCGAAGATGGTGTTGTTGGTGGTGATGTAGACGTACTTTGCGTCGGGATCGAAGTCCGCCTGCTTCCACTCGGGGATGCGGCGGTAGTTCTCCTCCCGGGAGGAGGCTGCGCAGCGCACGCGGCCGTACTTCTTCGCCTCGTTCATGGCGATGTGGGCGAAGTTGCCGCTGTCAATGTAGTCCGCACTGCCGTCCTCGTCCAGCAGGTTCATGGGGATGGCCGCGAACTGGCCCGTCGCGCCGCCCTGGAGCCAGAGCACCGAATAGGAATCGGGGATGTGCATCAGCTCGCGGGTGAGGGCCACGGTCTCGTCAAAGATCTCGCTGTACATCTTGGAGCGATGGCTCATCTCCATCACGGACATGCCGCTGCTCCCGTAACACAGCATCTCCTGCGCAGCGGTGCGCAGGGCTTCCTCGGGCATGGTGGACGGGCCGGCTGCAAAGTTGAACACGCGATCCATAGTTCTCTTCCTTTCATTTGCCTCCATCGGCAGTTATGTACAATCATTTTAGACCTTTTCACAGGATGTCTCTACCGCAGTCTGTTAAATCTTGCGGTGAAGCGCGGACAAAAATCCGTCGCTGAGCGACAGATGCCGCCGCGCACCATGTTTTCACATGCAAGGGATGGCATTTTAACGCAAGCTGTGCTATACTGTGCAATATGAAATATCGTGGAGGTCTGTGTCTTGGCACGCAAGGATAAGCTCATTCGCACCACCGCGCTGGTCACGGTGGTCATCATACTCAGCAAGATGTTCGGCCTGATGCGCGACGTCATCACCGCCGGTTACTTCGGCACCGGCGTGGAGAACGACGCGTATGCGTCCGCCTACACCCTGTTCTACTTCCCGGTGCTGCTGTTCAACTCCTGCATCACGGCGACCATCGTGCCGCTGTTCGTGGAGGAGCGGGAGAAGTACAGCTTGAAGCACTCCAACCACTTTGCCAGCAATGCGCTGAACCTGTTCATCCTGGCCGCGCTGATCATTGCGGCGGTGATGTACGCCTTTGCCGAGCCCATCGTCAATCTGATCTACCGCTTTGACGCGGAGGGCATCGCGCTGACGGTGAAGCTCACCCGCATCATGATGCTGGGTCTGGCCTTCAACGTGGCCAGCATCGTCATCTCCAGCCTGCTCAACGCCATGGAGAAGTTCATGGCGGCGCAGCTGACCGGCTTCCCATTGAGCGTTGCTGTGATCGTGGCCGTGGTCGCCTTCTCCGGAAAGTGCGGCATCGAGGCCGTGGCCTGGGGCGTATTCGCCGCAAGCGTATTGCAGGTGGTGGTGCTGATCCCCTTCCTGTTTGGCTGGTTCAACTATGAGCCGGTGATCGATCTGAAGGATAAGCGCTTCCACCGCCTGCTGAAGCTGGCGGGGCCTGCGGTGCTGTCCATGGGCATCAGCGAGATCAACCACCTGATCGACCGCAGCCTGGCCTCGGGACTTCCGGTGGGCTCGATCTCGGCGATGAACTACGCCTATAAGCTCATCACCTTCCTGCTGGGCGTGCTGATGGTGCCGCTGACCACCATCATGTTCTCCCGCATGAGCAAGCAGGCCGCCGACGACAACCAGCAGGGCGTGCTCTCCTCCCTGCGGCGCAGCATCGTGCTGATCGCGCTGGTGGCGCTGCCCATCGTGGCCATCGCCATGGTGCTGTCCAACGACGTGGTCAAGATGATTTACATGCGCGGCAACTTTACCCTGGAATCCGTGCTGCTCACCGGCAGCGTGCTCTTGTTCTACCTGATCGGCGTGCCGTCCTTCGGCATGCGCGACTACCTGAACCGCACCTTCCACGCCATTCAGGACACCAAGACTCCCTTCGCAGTGGCCTGCCTCACGGTGTGCCTGAACATTATTCTGAACCTGATCCTGCGCCGCTTCATGGGCGCGCGGGGCCTTGCGCTGGCCACCTCGCTGTCCAGCTATGTGGGCAGCATGACCATGTTCGTGCTGCTGCGGAAGCGCATGGGCAGGCTGGGCATGAAGCGCATCGCCGGGGAGCTGTTCAAGATCGTCCTCGCCACGCTGGTTGCCGCCATCGTGTGCATGCTGATGAACAATCTGCTGCCCGAGGCCGTGGGCACGCTGCGGGTGTTTGTGCGGCTGGTGATCGCCACGGCGGTGTCCGCCATCGCCTATCTGGCGGTCTGCCTTGCGCTGCGGGTGCGGGCGCTGAACGAAATGCTGGGCGGACTGATGCGCCGCGGACGCAGATAGGAGGAGCTTCATGCAGGACGAAGAGAGACTCATCACCACGGGCTTTCGCGAGGAGGACGGCGACGCGGAGCAGTCGCTGCGCCCCCATTCCCTGGGCGAGTACATCGGTCAGGACAAGCTGAAGAAGGGCCTGAACGTGTACATGCAGGCCGCCATCGCCCGCCACGAGCCGCTGGATCACATGCTGCTCTACGGCCCGCCCGGACTGGGCAAGACGACGCTGGCCGGCATCGTCGCGGCGGAGATGGGCCACAACATCCGCGTCACCAGCGGCCCCGCCATCGAGCGCGCGGGGGATCTGGCCTCGATCCTGACGAACCTGAACGCCGGCGACGTGCTCTTCATCGACGAGATTCACCGCCTCAGCCACGCCGTGGAGGAGGTGCTCTATCCCGCCATGGAGGACTACGCGCTGGACATCATCATCGGCAAGGGCCCTGCGGCGCGCTCCATCCGCTTGGATCTGCCCAAGTTCACGCTGATCGGCGCGACCACCCGCGCGGGCATGCTGTCCTCGCCGCTGCGCGACCGCTTCGGCATCAGCTTCCGTCTGGAGATGTACACCCCGGAGCAGCTTGCGGTGATCGTGGAGCGCTCGGCGAAGATCCTGAAGGTGGAGTGCGACCACGAGGGTGCGCTGGAGATCGCCAGCCGCAGTCGCGGCACGCCCCGCATCGCCAACCGCCTGATCCGTCGCGTCCGCGACTTCGCCGAGGTGCGCGGTGACGGCAAAATCACGCTGGAGAACGCCCGGGAGTCGCTGAACATCCTCGAAATCGACGAGCTGGGACTGGACAACACCGACCGCACCATGCTCTCGGTGATGATCGAGCGCTTCGGCGGCGGCCCCGTTGGTCTGGATACCCTCGCGGCCACCACCGGTGAGGACGCGGCGACCATCGAGGATGTCTACGAGCCCTACCTGCTCCAGCTGGGCTTCATCATGCGCACGCCCCGGGGCCGCATCTGCACCCAGGCTGCCTACGACCACATGAACCTGCCCATGCCCAGGCCTGCGGAGAACAAGCAACTGCGCATGGACGTGTGACCGGGGGAGGGGAACGCTCAGGGGCGCTGCCCCTAAGAACCCCGCTTAAGGGCGTGACGCCCTTAAGAATCCCCACATAGGCGCGCAATGCGCGCCTGAAAGGAAGGAGAAATGCAAAGGATTTGGCGGAACTTCCGTCTGCAAGTGCTGCTGGGGAGCGTGGCGATACTGGCGACCTGCCTGAACCTCGCCTTCGGATGGCTGAATCAGAGGGCGGGACTTGTGTCCTCTGCGCAGGCGTTGGCGGCCTTCGTGGGCTGCTTCGGATGGATGCGGGGTCTGATCTCCCTGCCCATGCGGAAGTGGCGGCGCATGGCGGGGGACTTTGCGCTGCTGGCCATTTGTCTGCTGTGCTTTCTCCTGATGCACCGCTGCGCGTAGGTCAAGCATTCATCTGGGAGAACGCTCAGGGGTGTTGCCCCTGAAACCCCGCCAGGGGGAATGATTCCCCCTGGACCCCTCAATTAGGCGCGCAATGCGCGCCAGAAAAAATGGGCAATCCTTCAGGCAGTACAGGCCGATGAGGAACTGTTTCTATATGCGCTGCGTCTGAATACAGGGGTGGTAAGCGATGGACAAACGGAAGAAGGGCATCCTGCGGGAAATCTGGCTGCCGGTACTGCTTGGATGTATCGTCGTCGGGAGCTTGCTGCTGGCGCTGATTTGCTACGAACCGCATGGGGAGAGCAATTTACTGCCCATGCTGCTGGGCGTTTTTGTGGGAAGCATCTCTGTTGCACTGGTGAGCGCGGCGTATCAGAGGGAAAATTGGCTTCGGTTTGGGCTGTGGACAGCGCTGTTGGTGCTCTGCCTGCTGTGTCTCTTTGCGGCCAGCCGCATACCGTTCTGCCCGATGTGCGACGGTGAATGTAAATCCCTTCTCCTGCGATGGATACATCCGGACATAATGAACCCATAAAAGGTTCCAAAGAATATGATAATTTCCTGCGGCGCATTGCGCCGCATACGAAGGATTCCAAAGGGAATTATTCCCTTTGGCGGGGTTCTTAGGGGCAGCGCCCCTAAGCGTAACCCTGAACGAAACGAAGCGGGTGAACTGTATGAAGCTGTCGGATTTTATGTATGATTTGCCGGAGGAGCGCATCGCGCAGACGCCGGTGGAGCCGAGGGATCACAGCCGGCTGATGGTGCTGCACCGGAGGGACAACAGCATCGAGCACCGGCATTTTTACGACATCATCGACTATCTGAACCCCGGCGACGCGCTGGTGATCAACGAGACCCGTGTGATCCCCGCGCGTCTGATCGGCGAGCGTCCCAGCGGCGGGGCCTGCGAGATCCTGCTTTTGAAGCAGCTTGCGCCGAAGAAGTGGGAGGCCATCGTGCGCCCGGGCAAGAAGCTGCGCACGGGCGCGCAGGTGCTCTTCGGCGGGGGACGGCTGGTGGCCACCATCGCGGAGGTGAAGGAGGACGGCGGGCGCATCGTGGACTTCGCCTGCGAGGGCACGATGGAGGCCGCGCTGGACGAGCTGGGCGAGATGCCGCTGCCGCCGTACATCCACGAGAAGCTCACGGATCGGGAGCGCTACCAGACGGTGTACGCCAGGCAGGAGGGCAGTGCCGCCGCTCCCACAGCGGGCCTGCACTTCACGCCGGAGCTGATGGAGCGCATCCGGGCAAAGGGCGTGGACATCGTGCCGGTGCTGCTGCACGTGGGCCTGGGCACCTTCCGCCCGGTGAAGGTGGAGAACGTGGAGGAGCACGAGATGCACTCCGAGTACTATGAGGTCAGCGAGGACGCCGCTCGGCGCATCAACGCCGCACGGGAGCGCGGCTGCCGGGTGATCGCCGTGGGCACCACCAGCGTGCGCACGCTGGAGTCCGCCGCGGTGGACGGTCGTGTGGTTGCCCAGAAGGGCGATACGCAGATCTTCATCCGCCCGGGCTATCAATACCAGATGGTGGACGCGCTGATCACGAACTTCCATTTGCCCGGCTCCACGCTGGTGATGCTGGTGTCGGCGCTGTACGACCGGGAGCACATCCTGTCCGCCTACCGCACGGCGGTGGAGGACAAGTACCGCTTCTTCTCCTTCGGCGACGCGATGTTCATCGAATAGGATAGATCATACGACACCCGATGATTGCTCCATCATCGGGTGATTTTTGTGCCCCCAAAACCCCAGACTGCCGGGATTTTTTCCACCTCTTGAAAATTATGGACGACGGGATTGTCACATATTGACAATTACGATAAGTTTGGGTATAATTACGGCGGGGCCTGATCCATCGGGGATTCAAAGGGGCCACAATCAGCCGACTACAAAGTACAGAACGAAGGGAGAAGCGAACATAATGAGAAAATGGATTGCGATGGTCATGGCATGCCTGCTGGTTCTGGGACAGGTGGCATTGGCGGAGATTCCGGATGTGAGCACATTGACGGATGAAGAGCTGGTTCAGCTGGCGCAGGATATTCAGGAGGAACAGGACAAGCGCGCGCAGGGAGGTGTATCCGAACCTGCGGAACCGGCGGAAATAACGCTGCAGAAGGGCGATAAGAGCGAGGATGTTCGCAGGATGCAGAATCGCCTGATTGAGCTGAACTACCTCTCCGGCGGTGCGGACGGCGACTTTGGCGGCAAGACGGAAGCGGCGGTCAAAATGTTCCAGCAGGAGGCCGGGCTGGGCGTGACCGGCATTGCCGACCCGGAAACGCTCAATGCGCTCTATGCGGACGATGCGCCGAAGGCGAAGGTTTACAACAAACTGAACTACAACGATATTGCGCGCGACCCGAATACGTATGAGGGACAGTACTTCAACTTCAGCGGCAAGGTGCTTCAGGTCATGGAAGGCTCCAGCGTCGGCGGAACCACCACCACCGTGATGCGCATTGCAACCAAGGGAAATTACGACAATGTGGTGTATGTCACCTATGAGCGTCCCAACGAGGACAAGCGCATTCTGGAGGACGATCGCGTGACGGTCTATGGTGTAAGCGATGGCCTGTATACGTACACGTCCACCATGGGAAAGAGCATAACGCTGCCCAAGTTCACGGCAGAGGTGGTCTCCTTCAACTGATTGCCCGGCATGAGGCGCGGCCCCCCGCATAGAATGGTGCGGGGGGTGATTTGTTTTGAAGATACCCTGGGAACTGATCGCCTCGTTTGCGGTGGGACTGGCGCTGATCTGTCTGACGGGCTACCTGCTGCTGGTGCCGATGAAATTTTTGTGGCGGCTGCTGGCGGGCGGGGTGCTGGGCGCGCTGACGCTGATGCTGGTGAACCTGGTGGGCGGGCTGTTTGGCTTTTCGGTGGCGGTGAACCCCTTCACGGCCATGGCGGTGGGCTTTCTGGGCCTGCCGGGGGCGGTGCTGGTGATCCTTTTGCAGATTCTGCTGTGAAGTTCTTGCAATTTGAGCTGCGAACGTGTACAATGGATGTACAGAATTTACACGCGGGAGGGGATTCCACAGATGAAACACGGCATCTACTATGCATACTGGGAGGACATGTGGGGCGCGGACTATCTGCCCTACATCGAGAAGGTTGCGAAGCTGGGCTTTGACTTTCTGGAGATCGGCTGCGCGCCGGTGAACGACTTCTCCATCCAGCAGCTGAAGGACCTGCGCAAGTGCGCGGACGACAACGGCATCTTCCTGACCGGCGGCTACGGCCCGTCTGCCGACCGCAACATGGGCAGCGCCGATCCGCAGATCGTGCAGAACGCCAAGGACTTCTACTACGAGCTGTTCAAGCGCTTCGAGATTCTGGGCATCCACACCATCGGCGGCGGCCTGTACTCCTACTGGCCGGCGGACTACACCAAGCCGCTGGACAAGGCGGGCGACTGGGCGCGCTCGGTGGAGAACGTGCGCGAGGTGGGTCTGCGGGCGCAGGACTACGGCGTGGACTTCTGCCTGGAGGTGCTCAACCGCTTCGAGGGCTACCTGCTCAACACCTGCGCCGAGGGCGTGAAGTTCGTGGACGAGGTGGGCCTGCCCAACGTGCGCGTGATGCTGGACACCTTCCACATGAACATCGAGGAGGACGACCTCGCCGAGGCCATCCGCCACGCGGGCAAGAGATTGGGCCACTTCCACACCGGCGAGTGCAACCGCCGCGTGCCCGGCAAGGGCCGCACGCCCTGGCGCGAGATCGGTCAGGCGCTGCGGGAGATCGGCTACGACGGCACCTGCTGCATGGAGCCCTTCGTGAAGATGGGCGGTCAGGTGGGCCAGGACATCCGCATCTGGCACAACATGTACGATGACCTCAGCGAGGCCAAGCTGGACAAGGACGCCGCCGATGCGCTGCGCTTCCAGCGCTACATGTTCGACGGAACGATGTGACGGTTCTGGAGGAACACAGTCCAGTGAAATCGAGCGCGGCGGCGTGTACGTCGCGCTCGCAGCTGATTTTTCAACAGCAGTCGCGCTTGCACGACTGCTGTTGAAAAATCGCTTCCTTGCAGTCTCCGCGCCCGGAAATCTTTAGATTTTAGCGGAGACTGGAGGGGGTGGTCGTGGCGGGGGAGATACTTCCCCGTCCACATCATGGTGGAGGTTAAACGGATGGAAAAGGTGGTTCTGGGGCTCTCGGGCGGAGTGGATTCCGCGGTGGCTGCGCGGCTCTTGCAGAAGCAGGGCTATGCGGTGCACGGCCTGTATCTGGACATCGGCACGCCCGAGACCCGGCAGGACGCCATCGACACGGCGGCGTTTCTGAATGTGCCGCTGACGATTCAGGACATCTCTGCGGAGCTGGAAGCCCATGTCTGCGCGCCCTTTGTGGAGAGCTATCTGCGGGGCGAGACCCCGAACCCCTGCATCCTGTGCAATCCGGCGGTGAAGTTCAAAAGCCTGATCGACTGTGCGGACGCGGTGGGGGCGCGACACATCGCCACCGGCCACTATGCCCGGACGAAGGACGGCGCGCTGTTCAAGGGGATGCCCAGCAACGACCAGAGCTACATGCTCTGCCGGCTCAGGCGCAGCCAGGTGGAGCGCCTGATCCTGCCGCTGGGGGACTACGAGAAGCCGCAGGTGCGGGCCATGGCCGAGGACTTCGGCATTCCGGTGGCCCACAAGCCCGACAGCATGGAGATCTGCTTCATCCCGGACAAGGACTACATCGGCTGGATCAGCCGCCGCACGGCGGTTCCGGGGCCGGGGGAGCTGCTGTTCCACGGCGAGGTCATCGGACGGCACGAAGGCATCCACCGCTACACCGTGGGCCAGCGCTGGCCGGGGCTGCGGGACGGCCGCAAGCTCTACGTCTCGGAGATTCGGGCGGGGGAGAACCGCGTGGTGCTTGCGCTGTGGGAGGAGCTGTTCAAGACCGAGGTGCGCGCCCGGGACATGAACTGGCTCATCGATCCGCCTGAAGAACCCATCCGCGCCAGCGTGCGCGTGCGCCACACCAAGTGGGAGAATCCCGACTGCACGGTGATCCCCACGCCGGAGTGCGGAGCTTGCATCAGCTGCGACGAGCCGGTGCGCGCGCCCGCGAGGGGACAGGCCGCCGTGCTCTACGATGGCGAGCGTCTGCTGGGCGGCGGCTTCATCATCTGAATATAAACGAAAAATGCCCCGGAGGTCATAGCGACCTTCGGGGCTGTGTTTTGCAACTAATCCTGAATGACCACGGTGGTGCCGGAGGGGCAGTTGTCATAGATCCACTTGGCGTCCTCCACCTGAAGGCGGATGCAGCCGTGGGAGGCCCTGCGGCCCAGCTTGCGCACGGAGGTCTTGTTGAGCACCTTGCCCTTGCTGTAAATGACGGAGTGGAACAGGATGCCGCCCACGATGCGGCTGGCCCACTTGGCGTAGCAGCTGTAATCCTTGAACCAGTACCATTCGCCGGTGCCGGTGGGGCCCTCCATCTGGAAGGTGCCCAGCGGGGTCTCAGTGCTGGCACCCTTGAGGCCCGTGGAGCAGATCATCTCCTTGATGCAGGTGCCGAAGGAGGAACCGTTCCACTGGTAGACGTACACGCGCTGGTCGGACACGTCCACCACCAGCTTGTAGGGGCAGACGAATTCCTCGGATTTTACCGCTGCGTCGGAGAAGAGCAGGCGCTGGGTGGCCTCGTCGGCCACGGCGGTCTGTTCCAGACCATTCTTGCGCTGGAAGTACAGCAGGGAGCGCTCGGTGGAGGGGCCGAAGGCGCCGTCCACGATGGGCAGATACTTCAGCTGGTTCAGCCGGCGCTGCACGCGGGTGACTTCCTCGCCGCTGTCGCCGTTGGCCACGGTCTGGCGATAGACTTCGAACTCGTATTCACCGTCCACGTAGGCGAGGATGTGCTCGTCGATCTTGGTCAGATCCTCCTTTACGATGGGGACGTCCACCGCGATGGCCTCGTCGCCGAAGCTGCCGGCGGCATTGGGATCGGGGGTGGCGGTCGCCTCGGATGCGGGTGTGGGATAGAGCTTTTCATAGCCGCGCAGGTATTCGTGGAAGGCGGCGACGGCCTCGCTGGTCTGGCTTCCCACCACGCCGTCCGGCTCGTCGACCAGGAAGCCCCACATGGCCAGCTTGTCCTGAACGCGATAGGTGACGCTCTCCGGATCCATGGAATTGCTGGCGGTGATCAGATCCGTGCCGTTGTACAGCAGGTTCTGGGTGGCGCCATCGGCGACGCCGGTCTCGGTGAGGCCGTTGTTGCGCTGAAAGGCGGCCACGGCGGATTCCGTATTGGCGCCGTACACGCCGTCGGCGGTATCCCGCAGATAGCCCAGCTCGATCAGCTTGTTCTGCAGGGTGATGATGTTGGCGGAGTCGTCGCCGTCGCGGTCGCCGCGCTTGAGCTCCGCATAGCTGGAGGTCTCTACGTCCTCGTAGATGTCGTCCTCGGCGATATCCTGCGCTTCCACCGGAGTTTCGGTGATGCTCGCATCCACCACGACTTCCTCCGCCAGGGCGGCAGGGATCCATGCGGGCAGCTCCACGCAGGCCAGGGCAAAAATCAGTACAGCACACAAAAATCGACGCAGCAAAGTAAGACACCCCTCGTAATTCTATCGCAAGCGGCCGGTGAATGCATCACCGCACCGCTTCTATTCTATCATGAAAAACAATGTGGAATATGTCGAAAAGGGGACAATTTCCCAAACTATGGAAGAAGTGCGGTTGAGCCGATCCATTCCAGATAGGCGTGGCCCACCTGCACCGGGGCGTCCTCGACGACCCAGTAGCCGCAGCCGGTCAGCAGCACCGCCACTGCGATCAAGAGAAGTGCCAGCCTGAAACGCATTGCCCGACCTCCGCAATTCTGATCATTCGGCTTTCATTGTAAACCATATTCGGGATGGAAATCCATGGATATCGTGTTAAAACGGAGGGACAAAATATGACCCGTGTCGGAACGGCAAAATGGCCGCCGCGGCGAGGTTGCCGCGGCGGCCGGGTTGAATCGGGATTGCCTTATGCGTAGGGATTCTCGGTCTTGTAGAGCATGCCCTTGGGCTGGTTGAACTTCACGTTCTCCACGCCCAGCATCTTCATGACCGCCCAGATGGCCTTGCCCTGCTTGCCGAAGGCGACCGCGCCGTGGTGCGGATAGCCGTCTGCGATCAGGACGTGGCGATAGAAGCGGTTCATCTCCGGAATGGCGAACACGCCGATGCCGCCGAAGGACTGGGTCGCGACGGGCAGCACTTCGCCCTCAGCCACGTAGGCCTGGAGCACGCTGTCCTTGTTGCCCTGGAGGCGATAGAAGGTGATGTCGCCGGGGATGATGTCGCCCTCGAGGGTGCCGCGGGTGATGTTGGGCTCGCAGTCGGGCTCGAGGCCGCGCTTCATGATGAGCTGGTACTTCATGGTGCCCTTGGTCAGGCGGCACATGGGAGTGTTGCCGCAGTGGAAGCCCATGAAGGTCTCATTGTGGCGATAGCCGTACTTGCTGGCGATGGACTCATTGTACATGTCGGCCGGCACGGAGTTGTTGATGTCCAGCAGAGTGACAGGCTCGCCGGAGACGCAGGTGCCGATGAACTCGGACAGCGCGCCGTAGATGTCCACCTCGCAGGCCACGCAGTAGCCCATGGCGGTCAGGCGGGAGTTGACGTAGCAGGGCACGAAGCCGAACTCGGTCTGGAACGCCGGCCAGCACTTGTTGGCCATGACCACGTACTTGGCGGCGCCCTTGTTGTTCTCGATCCAGTCGAGCAGGGTCAG
>SFET01000053.1 GCA_004557125.1 Clostridiales bacterium | reverse complement strand
CAGCGCGCGGCCCATGGCCAGCATCTGCTGCTCGCCGCCGGACAGCGTGCCTGCGACCTGCTTGTACCGCTCCTTCAGGCGGGGGAAGCGCTCGTAGACGTTGGCAAGGCTGGCCTCGATCTCGCCTGCGGGGCGGGTGTAGCCGCCCATCTCCAGGTTCTCCTGCACGGTCATCTGCAAGAACACGCGGCGTCCCTCCGGGCACAGCGCCAGGCCGTGGGAGACGATCCGGTTCGCGGGCACGCCCACGATGCTCTTCTCTTCAAACTCGACGGTGCCGGTCTTGGGCTTCAGCAGACCCGACACGGTGTTCAGCGTGGTGGACTTGCCCGCGCCGTTTGCGCCGATCAGGGTGACGATCTCGCCCTCGTTGACCTCGAAGGATACGCCCTTGATGGCGTGAATGCTGCCGTAATAGACGTGGATGTTCTCAACTTTCAGCAGGCTCATGCGTCCGCCTCCTTCTGCTTGCCCAGATAGGCCTCGATCACGACCGGATTCTTCTGGATCTCCTCCGGCGTTCCCTTGGCGATCAGGCGGCCGTAGTTCAGCACAGCGATGCCCTCGCAGATGCCCATGACCAGCTTCATGTCGTGCTCGATCAGCATCACCGCGATCTGGAAGGTGTCGCGGATCTTGCGGATGTTGGCCATCAGCTCCGCCGTCTCGGAGGGGTTCATGCCCGCAGCGGGCTCGTCCAGCAGCAGGAGCTTCGGCTCCGTCGCCAGCGCGCGCACGATCTCCAGGCGGCGCTGCGCACCGTAGGGCAGCGAGCCCGCGGTGTGGCTGGCCAGATCCTGCATATCGAAGATGGACAGCAGCTCCAGCGCCCGCTCATGCATCCGTTTTTCGTTCTTCCAGTAGCCGGGCAGACGCAGGATGCCGCTCACGGTGGAATACTTCATGGAATTGTGCAGGCCGATCTTCACGTTGTCCTCCACCGACAGGGTGGAAAACAGGCGGATGTTCTGGAAAGTGCGGGCGATGCCGGCGCGGTTGACCTGCACGGTGTTCATGCCGGAGGTCTCCTTGCCGTTGAAGAGGATCGTGCCGCTGGTGGGGTGATACACCTTGGTCAGCAGGTTGAAGATCGTGGTCTTGCCCGCGCCGTTGGGGCCGATCAAGCCGGCGATCTCCGTCTTGCCGATGGTCAGGTTGAAGTCGTCCACGGCCTTCAGTCCACCGAACTCGATGCCCAGATGGCGGCACTCCAGCACGGGCGTGGCGTTCAAATCGCGCTCCGGAATGATGCCCTGGCTGGGAATCGGTACCATTCTCGTCTTTTGCTCAGCCATCGTCAAACGCCTCCTTCGCTCTCATTGCCCGCGCCCTTTCTGCGGCGCAGCTTGTCCGACACGCTCTCGCGCAGCTGCTTGATGTGCTCGTTGTTGGAGACCAGCATCACCAGGATCAGCACGATGGCGTAGATCAGCATGCGGTAGTCGTTGAACGCGCGCAGCAGCTCCGGCAGCACCGTCAGAAGCGCGGCCGCGATGATGGAGCCGCGGATGTTTCCGATGCCGCCCAGCACCACGAACACCAGCACCAGGATGGAGGTGTCAAACTTGAACTTGCTGGCCGTGACCGTGGAGTAATTCAGCGAATACAGCGCGCCCGCCATGCCCGCCAGTGCCGCGGAGATCACGAAGGCCATCATCTTGTACTTCGTCACGCCGATGCCCACGGATTCCGCCGCGATGCGGTTGTCGCGGATGGCCATAATGGCGCGGCCGGAGCGGCTGTTGATCAGGTTCAGCACCACGATCAGGCTGAAGATGATCAGCACGAAGCCCATGGTGAAGCTGGCCAGCTTGGTGGAGACCGTCGCGCCCTGGGGGCCGTTGATCAACACCTGGAAGGAAAGTCCCTCTGCGGCGCGGGCCGGATCCTGCACGACGGGATTGTTGAACGAAATGCGCAGGGCGCTTCCGTCCAGCGCGACGTACAGGCAGTTGATGACATTGCGGATGATCTCGCCGAAGGCCAGGGTCACGATGGCCAGATAGTCGCCCCGCAGGCGCAGCACCGGCACGCCGATGATCACACCGGCCACCGCCGCCAGCAGGCCGCCCACGATCATGGCCAGGATCAGCCGCAGCGTGGGACTGGGAACGCCGTTCGTCATGCAGGCGGCCGCCACCACGCCGGTGAACGCGCCCACGCTCATGAAGCCCGCGTGGCCCAGGCACAGCTCGCCGGAGATGCCCACCGTCAGGTTCAGGGAGATGGCCATGACGATGTACACGCAGATCGGCACCAGCTGGCCCTTCATGGAGCGGGTCAGCACGCCCGCATTCTGCAGCAGGCTCATCACGATGAATGCAACAATGACCAGCGCGTAGGTGATGGCATTGTTGATGAAAGTCTTGCTCATCTTCTTCATACGATCACCTTACACTTTCTCGCTGACCTTCTTGCCCAGCAGACCCGTGGGCTTGACCAGCAGCATCACGATCAGAATCAGGAAAACGATGGCGTCGCCCAGCTCCGTGGAGATGTAGGCCTTGCCGAAGATTTCGATCAGGCCCAGCAGGATGCCGCCCAGCATGGCGCCGGGGATGGAGCCGATGCCGCCGAACACCGCCGCGGTGAAGGCCTTGATGCCCGGCATGGAGCCGGTGGTGGGCTGGAGCACCGGATAGGCGGAGCAGAGCAGCACGCCCGCGATGGCCGCCAGTGCGGAGCCGATGGCGAAGGTGATGGAGATGGTGAAGTTCACGTCCACGCCCATCAGCTGCGCCGCGCCCTTGTCCTCGGAGACCGCGCGCATGGCCTTGCCCATCTTCGTGCGGGAGGTGAACATCGTCAGCGCGATCATGATCACCACGCAGCACAGCACGGTGACGATGGCCTCATCGGAGATCAGCAGCGCGCCGTCGAACAGGCGGATGGAGCCGAGGTTCACCGCAGAATTGAAGCTCTTGGGATTGGAGCCCCAGATCAGCTGCGCGGAGTTCTGCAAAAAGTAGCTGACGCCGATGGCAGTGATCAGCACCGCCAGCTTCGGCGCGTTGCGCAGCGGCTTGTACGCCAGGCGCTCGATCAGCATGCCCAGCACGGTGCAGACGAACATGGCCGCAACCACTGACACGATGGCCGGCATCCCCAGATACTGGGTCACACAGAAGGAAATATACGCGCCGACCATGATGACATCGCCGTGGGCAAAGTTCAACATCTTCGCGATGCCGTAAACCATGGTATAGCCCAAGGCGATGATGGCGTACACGCTTCCCAAGCTGATTCCGTTGATCAGATAGGACAAAAAGACCATGTAACATCCACCCCGTTCAAAAGTTCTTATCTATTGATTATAAACGTACACTGTTAAATGAGAAAGGGAGAACGCCCCTCTCGGCGACATTCTCCCCTAAAAATTCTACTTTTTACGCGCAATTCCGGCAGAATTACATGCCGACGTACACGCCGTTCTCGATGACGACCGCCTTGGGGGTCTTGGTGACCTCGCCGTTGGCTTCCCAATCCATCTCGCCGGTCAGACCGGAGACGGTGATCTCGGGCATGACGCTGACCAGGATCTCGCAGGCGTCCTCAGTGGAGGTCTCAGCAGTGATGCCGCCCTGCAGGGAGGCCTCGTACAGCGCGTACACCGCGTCGTAGCCGTCTGCGGAGAACTGAGTGGGAACGTCGGTGTAAGCAGCCTGGTAGGCGGCGACGAAGGCCTGGGTGCGCTCGTCCTCAGCATCGGCCGCGAAGGGGGTCAGCAGCATGAGGCCCTCGGCCAGGGAGGTGTCGAAGCCTTCCAGGGTCAGGATGCCGTCCATGCCGTCCACGCCGAAGAACACGGGCGCATACTCCATGGCATTGGCCTGGTTCAGGATCATGGAAGCGGGGGTGTAGTAGATGGGCAGGAACACCAGATCGGCGCCATTGTCCTTCGCATCCGTCAGCTGCACGGAGAAGTCAGTGGTGTCATCGGTGAAGGTGGTGACGGAGACGACCTCCAGGCCCAGCTCAGCCGCGTTGGCGACGAAGGTCTGGTAGATGCCGGTGGAGTAGGCGTCGGCGTTGTTGTAGATCACGGCGACCTTGGTGGCCAGGCCATTGTCAACGATGAACTGGGCGGAAGCGGAGCCCTGGTTCGGGTCGGTGAAGCAGACCTGATACATGTTGTCCTTGCCCTCGGTGACCTCGGTGGAGGAAGCGGAGGGGGTCAGCATGAACATGCGGTCGTTGTAGGCCTCGGCGGAAACCGCCTTGCAGGGGCCGGTGGTGACACAGCCGACGATCATCTGCGCGCCCTCATCCCACAGGGTGTTGTAGGCGTTGACGGACTTCTCGGGATCGTGCTCGTCGTCCTGGGGGATCAGCTCGATCTGCATGCCGCCCTGTGCGTTGATCTCCTCAACGGCGATCTGGGCGCCCTGCAGGCAGGAGGTGCCGTAAACAGCGGCAGCACCGGTCAGCGGGCCGATGAAACCAATCTTGAGCGCGCCTTCCTCAGCGAAACACGCGGAACACATCACCAAAGCGAGGGCTGCAACCAGCAGCATGGAAATGACCTTTTTCATTTTCTTGGCCTCCCAAAAAAGAATGAAACAGTTGCACTGTTTCCTTAAATATTACGGTTTTTTAGCTGTAATGTCAAGGCACTTGCGCCCGAATTCCCTTTAACAGTTCGTTAAATCCTGCGATTTTCGACCTTTTCCCAATATCTTTTCGGATAAACCGAAGATATTTCAATTCGCTTTGCGAACAAATCCCCCTTTTAAGCTGCAATTTCGTGAATTTTTCCGCGAAGGCCGCGGGGAAACGTTCGTGATTTCCGCAAAAGCGCCGCCCTTCCGGCGGCGTCTTTGCACCCGGTTGTCAAAAATATTTCGGCGTCCCGTCCATCCTCTCCCGAACCCAATCCGCGGCAATTCACTTATAGAAGATCAGCGAAAACCAGGTCACCAGATTTCCCTCGGCGTAGAAGTCGATCCCCACCTTCTCGGCCAGATCCGTCACCACGATGCCGTGACTCTCCACACAGGGGAACATGCGGTCCGGATGGCGGCAGGGAGCATCGGGCCAGGCGCACTTCTCACAGATGGCGCAGGCCTCGGTGGAGAGCACCATGGTCTCCTGCGCCTGCATGCGCACCATTTCCAGCACCTGCCGGGTGATCTCCTCGTGGGGCGCACGGGTGGAGAGCGTCTCCTCCAGATTGGCGATGTCGCTGACCTCGGTGATGGTGGCGATCAGCAGCGCATCCTGAAAGTCAAGGCAGCGTCTCTGGCAATCCTCCACGCTGCCCACCGCCGGCGGACAGGCCCAGGTTCTGCCGTACATCGGGCACTCGTGCTCGCAGATCCAGCGGATGCGCTCCGAGAAGCACAGATCCTCCGTGCGGATAAAGGCGTATTGGTACAATGGCAGCTCCGCGAGCTGTGCCTCCAGTCGTTCGCGATCCATATCGGCCTCCTGAAAGATATCCCTTGCTCCCTACATTATAGCAGAAGGCCGCCGGTTTGTCACGATCTGCGCATGCGCCGCCGGAAGATCCCCACCGCCAGCGCGCACAGCACCGCCGCATAGGCGCAGACGATCGCCAGTGCAGCGCCCGCAGTGCGGCCCGCCAGTGCATCCCGCGCCGCATCCACGCCGCTTGCGAAGGGCAGCGCCCGGGCGAAGGCCTCGAAGCCGCCGCCGATCAGCTTCAGATCGAACCACGCGCCCGACAGCCATGCGGAGAGGTTCGTCAGCAGCGCACCGCAGACGCCGCCCACCTGGCGTTCGCTGAGCAAACTTCCGCAGATCAGGCCCAGATCGATGAACACCAGCGCCGACGGCAGCACCGCGGCGATCATCCGCAGAATCCCCCAGCTGCACCGCAGACCCAGCGCCAGTGCGAAAGCGGCGCACAGCGCGCCCTGCATCAGCGCCATGGGGAGCATCGGCAGCGCGTAGCCCAGGATGAAATCCCGCGAGCGCATCGGCGAGGACTTCAGCCGCATCATGAAGGCGCTGCCACGGTCCCTGGAGATCAGCTGCGCCGAAAACAGCGCGAAGAACGAGGTTCCGAACACGCAGATGCCCGGCAGCAGCGACTCCATCTCAAAGATCTCCACCGGCACGTTGCGCTGAATCAGCGTCATCAGCGCCAGCAGCACCAGCGGAAAGCCCAAGCCAAAGCCCGCCGACAGCGGATCCCGGAGGATCTCCCGCGCATTTCTGCGCGCAAAGGCCATCATACGCATGCGTCCTCTCCCCCTTCCTCCGCCGCCAGTGCCACGAAGGCCTCCTCGAAGCTGTTCGCACCGGCGCGCTCGATCAGCTCCCCAGGCGTGCCCAGCGCCCGCAGCCTGCCCTTTTGCAAAATGCCCACCCGATCGGAAAGCTCCTCGGCCTCCTCCATGTAGTGGGTGGTCAGCAGGATCGTCACCCGGCCGTGGAGACCGCGCACCAGCTTCCACAGCTCCCGCCGGGCCAGCACGTCCAGCCCCAGCGTGGGCTCGTCCAGGAACAGCACCTGCGGCTGCGTGATCAGCGCCATGGCGATGGACAGCCGCCGCTGCCAGCCGCCCGACAGGGTTCCCGCGCGCTGCCGCGCCACTTCCATCAGGTCAAACTCCTCCATGGCGCGCGCCGCCAGCTGCCTGGCCTCCGTCGGACCCGCTCCGTAGATCTCCGCCATGAACTCCAGGTTCTCCCCCACCGTGAGCCGCGGTGCAACCGCCGATTCCTGGGGCGAGAGGTTCGTGATGCGCTTCACCGCATCCAGGTCCGTTATCACGCTGTGGCCCATCAGCAGGGCGTCGCCGCCGTCCGGGGCCGTCAGTCCCGTCAGCATGCGGATCGCCGTGGTCTTGCCGGCGCCGTTCACGCCCAGCAGCGCGAACAGCTCGCCCGCTTCGATCTGCAGATTCAGTCCGTCCACGGCCGTGCGCGCACCGTAGCGCTTGACCAGTCCCTTCGCATCAATCGCAAGCATGTCCATCCCCCTCCCGATAGGCCCGGATCCTCCGGTTCAGCTCCGCTATGCTGCGCTTGTAGAGCAGATACTGCACCGTCCAGTTCACCGCATAGGTGAAGGTCCAGCCGAGGACGGTGAACAGCATGCTCCTGCGGGAGCTGGGCATCCAGCAGATGTAGACGATGGGCATCCACACCGCCGCCGTGACCAGAAAGTGCACGATTCCCTGCTTCAGATAGCCCCACTTCCCGATCTCAAACAGCTCCGCCGCGCCGGCAAAGGCCGCGCCGATGCATCCCGTGAGCCCCAGCTGTGCCAGCGCTGCGGCGGCCTCGTTGCGGAAGTGGGCCGCAAAGGCCGGCGTGACGCTGTTGCCCGTCGTCTGCGCCACGATCAGCTGCACCACCAAACAGACGCACACCGTAATGGAAAAGCCGCACGACAGCCGCGTCAACAGTTTTCTTGCCATGATTTCCACCTCAATTCTCAAACATCCGGCGAATGCGCGACACATACCTGCGGGAGACATAGGTTTCGATTCCGCCCTCCAGCATCAGGCGAATGGTGCCCGTCAGGCTGAAGTCCAGCCGCAGGATGCGCCCCTTCTGCACGATCTCCGAATTGGAGATGCGCACGAAATCCGCCGCGCCCAGCTTTTCCTCCAGTTCATACAGGCGGCTGCGCAGATCAAAGCTGCCCCGGTCGCTGTCCACCCGCACCCGACGCCCCTCGGTGTAGATGCGGATGATCTCCTCCGCCCGCAGCGGCACCTCGCCGCGCGCGTCGTAGGCGATCACGGCCGGCAGCGCGCGGATCCGCCGCAGCAGCGCCTCCACCTCCGGCGTGCGCTCCGCCGCGGTCACCAGCACGCGCACCTCCGCCGCCTCCGGCTCCCTGCGAAATTCAATCTTCATGCGTTCACCTCCGGAACATTCCCATCCTAGCGCATCCTGCCGCGCAGCGCAAGACATTTGCGACGATCGGTCGATCCTGGCGCACAATCGGCAAAAATCCCCGCTTCCTCCACGGGCGCGCGGGCATCCTGAATCCCGGAATCGCTTCCGGGCGAAAAAGAGAGACGGGAAAGCAGCTTTCCCGTCTCTCTTGAAACCCGCGGCGCGACCGAATCAGCCCTTCAGCAGGGCGCACACGCCCTCCATGGCCTGGCGCTCGTCCGCACCCTCGGTCACGACCTGCACCTTCGTGCCCCGGCGCAGATCCAGCGCCAGGATGCCGATCAGCGAGTCCACGCACAGCCGCGTGTTTCCGCGCTCCAGATAGACCTGCGCCGCATACCGGGATGCGCACTGGGCCAGGCGCGCCGCAAAATCCGGCGTAATCACCGGACAGGCGTCAAAAACAGTTTCCATCTTCAGCATTCCTCTGATCCTTTCATTGCTTTATAATTCGATCTCCTCCCCGCAGCGCAGCTTTTGCGCGATTTCGGAGATCCTGCGCAGGCGCGCATTGACCCCCGACTTTCCGATGGGAGGATCCATCATTTCACCGAGTCCGGCCAGGGAGGTCGCTGCGTTGTTCACCCGCGCCTCCGCGATGTCCCGCAGGGGCAGGGGCAGCTTTTCCAGGCCGATTTCCCGGTCGATATAGCGTATGTCCTCGATCTGCTTCAGCGCCGTCTCCATCACCCGGTTGATGTTGGAGGAATCGCAGTTCACCTGCCGGTTGACGCGGTTGCTCACATCCTTCTTGATGCGCACATTCTCCAGCGCCAGCACCGACTGGGACGCGCCCATCAGCGTCAGCATATCGGAAACATCATCACTCTTCTTTAAGTATACCACAAACTTCGCTTTTCTGCACGCTTTTTTTGCGCCAATTTCATAATAATTGAGATTTTTTATAACGAAATCGGCGAAATCCTCACTGGGAGCAGCGATCTCAATATGATATGCGATCTCCGGGTTGGACATTCCGCCGCAGACCATGAAGGCGCTCTTCAGAAAGGCCTTCTTGCAGCAGGCGTAATTCAGCAGCTTGTCCGGCGGCACCGGGCGCAGGCCGAAGGGCGCCCTGGGATCGTACAGCCCGGCCTCGCGCATCAGCGGCATGGAATCCTCCTCGGGGATCACCAGCTGATAGCGCGTCATGCCCCGCAGCGAATTGCTGCGCAGCGTGCGGATCTGCGCCGTGACGCCGAAGTGGCGCTTGAGCAGCTGGAAGTAGTGGCGCACCACCGCCGCCTCCGCCGCAGTAATGGACAGCGCATAGCTGGGCTCCCGGCCGAAGCGGTAAGAAATGCCGCCCGAAGCCAGCAGCGCCGCCGCCAGCTCCGCGCGGGAACAGCATTTTTCAGTGCACAGCTCGCGCGCCATCTCCGCGCGGGCATTCGATGCAAAGGACATTCAGTTTTCCCCCAGTACGCGCACTTCCGTCTCCAGCTGCACGCCGGTCTGCGCCAGCACGACCTCCTGCACATGCGCAATCAGCCGCAGGATGTCCGCCGCCGTGGCGTCTCCCACGTTCACGATGAAGCCCGCGTGCTTCTCACTGACCTGCGCGCCGCCGATGCGGCAGCCCTTCAGCCCGCACTGCTCAATCAGCGCCCCGGCGAAGTGACCCTCCGGGCGCTTGAAGGTGGAGCCTGCGCTGGGCAGGTTCAGCGGCTGCTTCTCCCGGCGACGGTTCGCCAGATCCCGCATGCGCTCCTGAATGGCCTCGGGATCATCGCTGTGAAGCTCGAAGCAGGCCGAGAGCACGATGGCTCCCCGCCGCAGCGGCATCGTGCTGCGATAGCCCATCTCCATCTCGTCGCGGCTGAGCCGGCGCAGTTCGCCGTCCAGCAGCACGTCCGCCAAGACGAGCACATCCTTCAGCTCCCCGCCGTAGGCGCCCGCGTTCATGGCGCAGCCGCCGCCCAAGGTGCCCGGGATGCCGCTGGCGAACTCCATGCCCGTAAGCCCCGCGCGCTGTGCCGCCGCAGCCACTGCCGAGAGCCGCGCGCCCGCCTGCGCCCAGACCTGCTGACCCTCCACCCGAAGCCCGGAGAAGGGCTCGCCCAGGACGATCACCAGGCCGCGGATGCCGCCGTCGCGCACGATCAGGTTCGAGCCGTTGCCGATCAGGCACACCGGGATTCCCTGCGCCTTCGCCGCAGCCAGCGCAGTCTGAAGCTCCTCCACGCTCGCCGGGAGGAACAGCACATCGGCGGGGCCGCCCACGCGGAAGGTGGTGTAGCGGGACATCGGCGCGTTTTCCAGCACGCGATCCGGAGCGATCCTGCGAAGCGTATTCAACAGATGCTGCATATGCATCCTCCTGTCCTCAGAAATTGAAGTAGATGAAGGGGTTGTAGCCGTTGACGGCGATGTAGCTGACGGAGATGCCGAACAGCATAACAAGCGCCACCGCGCCCACGATGCGCACCAGGTTCTCGTTCACGCGCAGCTTGCCCACGATGAAGTCCCGCACCGGCAGGCCGCAGATCAGCGCCGCCAGGAAGAACCAGCCGTACTCCCGGCAGAGCACGGTGGTGACGCTGTTCCACAGCGCCGCGCCGTTCACGCCCAGGAGCGAACCGTACATCGTCCAGGCGTGGGGCAGGTTGTCGCAGCGAATCATCACCGTGAAGAACACCACCATCAGCATGGCGTAGAGGTGGCCGATGGGGTGCTTCTCCATCCACTTGCCCAGGCCGGTGAAGCGCTCGATCACCAGCATGACGAAGAAGCCGATGCCCCAGAGCACGTAGGTCCAGGCCGCACCGTGCCATAGGCCGGTGCAGAACCAGACCATGAACATGTTGAACAGCAGGCGCGGGGTCTTGACCCGACTGCCGCCCAGCGGGATGTAGAGGTAATCCTGGAACCAGCTGGTCATGGAGATGTGCCAGCGCTTCCAGAAGCCAGCCACCGACTTGGCGATGAAGGGGAAGCGGAAGTTTTCCAGAAAGTGGAAGCCGAACATGCGGCCCAGGCCGATGGCCATGTCGGAATAGCCGGAGAAATCGTAGTACACCTGCATCAGATACGCCGCAGCCGCGATCCATGCGCCGCCCACCGACAGGTTCGCGTGGTCCAGGCCGAACAGCGTGTCCACCAGCAGGCCCAGGTTGTTGGCCAGGATCGTCTTTTTGCAGAAGCCCACCATGAAGCGGTGCACGCCCTCCACGAAGTCCGGCAGGTTCTCCCGGCGGTTCTCAATCTCGTCCGCGATGGTCTGGTAGCGCACGATGGGGCCGGCGATCAGCTGCGGGAAGAAGGAGATGTACAGGCAGACATTGACGAAACTGCGCTGCACCTTGCCGTCGCCGCGATAGACGTCGATCACGTAGCTCATCGCCTGGAAGGTGAAGAACGATATGCCGATGGGCAGCGCAATCTCCGGCACCGGGAAGGACAGGTTGAACCACGTCCGCACGTTGTCCAGCAGCCAGCTCAGGTACTTGAACACGCCCAGCAGCCCCAGGTTCATCACGATGGCCAGCGTCAGCGCCAGCTTCGCATGTCCCCGCTCCGGCTTGCGCTTCTCGCGGTCGATCCACAGCGCCAGCAGCCAGTTGCAGGCGATGGACGCGACCATCACCACAACGAACTTCGGCTGGCCCCAGGCGTAGAAGCCCAGCGAAACCAGGGTCAGAAACAGATTGCTCCACTTGCGCCAGCGGTGCAGCAGCAGATAGCCCACGAGGGTGATCGTGAGGAAGAAGTACAGAAATTGATTGCTGGAAAAAACCATAGGGACTCCTTTGTATCTTATGCGGCGAGAATGAAAAACCGCACACCTTCACAGTTTCTATTATAACACCCTTTTTTGCCCGGTGCAAGCGCGCCATCCCCTACCCCGGCGCTCCCCGAGCGACTTTTGTGTGGCGGAGATGATAAAGATATGCGCACCCTGCCGCGACTGATGCACATGTCCTATGACAGACGAATGCCCCGGCGCACATGCGCCGGGGCACTGAGGAGGAGTTTGTTCGGATGGTTTGGGTTCAATCAGTTCCAGTCGAGGTATTCCGGCTTGGTGTAGCCCTGACCGTAGGGCTCGCTGGCGATCATCACCAGCAGCGCGTCGCGGCAGCCCTGCACCATGGTCGCCTGATCCTCGGGCGCCTTGTCCACCATCTGCGCGGTGGAGCCGGTGTAGAACCACAGGCCCTCGCCCTCGGCAAGGCCGTTGCCCTCGGAGTCGGTGATCGCCGCCGGATCCAGGCCCAGCTCGGCCAGTTCATCCTGGGTATAGAACACCCACTTCTCTTCCGGCAGGGTATTCTCCCACTTGCAGGCCTCGATGCTGCCGTCCTCGGACTTGCCGCCGCTGTACACCTCGATGGTGTAGGCGTGGATGTTCAGGCGGCCGTAGGCGTAGTCGATCAGCTCCGCGCTGGTGGGATAATCCTCATAGGAGGACATGGAGTAGAAGCCGCGTCCGGTGGTCTCCTGGAAGGCTGCGGCCATCTCCGCCGCCACGCCCTGCATGAAGGGGATGTCGTCGGAATCCACTTCCGGATCGTAGGCGCGATAGCACCAGGGATAGAGCACGCTCTGGATGCCGGTGTGCAGCGTGGCCATTGCGTCGATCTCGTTGTTCAGCAGGAAGTTCTGGATCGCCTGCACCTCAGGCTCGGTGGCCGGAGCCGTGCCAGCGTTCTTCCAGGCGTTCGCGCCGATCACGCCGGTCTCAACGGTCTCCACGTCGAAGCGGTTCCACTGGTAGTCGAAGGTGCGGTTCATATCGATGCCGCTGTTGCGCGGATCGTCGCCAAGGATGCCGTTGCCGTCCCAATCCGGACTCTCCATGCCGAAGGTCGGAGTGGTCTTGCGGTCGGGCTGTTCATCGGCGGTGCCGCGATAGAGGGTCGCGATGTAGCCGTCGCCGTCGATGTCGGTGTAGGGATCGGAGAAGGCCGTGCCGTCGCCGTTCAGGTCGCGGGGACGCAGGTTCGGGCGGGTGTTGTAGATGAAGGACTGCTCGTAGCCGTCGGCGTTGATCACCGGCACGATGTAGACCACGTAGTTGTCCAGAATCTGCTGCACCTGCTCGGTCGCGGACTCGGTGGCCAGCCACCAGGCGAAGTACATCGCGCTGGATGCGGACTCGCGCTCGCCGCCGTGGATGTTCGCCACCACCGCGATGCCGGTCTTGTCGTCCTCGTCCACCTCAGGGTTGGTCAGCTCCATGCACCACAGGGTGCGCTCCTGATTCGTCCGTCCGATGGGATAGAGCTCGGTTACGTCCGGATAGGTCTCCGCAATCGCCTCCAGCTGCGCTTCCAGCTCCGCGTAGGTGTAGCGTGCGTTCCAGTCGATGGCGGAAAGATCCACCGCTTCGGCCAGGCCCGCGGAGGTCAGCAGCATCGCTGTCAGCACAAACAGGGTGACAATTTTGATCCAGCTTGCTTTCATGTTCATTCCCTCGCTTTATTGATTTAGCACTTTAGCTTGCTAACTTGTGAATGTATTTTATACCCGATTCCGCCAAAAATCAAGGGGTTGCCGACAGAATTAACAATAATTGTCGCGCGCTGCAGTTCCAGCGCATGTGATTTGTGCAGATCGTTGTGGTATCCGAATTTTTGAAATGGAATGCGGCCATTGTTTGCCGGCCAAAAAGGCGGCCGCTGGTGTTTCGATCCTGCGCCAAAACAAAAAGGACCCGAATCCATATGGATTCGGGTCCCTGTGGTATCTGGAATTATTCGCAGATCTTGGTGACAACGCCGGAACCAACGGTGCGGCCGCCTTCACGGATAGCGAAGCGCAGACCTTCCTCGCACGCGATGGGGGTGATCAGGGTGATCTCCATGTCGATG
>SFET01000014.1 GCA_004557125.1 Clostridiales bacterium | reverse complement strand
AAGTCCAAGTCCGGCGTGATTCACGTGCTGCCGGAGCCGGAGTCCGTGACCCTCTCCGACCACGAGCTGCGCATCGGCGCGCTGGACAGCTGGAAGCTGAGCTATGCCCTGAACGAGGGCAGCGCCGGTGCGGTGGGCTTCACCTCCTCGGATCCGTCCGTCGCCACCGTGGATGCTAACGGCACCGTGCACGCGCTGACCGAGGGCGTCGCCACCATCACCGCGACCGCCTACAACGGCGTGTCCGACTCCTGTGCGCTCACCGTCGTGCCTGCGCCGACCTATGTGTCCCTCCCCTATGCGACGCTGAACATCGGCCTGGGCGACAAGGTTCAGCTGGAGCCCATGGTGGATCCCGGGAGCGCTTCCGGCTTCCGCTACTCCAGCAGCAATACCCGCTACGCGAAGGTGAGCGCGGATGGCATCGTGACGGCCGTGAAGGTCGGCACCGCCACCATCACCATCAAGACCTACAACGATCTGGCGTTCAAGCTGAAAGTGACCGTCAAAAAGGCGCCGACCTCGCTGAAGCTGTCTCCCGCCAGCCTGGTTCTGGGCGTTGGCGAGAGCCAGCAGCTCGGCCACACCATTCCCAGCGGCACGGCGACCACGCTGACCTACCTCTCTGCGGATGCGGAAATCGCTTCCGTCAATGCGACCGGCATGGTCACCGGTCTCGCCCTCGGCGAGACCACGATTCAGGCCACCACCCACAACGGCAAGACCGCCGTCTGCAGCGTCACCGTGGTTCCGGCTCCGGAATCCATTTCCCTGGACGCGGTACGCGTGCTGGGCGTGGGACAAACCCTGCAGCTCAATCCCATGCTGCTTCCCGAGGGCAGCCACAGTGCATTGCGCTACGAAGTGATCAGCGGCGACGCAGTCTCCGTGGATGAAAGCGGCCTGGTGACCGCTCTGCGACCGGGCGTGGCCACGGTGCGCACATCCACCTATGTGGAGGGCGTGTATTTCGATCATGAGATCGAGGTCAAGCCGGCGCCCAGCTCCATCTCCTTCGACGCAACAAGCTATGTGGTCAATGTGGACGATACGCTGCAGCTGAATCCCATCCTCCAGCCTGAGGATTGCTACACCACGCTGACCTACTCCATCGCACGCGCCGGCCTGTTCACCATCGACGCAAACGGCCTGGTCACGCCCATCATGCGCGGCACCACAACGGTGACCGTCAAAACCCACAACGGCCTCTCTGCCACCGTCACCATTCAGGTGGTGGACCCCTACTTCCCGGAGAGTGTCGCCTTTGCACAGACGCCGCCCTCCTTCCTGAACCTGGGCGACACCTATCTGCCGCTCATCACAGTCTTCCCGGAGACGGCCATTGCGGCGCTGCAGTGGAGTTCCTCCGATGCGGGGATTGTGTCGGTGGATCCCGAGACCGGCGAGATCACCGCACTGTCCTACGGCCGCGCGACCATCACCGGCACCTCCACCCGCAACCCGGCGCTGTCGCTGAGCTACAAGCTGACCGTGCTCAGCCCCGACCGCTGCCTGAAGATGCCCGAGCGGCGCACCGCCGTCGGTTCCATCTCCACCACGCTCTCCCAGATCAAAAACGTGCGCGCATCCGCATATCTCGAGCTGGAATCCCTCTACGCGCAGGGAATCATCTCCTCCTCGGACTACAACACGCGCAAGAACATTGTGACGCGCGCCTTCGACATGTATCTCTTCCCCTGGATGACCAACACCACGGAGCTGTACTGGAGGGCCGCCAATTCCGAAAACGGCGCCAAGGACTTCAAGCCGGGCATCGTGTACTATGGCCTCCCCTACACCCAGAGCAACCGCACCTACAATGTCAGCAAGGTGTTGAGCTCCGGCAAATTCTACAACTCCGGCAAGGGGTACTACCTGATGAACGGCGATGCTTTCACCAGCAGGAACTATCCCGGCAACGACTGCTCCTCCTTCGCCTCCATGGCGATCTGGGGCATGGGCAGCAGCCACTCTGCGGACACCACCCGCAGCATCGGCTCCACCACCGCCTATCGCACGCTGACGGATCCCACCGATCTGCATCCCGGCGATCTGCTCAACAAGTCCGGTTCCCATGTGGTGATGTTCCTCTACTACGCCAACACGGCGCGCACGCAGATGGTCATCATCGAACAGGGCGGCGGCGAAGCGGGCACCAACACCATCTCCTGTTCCATCCGGGACATCGCCAGCTACACCGGCGGCGGCTACAAGATCCGCCGTCTGGCCAGCCTGGATTGATATCCGAACCGGAACGGCGCAGCGCCGGAGGCTCGTCCTCCGGCGCTGTTGTTTGCCCTCCGCATTCCAGCTGCGAATCCAGCGCGGAACAGCATGCTGCCCCCTACGCCCCTCGCGCAGGGACGCCGTACGCTCCTCCGCACACAAAAACCGCCCCGGATCGTGTGATCCGGGGCGGTTGCGCATTCATGCTCAGCCGTTGAGCACGTCGTACTCGTTGCACAGCGGATGCAGGATGGCCTCGTCCTCCTCGATGTCCGCAAAGCGTGCGGTGGGCTCCAGGAAGTAGTTGTCGGTGTTGTCGTCGTTGACCTTGGAGACCTCGCCGACCACCAGATCGCCCATGCCCGGCTTGGGCCCGAAGATGTGGGCGATGTGCGGCTTCAGGCTGATGCTGTTGCCGGGATAGATCAGGATCTCCTCGCCGGCCTTGAAGGTGCGCTCGATGCCGTCCATGGGCACAGTGACATCGGTCTCCAGCTGATTGCCCTCAGCGTCCGTGTTCCACAGGTACACCGCCAGCACGCCGTTGGCGCGGTTGATGATGTCCTCGGTCTTGAACTCGTGGTAGTGCTTGGGCAGGCGCTGGCCCTCCTTCATGACGATGTACTTCTCGCAGTAGGGCACGCCGATGGATGCGTCGTTCATATCGCCGTTGCGCACGGTGTAGAGCACCGCGCCGATCTCGGAGAACTTGCCCGTGCCAAAGTCGGTGATGTCCCAGCCCAGCATCACGTGCTGGATGGTGCCCAGCTTGTCGCGATTGGCCTTCCAGCTGTCCAGATCCCAGTAGGCGTACTCCGGCAGGCGAATGTTGTTCTTCTTCAGCAGCTCCTTGGCCCAGACGATTGCTGCGTTGACTTCCGTTCTCTTCATATTGAATCCACCTTTCTCATTCATCCTTGAAAAGCGTATAGGCCTGAGGCAGGTTCTGCCAGAAGGTTTCGCCCTCGAGGGGCTCCTGGCACTCGCCCGTCACGCGCAGCCACTCCTGATAGGCGGCGTTTTCATACAGCGCGGCATTGTCCTTGGATTCATCCACCTCGTTGTACTGGAAGAGGTAGGTCTTGCCGGCGATCTCCTTGACGAAGATCTCGCACTTCAAGAAGCCGTGCTCCTTCAGCAGGTTGCGGATTTCCTCGGGCTGCTCGTCATGCAGCTTGATGTACCGCTCCAGCATGCCGGGCTTTACGCCGATGATGCAGCCGTTTTTCACAATTCCCATTTGCGCACCTCCACTTGTCAGATAAAGGATTTTCCGATTTCAGCACTGATTTCCGCGCCGCTTCTGGCAAAGAAGTCCTCGCCCTTGAGCTCGTCCACGATCTGCTTCTCCTTGAAGATCAGCATGCGCCGGGACAGGCTGATGATCTCGTTCATATCCGAGGAGATCAGGATGATGGCCTTGCCCTCATCCTTGGCCAGGCTCCAGATCAGGTCGTGAATGTACTCCTTGGCGCCGATATCCACGCCGACGGTGGGTTCATCGATGATCAGCACGTCGCAGCCCACCGACAGCCACTTGGAGATGGCCACCTTCTGCTGGTTGCCGCCGGAGAGACTGGCCGCCTTCTGATTGATGGAGGGCGTCTTGATCTCCAGCTTTTCCACAAACTTTTCGGCGTTCTCCGCCTCCAGCGCGGGCTTGATCAGCGGCACAGCCTTGGCCAGATAGAACTTGCGCAGGGTGTTCAGGCTGATGTTCATCTTAATGCTGTCATCCAGGAACAGGCCCTCCTCCTTTCGGTTCTCGGTGATGTAGCCGATGCCGTGCTTGTGCAGGCTCTCCGCGAAGGAGCGGGTCTGGATGCGCTCGCCGTTGAGGTACACCTCGCCGCTGTCCATCTTGTCGATGCCCAGCACGGTGCGGGCGAGCTCGCTGCGGCCGGAGCCGACCAGGCCGTAGAAGCCCAGGATCTCGCCGCGGCGCACGTAGAAATTCAGATCCTGCAGGCCGTGGAGCTTGGAGCAGATGTGCTTTGCCTCCAGGGCCACGGGGTTATTTTCAGCGTCGAGCCGGCCACGATAGTGGATGTTCGACTCGCGTCCAATCATCATCTTAATGATCTGCTGCTTGGTCAGATCCCTGGTGTCGCCGGTGCCAATGTACTGGCCGTCGCGGAACACCGTGACCTTGTCGCAGATTTCCATGACCTCCTCCAGCTTGTGGGAGACGAAGATCATGATGACGCCCTTCTTCTTCAGCTCCCGCACGAGGTTGAAGAGGATGTTCGCCTCGTACTGGGTCAGGCTCGACGTGGGCTCATCGAGCATCAATACCTTCGCATTGGCGGAGAGCGCCTTTGCGATCTGAATCAGCTGCTTGTGGGCAGCGCTCAGCTTCATCACGGGGGTCTTGGGGTCGAACTCCAGGCCCACCATGTCCATGTACTTCTTGGCCGTCTCGTTGATTCTGTTCCAGTTGACAAAGCCCAGCTTCGTGAACTGGTCCATCTTGTCCAGCACAATGTTTTCGGCGATGCTGCTCTCGGGAATCAGATTGATCTCCTGATTGACGATGCTGATGCCGTTGTGAATGGCATCGTTGTAATCGTTCAGCTTCATCTTCTTGCCGTCGAGAATCACTTCGCCCTGGTCGGCCTGGTAGATTCCGCAGACGATCTTCATCAGCGTGGATTTTCCGGCGCCGTTCTCGCCGAGAATCGCGTGAATCTCGCCCTCATGAAACTGCACGGAAATGTTCTGCAGTGCCTTTACGCCACCAAAGGACTTTGAAATGTTCTTGAGCTCCAGCATAATTTGCCTCCGATCCAGCGTGCCGTTGTTGCGGGGTGTCCCTTCGGGGCGCGCCGGGCGGCAGCGGATGCGCCTCCGCCGCCCGGCGCGAATGCTTCATTTGGTCTCGCCTGTGCGCACTTCAGCCTTATGCCTCGGGCGCCTTGAGAACTTCGGTCTCGATGGAGGCGATCATCTCCATGGCCGCCGCCTCGATGTCCGCCTGCCAGCTGTCGGCATTGCTCGCATCGATGAAGATGTAACCGGTGTCGATGTGCGCGCCCCAGTTGATGGGCTCCCAGCCATCGGCCATGTACATCAGGATCAGCGGGGAGACGTAGCCCATTGCCCAGCCGTTCTGCGCAACGGTGTAGTCCACATAGCCGCCGGCGATGCCCGCCATGACCTCGTCGCCCTGGTCCATGGTGGCGCAGACGATGTGATCCGCATCGGGATTGACGGCATAGTAGTCCGCCATGGCGGTGGCCAGGCCCGCAGAGGCGGTGCCGCCGGTGGCGATGATGCCCTTCACGCCGGCGTTGGCAGCCAGCGCATCGGAGACCTTCTCATGGCCCTGGGCAGCGGTGGTGATGTCGGCCAGGGTCTGCACGATGGACACGCCCTCGTACTCCGCGACCGCGTCCTCGACGCCCTGCTGACGCTTCTGGGTGTTGACGTCGCCCAGCTGCTCGAGCACGTTGATGATGGTGCCTTCGCCGCCCATTTCCTCAATCAGGCGCTTGGCGGAATTGTAGGCCTGCACATAGACGTTGGAGCACAGGGTCATGGCAGACTCCTGGGGATCGTCCACCAGGCCGGCGTAGTTGACGACCTTGGCGCCGCTGTCATAGAGCTCCTTGTACAGGGCGTTGGCGCCTGCGGTATCCGCGCCGAACACGTAGAACAGATCGAAGCCCTGGGCGCGCAGACCCTCGCAGGTCTGGTTCTCGACGTCCTGGGTCCACTCGGTGCCGACGCGCCACTCGACGTTCTGACCGAAGTCCTCATTGAAGGCCTCCAGGCCCTGCAGCACGTAGTTGTCAAAGAATACGTCCGGCGCCGGCCAGTAGCAGACCAGCTTGTATTCGTCCTTCTGGAATTCCCAGGTCAGGTTCTCACGGGCAGAGACGGTGTCAACGTTCACCGCGGTGCTGCTCTCAGCAAAGCAGGCCGCCGTCAGCACCATCGCCAGGGCGAGGATGAGGCATACGAGTTTCTTCATTGGGGAATCCTCCTTTTTTTATTCTTACGGATGAACGCTGTCGCGCCTCCGTGGAGCACAGGTTTGCTTGTCCTCAGGTGATCATGCGCTTGGCGACGCGGCTGCGCAGGGATTCCACGGATACCGCGATGAGGATGATCGCGCCCAGGAAGGCCTTCTCAAAGTAGATGTCCACGTTCAGCATGGTCAGGCCGTTGCGCACCATGGTCAGAATGCAGGCGCCGCAGAAGAAGCCGATGGCCGTGAAGTTGCCGCCGTTGAGCGAGATGCCGCCGATGGCGCACACCGCGAAGGAGTAGAGCATCCAGTCTGCGCCGGTGGTGGGAGAGGCGGAGCCGGTGCGGGAGGTCCACAGCATCGCGGCCACTGCAGCCAGGCCGCAGGAGAGCGCGTTGCAGAGAATGGTGATCCGGTCGGCCTTGATACCCGAGAGCCGCGCCGCGGATTCATTGCCGCCCACGGCCAGCACATTTCTGCCAAACAGCGTATAGCGGAACACCACCACGAGGATCAGCACCAGCAGCACGAACAGTGCGAACAGCTGGGAGGTGCCCAGGAAGCGGCCGCGGCCCAGATCCGAGAAGCCCTCGTTGACGGTGTAGGAGTAACCGTGGGAGATGCCCGTCGCAATGCCGTCATAGACGAACTGCATCGCCAGGGTGATGACGAAGGGCGCCAGGCGCAGCCGGGTGATCAGCACGCCGTTGACCCAGCCGCAGATCAGACCCGCAATCACCGTGATCGGCACCACCAGGATGGTGGGCAGGCCCAGATTCTGCATCAGCAGACCGCAGATGACCGTGCACAGCGCGCCAACCGCGCCGACCGAAAGGTTCATGCCGCCGATGACGGCCACCATCAGCTGCGCAGCCGCGATGAAGCCGTAGCTCGCAACCGTTCGGGAGAGGTTGAACAGGTTGTACGAGGAAAGGAAGGAATCGGTAAAGATCGAGAAGATCAGTACCAGCAGAACACAGGCGCTCACCGCGCTGGAATAGCTCTGAATGAAAAACCGCTTCAGAATCGGTACCTTGGTGGTGCTGTTTTTGCTTGCTCCGGTATTCATAACATTCTCCTTTGCTCCCCGGCCCGCCATTGAATCCGGTCGGACCGCATGATTCTCAAGGTTCGTCGCCTCGCCCGCAGTTGTGATTAACTTAGGTCTCCTAACAATTAGATTATAAACAAAATCGTATGTTCTGTCAATAAGAGAATTGCACTTTATGTAGGAATTATTGGATTATTTCGAAAGTTTTCTCGGATAAATTTAGCATTTGCCATCCCTGCCACACAGAAATCGGGCCGGTCAGAACCCGCGCGCAAAGAAAAGGGCGGACGGCATTGCCGTCCGCCCTCGAACGCGTTGCAAGGACGCAGGCCGCGCGGTTCCGCAATCTGCGTCAGCGCATGAACGCGAGGCTCTCCTTGCTCCAGTTGTAGTAGGGCACCACGCGCGCGGCGCCCCGGGCGACGTTCCACTCATCGGGATCGCCCTGCAGGATCACCACGCAGCGGCCCGCATTGTGCATCTGCCGGCGCAGCGTGCAGGCCTTGATCTTCTCCAGGAATTCCGGCCCGTTCTTCATCATGCCGCCGCACAGATAGATGCGGTCGGGATCCATCAGATTGATGCACGCCGCCAGAGCCACGCCGATGTATTCCGCCGTCTGATCGATGATCCGCCGCGCATGCGCATCCCCCATGCGCGCCGCGTCGAACACCAGCTTGGCCTCCAGGCGCTCGGGATCGCCGCCGCAGAGCTGCTCCAGCACGGGATCCTCGCCGCGCTCCACCAGCTCCCGGGCCTTGCCTGCCAGCGCCGCGCCGGAGGCCACGGCCTCCAGGCAGCCGACGTTTCCGCAGGAGCAGCGGGCGTAAGGATCGTGGCACACCGGGATGTGCCCCACCTCGCCGCTGGTGCCGCTGGCGCCGTAATACAGCTTTCCGGCCTGCAGCAGGCCGCCGCCGATGCCATAACCCAGGCCCACGCACAGCACCGTCAGCCGGTTGTTTTCCGGATTGCGAAAGACCTCCCAGCTCGCCTGCACGCGGTTAGCGTTTTCCACGATGACCTCGAAGGGCAGGATCTCGTTCATCCACCCCTGCAGGGGGATGTCCTCCCAGCCAAAGTTGGGCGAGAAGATCACCCGTCCGGATTCCCGCTCGATCAGTCCGGGCATGGCCACGCACACGCCCACGATGGTGTCCATATCCACGCCGGAGCGCTGGGTCAGGCCCATGATCTCCGCACAGATGCGCTCCACGAAGCGCCGCGCGCAGTGCACATCCTCCGTGGCGTACTTCACCATGTCGATGATCTGCTGATCCAGGCCCACCAGCACGATGCGGATGGTGGTGCGGCCCACGTCCACGCCGATGAAGCGGAAGTGCTCGCCGCAGACCCGCAGCAGCTCCGGGCGCTTGCCCTGGCCCTTGCCCTGCTTCATCTCGGCCACGACCATGCCGTGCTCCAGCAGCTTGTCGGTAATCTCCATGACCGTCGGTATGCTCAAACCCACCATTTTCGCAATCGCGGAGCGGTTGATCGGCCCGTGATTGGAGATGCAGCGCATCACGCTCTGCTTGTTGAGCATTGCCATCCTGTGGCTGTCCATTCTTCTATACGTTTCCAAGTGAACAGTCCCCTTTTGCCAGTTTTCCCCTGATATCAGATTATAGCGCACAAGTGAAAAAAAAGCAACTCCCCGCCCGAACCCTTGACGAATCCGCCGGCGCTGCGCTATATTCATATCAGGAATTGCGATATTTCAAGGAGGATACGCACATGTTTTACGAACAAGTGAATCAATCGGCGCAGTACATTCTCGCGCAGACGCAGCTGCGGCCCGGCATCGCCATCATCCTGGGCAGCGGCCTGGGCGCGCTGGTGGAGGCCATGGAGGAGCGCGTGGTCATCCCCTACGCGGATATCCCCAACTTCCCCCAGTCCACCGTGGAGGGCCACGCCGGAAACCTGGTGATCGGCAGAATCGGCAGCGAAACCGTGGCCGCCATGCAGGGACGCTTCCATTATTATGAGGGCTTCGACATGCGCCAGGTGGCCTATCCCGTGTACGTGATGAAGCTGCTGGGCGTGGAGCGTCTGATCGTCACCAATGCCTGCGGCGGCATCAACCGCAGCTTTACGCCGGGGGATCTGATGCTCATCGAGGATCACATCAACCTGCTGGGCCGCAATTCGCTGATCGGCCCCAACGACGAGCGCTTCGGCCCCCGCTTCCCGGACATGTCCGAGGCCTACGCCCTGCCCCAGCGGCAAAGGGCCCTCGCCGCCGCTGACAAGCTGGGCATCACCCTTCAGCGCGGCGTGTATGCGCTGTTCTCCGGGCCCTGCTTCGAGACCGCCGCGGAGATCCGCGCCTACGCAGCGCTGGGCGCCGACGCCGTGGGCATGTCCACCGTGCCGGAGGTCACCGCCGCCAACTATCTGGGCATGCAGGTGCTGGGACTCTCCTGCATCACCAACATGGCCACCGGCATCGCCGAAAAGAAGCACGAGCATGCCGAGGTGCTGCGGGTCGCCAGCGAGAGCAGCGCGAAGCTCTGCGCCCTGGTACGGCAGCTGATCCTCGATTGGCACGCGGAGAGCTGAGGTTCATTTCCACGATGAAAGGGCGGGACAGCTTTGTGTCCCGCCCTTTCCTTGTGCGCCCCCGGAGGGCACGCGCTGGGTTTCGGGCGAATCTTCCTCAGGAGCGGACGAAGCCCTCCTGCCAGTCGCACCGGCCGACGATACAGCGGTTCATCGCCCACTCCTGGCGGGGCGTCTCCCGCATGGCGCAGTCCAGCGCGGCTTCCGCCTCCGCGCGGGATCCATAACAGGCGCTCCGGATGATATCCACTTCGTTGCCGCGCGCATCCACGTTCCAGCCGACGAAGCGCCACAGCTCGCGGGCATCCACGTCCGCATCGGCGACGGGCACCTCCTCGATCCTCGCCACACAGTCGTAATCCTTGAACCCCGGAACCTCGCCGCGATACCGCGCCGCCACCGCCGCCGCATCCCCGTGGGAGGCAAACAGGCCGATGTGCAGGCATTCCGTTTCGCCCTCGTTCGGGAAGGTGTAAAAGGTCAGATCGTGCAATACCGTCATTGCCCTGCCTCCCGTCTTTTCGCCTTGCGCAAATCATTTTGTCGGGCACGCTTCGCATGCCGCATTCAATTGAACGCAGAAGTCCCGCATGGACGTCTGATCCACCGCATTTCGAAATGTGAGCGCGTTCCATCCATCGCTCAGTTGACCGCTCACGTGGATGTAGCCGCGTCCATCCCCGCGAAAAGTGAGCTTCATGTCCCCAAAGGATTCGCAAATCTCTGCGGTTCCATGCAGTTTCCCATACAGCGCATTGCAATCGGCGGCAAAGCTGACGAATGCTCTGACGTCGATATCCATGTCGGCCTGTCCGGAGAAGCCTTCCGACTGTACCTCCACCTTCATCGTGGCGTTCACCGGATGCGACATGTCCTCTTCAAATACCCGAAGCCTCAGCGCCAATGCAAACCCTTCCGATTTGAGAATACAGCTCACGATCTCACACTCCATTCTGTCTGACCTGATTGTATCACAAAAGCAGACATATGGACAGGAGTCAAATGCTCCTGTCCCTCCTTTCAGCCTCGTCCAGCATGTATTTGATGAAAATTCCGTAGCCGGTTGTCGGATCATTGACCAGAACGTGGGTCACAGCGCCCACGAGTCGGCCGTCCTGTATAATCGGACTGCCGCTCACGAGTGATTGTCATTAGGGACAACATTTATTCAATCCGGGAAACGCAACAAGACGTTACCGCCCATAAAAACCATTATCACTTATAGGTCCGCATCGTGAAGAAGTAGCCTGTACGATATTTTTTGCGGCGTCGATCGTATCCGGATGCAAATGAAAGATTTTGGTTTCAGATTTTAGCACCAATTTCAGCCATTCTACTACAGACAGTTTTTCCAATTGTTCGGCATTTTCTTTGTTGATCAAAGCGCAATCCCAAATCGTTCCATATCCGGAATCGTCACAGAAGCGCAAGATATAATTTTCACCGTTGTATTTACAGTGAAAGCACCACTCATCGGAGCCGTACCCGCACATGCTGCTCATGTTTGGATAATATGCTTTAAGCCCGGTTAGTGTAAAACAATGTTCTTCACCAGAATCAGTATGCATCTTCATTTGGTACCCTGCCAGATTTGGAATAGAAATAGGTACAAATTCTTTCTCAGAGATCATAGCGGCATTGTCCTAAGAAACTGCATTTCGCATTTCATCCAGCCGCGTGGTAACTTCCTTTGCTACTGGCCGTCCATCCACGAAGACCAATCCACGGTTGGCCGCTGCTATCTCAGGACTCAGGTCGGCCCGGCCGGTATTCTGAGTATACTGATATAGGCGGTTTTCAAACCGCTGCTGTTCTTCCTCAGAAAATGTGTTCAGCGCATCTTGAACCGTGATTTTACCTGCATAGGCTGTTCTCTTTTCCAGCAGGACACCACTTTCCGTTAATCTGTTCCTTATTTGACGAAGCAGTCCTTCGTTAATAGAAAACGGGATACAGTTTGTAGCGTCATTCTCTTTCAATATGTATTCCGCCAAAAATTCTTCAACCGTATGTTCCCTCATATAGTTTGTCGGTAAATCGACCTTAACATCAGAGCCACCGGTTTCATTCCATTCGTACCACCGCAGGTAACACTGTTCCAAGGAAGGCCACTTTTCAACTTCCACAGTAAGGCTGAAACCTTCACGCTGATGGCCGTCGAAGTTCAATTCTATCGTTCTATATGGCGCGGCAAAAGCAGCCAGATTGGAATTACCGCATTTTTCGCAATATGTAAAGCAAGCATTGTCCCTGTAATAATGGAATGCATGAAGCGGCTCTCCACATTTTTCACACTTACCCAAAACTTTTACATTGGTAGCCCGCTGCATTTTCTTTTTTGCAGGCAAAGACGGATTCATCACCCGGCCAGCCGCCATATTTCTGCGACCGCTGTTCTTCAACCGAATCCCCAGCCACAGGATTGTAAAGAAGGCCGCTGTCATCATAAGGGCTGTCGCAAAAAATCTCATCCTCTCACCAAAAGAGTCCATCTCCATCCCGCCAAACAGCGCAACCAAAGCACAGACAGCCGAGCTTACACCCGATATTCCGCCCAGCACGATCAACAGCCATCCGAAGATTCTCCGAAGACAGCAAGCACATTTTTTCATTTTAGCCATGTTTTTCTCCTCTACAATGATTATTTTCATTATTATTTATCATAACATAGGATACCGAAAAAGACAGGGGCAAAATCTGCCCCTGTCAAGTATTCACCCCGCCGCATCCAGCATATTTTCAATGAAAATCCCATATCCTCTCGTCGGATCATTCACAAGAACATGTGTCACAGCCCCCACCAGCTTTCCATCCTGGATGATCGGACTCCCCGACACGAGTGATTGTTATTAGGGACAACATTACATCCAGAACCGTCTCTTATTTCCTTCAACCGAAATTCCATAAAAAGCTTCTTCAAAGGAACAAAGATTTTGACAGAAATCCCCTGTACGTTTGATCGCGAATTTTACCTTCTTAAAATACTGTGCGTATTCATCCCGAATCAACATATTGGAAAAAGCTTTTGCCATGAGTGAGGGATCATTATGAAAGGCACCGCATCCAAATGCGCCAAGAATCAGGATGTCCACATCATTGGACATGGCCACTTCCAAGATGTTCTTTATTCGTGACTCGTAGATAGACAGTAGTTCCTGGTCCGTTCGTAATAACTGGTTATTTATGTACGGAGCAGCACAGGTAATGACATCCACAAAAAACGGTTCTGATAATACCTGTGGAATTGTGTCATCGGATTTAATTACTGTTACATTCGGAGAATAAATCAGACGGTCTGAGAAGAAATTGTCGCAATTACGGCAATGATACTGATAGTAATGTCTCAGAAAATACGGCTGTGCAAGGGCGTTATACAAATTACTGCATCTGCACAAGCATTCTTCCTGAGTCATAGCGCCCCGAAGAACGCCTCCACCAGGCTCACGAGGATTTGCAAAATTCAAAACTGCTATTCTCAATCCAGGTTCTGAGGATTCCCTTGCACACCGAAATGTAGTATTTTCAAGGACATCGACTTTAAGGTCTCCCTTTATTTGGCGAAGAGATGATGTATAGTTTTCCAGATACAATTGACTGGAAGCCTGGGTACGCAGGGTGTGTTGCTGTAAAACCGGATCTTCGGCGATGATTTTTTGCGTATCCTTAAAAATCATGATCAGTTCTTGCGGCGACATATCCATTTCCTTTCTGAATGATTGATCTGCTTTTCAAAAAAGTATACCATATCCTAAAAAAATGACAAGGGCAATCTGCCCCTGTCAAAAATTCACCCCGCCGCGTCCAGCATATTCTCGATAAATATCCCATACCCTCTCGTCGGGTCATTCACAAGAACATGTGTCACAGCCCCCACCAGCTTTCCATCCTGGATGATCGGACTCCCCGACATGCCCTGCACGATGCCGCCCGTGCGCTCGATCAGTTCCGGATCGGTGACGTGCAGCACGAAGCTGCGCCCACTCGCATTGCCGTCGGCCTCGATGCGCTCGATCTCGCAGTCATAAGCCCCCACCGCATCGTCCAGCGTGGTCAGGATCTGCGCCGCGCCGGTGTGCAGCTGGCTGCGCGTGGCCACCGGCAGGCCCTCGGGGTAGAGCAGCTCCTCCGGATCGGCACAGTAGCCCGTGCCGAAGATGCCGCAGGCACCGTTCTGCGTGATCTCGCCGATCTGCTGCGGATCGCTCAGGAAGTCGCCCACGATCTCGCCCGGATCGCCCCGTTCGCCGCGGTTGATCTGCACGATCTCGCTCTCATACAGGCCGCCGTCGGCCACCGGCAGCGTGATGCCCGTGTCCACATCGGCAATCGCATGCCCCAGCGCGCCGAATTCACCGGTCCCGGGATCGATATAGGTCAGCGTGCCCACGCCGGCGGTGCTGCTGCGCACCCACGCGCCGATGCGCACCGTCCCGTCCCGGGGATCCGCCTGGGGCATCAGCTCCACGCAGAGCTGCGCTCCGTCGCGCTCCGCCGTCAGCTGCACCGCTTCGCCCGCCGTCAGCAGCGAAGCGAGTTCCCCGGCGCTGTGCACGCTGGTCCCGTTCACCGCCGTGATCACATCCCCGGCGCGCAGACCCGCCTGCCGCGCGGGACTCTGCGCCTGACCGAGATCCGACGTGCCCACCACCACAAGGCCGTCCGTCTCAATGGCAATGCCCACGGATTTGCCGCCGGGAATCAGCGTGCGCTCCTCGGCGACCTCCACCTCCACCTTCTTCACCGGCAGTATGCCCAGCAGGCGGAAGATCAGGTTCGCCGATCCGCTCTGTTCGCCCGCCCGGATCTCTACCGCGCCGTCGCCGCTGCTGAGCGTTGCCAGCGTGTCGCCCGCATCCAAACACACGCTTCCGGGCAGATTAAACTCCAGCATGGCGTTGGAGCCCGCCGTGAGCGACAGCGTGTCCGGCAGCTCGCCGAAGGCGCGCACGCCCGGCGAACCCAGCGTGCACAGTGCGGCCAGCGCCAGCAGCAGGCTCAGGAACCGGCGCGCTTCCAGTTTCTTCCGTCCCTGATTCAACTCCCTCATATGATTTCATCCCCCTCCGATTTGCGGCGCCGCCCGCAAATGCGCTGCAAAACGGTTCGCCGCAGCATCATTTTTTCCGCCGCGGAATTCGCCCATGCTGCCAAATCTCCGGTATGCTGGGAATGCATGGCCCGGCGCAGCCGAAAACCGCGTATGCGCCGCGGCAGCTTCCGTTTTTTTCCAGCGGTAGCAGGATTTTAACCGCTTTCATCCTCAAATAAACCATTTTTCGCGGAAATAAGGTTGCGTTTCACCGAAGAAGCGATTATAATAAGAAAATATACTGGAGGAGTGTGCCATGGCGAGCGTTCAGATTCCGCAAATTCGCTTTGACGACGTGCGGGGAAAGCACGTGCTCGTCGCGCTCTCCGGCGGCGCGGATTCCGTGGCGCTGTTGCATCTGCTGGATCGAAACCGCACGGCGTATGATCTGCATCTGACCGCTGCGCACCTGCATCACGGCATTCGCGGCTGTGACGCGGACGATGACGCTGCGCTGTGCCGCAATCTGTGCGCCGGCCTCGGGATCCGGCTGATCGAGGGCCGCGTGGACGTGCCGCAGCTTGCACGGGAGCGCGGGCAGGGATTGGAGGAGGCCGCGCGGGATGCGCGCTACGCCTTCCTTCGCCAGGCCCGCACCGACTGCGGCGCGGACGTCATCGCGCTGGCACATCACCTGGACGATCAGGCGGAGACGGTGCTGATGCACCTGCTGCGGGGCGCAGGTCCCGAGGGAATCTGCGGCATGCGGCGCATGCAGGGCGAGCTGTACCGGCCGCTGCTGGAGGTGCGCAAGTCGGCGCTGATGCAATTTCTGGAAGATGCGGGCATACCCTGGCGTGAGGACGCCACCAACGCCGCGGCGGACAATCCGCGCAACGCGCTCCGCCTGAATGTATTGCCCGAAATCGAGAAAAGCTATCCTTCGGCGGCGGAGGCCATCGCGCGCTACGCCCGGATCGCGCAAGCCGAAAGCGACTATGTATCCCGCCGGTGCGACGCTTTTTTTCAGGCGCACGTCCACCGCTTTCCCTGCGGCTGGCGCATCGATGCCGGCGCGGCGGAGGAGGTCCTCTTGCGGCGGACAATCCGGCGCATCTGTGGCTGCGGGCTTCCCGCGAGGAAGCTGGATGAAATCATGGATTTGTGCGCCCGCCCCCACGGCAGGCTGGCGCTGGGCGGCGGCATCCTCGCCGAGCAAACGGGCGGCGCGCTCTATCTGCTGACGCGGGCCGTTCCGGTACCCGAGCCGGTTCCGCTGCCTCTGCCCGGCGAAGCGGAGCTGCGCGGCATCGGACGCATTCGGGTAGAGCTGGGCGAGTTTCCCATCGAGCTCGGCGCGGACGTCGAGGTGCTGGATGCACAGGCGCTGGGCGGCGCCGTATTGCGCACCCGCCGAAGCGGCGACCGGATCCATCCCCTGGGCGCGCCCGGCGACAGGCTGCTCTCGGACCATCTGATCGACCGGAAGGTGGATCGCCCGCTGCGCGACGTTCTGCCGCTGATCGCCATCGGCAGCCGCGTGCTGTGGGTGGCGGGCCAGGGCATCGCCGAGGACGCGCGGATTACGCAGACCACGCGCGCGCGTGCGCGCATCAGATTTTTCCCCACGACCGATGAACAAGCGGAGGTTTACAGATGAACAACGACATCGAAAAGGTTCTGTTTTCGGAGGAACAGCTCCAGCGCCGCGTCCGCGAGATGGGCGCCGAGATCTCCCGGGATTACGCCGGCAAGAATCCCACCATGGTGTGCATCCTCAAGGGTGCCGTGATGTTCTATACGGATCTGCTGCGCAACATCAGCGTGCCGCTGACGATGGATTTCATGGCCGTCTCCAGCTACGGCAACAAGACCAAGTCCTCCGGCGAGGTGGAGATCCGCAAGGACCTGTCCACGTCCATCGAAAACAAGCACGTGATCGTCGTGGAGGACATCGTGGACAGCGGCTTCACCCTCGGCTACATCACCCGCATGCTCTCCTCCCGCGGCGCCGCGAGCGTCCGTCTGGCGACCCTGCTGGACAAGCCCTCCCGCCGTGCGCCGGGCATCACGCTCAAGTCCGACTACTCCGGCTTCGAGGTGGGCGACGAATTCGTGGTGGGCTACGGCCTGGACTACGCGGAATACTACCGCAACCTGCCCTACATCGGCGTGCTGAAGCCCGAGATTTACCAGAGCTGATCCCTCCGCTGCGATGTGCGGCGGTTCACACTGCGTTTAAATACGCCGTGTAAAATGATACAGAATTGTCTCCAATGTGGAAAGAGAGGACAAAGGTTTGAACAAGAAGAAAAGCTTGCTTTCCGGACCGTTGGTATACCTGCTGGTCGTCGTGGTGGCGCTTGCTGTCGCATGGATGCTCGGCTCCGGAAGTCCCGTCGAATCCGTCACGCTGAACTACTCCGATTTCCTGGAGTGGGTTCAGGCTGACCTGCGGGCGGATACGGGCGAGCATCTGACGGATGAACAGGCCGACATGACGATCGATCGCATCGTCATTCAGGAAAACACCCTCTACGGCCTGAAGGAGGACAGCCAGATTCCGGAGGCGGAGTTCCCCGGCAGCTACGATTTCAAGGTCATCGTTCCCAGCGTGGACCGCTTCTACGAGGACGTCAACCTGATCTATGAAAACGTGCTGGGGCACAGCGTCAGTCCGACGGAATACAGCTTCAGCTTCGCCACCGAGCTGCCCGCGCAGCCCTCCTGGCTGGCCGAGTGGCTGCCGCTGATCATCACCTTCGTGCTCTTCGGCCTGCTGTGGTACTTCCTGATGCGCCAGCAGACCGGCGGCGGCAAGGGCGGCATGATGGGCTTCGGCAAGTCCCGCGCCCGCCAGACCGATCCCGCCCACAACAAGGTCACCTTCAAGGACGTGGCCGGTGCGGACGAGGAGAAGGAGGAGCTGCAGGAGATCGTGCAGTTCCTGAAGAACCCCAAGAAATTCACCCGCGTGGGCGCGAAGATTCCCACCGGCATCCTGCTCGTGGGCCCGCCCGGAACCGGCAAGACCCTGCTGGCCCGCGCCGTGGCCGGCGAGGCCGGCGTGCCCTTCTTCACCATCTCCGGCTCGGACTTCGTCGAGATGTTCGTGGGCGTGGGCGCGAGCCGCGTGCGCGATCTGTTCGATCAGGCCAAGAAGAACGCCCCCGCCATCGTGTTCATCGATGAGATCGACGCAGTGGGCCGCCAGCGCGGCGCTGGTCTGGGCGGCGGTCACGACGAGCGCGAGCAGACCCTGAACCAGCTGCTCGTCGAGATGGACGGCTTCACCCACAACGAGGGCGTGATCGTGCTGGCCGCCACCAACCGCAGCGACGTGCTCGACCCGGCGCTGCTGCGTCCCGGCCGCTTCGACCGCCGCATCGTGGTCAACTATCCCGACGTGATCGGCCGCGAGGAAATCCTCAAGGTCCATTCCCGCAACAAGCCCCTGGGCAAGGACGTGGATCTGAAGGTCCTGGCGCGCCGCACCCCCTACTTCACCGGCGCGGACCTGATGAACGTGATGAACGAGGCCGCGCTGCTCACCGCGCGCAACGACCTGCCGGAGATCACCATGTCCACCATCGAGGAGGCCATCACCCGCGTCATGGCCGGCCCGGAGAAGCGCTCCAAGCGTGTGACCGAGCTGGATCGCAAGCTGGTGGCCTATCACGAGGGCGGCCACGCCATCGTCGCCTACTACATCCCCGAGTGCGACAAGGTGCATGAGATCACCACCATCCCCCGCGCCCAGGCCGGCGGCTACACCATGTATCTGCCCCAGGAGGAGTTCAGCTACGTGACCACCGCCCGCATGAAGGCCCAGATGGCCAGTGCCATGGGCGGACGCGTGGCCGAGGCCATCGTCTTTGGCGACATCTCCACCGGCGCGTCCAGCGACATCAAGCAGGCCACCGAGATCGCCCGCAGCATGGTCACCGAGTACGGCATGAGCGACAAGGTCGGCCCGGTGTTCCTGGGCACAGAGCACGAGGTGTTCCTGGGCAAGAGCTTCAGCCAGCAGAACTCCGGCTTCTCCGAGAAGGTCAACGAGCTGATCGACTCCGAGGTCAACGCCCTGCTCACCTCCGCCTACAAGCGCGCAGAGGACATCCTCACCGAGCACCGCGACCAGCTGGACGGCCTGGCCAGCCTGCTGATCGAGCGCGAGAAGCTCAACGACGTGGAGTTCGACTGCTTCATGAAGGGCAAGGAGCTGCCCGAGCCGCAGGAAGATGCGGAGCCGCAGGATGTGCCCGAGGACCCCGAGACGTTGGAGGATGACGCAGCCGAGGCGGCGCCGGAACAGTGCACGGATGAATCCGCGGCGCACGACGATGTCTCCGACGATCCCCATGCCTGAACGAAGCCACGCAATTGATCCCATTTCCGCCGGAATTCAATTTCCGGCGGTTCTTTTTATGCAAATTCTTAACAGCATATCCCAAAAGCTGTCGCAGGAATTCACCGATTTTTCAATCATATAAAACGAAATAACCTTTTACTATCCCTCCGGCTGTGCTATAATATTGGGAGAACAGACGAGGAGCGCAGCAATCATGGAACGCAAGCCCAATTCCGGCGCAGGCTCCCGCGGCAGATATGCCGCACCCGCACGGTCCGGTTCTGCCGTCCGAGACACCGCCTCCCGCAACCGCAGCGGCGCCGCGCCCTCCAGGAGCGCATCCGGCCGCGATCCCCATCGTCTGCGGGAACCCCAGAGTTCAAACAGCTACGGCAGAACGGAAAACATGCGCCGGCCCAATGCGCCGGTGCAGCATAGCAACAATGTGCGCCGGCCCGCGCCGCGCCGCACAAAGCGCAGGAGAAGGTCTGCGGGCCTTGTCCCGTTTCTTGTGTTGATTTTTGTTCTGGCGCTGGGCATTTACGTCGGATCGGCATACTTTACTGTGGCCGCAAATCGCAGCACCTTCTGCAGCAACATCACCGTCAACGGCATCCTTCTGGATGATTACACCCTGGAAGGCGGTCTGCAGGCGGTGCACGACGCCCTGGATGCGCGCATCCACACCCAGTTTACCCTGACCAGCGGCGGCCAGAGCTGGAGCTTCTCTCCCGCGGATTTCGGCGCAACCATCGACGCCGACGATTACGTGATGCGCGCCTGGAACATCGGCCATGTGGGCGGCATCTTCGATTGCAAGCGGGACATCGCCCTGCTGAAGAACAACCCGGTGGAATTCAACGCGGAGCTGCAGTACGATGCGGAGCTGATCGACGCCTTTCTGGATCCCATCTACGATGCGCTCTACGTGGAGCCCATCGACGCAACCGTGGTCGTCGCGGCGGACAAGCCCTACCTCTCCGGCGAATCCTCGCTGGGCCAGGAGCTGGATCGCGAGGCGGCCAAGGCGCTAATCGAGCAGCTGGTGGAGGCCGGAAGCGGCGATACGGAGCTGCCGCTCCTGCCCATTGAGCCGAGCATCAGCTCGGATACCGCCAAGGGCGGCTTCAATGTCATCGTGGAATATGCCACGGACACCTCCTTCCGCAGGAGCGCTTCCCGTCAGAATGTGGCGAAGGCACTGGGCTACTTTGACGGCTTCGCCGTGCACCCGGGCGATACGGTGGATTTCAACGCCATCGTCGGCCCCCGCACGAAGGAGCGCGGCTGGCAGCTCGCCCCGGAATACGCGGGCAATACCTCCCAGGACGGCTACGGCGGCGGCGTCTGTCAGGCCAGCTCCACGCTCTACGGCGCGGTGCTGCTGGCGGGCATGGACATCATCGAGCGCTCGAACCATTCCATGACGGTCTCCTACGTGGAGCCCAGTCTGGATGCGGCCGTGATCGACACCGGCTACAAGAACTTCGTGTTCCGCAACAACACCGAGCACACGATTTACATCTACACCTCGGTCAACAAGGAGTACGCCACGGTGACGATCTACGGAAATCGTCCCGCATACCGCTATCAGCTGTATTCCGAAATCGTCAGCCAGGACAGCGCCTGCCAGTATACCAGCTATATCCCGGATACGGAAGGGAAGCACTGCTACTACACCACGGAAACGGCGCTCCACACCCAGGGACATCCGGCGTGCAGCAGCAAGGGCTGGCTGATCGCCTACGACTGGGACACCGGCGAGGAGGTCTCCCGCAAACAGCTGTCCTACGACGTCTATGAATCCGGTACCGATATCTATTGGCGCGGCATCCATGATCCCGCTACGGGCGCCGTCGTCACGAATAACGAGAACGATTAGCGAAGGAGCGTTTGAATTCATGAAGAAGTGCTTTCTGACGGAAAAGGGTCCCAAGGCAATCGGCCCGTACTGCACGGCGACCGTCTCCGGCGGCACCGCCTACCTCTCCGGCATGCTGGGCATCGATCCCGCCACCGGGAAGCTCGCGGAGGGCGGCGTCGAAGCGCAGGCCCGACAGTCCATGCAGAATGTTTGCACCGTATTGGAGGAGCTGGGCCTCTCCGCAGCCTCCATTCTCAAGACCACCGTATTCCTGAGCGATCTGAACGACTTCGGCAAGGTGAACGCCATCTACGCCGAGTTCTTCGGCCCGGATTATCCCGCCCGCAGCTGCGTGCAGGTGGCCCGGCTCCCCATGGATGCGCTGCTCGAAATTGAAGCCATTGCCTCTGTGGAATGAGGTTTACATAAATCGGGAGATCAAGTTCGGCAAAGGATAAAAGGAGTGTAGGGGTATTATGTTTGACAGTGCGAATGTCTCAATCTTCGCGGGCAGCGGCGGACAGGTCTTTGCGGAGCGCATGTGCAAGTACATGGGCAGAAAGCTGGGCTCGTCCGAGGTCATCACCTTCTCGGAAGGCAACACGTTTGTCCGCGTAAATGAATCCGTCCGTGACCGCGACGTCTTGCTGGTGCAGCCCATCGGCCTGCATTCCAACGATGAATTCGTAGAAATCCTGTTCTGGATGGACGCCTTCAAGCGTGCCAACGCCCATTCCTGCACGCTGGTCATGCCCTACTTCGGCTACGGCAAGGGCGACAAGAAGGATGAACCCCGCGTGTCCATCCGCGCCCGCGTGTGCGCCGAGTGCATGGAGCTGGCAGGCGCCGACCGCTTCGTCACCATGGATCTGCACGCGCAGCAGCTGCAGGGCTTCTTCAAGCGCCCCATGGACCACCTCTATGCCACGCCCATGCTGGCGGAAGTGGTCAAGAAGCTGGACATGAGCAACATGGTCATCGTCTCGCCCGACGCGGGCTACGCCAAGCAGGCCCGCAAGTTCGCCTCCATGCTGAACCTGCCCATCGCCATCGGCGACAAGGAGCGCGTGGATCACACCGAAAACGCCTCCATTCTGGAGGTCATTGGCGAGGTCAAGGACAAGGACTGCCTGATCGTGGACGACTTCACCATCTCTGGCGGCACGCTGGTGAACCTGGCGGACAGCCTGGTCGCCCGCGGCGCAAGGAGCATCCGCGCCATGCTGAGCCACAACATCATCTCCCCCTCCGGCGTGCGCAAGATCAATGCCAGCCGCATCGAGGCCGTTTACTCCACCGACACCGTGTCCAACCCCAACATCATCGGCGAGGAGAAGTTCAAGACCATCTCCGTGGCCCCGATGTTCGCTGAGACCATCATGCGCTATTACAACTACGAGTCCGTCAACGACATGTTCAACAAGCTGCCGGACAAGGTTGTGCAGGCTGGCTTCGAGCTGGCCGGCCTGAAGCTGTAAAACCGGAAATGTCAATGGGTCTGTCCCCAAACGCTTGTCGTTTGAAGACAGACCCATCGTATTGTGCGGGGGGGTGAAGCCACCCCGCCCTACGGCTATATACGGGCTTTCTCACGCAAAGGCTCCATCCCGATTGCAGGATGGAGCCTTCTTTGTTTACTTGGCCACCTTGGCCCAGCTGTCCTTCAGGCCGACGGTGCGGTTGTACACGGGCAGCTCCGCGGTGGAATCCTTGTCCTTGCAGAAGTAGCCCATGCGCAGGAACTGGAAGCTCGCGCCCACCTCGCTGTTTGCGATGTAGGGCTCGCAGAAGCCCTTCACCACCTTCAGGCTGTTGGGATTGATGCGATCCATGAAGTCTGCAGGCGCAGCCTCGGGAGCGTCCTCGTCCTCGATTTCGGGGGCTTCGACCTCCTCCGGCTCCTCCAGCAGGATGGGCTCGTACAGGCGGAACTCGGCGGGGCGCGCGTCCACGTCGCTCAGCCAGTGCAGCGTGCCCTTGACCTTGCGGTTTGCGCCCTCGCTGCCAGAGCGGCTCTCCAGATCCACGGAGCAGATCAGCTCGACGATCTCGCCCTCCGCATTCTTCACGACCTCGTCGCAGCGGATGATGTAAGCGCCCTTCAGGCGAACCTCCTTGCTGGGGGCCAGGCGGAAGAACTTCTTCACCGGCTCCTCCATGAAGTCCTCCTGCTCGATGTAGGCGTGCTTGGTGAAGCGCACAGTGCGCGTGCCCAGCTCCGGGTGATCGGGATGGTTCTCCACGGTCAGCTCGTCCACCTTGCCCTCCTCCCAGTTGGAGAAGGTCAGCTTCAGCGGGTTCAGCACGGCCATGGCGCGGGGCGCGCTGTCGGCCAGAGCCTCGCGCACGCAGTGATCCAGCAGGCTGCCCTCCACGGTGGAGTCGGCCTTGGCCACGCCCACGCGGCCCATGAAGTCCAGCACGGCGCTGGCAGGATAGCCGCGGCGGCGCATGGCCACCAGCGTGGGCATGCGGGGATCATCCCATCCTGACACCACGCCCTCCTCCACCATGCGGCGCAGGTAGCGCTTGGACATGACGGTGCGCTCGATGTTCAGGCGGGCAAACTCGATCTGGCGCGGCGGCTGGTCGGTGACCTCGGCGTGGGTGACGAACCAGTCGTACAGCGGGCGGTGAATCTCATACTCCAGGGAGCACAGGCTGTGGGTGATGCCCTCGATGGCGTCCTGCACGGGGTGCTGGAAGTCGTACATGGGATAGATGCACCACTTATCACCGGCGCGGTGGTGATGCATGTGCTTGATGCGGTACATGGTGGGGTCGCGCAGCAGCACGTTGGGCGAGGCCATGTCGATCTTGGCGCGCAGCACGCGGCTGCCGTCCGGGAACTCGCCGGCCTTCATGCGCTGGAACAGGTCGAGATTCTCCTCCGGCGTGCGGTCGCGGTAGGGGCTGTTCACGCCCGGCTGGGTCAGCGTGCCGCGGTTCTTGCGCATCTCCTCCGGCGACTGGTCGTCCACGTAGGCCAGGCCGCGGCGGATCATGCTGCAGGCGATCTCGTACAGGCGATCGAAGAAATCGGAGGCGAAGTAGAGGTTGTCCCACTTGAAGCCCAGCCACTCGATGTCGGCCTGAATGCCCTCGACGAAGGCCTTCTCCTCCTTGGCGGGATTGGTGTCGTCAAAGCGCAGGTTGCAGGAGCCGCCGTACTTCTGGGCGATGCCGAAGTCCACGCACAGCGCCTTCGCGTGGCCGATGTGCAGATAGCCGTTCGGCTCCGGCGGGAAGCGGGTCTTGACGTGGTCAAAGCGGCCGCTGGCCAGATCCTGATTGATGTTCTCCTCGATAAAGTTGCTCGCGCGTCTTGCTTCGTTCTCCATTTTCAGTCCCCCCAACATTCTTTCCCGAAAAATCCTGTATTACAGCGAAGCGTCCGATCCGGCGTCCACCGTCGGGCCGATCTTCGCATCGGCTGTCACAATTTCGTTCTGCACCACGTAGCTCTCCGGCATCCATATGGTGCTCTCCTCGGTGAGGTTCGACACCTTCGCCACCTTCGCCAGCAGCTCCGCAGCCTCGTCGCCCTCCAGGAAGATGGGCTGGTAGTCGTTGGACTTGGTGCTGGTGGACACCTGCGCCGGGATCAGGTTGATGCCTGCGTCCGCGATGCTGCCGTCCGGCCAGACACGGAAGCGCTGCTGGAAGATGATGCACTGGGGATCCGTGGGCTTCTTGTTGCCCCCGAAGCAGAAGTTGCCCAGGCTGTAGATGATGTACTTGCCCTGATACTGCTCGATCTCGCCGTAGACGTGGGAATGGCCGCCGATCACCAGATCCGCGCCCGCATCCACGATTGCGCGGCCCAGCTTGTCGACATTCTTCGTCTGCTTGTAGGTCAGCTCCTCGCCCCAGTGGATGCACACGATCAGCAGATCGCATTTCTCCCGGGCGGTGCGCACATCGCGCAGCAGATCGTCCTCCTCGTAGTCCCACTCGGTGAAGCCCAGGAAGCCGACGGTGCAGCCCTTGATCTCCATGTAGTGCTCCAGGCCGAAGCCGCACGCGCCGATTCCAGCGTCCGCCAGGGTCTGCGCGGTCTCGTCAAAGCCCGCGGTCTTGAAGTCGTAGGCGTGGTTGTTGGCCAGGTTGCACACCTCCACGCTGGAGCCGGCGAGGATGTTCACGTACTCCGGATCGCCCCGGAAGTTGAACTGGCGGTTGCTGCGCTTCTCCGTAGCGGTGGTCAGCGGGCCCTCCAGGTTGGCGACGGTCACGTCGTCGCTCTCGAACAGGGCGCGCACGTTCTGCAAAAAGTAGTCCGCGCCGTACTTCTCAAAGCAGGCCGCGAAGCGCTCCTCGCCCTCGCCGCCGCTGTTGGTGTTGCCGCCCAGGGTGCAGTCCCCCACCGCAGTCAGGGTGATGTACACCGGCTCGGGCGCAGGCGTGGGCGTGGGTTCCGCCGTGGGCGTTGGTTCCACCGTAGGTGCAGAAGTGGCCGTGGGTGCGGCGGTCTCCACGGGAATTGCAGGCTCTCCGGAGGCGATGCTGTCGTTCTTCGGCTGCAGGCCGGCGAGCAGCATCCATGCGATGGCCGCTACCAGCAGCGCGGCCAAAACCGCCAATACGACGGCAATGATGCGCTTCTGACGCTTCAGCCGCCTGCGCTGCGCCTTGCTCATGCGCTTTTTGCCGCTCTGTCTGCTCTGCTCCGGCACGCGCTCTCCCCCTGCCGATCTTGCTCATTTTCGCGCCCTGCGGCGCGGATCATCGCCGGAAAACCTCTCTTTTCCATATGATAATCGTTAATATTGTACCACGGCGGGCTGTATTTGTAAACGTTCGGCACTGTAAATTATGCTTGCAGCCCCGCAAATGCGAAAGCCCCCGAAGCGAGCGCTTCGGGGGCCATTTCCTTCATGCTCAGATGGGCATTGCGTTGTTCTTCTCGTCACGGACGGAGTTGTCCAGCTTCAGCTGAGACGCCTGACGGGCGATGAAGAACTTCTCGGCAACCTGCGGGAACAGGGCGTAGGAGAGCACGTCCTCCTCCTGCATGTAGTACTGGCCGATCTCCTTGCGGAACTCGTCCAGGTGCTTCGCGCCGTAGTTGGGATCGTCCACGGGGCGGCAGGTGATGACCTTGCGGTCGCCGATGACCTTCCTGCGAACCTCCTCGTTCACAGGCGCCGGCAGCGTGCCGTACTCGCCGGCCATCAGGCCCTGGGACTCCTTCGGATTCATCTTGTAGCGCTCGCCGGTGATGACGTTCATCACGGCCTGGGTGCCCACGATCTGAGAGGTGGGGGTGACCAGCGGCGGATAGCCGAAGTCCTTGCGGACCCGCGGAACCTCAGCCAGCACCTCGTAGAGCTTGTCGGACTTGCCGGCCTGCTTCAGCTGGTTGATCAGGTTGGACAGCATGCCGCCCGGAACCTGATACTTCAGGGTGTTGACGTCCACCTTCAGCACCTTGGGATCCAGGATGCCCTGCTCGGTCAGCTTCTGGGCGACGCCGCGGAAGTGCTCCGTGGCCTTGGTGAGCAGGTCGAGGTCGATGCCGGTGTCATACTCGGTGCCGCGCAGGGTGGCGACCAGAGACTCGGTGGCAGGCTGAGAGGTGCCGTTGCCCAGCGGGGACAGCGCGCAGTCCACGATGTCGCAGCCCGCCTCGATGGCCTTCAGGTTGACCATGTCGCCGGTACCGGTGGTGTTGTGGGTGTGCAGGTGCACCTTGGTCTCGGGGCGCAGCGCCTGCTTGAGCTTCTTGACCAGGGAGTATGCGTTGTAGGGCAGCAGCAGGTTGGCCATGTCCTTGATGCAGATGTTGTCTGCGCCCATCTTCTCCAGCTTCAGGGCCAGCTCAACGAAGTACTCCTCGGTGTGCACCGGGCTGATGGTGTAGGACAGCGCGACCTCGCAGATTCCGCCATACTTCTTGGTGGCCTTGATGCAGGCCTCCAGGTTGCGGGGATCGTTCAGCGCGTCGAAGATGCGGATGACGTCGATGCCGTTCTTGATGGACAGGCGGACGAACTCATCCACCACGTCATCGGCATAGTGGCGGTAGCCCAGGATGTTCTGGCCGCGGAAGAGCATCTGCAGCTTGGTGTTCGGCAGGGCCGCCTTCAGCTTGCGCAGGCGCTCCCAGGGATCCTCGTTCAGGAAGCGCAGGCAGCTGTCGAAGGTTGCGCCGCCCCAGCACTCCAGAGAATAGTAACCAACTTTGTCCAGCACATCGCAGGCGGGCAGCATGTCCTCGGTGCGCATACGGGTTGCGGCCTGGGACTGATGTGCGTCGCGAAGGATGGTTTCGGTAATCATTACTTTGCCCATAATGTTTTCCTCCTTGCGTTCAAACGGGAAACCGATCCGGCAACCGGCGCGCCGCCGAAGGGCGGCTGCACCGGAGATATTGTGGTTTGAATCTCACCAATTTGGCCTTAGCACGTTAATGGCCAGCGGACCGGCCGCAGCGCGGCGGTCGCGCGTGGCGATGGCTTCCAAACGGGAGACATCGGCGGCCTTATGCGAAGAGCGAGATGAACACGCCCGCAGCAACCGCGGAGCCGATGACGCCGGCCACGTTGGGGCCCATTGCGTTCATCAGCAGGAAGTTGCCGGGATCGTACTGCTGGCCGACCTTGTTGGACACGCGGGCCGCCATGGGAACGGCGGACACGCCTGCGGAGCCGATCAGCGGGTTGATCTTGCCGCCGGTGAGCTTGTTCATCAGCTTGGCCAGCAGCACGCCGCCGGCAGTGCCGCAGCCGAAGGCGAACACGCCCAGAACGACGATCTTCAGGGTGCTTGCGGTCAGGAAGGTGGAGCCGTTGGTGGTCGCGCCGACGGTCAGACCCAGGAAGATGGTGACGATGTTGCACAGCTCGTTCTGGATCGTCTTGTTCAGGCGCTCGGTCACGCCGCTGACGCGGCAGAGGTTACCGAACATCAGGCAGCCCACCAGGGAAGCCGCATCGGGCAGCAGCAGGGATACCACGATGGTGACCATGATCGGGAAGATGACCAGCTCGGTCTTGGAGACCGGGCGCAGCTGCGGCATGCGAATCAGGCGCTCCTTCTTGGTGGTCAGCGCCTTCATGATGGGCGGCTGAATGACCGGAACCAGCGCCATGTAGGAGTATGCGGCGACGGCGATCGCGCCTAGAAGGTGCGGCGCCAGCTTGGTGGTGACGAAGATGGCCGTTGGGCCGTCCGCGCCGCCGATGATGCCGATGGAGCCGGCCTCTGCAGCGGAGAAGCCCATCAGCTTCGCGCCCAGGAAGGTGATGAAGATGCCCAGCTGTGCGGCAGCGCCCAGCAGCAGGCTCTTCGGGTTGGCGATCAGGGGACCGAAGTCGGTCATCGCGCCGACGCCCATGAAGATGATCGGCGGGAAGATGCCCAGCTTGACGCCCTGGTACAGGTAGTACAGCACGCCGCCGTTGGCGGTCTGGATGCTGTACTGCATCATGCCGGCGGCCTCATTGTAGCGCCACACGATGTCCTGCGCATCCTTGCCCAGCGCCTCGGCGGCCACGGCCGCGTCGTGCAGGGTGGGATAGAAGGTGTAGCTGACGTGGTTCATCAGTCCGGCGGCCGGCAGGTTCGCCAGCAGCATGCCGAAGGCGATGGGCAGCAGGAGCAGCGGCTCGAACTGCTGCACAATGGCCAGATACAGGAAGAAGCATGCCACCAGGATCATGACGTACTGGCGCCATTCGCCCTGGGCAAAGCCGGTGGACTGAACGATCTTTTTCAAGCCCTGGAGAATATTGATTTCCGGATCCGTCTGTTCCAGGCTGGCCTTCTCCACGTCCGCCGCAACGGCTTCCGGATCGGTGACTTCCCGCACCACATAATCTGCGGCGGGGGCATCCGCCGTGGAAGTCTCTGCAACGGCCCATGCGGTCAGCAGGGCAAACAGGATCAGCAGGCACGCGAAGCCGCGCATTCTGCTCATCTTACTGTGTTTGTACATTCGTTGGCCCTCCTTGCCGTTCACCGGCAAATCAGTTCAGGGACACGAGCACGTCGCCGGTGTTGACGGAGGCGCCCTGGGCCACGTTCACAGAAGCGATGACGCCATCGCGGGGCGCCATGATCTCGTTCTCCATCTTCATGGCCTCGAGGATGACGAGCACGTCGCCCTTCTTGACGGACTGGCCGCCCGCGACCTTCACGGAGTTGATGGTGCCCGGCATGGGCGCGGTGACGGTCTCAGCACCGGCGGGTGCGGCAGCGGCGGCCTTCGGCGCGGGAGCAGCGGCCTTGGGAGCGGCGGCCGGCGCGGGGGCGGCTACGGGTGCGGGCGCGGCGACGGGGGCAGCGACGGGTGCGGCTGCGAATACGGGAGCGCCGCCGATCTCTTCAACTTCAACTTCGTAGGACGTGCCGTTAACGGTGATCGCAAACTTGCGCATGGTATTATCCTCCTAATCTTCAATCAAACCGATTTTCTTTCATGTCGAAAAGCTGCATTCCGGCGCGCAGGCGCCGTGTGCGGCGCATTAAAAGTGGTAGATCTGCTCGCTGCGGGCGGCGTCCTTCCAGCCGGGCACGCGGCGAACCTTGCGAACGACGAGGCGCTTGCCGGAGTTGTCGAAGGCGGCGATGGCGGCGGCGATCACGGCGATCAGCTCGGAATCGTCCACCACGGCGCTCTCCTCCACCACGGGCTGCTCCACCACGGGAGCGGGCGCCGGAGCGGCGGCTGCGGCAGCCTCTGCAGCCTTCTTCGCCTTCTCCTCCTTCGCCTTTGTGATGGCGCGGAACAGCTGACCCATCAGCCAGACGAAGAAGACCAGGATGGTCAAGCCTACGAACACGACCGCGATGCCGATGACGGCGACGATCAGACCATAGGCCACAGGATTCATTGTATTCATGGCCTTGCCTCCTTACAGCGGCATGTTGCCGTGCTTCTTGGCGGGCTTGGACTCGCGCTTGCCGGCGAGCATCTCCAGCGCGGCCGCGAGCATCATGCGGGTCTGGGCGGGCTCGATCACATCGTCCACATAGCCCTGCCTGGCAGCGTTGACGCCATCAGCCACATCATCCACGTACCGCTGCTCCAGCTCCGCGCGCTTGGCGAAGGGATCGGCGGCGTCCTTCATCTCGTCCGCATAGTTCAGCTGGGCGGCGATCTTCGGGGTCACGGCGCTGATGCAGGCGCCCGGCCAGGCGTAGACCACGTCCGCAGCGGTGCGAGAGGCCAGCGCGGCGTAGCCCATGCCGACGGCGTTGCCGGCGATCAGGGCGATGCGCGGGGTGGAGGCCTCGGCGTAGGCGAACATCAGCTGCGCGCCGGCGCGGGACAGCTCACCCTGGGGAGCGGCGCTGATCTTCATGCCCATGGAATCCACCACGGTGATCACCGGGATGGAGAAGCAGTCGCAGAAGGAGACGAAGCGCGCGGCCTTCTTGGAGCCGTACACGGTCAGGCGACCCTCGTCCTTGGCGGCCTGGTTGGCCACGAAGCCCACGGTGGTGCCGCCGATCTTGGCGAGGGCGGTGACCATGGACGGGGCGAACTCGGCGCCCAGCTCGACGATGTCGTTCATATCGGCCACGCGGGTCAGCACGTCGCGCACGTCGTCCAGGCTCTGAATCGCGTTCAGATCGCCCAGCTCGCGGTTGACGTCGTCCTCGCAGAAGCCCTCCGCGTCCGCCATGTTGTTGGCGGGCAGCATGGAGATGAGCTTGCGGGCCTTGGCGATGGCTTCCTCATCGGTCTCGGCGGTGAGGTGAGCCATGCCGGACTTCACGCTCGCCTGCGCGCCGGCCAAGGTCTCCATGTCAACTTCCTTGCCCGCGACGGTGGAGACCACCATCGGGCCGTTGACGAACAGCGCGCCGTTCTTGCTCATGACGGTGATGTCGCTCATGCCGGCGATGGCGGAGGCGATGCCGCCGCAGGGGCCCAGCACCAGCGCGACCTGCGGCACGACGCCGGAAATCGCATTGGCCTTGCCCGCCATCAGCGCATAGGCGTTCATGGCGTCAATGCCCTCGTCCAGGCGTGCGCCTGCGGTGTCCAGGATCGCCACGACCGGTGCGCCGGTCTTTTCAGCCAGATCCATCACCTTCAGCACCTTGCGGGCATGATCCGCGCCCACGGAGCCGCCCTTTACGGTGAAATCCTGGGCATAGACATACACGGGGCTGCCGTTGATCAGGCCGTAGCCGGTCACGACGCCGGCTTCGGAATTCAACACGTCCAACTCAACAAAGCTTGCGGCGTCCAGCAGCAGACCGATGCGCTCACGAGCGATGAGCTTGCCGGCCTTCTTCTGCTGAGCGCAAAGCTCCGGGTCGCCCTTCAGGATCTCCAGCTTGCGCTCTCGAACCACGGGCAGATTGCGTTCAACATTCATATTTTTCCCTCCATACTGCAAAATGTATAGCAAAAAACCAATGGAACCCAAGTTCATAAATTCTCTCTTGTCTCCTATATTCCTGCTATAAATTGCGTTAAGTTTCAAAAACAGATCAAAGTTTGACCAAAGATTGGCAGATCCGGCAGGAAAGCACCGCATTGCGACCGGTTTCGTCACAATGTTGTCGTTTGTGTATTTCCATTGCATCTGATATAATAAATGTGGTTTATTGGAATCATGGGGATTGTTTTTCAACCGTCTCGCAAGTTTGTGCGAATCGAAAGGTGTTACAATATGCAGGCTGTACTTTCCACCCCGCAGGCGCGCCGCATGGAGCTGCTCCAGGCCTTTGCCCGCGGACGCGATTACATGATGCGCTCCGAGAAGCGCCCGGGCCACGGCCCCTCCGCGGGCAACGCCGGCGGCAAGCGGCCCCCGAAGCGCCGCCGCAGGCGCGCGGGCTTCTTCTACAAGCTCGTCACGATGCTTCTGCTGCTGATCATATGGCCCCTGGGTCTGCTGCTGCTGTGGCGGCGCAGGCTGCGCTGGGGCGCGCTGACCAAGCTGCTGACCAGCATCGTCACCCTGGCGGCCAGCATCATCCTCATCGTCTTCGCCCTCACCGTAAATACCGGCAACCCCGCCTACACCGCGGCGCAGGACCGCATCAACGGCTATCTGGACGTCGCTGCCGATTGGGTGGTGAACGCAGCCGATGTGGCTGCCGACCGGGCGGAGCTGGTCTATGAAGGCGCGCAGGATCTGGGTGCGGCCCTCTGGGAGAAGGCCAAGCCGGAGATCGCCAACACCATCGACAGCGGCCTGATTCTGGCGCACAAGGCGCGCACACAGTTTGAATCCCTGACGGAGCGCTTCCGCAGCGATGAAGTCGCGCCGGATCCCTCCGCTTCCTCCTCGCCCGGCGTTGCGGCCGGTTCTACGCCCCTCAGCAACACCACCGCAACCGCCGCGGCGACCCCGTCGGCAACGCCCCGCCCCACCGTGGAGGTCTACGTGAACGCGGGCGACGCATCGCTTCCGATCTACATTCCGGAGGATGTGCCGCAGGCCGATGAAGGCGAGACCATCGCGGCGGGCATGCTGATGCGCAGCGGCGCACTCGACGCCGGCGCCCTGCCCACCGCGCGGCCCACGCCCGAACCCACGCCGGAGAACACCGTCTTTGAGGTCAAGCCCGCCGCCGAAGCCATCGTCTATTATAATGAAGGCAGCGGCAAGTATTACCACATGACCACCCAGTGCGGCTCCATGAAGACCGCCGACGAGCACACCCTGGCCGACACCGTCTCGAGCATCGTGCAGCCCTGCAACGTGTGCAACACGCCGGACAAGGCGCTGCTGGACGAGGCCTACATCGTCTGGACCGATGAAAACAGCACCGCCCACCTGAGCAACGGTTGCGCCGACTTTGCGGGCGCGTGGAACCTGATGCGCGCCGAGGACGCCATCGAAGCGGATCTCGAGGCCTGCGCCGTCTGCGGTGCGGACCGGTATCTTGCGCAGATCGCCGCCGGCAACGCGCCCACGGTGACCGCACCTGCGCCCACGCCGGAGCCCACGGCCACGCCGGAACCGACGTCCACGCCGACCCCGACGCCAGAGCCCACGCCGACCCCGACGCCCACACCCACGCCGACGCCCTCCCCCTCCCCCACGCCGCGGATCGTCACCCCCGCCACGCCCCTGAAGGCCGCAGGCGAGGCCACGGTCTACCACACCAGCAGCGGCAAGTGGTATCACATGCACACCACCTGCAAGAACATGACCAACGCCAAGCCCTACACCCTGGCAGAATGCGTGGACGGCTACAAGCGCTGCAACACCTGCGCGGCGCCGCTGCCGGAGCTGGTGGGCGAGCACTGCCTGTGGCAGGATGCGAGTGGCCTGTGCCACACCTCCGATGAATGCGAAGCCTTCACCGGGGACTACACCCTGGTGCTGCGCGACGACGCCCTGGCCAACGGTCTGACCGGCTGTACCGCCTGCGGTGCGGACGAGTATCTGATCCCGGATTCCATCATTCACTACGCGGACTGAGCCGCGCTGCAACGGGCGCTTCCCTGTGGAAGCGCCTTTTGCGCGCCCGGGCAGTCACAGATGCAGCCGCAATTTCCGGATCCGGACCCGAATCCCGAAATTTCGCCGGAATATGCGAAATTTTGATGTGGAAAAGGTAAAAAAAGTCTGTACCAATCGCCGCAAACTGTGTTATAATACACAAAGATCATCTGTTTTGAAAGGAATGAACCCCCCATGGCAAAGAAAACGAGCGCTGCATCCAAGGGTTACCGCAAGACCGTCAAGAAGAAACCCTTCCTGACGAAGAAGGAAATCATCGAGCTGATCGTCATCGTCGCCGTCATCGTGCTGGCGGTGGTGCTGTTCAACGTGCTCTACAATCCCTACATCGCGGCCAAGGATGTGCAGGCCGACGACATCATCGCCAATGCCATTGCCAAGTCCTCGGACAAATTCGTACGCTTGGGCACCGTGACGGATCTGGACGGCTATACCCGCGAGTCCACCGTCTCCGTTGATACCCCCACCGGCTACAACACCTACACGCCCGTGGATGAGAACGATCCCATGGACCACTTCACCGTGTCCGGCTCGGTCTCCAACGCCGCCACCACGCTGAGCTACATGATGTCCTACTATCAGCCCTATGCGGACACCGTCGGCGAGGTTATTGAGACCGAGGTCGAGGGCCATACCGCCTACATCTGCCACTATACCCTCTCCGAGTACCGCGAGGAGAACGATCCCGACGCCGTCGCTGAGGAAGCCGCTCCCGCAGAGGAGACCGAGGACAGCGCAGTCGCCGGGGATGCGGCGGAGACCGAGCCCGCCGAGGTGAGCGAGCCCGTCGAGGATGCCGCCGAAACCGAGGGCGCCGAGGAAACCGCCGCTGAGGGTGAAGAGGCCGCGTCCGAGCCGGAGCCGAACACCTTCTATCAGTACATCAACATGTATATTGATGCGGACGACAGCCACTCCATCGGCGTGAACGCCTACCGCCAGGGCAGCGACGACAGCTTCTATCTTGCCGACGACGAGATAGAAGCCTACATGCTCAATCTGGCCCAGGTCATCACCTTCCCGGAGAAGTAAACGATGCGCACGAGCGCCGCGCGGCACGAGCCGCGCGGCGCTTGTTTTTGCGGCGGTGATCGGCGCCACAGCGGAATGAACCGCGCGTGGCCTCCCACGCAGGCGGCGCGCCGCAGAATCCCTCTGCCCGCGCGCTGGAGGAAATCCTGCCGGGGCATCCTGTTTTCCATTTTGCCCGCATAGGATGGAGCAGAATGCATCCGGAGGAGGAATCGCTGTGAAGAAGATCATTGCGCTGGCGATGCTGCTGTGCCTGCTGGCGGGGGCCGGTCTTGGAGAGGAGCTGGATCTGTACGCCACGCCGGAGCCGGGAGCGACGCGCGCGCCCTCGGCCTCGGACGGCATTCCGGAGCTGTCCCAGGCGCCGCTGCTGGAAACCCCGCCCATGAACCTGAACTGCGCCGCCGCGCTGCTGCTGGAGCCGGAGAGTGGGCAGATTCTGTTCGAGATGAACGCCGACGCAGCCCGGCCCGTGGCCTCCGTCACCAAGGTGATGACGATCCTGCTGACGCTGGAGGCCATCGAACAGGGCAGGATCTCGCCGGAGCAGCGCGTCACCATCTCCGAAAGCGCCTCCGGCATGGGCGGCTCCCAGGTGCTGCTGGACACCGGCGAGGTTCAGACGGTGGAGATTCTGCTCAAGAGCATGATCGTGGGCTCGGCCAACGACGCATCGGTGGCGCTGGCGGAATTGATGTACGGCTCCGAAGCGCTGTGCGTGGATAAGATGAACGCCCGGGCGGCGGAGCTGGGCATGGCGAACACGCAGTTCGTAAACTGCACGGGTCTGCCCGCCGAGGGCCAGCACACCAGCGCCCGGGACGTGGCCCGCATGACCATGGCGATGCTGCGGGACGGCCGCGTGACCCAGCTGACCAACACCAACAAGCTGATCCGGCTCTACGACGGCTGCGACGGCGGCAAGACCGGCTCCACCGACGAGGCGCTCTACTGCATTTCCGCCACCGCCCGTCGCGGCGGCATGCGCCTAATCGCCGTGGTGCTGGGCGCGCCCAGCGGCTCGGAGCGCTTCGAAATCGCCTCGGAGATGTTCGATTACGGCTTCGCCAACTACCGGCTCTACCCGGTGGCTCAGAAGGGCACGAAGATCAAGGGCACGCTGCCAGTGCAGGGCGGCCGCCCCGACAGCGTGAGCCTCATTCTGGACGGGGATCTGACGCTGCTGGTGACCAAGGGCAGTGAGCAGGACATCTCCCTCGTGCCGGAGCTTCCCGAGCGCGTGGAAGCCCCGGTGGCGGTGGGCGACCTGATCGGCTATGTGCGGGTGGAGCAGAATGGTCGGACGCTTGCAAAGCTGCCGATGGTCGCCGCCAGCGCATCGGAGATCAAGGGCTTCGACGGCAACCTGAAGAAGCTGCTGCGCCACTGGGTGCTGGTGTAAGTACATCTCCAAACACAGCATCCCTGTCCCATTCTTACCGGGGCAGGGATGCGTTCGATTTTAACGCCGTCAGGCAACCGGCTGCAGGCCCAGCCTGCCGACAGGCATGTGGCTACGGCGAGCCGCAGGGCGGGGTGAGGGCACCCCGCCCTGCGGCTTTGCACAGCGAATCCAAACGGCAATTCTCCAAAACCGGACGCAAGAAATCCAGTCCATTCTTGCCAAACTGGATTTCGGATTCACAGCGATCCCAAGTATAGGAAAGAAACACAGAGTGCCTATCCCTCTGATCTATGGGGATAGGCACTCGTTCGCTTATACGCCGACAGGCATGTGGCCGCGGTGCCTCACCGCCTCACCGCCCGCAGCTCGATGTAGCCGCGTGTTCCCTTGGGTTCCAGCTGGATGCGGGGGGTGGTATCGTCCCAGCTGTAGCCGATGAGCGAGGGATCATACCGATCCATCGCCAGCCGCAGCGCCTCAATGGCCCTGCAGTAGTCCTCCTCCCGGAAGGGCTCGCCCTGGAACATCAGGTACCTGGCCTCGGGCAGATCGATCACATCGAAGCCCTCCGGAACCTCCCCGGCGTAGTCCGGTGCGACCTCCACGCCCTGCACGTAGACCGACGTGCCCGGCGCGCGGTGCGCCGCGTCCAGCCACATGCCCACCGGCTCGCCGCAGATGGAATCCATGCTCGTGAGCAGCCCCCACAGGTCGCAGCCCACCTCGCCACAGTAGGAGAAGTAGTCCGCCGCCTTCACACCCCTGCGGATCAGCACCTTGCGCGCCGGACGCACCGTCATCTGTACAAAAACGCTCTGCAAATTTTCCAAATCAATCGCTTCCCTTCTCAATTCGCGGAATTTTACGCCGAAGGGGATGAACAGCGGAATCGGCACAGGATTTCGGGCGTAGGTCCCCGGATTGCAGCCGAATTCCTTCAGAAAGGCCCGCTGGTAGCCGTCCACGCTGCCGAAGCCCAGCGCATAGGCCGCATCGGTCACCCGCAGCGCGCCGCGCTTGAGCTTCAGCGCCGATTTCGACAGCCGCAGCCTGCGCACGTACTCCGACGGCGTGCAGCCGGTGTACTGCCTGAACAGGCGGTAGGAATGCCAGGGCGAAAACATCGACGCTCCGGCGAGATCCGCCGGCGTGATCTCCTGCTCCAGATGTGCCTCGATGTAGTCCTGCATGCGCTGCACCGCCAGGATCTGTTCCTTCATGCTCTCCCCCTCCGGATTTGATTTATCGACCCGGCCAGGTCTGCAGCCTGCCGAACCGACAGCCATATTATACGGAAAGCGCCGCCCTTTTCGCTCGACCTTTTTTGCCATTTCCAAAAATGCAGAAGCGGCGGAGGTTTTCTCCGCCGCCCAGACTGTCGAAAAAGCCCAAGAGAGCGCGAGAGGGCCGCAGCCCTTTCGCATTCAAATCGTGGTCGGCATAGCAGTCGCGCCTTTTCCAATGGCAGGCGCGACTGCTACAGAAAAATCGCTTCTTTGCAGATTTTGCGACCAGAATCCGGAGGATTCAAGCAAAATCTGGAAAGCAGTCGCGCTACTGCGCTTTGCGCAAGCGCGACCAGCCCGCCAGAATCCTACGGATTCTAGGCGGCGCTGCCGAAACCTGCGCAACAGCAGTTGCTCCCCGCGTAGCGGGTTGCAACCAGCCGCCGGGAATCCTTTGGATTCCTCGGCGCGCTGCTGGCCGCTGCGGTTTTCCGCATAGCGGCCAGTGCGTCAAGGCGCAACGGTTTCGGTGCGTTGAGGGGGGTGGTAGTGGCGGGGGAGATACTCCCCCGCCACAGATCATCGCATGGTGAAGCCGTCCTTTTCGCAGGCGCTCAGCCAGCCCTTGAGCTTCTGAAAGAATTCCCGGTTGGTCTTGGTCTTATCCATCAGGGAGATCAGCTGCTCCGCGGCCTCCTGGGGACTTCCCTTGGACAGCATGCGCCGCACCTGATACACGCCCTCCTGTTCCTCCCTGTCCAGCAGCAGCTCCTCGCGGCGCGTGCCGGATCTGTACAGATCGATGGCCGGGAAGATGCGCCGGTCGGACAGGCTGCGGTCCAGATGCAGCTCCATGTTGCCGGTGCCCTTGAACTCCTCGAAGATGATGTCGTCCATGCGGCTGCCGGTGTCCACCAGCGCCGTGGCGATGATGGTCAGGCTGCCGCCGTTCTCGATGTTGCGGGCCGCGCCGAAGAAGCGCTTCGGCTTGTACAGCGCCCCCGGATCCAGTCCGCCGGAGAGCGAGCGCCCCGTGGGCGGGATCACCAGGTTGTAGGCGCGGGCCAGGCGGGTGATGGAGTCCAGCAGCACCACCACGTCCTTCCCCAGCTCCACCAGCCGCTGAGCGCGCTCCAGCACCATCTCGGAGACCCGGGTGTGGTTCTCCGGGGCCTCGTCGAAGGTGGAGTACACCACCTCGCCCTGAATGGAGCGGCGCATGTCGGTCACTTCCTCCGGGCGCTCGTCAATCAGCAGCACGATCAGGTGCACGTCCGGATTGTTGGCGGTGATGGCGTTGGCAATCTTCTTGAGCAGCGTGGTCTTGCCGGCCTTGGGCTGGGAGACGATCATGCCGCGCTGGCCCTTGCCGATGGGCGCGATCATGTCGATCAGCCGCAGCGAGATGTCCTTCTCACCCGCGCGCTCCAGACGCAGCCGTTCGTCGGGGTACACCGGCACCAGCGAATCGAAGGGCCTGCGGCGGCGCGCCATGTCCGGCGTCTGACCGTTGACCTCGCTGATGTAGATCAGACCCACCGAGCGGTCCCCCACCTGCTGGGCGCGGGTCTTGCCCACCACGTAGTCGCCGGTGCGCAGGTTGAAGCGGCGGATCTGCGCAGCCGACACGTACACGTCCCTGTTGCCGGGCAGATAGTTTTCCGCGCGCAGAAAGCCGTAGCCGTCGGAGTGGATCTCCAGGATGCCCGCGCCGTCACCGCACTCGCCGCTCATGAGCATGTCCGGCACCGCGGGATTGACCTCCCCCATGGCAGGGACCTGCTCCGACGCCTCCAGGGCATTGGTGCGCACACCCTGCACCGCCTCCGCGGCGGCCTGCGGCGCATCCTCCGTCCGCACGGGCGCGCTCTGGATCGAATTCTCCCCATTCGCCGAGCGGCGGAGATTGGCATTGCCCTCCTCCGAAGCTGTCGCGCCGCGATAGGCCGGACCCGCGTCCTCATATCTGTTTGCGGCGCGGCGGAAGCCCTGATTTCCATCCTCCGGGCGGCGATAGCTGTGCTGGGCCTCTGCCGGGCGGCGGAACCCGCCCTGGGTGCCCTCATAGCTCCGCTGCGGGCGCGGATTGGCCCCCTCGAAGCGGTTCATGCCGCGTCCCGGCTGCGGCGCTGCGCCGCGCGGATTCGGCCGGTACGGCCCCTGTGCGGACTGTGTGCGCGCACCCATGCGCTGCTGGGTGCTCATCGGGCGCTGGTATGCCGGGCGCTCGCTGCACGCCTCCTGAGCCGGCGCGGTGGACTGTGCGGGATTCTCAACGCCCGCCGGCGCGACGGATTCCGTGCGAACGGGCGCGGCCTGCACCTCCGGTGCTGCGGTGTCTGCTTTCCCGGATGCGTCGGCCTTCTCCGCAGGCTGCGCTTCAGGCCCCGTCACCTTGCCCTCCCGGGCCGCCTTCCGACGGACGGGCGCGGCCTGCACCTCCGGCGCTGCGGTGTCTGCTTTCCCGGATGCGTCGGCCTTCTCCGCAGGCTGCGCTTCAGGCTCCGTCACCTTGCCCTCCCGGGCCGCCTTCCGACGGACCGGCGTGGCCTGCACCTCCGGCGCTGCGGTGTCTGCTTTCCCGGATGCGTCGGCCTTCTCCGCAGGCTTTACCTCCGGCCGCTCCGCCGCTTCCTTGCGCGGACGTCCGCGACGGGCGGGCTTTTTCTCCGCAGCAGGCTTTTCCGGATCCTTCTGCGCCGGTGCTTCGGCCGACACGGCATCCGCTGTGGAGCTCGCCTGCACCGCTGCGGGCACAGGCTTTTCCTGCGCCGCTGCAGCCCGGGCCGCCTGATGCTCCAGAATGATCTCCACCAGCGTCGCCTTGTTGGTCTTTGCGGGGATTTTGACCCCCATATCCTTCGCGATCTGCCTGAGATCCGTTACCGTCTTGATATGAAGCGAGCGATAATCCATGCAAACCTCCTATTTCACCCGGCGTGCCACCGCGATATCGCGGGTAACCGCCTGCTCCACCCAGTGACTGAAGCCGGCATACGCGCCGCCGCGCATCGGCTCCAGCCCGGCCGCCTCCATCAGATCCAGCACACGCTCCGTCTTGAGCGTCAGCGCGTTGAAGGACAGCGCCACCGTGCCGCCCTTCTTCAGCGCCGCACACCACTCGGGCAGCGCGCGTGCGAGCAATCCCTCGATGCTTCCGCCCAGCGAGGCGTGCTGCACGCCGTAGGGCAGGTCGCACACGATCATGTGAAACTTCTCCCGGCCGAAGATCTCCCGCGTGCGCGCAGCATCCGCATTGGCCAGCCGCAGCATACAGGTCTCGCCGGCCTTGAAGTGCTCCGGCGCATCCGCATAGCTGAAGCAACTCACCGGCACGCTCTTCGCGCCGGGCAGCGTGCGCGCCTCGCGCTTGAAGGCATACTTCATCCGGTGATATTCAAAGTATCGTTTCAGAAATTTTTCGGCTTCAGACAGGTCATTCTTGTCCAGATCGGTTCCAGTGGCATTCCAGCCGCGATTTGCGGCCACGAACAGCGCCGTGCCCCGGCCGCACATGGGATCCAGCAGCTCCAGCTGCCCGCCCGCCTTGTGCGCGTAGCCGCCGGAATACAGCGCGACGTTGATCAGCAGCTGCAGAAACAGCTCGTTCGTCTTGCCCTTGTACTTCAGGATTCCCGGCAGGTCCGCGCCCACATAGGCCTCCTCGCGCCCGCAAACGGGCAGCAGCGCGCCATCCTCGCGGACCTCCATCAGCGCGTACAGCAGCGAATGCCCGCGAATGGCCCGCAATAGCTTCGCGTCCATTTCGCCCGGCATTTCAATGATGAGTGCCGGTAGATTCAGCGCGTCGTAGGGCGAGATCTGCGCATCCGGCGCAAACACGTCCAGCATCAGTCTGAGCTCGCTCTGCGCCAGCTTCAGCGTCTCATTTTGGTACCGCACGTTGGCATGCGGCCACAAAAGCATGCAATATTTCATTGTACACCTGCAATATTCTATGTTCTGAATCGGAGAAAAATCCGCACCGAGAACGACTTTTGCACCTGAAAACGGAAGATTCCTTCGCAAATTTTCTGCATTCTCTGCAGGACCGGCCGCAATTATTTCGTGTTGAGCTGCATTGCGCCGGAGAAGTGCCGCCCGACTGCAATCGCTGCGAGGCAATGCGCCGCAGTTCCTCCCAAGGGCAGGGCAGCCTGTCTGCAGATTGCAAATCCTGAAAGATAAAAATGCTGCAAAGCGATCAAATCGCACTCAGATATGAAACCAGTTCCGGGAACTGCGCCCGCAAAAGAAACGAAACCTCAGCAGGAAATCCGGCCGGAAAAACCGGCCCAAACAAACGAATCAAGCCCCCTTCGGCGTTCAAAGGGGGCTTCATTGGGATTAATATTTACGCTTGCGTGCGGCCTCAGCCTTCTTTTTACGCTTCACGCTGGGCTTCTCGTAATGCTCTCTCTTGCGAGCTTCCGCCAGAATGCCATCACGAGCGGTCTTGCGCTTGAAACGACGCAGAGCGCTTTCCAATGATTCATTTTCGCGAATCCGTACCTCGGACATGTGTTTTCCCTCCCCTCGCGTTTAGACTGGCATACGCCAATGTAGCATGGGGTGCGCCACAAAGGATATTATAGCGCATAATGTATGTACCGTCAAGCGATTCCGGGCTAAGTTTCAAGAATTTCACAATTCTTAAGACTTTGGAAACGCCTTTCCCCCATTAGCCCATTTTTTCCGAAAGCTGCGTGCCGCCCAGCAGGTGCACATGCAGGTGCTCCACCGACTGGCAGCCGTCCTTGCCGCAGTTGGACAGGATGCGGAAGCCGCTTGCGTCCACGCCCTCCTGACGGGCGATCTTGCCCACGGCCTCGGTCAGCGCCGCGGCGGTCTCCGCGTCGCACTCCAGGATGTTCTTCATGTGCTTCTTCGGCACGATCAGCACGTGCACCGGAGCCTGCGGATTGATGTCGCGGAAGGCAAACACCTTCTCGTCCTCATAGACCTTCGTGCAGGGAATCTCCCCCGCAATGATTTTGCAAAACAGGCAGTCCATTTTCTCATTTCACCTCCCGTTTAAATATCGACAATTTCGCCGAACGCCAGCGCGCCCTCGGTGCGAACGATACGCACGGAATGGATGCTGTTCGGCTGCGCCTGCGCGCGCACGCGCACATACTGGCCCGTGTAGCCCTCGGCGAGGCCATCCCCCTCCGCGCGCTCAAAGAGCACGGACTGCACGCTGCCAATCAATCCTTTGACGAAATTTTCCTCCAGTTTGTTGCCAAGTTCGATCAATTGATTTGTGCGTTTGTGCTTTTTCCCCTCGTCCACCTGATCCGGCATGCGGTCGGCCAGGGTGCCCGACCTCCGGGAGTAGGGAAAGGCGTGGATGCGCGCGAAGCCCACCTTCTCCACGAAGGCCAGCGTCTCGGCAAACTCCGCTTCCGTCTCTCCGGGAAAGCCCGCGATCACGTCCGTGGTGATGGCGCAGTCCGGCATGAAAAAACGCAGCGTCTCGCAGGCGGCATAGTATTCCTCGCTCGTGTAGCGCCGGTGCATGCGCTTGAGCACCGCATCGCTGCCCGACTGCATGGACAGATGGAACTGGCGCATCAGGCCAGGCATCTCGGAAAGGCTGCGGGCGAAGTCCTCCGTCACCACCTTGGGCTCCAGCGAGCCAAGCCGCACGCGCGCCACGCCGGGGGTATCGTGCACCGCGCGGATGGCGTCCAGCAGCGTGTCCTGGGTGCCCCGGCCGTAGCTGGCCAGGTGGATGCCCGTGACCACGATCTCCCGATAGCCCGCGTCCGCAAGCCTCTGCGCCTCCGCGCGCACCTGATCCAGCGGCATGGAGCGCACAGGCCCCCGCACGCTGGGGATGATGCAGTAGGTGCAGTAGCGATCGCAGCCCTCCTGTATCTTCATCGTTGCGCGGGTCTTGCCCTCGTGCCGGGAGACGGACAGCTTTTCGAACTCCGCGCCCTTCAGCGGAAGCACGGCGTTGATGCGTCTGTCCTGAGAAACAGCCTGCTCCGTCAGCTCCACCACGCGGGCGCGCTGCTGCACGCCGATCACCACGCGCACGCCGTCCATCTGCAGAAGCTCCTCCGCGTTGCGCTGGGCCAGACATCCCGCCACCACGATGGCGCTGCCGGGATGCAGCCGCGCGATGCGCCGGATCAGCTTCTCCGACTTCTGGTCGCCGGTTCCGGTGACGGTGCAGGTGTTCACGAGGTACACATCCGCCTCGTCCTTCATCGAAACGGCGGCATAGCCCGCGCGCTCGAAGGACTCCAGCATGGCCTCGGTGTCGTATTGGTTGACCTTGCAGCCCAGCGTCTGCACAGCGATTGTTCTCATCCGATGTCCCCCCAAAGGAGCATTGCCATGGTCGCGGCGGCGATGGCGGCGGTCTCCGTGCGCAGGATGCGCGGCCCCAGCGTGATCTGCTTCGCGCCCAGCTCCTCCAACGCGCGCACCTCATTTTCGCTCATGCCGCCCTCCGGGCCGATGACGATGCCCACGTCCCGCGCCTCCGGGAAGGCTTCACGGGCGGCCTTCATGCCAAAGCCCCGCGCGTCCTCCCAGGGAACCAGCAGCAGATCGTGGGCAGACATGGCGTCGCGCAGCTGCTTCCAAGTCTGGGGTGCAGCCACCTCCAGACAGCCGCCGCGCTTGCACTGCTTCGCGGCCTCCCGGGCGATCTTTTGCAGGCGCTCCTGCTTCTTCTGACCATCCTTGTCGTTGAGCTTGACCACGCACCGCTCCATCTTCACCGGAACCAGTTTTGCCGCACCCAGCTCGGTCAGCTTCTGCGCAATCAGCTCCAGCTTGTCCGCCTTGGGCAGGCCCTGATAGACGGTGACGCGCAGCTCGGCCTCGTTGTCGGAGAGCGCCTCCCGTAGCAGCGCAGTGCACTCCGCTTTGGAAACCGCCTGAAGCGCCGCCAGAAAGCGCCGGTTCTGCACATCAATTGCGTAAAACGACTCGCCGGACTCCATGCGCAGCACCTGCGCGCAGTGCTTTGCGTCCTCCGGCTTCAGAGAGACGGTCGCACCGACCTCGCCGCGGCCCTCAATGTAGAACGAATTCATTTGTCGCAGGCGATGGCGCACCAGCCGCCGCGCTCCAGCACGTCCAGCACCGTGTAGCCCGCCGCGTTCAGCGCGTCCAGCACGTCCTGCTTCCGCTCGGAGGAGATGCCGGAGCAGATGAACCTGCCGCCGTCCGCGATGTACGCACGCACGGGCTGCGCCATCAGAATGATCACGTCGGCGATGATGTTGGCGATGACCACGTCCGCCTGCTCCTCCACGTTCTCCAGCAGGTCGCCCGCCACGCAGCGAATCGTGTCCTCGAAGCCGTTGATGCGCACGTTCTCGGCGGCGACGCGCACGGCCACGCGGTCGATGTCGATGGCCAGCACGTCCTTCGCGCCCATGTGGGCCGCCGCGATGGCCAGGATGCCGGTTCCGGTGCCCACGTCGATGGCAGTGCTGCCCGGCTGCACATACTTCTCCACCAGCTCCACGCACATGCCGGTGGTCTCGTGGGTGCCGGTGCCGAAGGCCATGCCGGGATCGATCTCGATCACCTTGTCGCCCGGTTCAACGGCGCAATCGCACCAGCCGGGCTTGATGAGCATGTGCCGACCCAGTCGCAGGGGCTTGAAGGACTTCTTCCAGTTCTCCGCCCAGTCCTCCTCGGCGAAGGTCTGCTGGAGGATCTCCAGCTTGCCCGCGTCGAAGCCCAGGTCCAGGCCCTTTACCCGGCGAATCTCGCCCTCGATCATGCGCACGCGGTCGTTGAGCGAAGCGTCCACCTCGTAGTAGCCGGTGACCTTCACGTCGTCGCCGATGCGCTGTGCGATGGCCTCGTCGATGATGTCCCACTGGCCCTCGGGGCGCTGGTTGGCGGCCACGTCGTTCTTATCCTCGATCATGGTGCCGCTGCTGCCCGCATCCATCAAAATCTGGGAGACCATATCCGCGCCCGCGGTGGTGGTGAGCACCGTAATTTCCATCCAATCCATGTATTTCCTACCTCATTACACACACAAATGCAGCGAAAGAAATCCTCCGCTGCACCCATTATAATATTTTGGCCGGATAAAATCAACCCGATCACGCCCCGCGATCAGGAAAACGCGTCCTTCACGCGGTCGAAGAAGCTCTTTTTCTTTTCGTACTGGTTGCCAGACACCGTGCCGTCGAACTGGCGCAGCAGCTCCTTCTGCTTCTCCGTCAGCTTGCGCGGAATCTCCACCGCCACGGTGACGTACAGATCGCCCCGGCCGTTGCCGCGCAGGTGATTCGTACCCTCGCCCTTGATGCAGAACACCTGGCCGGGCTGCGTGCCCTCCGGGAAGGTATACTTCACCGGCTTCTTCAGCGTGGGCACATCCAGCTCCGCGCCCAGCGCCGCCTGGGTGAAGGTGAGGGGCAGCTCGATGTGCAGGTTGTCACCCTCGCGCTTAAACAGCTTGTGCTTCTTGACGCTGATGACGATCATCAGATCGCCCGCCGGGCCGCCGCGCTCGCCCAGACCGCCCTGACCGCGGATGGTCAGCACCTGTCCGTCTGCGATGCCCGCCGGCACCTTCACGGTCTTGCGCTTGCTCACGCGCACCTTGCCGCGTCCATGGCACTTCTGGCAGGGCTCGGTGATGATCTTGCCGCTGCCCCGGCACTTGGAGCAGGTGCGCACGTTCTGAATGCGCCCGAAGGGGGTGTTCTGCACCACGCGCTCCTGGCCCGTGCCGTTGCAGGTGGAGCAGGTCTCCACCTTGCTGCCGGGCTTCGCGCCGCTGCCGTGGCACTCGGGGCACTCCTCGTCCCGCACCAGATTGATCTCCTTCTCGCAGCCGAAGGCCGCCTCCTCCAGGGTGATGGTCAGGTCGTAGCGCAGATCGTCGCCCGGAACCGGGCCGTTGCGCTGGGAACCGCCCGCGCCGCCGCCGAAGAAGCTGGAGAAGATGTCCTCGAAGCCACCGAAACCGCCGCCGCCGAAGCCGCTGAAATCGCTGTAACCACCGCCGCCGAAGCCCTGGGGGCCGTCGTGGCCGAACTGGTCGTACTGAGCGCGCTTCTCCGGATTGGACAGCACCTGGTAGGCCTCGTTGATCTCCTTGAAGCGTTCCTCCGCTTCCTTGTCGCCCGGGTTGACATCGGGATGGTTCTTCTTGGCGAGGGTGCGGTACGCCTTTTTGATCGTGGCCTCATCCGCATTTTTATCTACGCCCAGAACCTCATAATAGTCTCTTTTAGCCATATGTCACCCTTCTTCTCGTTTACAAATATACCGATCAATTGCCCGTTACGGCCGAAGGGCAGGGTCACACCCTGCCCCCGGTTCAACAGGTAGATGCCTGATTATTCGGTGAACTCCGCGTCCACGGTGCCGTCGTCGTTGACGTTCGCGCCGCCGTTGGCGTTGGGATCGCCGGCCTGCTGCTGGGCAGCCTGAGCCTGGTAGATCTTGCCGAACACGTCGTAGGTCTTCTTGGAGAACTCCTCCATGGCGGGCTTGATCTGATCGGCGTCGCCGGTCTCGCGCACCTTCTTGAAGGCCTCGATCTCGCTCTCCAGCATGGCCTTGTCGGCGGGATCCATCTTGTCGGCGAGCTCCTTGATAGTCTTTTCAGTCTGATAGATCAGGCTGTCGGCCTGGTTCAGGGTCTCGATCTTCTCCTTGTTGGCCTTGTCCTCGGCGGCGTACTTCTCGGCCTCGTCCACGGCCTTCTTGATCTCCTCTTCGCTCATGTTGGAGGAGGCGGTGATGGCGATGGACTGCTCCTTGCCGGTGCCCAGATCCTTGGCGGATACGTGCACGATGCCGTTGGCGTCGATGTCGAAGGTGACCTCGATCTGCGGCACGCCGCGGGGCGCCGGAGCGATGCCGGTCAGCTGGAAGCGGCCCAGAGTCTTGTTATAGGCGGCCATTTCGCGCTCGCCCTGCAGCACGTGCACATCCACGCTGGTCTGGCCGTCTGCCGCGGTGGAGAACACCTGCGTCTGCTTGACCGGGATGGTGGTATTGCGCTCGATCAGGCGGGTGAACACGCCGCCCAGGGTCTCAATGCCCAGGGACAGGGGCGTGACGTCCAGCAACACGATGTCCTTCACGTCGCCGCCGAGCACGCCGCCCTGGATAGCTGCGCCCACTGCCACGCACTCATCGGGGTTGATTCCCTTGTAGGGCTCCTTGCCGGTGATGCGCTGCACGGCCTCCTGCACCGCCGGGATGCGGGTGGAACCGCCGACCAGGATGACCTTGTCGATCTCGCTGGCGGTCACGCCTGCGTCGCGCATGGCCTGGTTCATCGGACCGACGGTCTTTTCCACCAGGTCTGCGGTCAGCTCGTTGAACTTCGCGCGGGTGATGGTCACGTCCAGATGCTTAGGTCCAGTTGCGTCGGCAGTGATGAAGGGCAGGTTGACGTTGACGCTCATCAGGCCGGACAGCTCGATCTTGGCCTTCTCAGCGGCCTCCTTCAGGCGCTGCAGGGCCATGCGGTCCTGGCGCAGGTCGATGTTGTTCTCCTTCTTGAACTCGTCCGCGATGTAGTCGATCAGGCGCTGGTCGAAGTCGTCGCCGCCCAGGTGGGTGTCGCCGCCGGTGGCCAGAACCTCGAAGATGCCGTCGCCGACCTCCATCAGGGACACGTCGAAGGTGCCGCCGCCCAGGTCATAGACCAGAATCTTGTGGGCGTCGCCCTTGTCCAGGCCGTAGGCCAGCGCAGCCGCGGTGGGCTCGTTGATGATGCGCTTCACGTCCAGACCGGCGATGCGGCCCGCGTCCTTGGTGGCCTGGCGCTGGGAGTCGGAGAAGTAGGCCGGAACGGTGATGACGGCCTCGGTCACGGTCTCGCCCAGATAGCTCTCTGCATCGGCCTTCAGCTTCTGCAGAATCATTGCGCTGATCTCGGGGGCGGTGTACGCCTTGTCGTCGATCTTCACTTTATAATCGGTGCCCATGTGGCGCTTGATGGAGATGATGGTGCGCTCCGGGTTGGTGACGGCCTGACGCTTTGCGACCTGGCCGACCAGGCGCTCGCCGTTCTTGGCGAAGGCCACGACGGAGGGAGTGGTGCGGGCGCCTTCAGCGTTCGCGATAACAACGGGTTCGCCGCCTTCCATGACAGCGACGCAGGAATTGGTGGTACCAAGGTCAATGCCGATAATCTTGCTCATAACTATATCCTCCTGAATGTTCTGGTTGATTTCCGATTTTGAATTGGGTTTCCATTTATATGAAACTTCTCAGTAAGAAGAAGTTTGCTCATGCGCCTTACTCGGCGCAAACCTTGACCATCGCGTAGCGGATGATCTTGTCCTTCACCCGGTAGCCCTTCTGGAAGACCTCCAGAATCTTGCCGGGCTCCTCGCCGGCCTCGCGCATCACAGCGTTGTGCAGTTCGGGGTCGAACTGCTCGCCCAGGGAGGGCACCTCCTCGAAGCCGAAGCGCTTGAGGCCGTCCAGCAGCGTGGTCAGCGTCATGCGCACGCCGTCGGTCAGTCCGTCGTTCACACCGGCCTTGTCGGCGGCGTCCAGCGCGCGCTCCAGGTTGTCGATGCTGGGCAGCATCGCCGCGATGGCCTCGCGCACGCCGTCCTCATAGCCGTCCGCGCGGGCGGTCTGGTTGCGGCGCTTGAAGTTCTGGAAGTCGGCCTGGGTTCTGCGCAGGGAATCGAGGTACTCGTCCCGCTGCGCCACGGCGGTCTCCAGCGCAGCCTGCCACTGCTCGATGGTGGCCTCGCCCTGGTTCTCCGCGCCCTGCTGGGCCTCCTCGGTTGCAGGCTCCGCCGCCGGATTTACGGTTTCCGTCGCCTGATCTTCGGCTGCCGTCGGGTTTTGATTCTCTTTCTTCTTCATTTCTTCTTCCTTTCGCCGGGGAACAAATGCCGGCCCGATATTTTACACCTTGCGGTCGGAGAGCAGCTCGGTCACCGCGCGGCTCATGAATTCCAGCACCGAGATAACCCGGTTGTAGTTCATGCGCGTCGGTCCGATGATGCCCAGCGTACCGGTGGCCTGATCGCCTACCCGATACTGCGCCGTGACGATGGAGCAGTCGCTCATCTCCGGCACGTCGTTCTCCGTGCCGATGCGGATGGTCACTTCCATGCCGCCGGAGCGGTTCATCAGCTTTCGCAGCTTCTCCTTGGACTCCAGCACGGTGAGGAAGTTCTTGGCCTTCTCCACGTCGCTGTACTCGGGGTAGTTCAACAGCATCGAGCTGCCGCCGATCACCACATCCGAGGAATCCTCCTCCTCGATCTTCTTCTCGATCACCCGCAGGGTTTCGCCCATCAGCTTGCGGTTGTTGTCCGCGTCGCGCAGCAGCTCCGAGAAGGTCTGGCGCACCGCGTCCAGCGACTTGTTCGCCAGCCGCTCGGTGAGCATGCGGGAGATGGAGTAGAGGTCGTCCGCGTCCAGTCCCTCGGGAATCCGGATCACCGCATCCTTTACGATGCCCAGATTCGTCACGATGATCATCAGCGCCGTGCACTCCGCCACGGGAACCAGCTGTATGTGCCGGATGCGCAGCGTGCCCAGCTGTGGAGCCACAATCACCGAGGTGTACTTCGTGGCGTCCGCCAGTACCTGTGCCGCAGAGCGAATCACGCCGTCCACCTGCGCGCTTCGGGCCTGCATGTAGTCATGCATGCGCTCCCGCTCGTCATTGGAGAGCTTCCCCACCTTCATCAGCCGGTCCACGTACAGGCGGTAGGCCTTGTTCGAGGGAACGCGGCCCGCCGAGGTGTGGGGCTGATCCAGGTAGCCCAGCTCCTCCAGATCGGACATTTCATTGCGAATCGTCGCCGGCGAAAAGCCGACGCCGGATTTGCGGGAGATGGTTCTGGATCCGACGGGCATCGCCGTGGTGATGTAATCGTCGATGATGGCCTGCAGGATCAGAAATTTTCGATCGTCCATTTGCATCGGATTTGCCTCCTCTCCAGCTTGTTTCGCGGATCCGGCTGCGGTTGCCCGTCTCCGGGGACTGTTAGCACTCAACAACATCGAGTGCTAACGTCTGGGTATAGTTTATCGCCGCCCCGGAATTTTGTCAATAGTCTGGCGCCGAATAAGTTGTTAATTTTTTGTGTTTCGTCAAATGCGCATGCCTTGCCGTACCGGGTACAGCTTTTCATGCTTTGGCGGCTTTCATGCACATTCTTCATTGGGAAAACCTATGTAAAAACATGCAAAAGTGGTTGAATCGCCGGTGGATTTATGCTATAATTTCAGTTGCGTGATTAATCGGATGCCAGATACGCCGGAGATCTGACAGTCCGGTTAGAGTGAGGTGAAAATCCATGAAAGAGAAAATCCATCCGAATTACGGCAAGGCAATCGTTCGCTGCGTTTGCGGCGAGACCTTTGAAACGGGTTCCGTGAAGAAGGAGCTGCGCGTAGATATCTGCTCTAAGTGCCATCCCTTCTACACCGGCAAGCAGAAGCTGGTTGACACCGGCGGACGCGTTGACCGCTTCAAGAAGCGCTACGGCATGTAGTCAGATCAAAAGCACCGGGGCGGCCTGCCGTCCGGTGCTTTGCCTGTCTATTGCGCGCGCGTAAGACAATTCCGCAGACCGGCAAATGCGCGCGGTCTGCTTTTTCTTTTCCTTATTTATATCGAGGGAGGCGAGGATATGGCGAAGCTCAGGCGCTTCGGCGGAACGCCCGTGGCCGAAGGCGTGCGGCTGGAGGTGGGCAAATACACCGTATTCGCGGTGCGCAATGCGAACAAGGACATCTCCGTGCGCATGCGCCGGGAGCCGCGCATCCTGATGCGCACACTGATGCGCATTCCTCTGCTGCGCGGCGCGGTTCGCCTGCTGCGCGATCTCTACCGCTTCTTCGACGGATTGAGCGAGTCCTCCGAGCTGCATCCCCAGCGCGTGGTGCGGGGCACGGCTCCGGAGCGCGGCATCGCAAAGCTGCTGCGGGTGCACGTACAGTCCGTCGTGGCATGGGTGGATGCGCTTCTGATGCTGATCATCGCGGCGCTGTGCCTGTACGCCGCTCCCCTGGGCGCGGAGGCCTTCCTGCAGAACGCCACAGATCTCACCCGCGCGGGCATCAATGCGGCTGTGTGTGCGGTGCGCATCCTCAGCTTCCTCGCGGCGGTGGGCGTCGCCTGCCGGCTGCGGCTGCTGCGGCGCATGCTGATGTACCGCTGCGCCATCAACAAGGCGACGAACTGCTACGAATGCCGCGACGAGCTCACCCTGGAAAACGCGATGCAGTATCCCGGCTGCGCCCGGCGCAGCGAACCGGCGTTCCTGATTTGCGTGATGATCGTTTCGATGATCCTGTTTGCCTGCATCCGCACCGAGGGTGTGCTGCTGACCCTGGCCGTGCGCCTGGGCATTCTGCTGGGCGTGGCGGCGGTGCTCAACGAGCCCTTCTCCGCGCTGGAGGCGGCGGAGCTGAACTGGGCCACCCGCATCCTGCGCGCACCCATCGACCTGATCCAGCATATGACGACGCTGGAGCCCCATCCGCAGATCATGGAGGTGGCGCTGTGCGCGTTCCGTGCGGCGCTGGGTGAAATCGACGAAGAGGTGACGGACAATTGACCATCGCTGAATGGCTGAAGAGTGCCGCCGAGGCGCTGGAGCAGTCCGGCTGTCCGGATCCGGCCGTGGACGCGCGCTGGATCGCGGAGGATGCGCTGCGCATGTCCCCCTCGGAGCTGCACTTCGAGAGCCGAAATGCCCTGCGCCCGGATCAGCTGGAGGAGATGAACCGCTTCCTCAACCGCCGCATGCAGGGCGAACCCGTGCAGTACATTCTGCAGCGGGCCGACTTCATGGGACTGAAGCTGTACGTAGACAAGCGCGTGCTGATCCCCCGCCAGGACACCGAGACGCTGGTGGAGGCCGCAATTGTGGAGCTGCAAACGAAGAAGAACCCCCGCGTGCTGGATCTGTGCGCGGGCAGCGGCGCAATCGGGCTGTCCATCAAGAGCCTGGTGCCCGGCGCGGAGGTCACGCTCAGCGACGTCAGCGCAGGCGCGCTGGAGGTTGTGAAGAAGAACGCCCACGCGCTGGAGGTGGACGTGACCATCCGCCACGGCGACCTGTTCAAGGCGGTCGGGAGGGAGAAATTCGACCTCATCGCCTCGAATCCGCCCTACATCCGGGCCAGCGAGATGGCCTCGCTTCAGCGCGAGGTGCAGTTTGAACCGGCCATGGCGCTGGACGGCGGACTGGACGGTCTGGACTTCTACCGCCGCATCGCTGCCGAGGCGGGCGATCACCTGAACCCCGGCGGTTGTCTCTACCTGGAGGTGGGCGAGGGCGAAGCGCCGGACGTGCTGAATCTGGTACGCAGCGGCCTGGACTGCCGGGATGCGGGCGTGCTGAAGGATCTGAACGGAATCGAGCGCATCGTCTGGGCGCGCTGCAATTGACATCAACCATCAGAAGGGATTTGAGCCGATGCCGGAACTTTCTTACAACGCGCAGGAGCGCATCGCCCGCCAGCTGGAGAGCATCGAGGGCCGCTTTGAGGAGCTGTCCATTCGCATCACGCTGCCCGAGGTCATCTCGGACAGCGCGCTGTTTACGCGGCTGATCCGGGAGCACGCGGAGCTGGAGGAGCTGAACGCCATCGCCTTGGAGCACCGCCGCCTGCGGGAGGAGATCGCCGCCGCCGAAGAGCTGCTGAGCGACCCCGACATGCGGGAGATGGCGGAGGAGGAGCTTGTGGAGCTGCGACAGCGCCTTGCGGACAAGACCCAGCAGGCGCGCATCGCGCTGCTGCCCAAGGACCCGGACGACCACAAGAACGCCGTGCTGGAGGTGCGCGCTGGCGCGGGCGGCGACGAGGCCGGTTTGTTCGCGGCGGAGCTTCTGCGCATGTACATGCACTACGCCGACGCCCACGGCTGGAAGACCGAGCTCATCGAGGACGGCTCCACGGAGCTGGGAGGCGTGAAGGAGAGCGTGGCGCTGATCTCGGGCAAGAACGTGTTCCAGAAGCTGAAGTACGAGTCCGGCGTACACCGGGTGCAGCGCGTGCCGGTGACCGAATCTTCCGGCCGCATCCACACCTCCACCGCCACGGTGGCGGTGCTTCCCGAAGCGGGCGACGTGGAGATCGAAATCAACCCGAACGACCTGCGCATCGACACCTACCGCGCGTCCGGCGCGGGCGGCCAGCACGTCAACCGCACCGACTCCGCCGTGCGCATCACCCACATCCCCACCGGGCTCGTGGTCACCAGCCAGGACCAGCGCAGCCAGATTCAGAACCGCGAGCGCGCCATGCAGGTGCTCAAGACCCGCCTGTACGACATGCAGCGCCAGAAGCAGCAGAGCGAATACGCCGACCAGCGCAAGGGCCAGATCGGCACCGGCGACCGCTCCGAGCGCATCCGCACCTACAACTTCCCCCAGGGCCGCGTGACCGACCACCGCATCGGCCTGACCCTGTACAAGATTGACGACATCATCAACGGCGACTTGGACGAGATCATCGACGCACTGACCCTCGCCGAGCAGACCGCCCTGCTGGAGAACGAAAACTGATTTGAAGAAGGCGATTTCCTTGAACACCCGCGTATTGAAACCGGACGGCGAGTCCATCGCACTTGCGGCAAGCCTGATCCGCGAGGGCAGGCTGGTGGGCATCCCCACCGAGACGGTGTACGGGCTGGGCGCGGACGCGCTGAACCCGGAGGCCGTGGCCTCCATCTTCGAGGCGAAGGGCCGCCCCGGCGACAATCCGCTGATTGTGCACATCGACGATGCGGAGGAACTGCGGCCGCTGATCGCCGTGGAGCCCTCCCCCGCCGCCCGGGCGCTGATGGCCGCATACTGGCCGGGGCCGCTGACGCTGATCTTCCCGAAGTCCGACCGCGTGCCCCTGCGCACCACCGGCGGACTGAACACCGTGGCCGTGCGCATGCCCTCCCATCCGATTGCGCGTGCGCTGATCCGCGCCGCAGGCTGTCCCATCGCCGCCCCCAGCGGCAACCGCTCGGGACGGCCCAGTCCCACCACCGCCGCCCACATGTTCGAGGACATGGACGGCCGCATCCCGCTGATTCTGGACGGCGGAGCCTGCGACGTGGGCGTGGAGTCCACCGTGGTGGACATGACCGGCGACGTGCCGCGCATCCTTCGACCCGGTGGAGTCACCCGGGAGCAGATCGCCCAGGTCTGCGGCGACTGCGTGGTGGATTCCGCGGTGATGCGGCCCCTTCGCGAGGACGAGCGACCCCGATCCCCGGGCATGAAGTACCGCCACTACGCCCCTGCGGGCCAGCTGACCATCTTTCACGGCGAACCCGCGCGCGTGATCGAGGCCATCTGTGAGACCTACGACCAGGCGGAGCGCGACGGCCACCGCCCGCTGATTCTGGCGCTGGAGGGCAGCCTCGCGCGCTACGGCGACCGCCGCCGGGAGTCCCTGGGACGGGATGCTGCCGGCATGGCCCATGTGGTCTTTGCCGCACTGCGGGACGCGGACGCGCTGGGCGCGGACGTGATCCTCTCCGAAGCCGTGGAAGCCGAGGGCATCGGTCTCGCGGTGATGAACCGTCTGGGAAGGGCAGCGGCGTTCCACATCGTGGAGGTCTGACCAAATGACGAGCATCGAGCGAGACGGCTATCGCTTCTGTGTGGATCTTCCGGCAACGCAGGCGTACTATGAACGCCACAGTCTCTGCGACTGCTCCTGCTGCCGGAACCTCTACGCCGGGATTCAGAAATACTTCCCGAAACTGGATGCCTTCCTGCGCGATTTCGGCGTGGACATCGCGCGGCCTGACGAGGCGTCAAGTTCGGAGGAGGGCGCCAGCATCGAATACTTCGAGGTGGATTACACCGTCTGCGGACATGTGGAAGCGATGGGCGAATATGAATTCGACCTCGCAGATTCTATCCCGGTGCACATCGCCGTCCGCGACGGCTTCGTCGCACCGAACGAGCAGACCGGCGAATACTTCACGCTCAGCGTGTATGGAATCCGCCTGCCCTGGGTGCTGGACGAACCCGTCCCGCAGCCGCAGTCCGTGCGGCGATTTGCAAGAACGAAGCAAATTCTGAACCGCAAGCATGAGGATTGACGCTGTCAACAGACCGCATAATACCAAAAATCAGGGTTGCCCCGACGAACATTTGGTTCCGTCGGGGCAACCCCTTTTTGTCTGTTCAGATGGATCAGATTTCCTCGTCGGGCTCGGCAGGCGCTTCCTCGATGTTCATGTCGAGGTCGCTGCCGGTTCCCGTTTCTTCGGTGACTTGGGTCTCCACGTCGGCCTCCTCCTCGGGTTCCGGCTCGGCGCGGGCCACGCACACGACCTTGCTGTCCTCGCCCACGCGCATCAGGCGCACGCCCTGGGTGTTGCGGCCCAGCACGGAGATGCTGTTCACCGGCGTGCGAATCACCGTACCATCGCTGGTGATCAGCAGCAGGTCCTCACCGTCGTGCACCAGCAGCTGCGCCGCCAGATTGCCCGTCTTTTCGGTGAGGTTCATGGCCTTGATGCCCTTGCCGCCGCGCTGCTGCAGGCGGTACTCGTCGATGTCGGTGCGCTTGCCGTAGCCGTTCTCGGTGATGGAGAGCACCTGCGCGCCCTCCTCCACGAAGGCCACATCGATGACCTCGTCGCCCTCGTCCAGATCGATGGAGCGCACGCCCATGGCGCTGCGGCCCATGGGGCGCATGTCGCTCTCGTGGAAGCGGATGGACATGCCGTCGCGGGTGCCCACCAGGATGTCGCTGTCGCCCTCGGTGCGGCGTACGCCGATCAGCTCGTCGTCGTCCCGCAGCACGATGGCGATCAGGCCCGCGCGGCGCAGGTTCATGAACTCGCTCAGCTCGGTGCGCTTGATCGTGCCCTTGCGGGTGGCCATGATCAGATACGTGCCCTCCGACTTTTCCGCCGGGAAGGGCAGCATGGTGGTGACCTTCTCGCCCGGGGACAGCTGCAGGAGGTTGACGATGGCGGTGCCGCGGGCGGTGCGCCCGGCCTCGGGAATCTCGTAGCAGTTCATCTGGTACACGCGGCCCTTGTTCGTGAAGAACAGGATGGGATCGTGGGTGGAGGTGACGTACATCTGCTCTACGAAGTCCTCCTCGCGGGTGGTGGTGGCGATCACGCCCTTGCCGCCGCGGCGCTGGGCGCGGTAGGTGGTCTTGGGCAGGCGCTTGACGTAGCCGTAGTGGGTCATGGTGACCACCATGTCCTCCTCCTCGATCAGATCGAGCATGTCGATCTCGCCGTCGAGGGCGGAGATTTCGGTGCGGCGCTCGTCGGCGAACTTGTCGCGAATCTCCAGAATCTCGTCGCGGATGATGCCCAGCACCAGCTTCTCGTCCGCCAGAACCGCCCGGAAGTAGGCGATCAGCTTCTGCAGCTCGGCGTACTCGGCCTCGATCTTGTCGCGCTCCAAGCCGGTCAGGCGCTGCAGACGCATGTCCAAGATGGCCTGAGCCTGGCGGTCGGACAGCCCGAAGCGCTCCATCAGGCCGGTCTTGGCCTCCTGCGCGGTGCGGGAGGCGCGGATCATGCGCACGACCTCGTCGATGTTGTCCAGCGCGATGATCAGGCCCTCCAGAATGTGGCTGCGGGCCTCGGCCTTGTTCAGGTCGTACTGCGTGCGCCGGCGGATCACGTCCTCCTGGTGCTCGATGTAATGGTGAATGATCTGCCGCAGCGACAGAATCTTCGGCTCGCCGTCCACCAGGGCCAGCATGATCGCACCGAAGGTATCCTGCAGCTGGGTGTGCTTGTAGAGGTAGTTGAGCACGATGTTGGCGTTGACGTCGCGCTTGAGGTCGATGACGATGCGCATGCCGTCGCGGTCGGACTCGTCGCGGATGTCGGAGATGCCGTCCACAGTCTTTTCGTGCACCAGCTCGGCGATCTTCTCGATCAGGCGCGCCTTATTGACCATGTAGGGAATCTCGGTCACGACGATGCGCTGACGGTTGCCGCTAATTTCCTCGATCTCGCTCTTGGCGCGCACGATGATGCGGCCGCGGCCCTCGTGGTAAGCGTCGTAGATGCCGCGCTTGCCCAGGATCACGCCGCCGGTGGGGAAATCCGGGCCCTTGACGAACTGCATCAGATCGTCCACCGAGCAGTCTGGGTGGTCGATCATGTACACCACCGCGTCCACCACCTCGCCCAGGTTGTGGGGCGGGATGTTGGTGGCCATGCCGACGGCGATGCCCGAGGAGCCGTTCACCAGCAGGTTCGGGTAGCGGCTGGGCATCACGGAGGGCTGCATCAGCGTCTCGTCGAAGTTGGGGTAGAAGTCGACTGTCTCCTTGTCGATGTCGCGCACCATCTCCAGCGAGAGCTTGGACATGCGGGCCTCGGTGTAACGCATTGCAGCCGCGCCATCGCCGTCCACGGAGCCGAAGTTGCCCTGGCCATCCACCAGCATGTAGCGGATGGAGAAGTCCTGCGCCAGGCGCACCATCGCGTCGTAGACGGAGCTGTCGCCGTGGGGGTGGTACTTACCGAGCACGTCGCCCACGATGCGCGCGGACTTACGGTAGGGCTTGTCCGGGGTGTAGCCCAGCTCGGACATGGAGTACAGGATGCGGCGGTGCACCGGCTTCAGGCCGTCGCGCACGTCGGGCAGCGCGCGGGTCACGATGACCGCCATCGCATAGGAGATAAAGGATTTTTTCAGCTCTTCCTCGACGTCCAGAGGAAGCAGGGTACCGATATTCTTTTCATCAGCCACGATGTCTCTTCCTCCCTTGTCTTAAATGTCGAGGTCCGCGACCAGCTTGGCGTTCTGCTCGATGAACTCCTTGCGGGGCTCCACCTGGTCGCCCATCAGCAGCGTGAACAGCTCGTCGGCGGCGATGGCGTCCTTGAGCTCCACGCGGTACATGATGCGGGTCTCCGGGTTCATGGTGGTCTCCCAGAGCTGCTCGGCGCTCATCTCGCCCAGACCCTTGTAGCGCTGAATCTCGGCCTTGGTGTCGCGGCCCAGCTCGTCCAGCACCTTCTGAAGCTGCGCGTCGGAGTACACGTACTGCATGAACTTGCCCTTGGTGACCTTGTACAGCGGCGGCTGTGCGATGTACACGTAGCCGTTTTCGATCAGCTTGGGCATGAAGCGGTAGAAGAAGGTGAGCATCAGGATGCGGATGTGACTGCCGTCCACGTCGGCGTCCGTCATGCACACGATGCGGTGGTAGCGCAGCTTGCTCTCGTCAAAGTCCGCGCCGAAGCCGCCGCCGAAGGCCGTGATCATGGCCTTGATCTCCGCATTGCCCAGCGCCTTGTCCATGCGGGTCTTTTCCACGTTCAGAATCTTGCCGCGCAGGGGCAGGATCGCCTGGAAGTGGCGGTCGCGGCCGGACTTGGCGCTGCCGCCTGCGGAGTCGCCCTCGACGAGGAAGATTTCGCACTTGCTGGGGTCGCGCTCGGAGCAGTCCGCCAGCTTGCCCGGCAGGGAGGCGGATTCCAGCGCCGTCTTTCTGCGGGTCAGGTCGCGGGCCTTGCGGGCGGCCTCGCGGGCGCGCGCCGCAGCCAGGCACTTGTCCAGCACCGCGCGCGCGGCGGCGGGGTTCTCCTCGAAGTAGGTGGCCAGCTTGTCGGACACCAGGCCGTCCACCAGCGGGCGCACCTCGGAGTTGCCCAACTTGGTCTTGGTCTGGCCCTCGAACTGGGGCTCTACCAGCTTGACCGACACGATGGCAGCCAGGCCCTCGCGCACGTCCTCGCCGGAGAGGTTCTGGTCGCTGTTCTTGAGCATGCCGGTCTTGCGGCCGTAGTCGTTGATCACGCGCGTCAGGGCGTTGCGGAAGCCCGCCAGATGGGTGCCGCCCTCGGGCGTGTGAATGTTGTTGGCGAAGGTGAACACGCTCTCGTTGAAGCTGTCGTTCCACTGGAGGGCGACCTCCACGGTGGTGCCGTTCTTCACGCCCTCAATGTAGATCGGCGGCTTGAACAGCGGCTCCTTGTGCTTGTTCAGGTATTCCACGAAGGACACGATGCCACCCTCGTAGTGCCAGGACTGGGTGTGGGTGGGCTCCACGCGCAGGTCGGTCAGCGAGATGCGCACGCCCTTGTTGAGGAAGGCCATCTCCCTAAAGCGGGTCTTGAGGGTCTCAAACTGGAAATCTCCCGTCTCAAAGATGCCGGGCTCCGGGTCCTCGCCGGTCTTGACGTCGGGCTTGAAGCGAATGGTGGTGCCGGTGCGCTCGCCGGCCTCGCCCACGACCTTCAGGTCGTAGAGGATCTTGCCGCGCTCGTACTCCTGCTGGTAGACCTTGCCGTCCTGATAGACGTTCACCTGCAGGTGGCTGGAGAGGGCGTTGACCACGGACGCGCCCACGCCGTGCAGGCCGCCGGAGACCTTGTATCCCCCGCCGCCAAACTTGCCGCCCGCGTGCAGCACCGTCAGGCACACCTCCACCGCCGGGCGGCCCATCTTGGGATGGATGCCCACGGGGAAGCCGCGGCCGTTGTCCTGCACGGTCACGCTGCCGTCCTTCTCCAGGGTGACCTCGATGTGGTCGCAGAAGCCGGCCAGCGCCTCGTCGATGGCGTTGTCCACAATTTCATATACCAGATGGTGAAGTCCCCGCTCGTCCGTGGAGCCGATGTACATGCCCGGGCGGCGGCGAACCGCTTCCAGGCCTTCCAGAACCTGGATTTGGCTCTCGTCATAATGATTTTCGTTATGCATGATTTCAACCTCTGTCCAAGCGCCCGTCCGGCGCGTTCAAAATATTTTTTCTACTATATTATTATACCACTTTTTTGCACCTACATCCATAGCGATTCTGTGGCTTATGAAACTTTAACGGAGCATGCAGTTATTCCGGCAGATTTTCCCACCTGCGTGCATTCAAACGCAACAATCCCCGACTTGACAAGCGGCCCCATTCGTGGCATAATAGATGCGCATGCCGACGCATGCGTCTGTCTCCGTAGCTCAGCCGGATAGAGCGTCCGCCTCCTAAAAATCGAATCGTTCGAATCCTGGAGCCCTGCAAAATTGAATATTTTCTGTATAAGCCCCCGTAGCTCAGTTGGATAGAGCGGTCGCCTCCTAAGCGACAGGCCACTGGTTCGAACCCAGCCGGGGGTGCCAAAAATGACCGTTGTAAGCCGCTTTTTGATGGTTTACAGCGGTTTTTTGTTATCGTTTCTTCGGAGCATTCTTGCCGCTCCGTCGGAACGATTTTATACATTTTCCGCTGTATGCCTGCTAATTGGCTTCGAACTATTTTTTCGGCCTTGCTAATAAAAAACGCCGATTTGCTAATACGATTTTCCCGCCCTATTTTTCGGATGGGGCCGACACCAGCAATGCAGCCAGTGTGTTGGCCAGTTCCGGCGACTTGCGAAGCTGTTCCACCAGGGCCTCCAAATCCAATGTGGCGGGAGCCGATTCCTTTGGTTCTTCCGGGGGACGAACCGAACGCAGATCAGGATTGGCATAGAAGGCGCTCTCAAACTTCTGGGCGTTGATCTTGCGATCCTCGTCCAGAATATGGGCATACACGCTGGTGATCATGTCGATCTGGGCATGGCCCGTATCACCCTGGGTGGCCTTCAGGTCGCCGTGGTTGAGTTTCAGCTTATAGGTGGTGCTGGAATGGCGGAGGGAGTGAAAGACCACTTTAGGCAACCCTGCCTTCTCCCGCAGCTTCTCAAATGACTTCAGGATGATACGGTCCTCACAGGGGCGGCCATTGGCCAGCGCCACAACCAGATTGTAGTCTTGATACTCGTCACGGAGCAGCGCCCGAAGCTCGTCTTGCGCGGTTTTCCATTCCCGCAGGATATAAGCCAGGGTCTTGGGCAGCCACACCTTGCGGATGCTGGAATCGGTCTTGGGCTTCTTCAGGATGATCCTGGTGCTGGTGTTGGGAAACAGAGGCGTGAACACATGGTAGATGTCCTTTTGCCCCAGCATCTCAATGGCCCGCTTTGAGGCCCGTGCCAGCTCCTTATCAATGTAGACATAGGCGTTGTCATCAGCGATTTCTTCATCGGAGATGTGGACATTGCTCCAGGTCAGCCCCAGAATCTCACCCATGCGCAGCGAACAGGCAAAAGCCAGGTTCATTGCTACATAGAGCTTGCTGTCCGTACACTGGTCCAGGGCGGTGCGGATCATATCGGCGGTCCAGATGTCCCGTTTCTTGTATTCCACTTTGGGTAGCACCACATTGTCAAAGGGGTTCTTGGCAACCAACTCCCACCGAACCGCCTGCTTGAAGGCACAGCGGAGAAGTTTGATGATCTTCTCGATGGTAGCGTTGGTGACAAACTCCGTTTTGGCGTGGTGCGTCCTGGTGTTCACCGCAGGGGTTTTCTGCAAAGTCTGGATGTACTTATCCACTACCCGCGTGGTGATGTCCTGCACCTTCATATCCCCAATGATGGGGTTGATGTAGTTGGCAATCAGCGAGTTTTGGCTGTCGTACATAGACACGCCCCACCGCTTTTCGCCATAGAGGGAGACGAAGTCCGACAGGAACTCCGCAATATTCTGATTGGTGGGCGGAAGGAAGGAGTTGGAGCTTTTCTGACTCTCAATCTCTGCCTTGCGCTTCAATGCCTCCTGGTAGGAAGTGCGGGTTTCCCATTTCTGCTTGGTCTCGCCGTTCTCGTCCACATAGGTGTAGACGATGGAATAGTTTTTCTTTCTTTTGATAATGGATGCCATAACGAACCTTCCTTTCTTGTGTCACAGGTCAAGTGACTCCAGCCAGTGGTCGAACGACCGCTTGGAAATTCGTATGGCGTTACCAATTCGTACGCTTTTGAAAAGGCCCTCCTGCACAAGGCGGTATGCCTGTGTCCGGCTGACACCTAATATCCGGGCAATCTCGTTGACCGTATAGGTGCGGCACTCCAAAGGCCTTTTCTCCGTACCGTTCTGAAGCTCTAACACAGCAGCCTCCTTTCCAGTCAGAAACGGCACGCAAAAGGGTGTTCATTCATAACTTCCACCCTCATTGTACCGCGCCGTTTCGGGTTTGTCTGCTGCTAATGGAAAGTTTACGAATTATCCGTAAACAGAAAAGCAGAAGATTTATCTGAAAATAAAAGAGGCAAAAAAACGGATGGCTGCTGGCCGCAGCTCCACGGGAATCTCACCCCGGCCCATGCTGATGGGTGTGCCGCGCAATGCTTTGAGGGCGTTCAACGCGGGAGTCTCATTATCCTGTCTGTGCATCCTCGCCCACAGGCTGCCACACCTGTTTTGCGGCCTGGTTTTGTCGCTCACCTGTTTGGTAGGGGTCCCGTCCTGCGGACTTGCAACAGGGTCATGGCGCACCGGCCGACCGGCTCCACACAGACAGATCGTATCCGTCTGCCTTATGCTGCCCGAAGGCTTTCTTTGTCAAGGTAGGAGTAGGAAGCTGTATGGAAAGGGGTTCATACAGCTTGTACCGAATCAGTTCAGATCAAAGCCCAGTATAGAAACGATGAGTTTCGTTTCCAGCCGCTTGCGTAAATCTTCATCCACCTGGAAGTGGGGAAAGCCATTTGCATCATAGCTTGTCCTCATAGACAATGCGGCTATGTAACTGGAATAGTGCCGGATTACCCTTGCTATTGCGTCGGGATTTCCTCCCACCGCAGCGGCAATGACAGGGTAAGGGAGCAGTGCCACCCGCATGTTTGCAGATTTAGTCATCCGCTTCACCTCCCATCAGCTCCTTCAGCAGCCGATAGGCACTTTGCCTGCGGGCATTGACCGTCCGGCGAACCATGTGCAGATGTTCAGCGATCTCACGGTCTGCCATTCCCAAGAACCAGTACATCAGGAAGATGTCCCGATTATCCGGAGGCAGCGCGTTCAACGCCTCGGCCAGCCGGTCATCCTTGATTAGAATGACATCGCCTCCCACGGGAAAAGCGGTGTATTCCCAGGGATAGCGGTCATAGACCGCAAGCTGGGCCAATTCTTCCTCCGACAACTCGCTGAACGGTGTTTCGCGCTTCTGGCGGCGGCTGATCTCTCGATAGCCGTTGTACGCTTCGCATTTCAACACCTTCTTGCAATAGCTGTCAAAGGCGTGCTGTTTGTGCTCGTAGTGGCGGTCAGGTTTCAATTTCTCACCTCCCTCCGTGCCAGGAGGCAGGTCTTTTTGTCCCCTTTCGCCTACTACTCGTTCGCTAAAGGGGGCTTTTGGCAGGCCTAAACCGTGTTTATCAGAAAAAATTTTGTTCTCCATGATTGCTCCTTTCGCTTCGTGCGGTTGATGGCCGGATCGAAGCGAAAGGGCGGAGAACGGCAGCCGACGGAAAAATAGAAAAACCGACAAAAAACGCCCGCCCGCAAGTTGCGGACAGGCGTCAAGGAATTATAAGAAGCATTTACATGAATTGTATGTTCATCTTCACGACCACAGCATCCCGGCGATAAAGAAAGGCTTTTTTTGACAATGTAAAGCCTATATGATTTTGCCTAAATGCTGCTATCATGGCGGCTCCTTCCCTGGGCCGCCGGTCTTGGTATCACCCTCCTTCAGGCAAAATAAGAGCGGCGGCCTTGATTGCTCAAAGCCGCCGCTGGATATATGGGCGTGTCAAAGGGCTGCTGTACGACGGCTTTTTTTATTTGCCGTCGTCCGGCAGAAACACTTTTATTTGTTCTCAGTTTAGAAAATCAACCTTACTTCTAAATGACTTCCAGCTTACTCATGTGTAAGGCAAATCAAAAAGGCTGTCCTACCAGTTTTGGCGGGACAGCCTTTCAGATTTATGATGGTGTTAAGTTTTCCGTTTGTTTTACTGTGAACTGATATTTTCTACAATCGACATAGCGTGTAATCTTCTTGCTGGGCCTCGCACAGCCAGCGCCGTGGTCGCGAGAATCACGCCTACGATCAAGCACAATTCCAGCCACGGAACACTCCAGGGATTTCCGAATGTGCGAGTGATAAGGCTGGAGTACAGGAACCAATGAAACAGCAATCCGAAAATACATCCCAATATGACACCACTTATATGTATTCTGACGGCTCTTTGTGTCTTTACTACCCCAAATATAACGAATGGAGCTACACAGATTCTTGGGCAGAAACCTTAATCCCTTGGACATCCCTCTGGCTATTTTATTATGAAATATGGATTGAAACTGGCGAATGGCTAGGTGGTGGAATACATCTGGCCAAGTAAGCAATATTTCATCGACACAAAGGGCCCCTAGCTAATTGCTAGTGCTGGGGAGCCCTTGCAATTCTCTACTCCACTTCGTCGTCCAGCCCCTCTGCCTTCAGCCAATCCTCAAAGGACTTTCTGGAGATGCGGATCATGTTGCCGATGCGGATTGCCTTGAACAATCCGGAGTTGGCGAGTTTATAGGCGGAGGCGCGGCCGATACCGAGAATGGATGCAATGTCACTCACGGTGTATGTTCTGCTTTGGGGCGTTCCTTTTTCGTTGGGTGTGTTGGTGCTCATAAGATTATCCTCCATCTGTGCTAACAGCATTTTGAAATGGCCCCCGAAAACCCTTCGTTACAAGGGGTTCCTGCTAATACCTTGCTAATACGACATTTGAAAAGCTGTTGTAAGGCAGCATATTTCAGGGGAATTTGTGCAAATTGACCTGCCTCCAGGCAGCACAATTTGAGAAGAAACAATACAGGAAGATATGACATGAACAATTTACGAAATGGTACGCCGTACTCCTAAGCGGAAGGCCGCGCGTTCGAATCGCGCCGGGGACGCCAGAAATGCCGCACTTCCACCGGAAGCGCGGCATTTTGTTCGTTCCGGTTGACATTCGGATGGATTGTGATATACAATACTTGCAGCAAATCATTCGGACGGAGGTTCGACAACATGGAATTGCTTCACGAAAGACAGTTTGCAACGCCCATTCGCGCGGCGCTGTTCGACTTTGACGGCACGATCTCCACGCTGCGCTACGGCTGGGAGACGGTGATGCGGCCGCTGATGCTGGAGATGATCTCCGGCCACGGCGCGCCATACGACGCGGCGCTTGAGGCCGAGGTGGACGCGTACATCGACGAATCCACCGGCATCCAGACCATCCTTCAGATGAAGTGGCTGGCCCAGCGCGTCCGGCAGGAGCGCCCCGGCGACGGCATGAGCGACGATCCCTGGTGGTACAAGGCCGAGTACAACCGCCGCCTGATGGAGACGGTGAACGACCGCCTGGAGCGCCTGGAATCCGGCGCAGTGAACCGGGACAACTACCTGATCGCGGGCAGCGAGGCCTTCCTGAAGGCGCTGAGGGCGCGCGGCGTGCGCATCTTCGTGGCCAGCGGCACCGACGACCCCGACGTGCACCGCGAGGCGGCGGCGCTGGGCGTGGACGGCTACTTCGACCGCATCGCAGGCGCACCGCTGGGCGTGGAGAGCTGTTCCAAGGAGAAGGTGCTCCGGGATCTGGTGGAAAAGGAGGGCCTCTCCGGCGCGGACGTGGCGGTGTTCGGCGACGGCAAGGTGGAGATCGCGCTGGGCGCATCCATCGGCGCGCGCACGGTGGGCACGGCCACGGACGAGGAGAAGCGCCGCGGCGTGAACGACGTCAAGCGCGAGCGACTGGTCAAGGCCGGTGCGGACGTGCTGGTGGGCGACTTCACGGAGCTTGACGCGCTGCTGGCCTTCCTGGGCCTGTGAGCGGGTGCATCGAGGCGACAACCATGTCCGAACGCGAGGAACGCTTCGAGCGCATGCTTCAGGAGATTCAGGCGGAATACGCATCCATCGAACAAAAGATGGCCGCCCTCCGCGCGGAGGGCAAGACCAAGACCGTAACCTTCCGCCAGCTCATGGGCAACAAGCTGATGTACCAGAGCATGCTCTCCATGTACCGCGAGCACGGCCTGATCGAATAATTCCATACGAAAAGGCGGCCACCGCATGAACTGCGATGGCCGCCTTTGTTATGTCGATCAGTCGTCGTAGGTGATGGACACCTTGCCGCACTTGCCGGAGGCCATGAGGGCGTAGGCCTCGTCGGCGCGCTCCAGCGGGAAGCGGTGGGTGATGAGCTTGTCGGGATGGATGCCCCAGCGCACCAGGTGCTCCACCAGCTCCTCCATGCGCCACAGCGAGGTGACCCAGGAGCCGTAGATGCTCTTCTGACCGTGCATGATGTCCGGGGAGGGGTTGAAGGTGACGTCGTTGCCCTCGCCGACCATGGCCATCTTGCCCCACTCGCGGGTGCAGCGGATCGCCATGGCGCGGGCGGCGTTGTTGGCGGAGCAGTCGATGGCGCGCTCACAGCCGTAACCGCCGGTGATCTTCATGATGTTCTCCTGGCATTCCTCAGGGTTCATGGAGTTGAACACGTAGTCCGCCAGGCCCAGATCCTTCGCCAGCTGCATGCGCTCCTCGTTCACGTCGCAGCCGATGGTCTTGTCGCAGCCCATGGCCTTGGCCAGCATCAGCGTGGCCAGACCCACCGGGCCCAGGCCGGTGACCAGCACGCGGTCGTTGCCGGAGATGCCGATCTTCATCAGCGCCTCGTAGCAGGTGCCGAAGCCGCAGGCGACCTGCGCGCCGTCCTCGTAGCTCAGCTCGTCGGGCAGGGCGATCAGATCCTTCTCATCGCAGAGCATGTAGGGGGCCATGCCGCCGTTGCGCTGCCAGCCGTAGGCCGCGCGCAGCGGGCTCTTGCAGGAGATGTAGTAGCCGCGGCGGCAGTCGTAGCACACGCCACAGCCGGAGATGTGGTAAACGATGACGCGGTCGCCCTTCTTGAAGCGCTTGAGGCCCTCGCCCTCCTCGACGATGATGCCGCAGGGCTCGTGACCGGCGACCATGCCGGGCTGATAGCCCTCGGGGCCCTTGCCGACGTGCGCGCGGTAGATGCAGCGGATGTCCGATCCGCAGATCGTGGAGGCCTTCGTCTTGACCAGCACCTGGCCGTGACCCGGCTTCGGTACGTCGAATTCCTTCAGCTGAACGGTGCTGTTGCCGGGCAGAATTGCGCCCAACATCTTCGGATTCATATGCTTTCCTCCTTTATTGAACGTAGAATTGCTTGCACAGATGCATTTCCATCGTCATTCCGCCGCCACGGCCAGGATCTCCTCCCGGGTGGCGGTGCCGGTGGTGCCGATCTTGCGCACGGTCACTGCCGAGGCAAGGCAAGCGATGCGTGCGGCCGTCTCCAGATCGTGTCCCGCCGCGAGGGCCGTGCCCATGGCGGAGATGAAGGTGTCGCCCGCGCCAACGATGTCCACCGGGGGCTTGGTCGGGTGCGCCGGGCAGTGGATTTCCTCGCCGTCGTACACCATGCAGCCCTGACTGCCCAGCGTGATGACGGCGCGTTCGCCGTTGCGCGCGACAATCTTGCCGATGATGCGCTGCGCAAAGTCGTGGATGGACTGGGCGTCGTTGGGATCCAGCTGCGGCGCGTCTGCATCGTCCAGATCGCCGAAGGCGCGCGCGGCCTCCACCTCGTTGGGCTTGACGATGACCTTGCGGTAGTCCGCCGCGTGGTCGCGGCTGTCCACCAGCACGATCTTGCCCGACTCGGCGATGCGGCTGATGTGCTCGCGGATGCGGGGCGTGATGCAGCCGTACTTCATCTGGTCGCTGACCACCAGTACGTCAAACTCCGCGCGATCCAGCGCCGAAATGAGCCTGTCCGCCAGCGCGTCGCTCAGCGGCTTGCGGTTCTCGAAGTCGATGCGCGGGTCCTCGTAGGCCACGTCCGAGATGCCCCGGCGGATGACCTTGACGTAGGTGTTGGTGGTGACTTCATTGCTGCGGATGACGTTCGCGTCGTCCACGCCGTTATCCCGCAGCGCGCGCAGCAGCAGATCGCCGCGCCAGTCGTCGCCCACCAGGCCGATGGCTGTGAACGATGCCGGCTTCAGCGCCGCAATGTTGTTGGCCACATTGCCGGCGCCGCCAGGATTGTAGCGCTCCGAGACCACGGGGATCGGGAAGTGGGGCGTCTCGCGGGACAGCTCGCTCAGGCGCATGTCCCCGAAGATGTACAGATCCAAGCAGAGGTCGCCGATCATGGCGACCCGCGCCTTGGAAAAATCATTGAGCGCCGCTTCCAGCGTTTGCAAATCGAGATTGGGACTGACTCTCATGGGAGCCTCCTTATGGTTTTTCTGTTCGGCGGATCATTCGCCGCCCTTGCAGCACACCAGCTGCAGATTTCCGGCGACCTCGCACTTGCCCGCCGCCTGGGGCAGGAAGAAGTAGTCGCCGCGCTTCATGGCCCGCGCAAAGTCGCCGCAGCGCACCTCGCCCTCGCCCTCCACAGCGATGTAGATGCAGGCGGCCTTCTCAAGCGTGCAGCTGCCGTTTTCCAGCGTGATGCGATCCATGCTGAAGCAGGGGGTGTCCTCGGGGCCGATCAGCTCCTCCAGCTTCACGCCGCCCTCCTCGCGCAGCACGCGCGGCGTCTTGCGGCCCATGCGCACCACTTCCTCGCCGTAGAGGCTGAAGTCGAAGCAGGAGTTCGCGTCCTCGCGGTTCAGGCCGAGGTACATCTCGGTGTCATTCAGGTGATAGTCGCCGCACCAGTGCTCCGGCTGAATGGTGAAATCGGTGGGCTCCTGGGCCTCCAGCAGCAGGCATCCCGCACCGATGGCGTGAATCACGCCGGCGGGCACGAAGAACACGTCGCCCGTCTGCACCGGGATGCGGTTGACGAAGGCGGTCATGCACTCCTTGTCGTTCTCGGACGCGTCCACCGCGCGCTCAAATTCCTCGCGGCTGACCTCGCGGGAGAAGCCGAAGTAGAGGCAGGCGTCGGGGCGGGTGGCCAGGATCAGCCAGGACTCCGCCTTGCCGTAGGGACTGTCAAACAGGCGGCGGGAATCCGCGCGGGTGGGATGCACCTGCATGGGCAGGCGGATGGCGCTGTCCAGGAACTTGACCAGCACGCCCAGATCCTCGCGCTCGCCCAGGCACTCCTGCTTGTAGGTGGAGAGCAGCTCACTGAAGGGCATGCCGTTCTCCTCGCAGATGGAGATGCCCTCCAGGGGATCGGTGTGGCCGGGATTGATGGCGCGCACCGACGAGGCGATCCACTCCTCTGGATAGAAGCCGTCCTCGGGGGCATCGCCCATGAAGTCGTGGAACAGCTTGCCGCCCAGATAGACGCGAAACACCCTGTTCCTGCGGAAAAAGATCGGATGATCGTAAATTGCCATTTTGAATTCTCCTTCAATTGACCGACGGCGGCACATTATTTCGTGATGGTTCCGTCCAGGTCCCAGAGATCCTCCCAATGGGTCGCACCGGGCCAGAGGAACACCTGTCCCTTGACCAGGCGGCAGTTGCGGTCCAGCGTGGACATCACCTGCATCTCCGCGTCGGTCAGCGGATCGCTGGTCACGCAGGCCAGGTTGGAGACGTAGTTCTTCTCGCGCACGGAGAAGGGAATGACCACCTCACCCCGCTGTACCGCCCATTTCAGGCAGACGGCCGCGGGATGAATGCCGTGCGCCTGGGCGATGCTCACAAGTTCGGGCATTTCCATATCCGCCACATCCTCCGGCGTGCGGTCGCGCTCCGGCCGCTTGGGGGAGCCTAGCGGGCAGAAGCCGATGACCTGGATGCCGCGCTCCATGCAATAGTCGTAGAGCGCCTGCTGCTGGAAGGATGGATGAAGCTCCATTTCGATCATGGCGGGCTGAATTCTGCACAGCGGCAGCACCGCCTCGAGCTTCGGTATGGTCATGTTGGACATGCCGATGCGCTTGACCAGGCCCATGTCCACCAGGCGCTCCATCTGACGCCAGGTCGCCATGAAGCGCTCGACCGTAAAGGGCTTGGAATTGGGGTTGCGGCTGTCGCCGTCGCAGCCCGGCGCATGGAAATTCGGGAAGGGCCAGTGGAGGAAGTAGATGTCCAGGCAATCCAGGCCCAGGTCGCGCAGCGTGGTGGCGCAGGAGACGAGCACATCCCCCTTGCCGTGCATGTCGTTCCAGACCTTGGACGTGATGAACATCTCATCGCGCGCAAGCACGCCCTCTTCGAACAGCTTTGTAAAGACCTTGCCGATCTCCGCCTCATTTCCATATACGCTGGCGCAATCAATGAAGCGATAGCCGGAGCGAATCGCGCCTTCAACCGCGGCGCTCACCACATCGGCCGTGTAGTTATCGGAAGCAAACGTGCCGATGCCGACGGCGGGGACGAGCGCGCCATCCGACAGACGTACCTTGGGAACCAGATTCGGATCAACCATGATAAGCAGCTCCTTTGTGTGGATTGTTTTTTCATGCGACGCGCCGTACAGAAAAACGGCTGCGCTTAACGCGCAGCCGTTTGAACATTTACGCAGTCAACCGCGCTGTGCGGATTGCTCCGCACTCAATCTGTAAACTCTTTCCTCAGAAATTAGTTGTACAGGTTGACGGCGATATCCTCGTCGTTCATGTTCTCAGCAGTGTACCACTGGCAGCCGGTGTCGACGTCAGCAACGGTCTCGCCGTTGGCAGCAGCAACGCACAGCTCGACGACGGCAGCGCCCATCGCGAAGGGAGCCTGGGTGATCGCGCCCAGCATCACGCCGTCCGCAACAGCGGCCTTGATCACAGCGCCGGAGTCGAAGCCAGCAGCGATGACGTCGGTCTCGCCGGTGCCGCAAACCTGCAGGTTCTCGTTGGCGGAGATGATGGCCTCAGCAGAGTGCTGGTTGGAGCCGTAGATGGCGATGGTGTCTTCCTTGGACAGCAGGGTGTTGCAGTCGATCAGGGACAGCTCAGAGGTAACCTGAGCGGGCACCAGGGTCTCGATGATGACCTTCGCGGCATCGTCGGAGGTGCAGGTGGCATGCTCGCAGTAGAAGGTGTCGCCTTCCAGCTTGACGGAGCCGCACAGCTCGGCCATCTTGTCGATGAAGCCCAGGCCGCGCAGGGTCACGGACTCGGAAACGTTGTCCTGAGCGGACACGCCGATGCGGACGGTGCCTTCGGCAGCCTCGATGCGGCCAGCGATGGCTTCGTAGACCTTCTCAGCGGCCATGGCGCCGGCAGCATAGTTGTCGGTGGCAGCATTGGCCAGGATCGCGCCTTCGGGAGCGCCCGGAACGCCGGAGTCGAAGCCGATGATCGGGATGTTCTTGGCCTGCGCGTCAGCGATGGCGTCCAGGCAGGTCTCGGTGGACAGAGCGGCCAGGCCGATGGCGGACGGAGCGGCGTCGATGGCAGCCTTCAGCTGCTCCAGCTGCTCAGCATACTCGGACTCGGAAGCGGGGCCAACGAAGTTAACGGTCACGCCCAGTTCTTCAGCCTTGGCTTCGGCGCCCTTCTTGACGGCCTGCCAATACTCATGCTGGAAGCCCTTGGAAACGATTTCGATGTGCTCGCCCGCTGCCAGAGCAGAGGACATGCCGACGACCATCAGCATTGCGAGAACGAGAGCCAGGATCTTCTTCATAGAAAGTTCCTCCTTGAAAAGTGTTTTATGTTTACCGCTTTTCGCGGTAATCATCATTTCGGTGCAGTTAACATTATACGCTTAAAACCACACAACGTCAACCATTTTTAACAATTGCCGCAATAATTCCTGCCGTTTGCCTTACGCCTTCTTGCGGTTCTTGATCACGTCGAACCAGATGGCGGCGATCAGGATGATGCCGGTGATGACGTGCTGCCAGTCGCCGGTGAGGCCGATCTTCGGCAGGCCGTTCTTCAAAAGCGCCAGAATCAGCACGCCGATCATCGAGCCGATGATGCTGCCGGAGCCGCCGGTCATGGACGTACCGCCGATGATCGCGCCGCCGATGGCGTCCAGCTCAAGTCCCAGACCGGACGAGGCTGTGATGGAGGAGGCGTTGCTGGCCGCGAAAGCGATGCCCGCGATGCCGGCGAACAGGCCCGAGATGATGTAGGCGAACATCTGGTACTTCACCACGTTCACGCCGGAGAGGCGCGCGGCCTCCTTGTTGGAGCCGATGGCGATGATGTAGCGGCCCACGCGGGTCTTGTTCAGGATGATGGACATGAGGATGACGGCAATCAGCACGACAATCAGGCCGGTGGGAATGGGCGTCTTTTTCCCGAGCGCATTGGGCATCATGTACTTGAAGATGTTGCGGAACCAGCCGCCCTCCGACGCGCGCGCAGGCCAGGAAATGGAGGCGCCGCCGCAGGCGACCGAGCTGAGACCGCGGGTAATCAGCATGGTGCACAGCGTTGCAATGAAGGCGGGCAGGTTCATAATGGAAACCATCACGCCGTTCAGTGCGCCAAAGATCAGACCCAGCACCAGGGCGACGATCATGCCGACCCACACCGGGCAACCGAAGTCCTTGACCAGCATGCCGGCGATCATGGCGTAGCACACCATGCCGGTACCGACGGACAGGTCGTTGCCGCCGGAGATCAGGCAGAAGGTGACGCCGATGGACATGAAGGCGAAGTAGTAGAAGGAGTCAAGCAGGGTGACGATGGTCGTATACTGACGGAACTCCTTACTTGCAATGCTGAAAACTGCAGCCAGCACGATCGCAACAGCCAGAACAACGATTCGCTGAAGATCAAACTTGCGGGTTCGCCCGCTCTTATTTAATGTTTGCATATTCTGTCCTCCTGTTCCTCTAGTTGTTACTTTTTGCGTGCACGGCTGCGAATGTCCGCGAATACGCACAGCGCCACGATGACGCCGGTGATGATGTACTGCCAGTCGGGGCTGAACTTGATCGCGGTGATGCCGACGCGCAGCATCGAGATGATGAAGATACCGATCAAGCTACCGGCAATGGAGGCAGTACCGCCCGCCATGGACGTGCCGCCCATGACGCAGGCCGCAATGGCGTTGTTGTTGAAAACGTCGCCCTGGCCGGCCGCGAACTTGGTGATGGCGCCCGCATACATGATGGCGGCGACGCCGGCCAGCAGGCCGCAGAACACATAGGCCAGTGCTTCCCACTTGCGGGTGTCCACGCCGGAGAGGCGCACCGCCTCGCGGTTGGAGCCGATGCAGAGGATATAACGGCCGATGCGGGTCTTGTTCAGAACGATGGAGCAGACGATCGCCGTGACGAGCAGGATGATCAGGCCGACCGGCACGCCGTTGCAGGTGACCAGATTGCGGTACCAGTCGTTCTCAGCGCCGCTGGAGGGCCAGCTGACGCCGGCGGAGTTGGTCGCCAGCAGACCGATGCCCTTGGCGATGCGCATGGAGGCCATGGAGGAGATGAACGAGGGGAGCTTCATGTAGGCGACCATGATGCCGTTGGCAACGCCGAACACCAGGCCGACGAGGATGGTGACGATCAGGGCCGTCCACAGAGGCCAGCCGTGCACCACCAGAAGCTGTCCACCAACCAGGCCCGAGCAGAACATCACCGGGCCAATGGAGAAGTCGATGCCGCCGGTGGCGATGACGAAGGTCACGCCCAGCGCCAGGAAGCCCATGAAGTCAACCGTGTTGAGCACGTTGCCCATGTCCAGCATGCGGCCGCTGATTCCGGAGAACAGGAAGTACAATAAAACCATGATTACAACCAGCACGATGCGGTTGAATCCCAATTTCTTGACAATTGGTAAATTCTTGAATTTTTCCATAATTACCCTCCTGTCAGCGCAGCGTCGCGGCGTGCATAATGCTTTCCTGGGTTGCGTCGGCAATGTCGATCTCAGCGGTCTTCTTGCCCTCGCACATGACCACGATGCGGTCGCTCATGCGCAGAATCTCCGTCATTTCGGAGGAGATCATGATGATGGACTTGCCCTGTGCGACCAGTTCGTTCATCAGATGATAGATCTCGCTCTTCGCACCGACGTCGATGCCGCGGGTCGGCTCGTCAAAGATCAGAATATCGCAGTCCTTGACCAGCCACTTGGCCAGAACGACCTTCTGCTGGTTGCCGCCGGACAGGTTGACAACGAGCTGATCGGTGCTCGGCGTCTTGGTGTTCAGGCGCTTGATGTAATCCTGGGTGGCATCCTCTTCCTTCCTCTTGTCGATGAAGAGGCCCTTGACGAAGTTCTTCAGGTGCGCCATGGTGGAGTTCTCGGCGACGCTCTTGTCCACGACGATGCCGTAGCGCTTTCTGTCCTCGGACAGATAGCCGATGCCCAGCGCAACCGCATCCTTGGGGCTCCTGATGTCCACCTTCTTGCCGTTGACGTAGATATCGCCGCTCTCCTTGGGATCCGCGCCGAACAGCGCGCGCGCCGTCTCGGTGCGTCCCGCGCCCATCAGGCCGGAGAAGCCGAGGATTTCGCCCTTGTGCAGTTCAAAGCTGACGTCCTGCACCATCTTGCCCGCGTTGAGGTGTTCCACCTTCAGCACAACGGGTGCATCCGGCGCCACCATGCTCTTGGTCTTGGGATCCTCGTAAATCACGCGGCCGACCATCATGTTGATGATGTCGTCCTTGGTGCAGTCCTTGGTGATCAGCGTGCCGACATAGCCGCCGTCGCGCATGACGGTGACGCGGTCAGTGATGACCTTGATCTCGTCCATGCGGTGCGAGATGTAAATGATGCCCAGCTGCTGATCGCGCAGGTCGCGGATGATCTTGAACAGTTCCTCGATCTCCGCCTCCGTCAGCGCCGCGGAGGGCTCGTCAAAGATGATGACCTTGGCCTTGTGGGAAATGGCCTTGGCGATCTCGCACATCTGCTGCTTACCGACCGTCAGATTGCCCATCTTTTCCGTGGGATCGATATTGATGCCCAACTGATCGAAGAGCTTCTTGGACTCGGCGTTCATCTTGGCATCATCAATGATGCCGCCCTTCATGAATTCGCGGCCGATGAAGATGTTCTGCGCAACAGTCAGGTGGTTCATCATGTTCAGCTCCTGGTGAACGATGACGATGCCCGCCTCCTGAGCCTCCTTGGGACCATGGAATTCGACTTCCTTGCCTTCATAGGTGATGGTTCCAGAATCCTTGGTGTAGATGCCCGTGAGCACCTTCATCAGCGTGGACTTGCCGGCGCCGTTCTCGCCCATCAGCGCATGCACTTCGCCCTTGCGAACTTCCAGATTGACGTGATCCAGCGCGTGCACGCCCGGGAAGGATTTGTCAATCCCTTCCATCGTCAGAATGACTTCGTTCGAAAGCTTATTCTCTGCCATTCAATTCCCTTCCTCCCTTTCAGCTTCCCTCGTTCTGTGCAGCGCGGATGGAACGCCTCCATCCGCGCTGCAACCGGGCAAAAATCACGTTTGCTTTCACTCAACACGTAATATACGTCTATTTTATACTTTATCGGTATATTTGTCAATTCTTTTTTCAAAAACGACGGAATGTACAAAACAAAGCCAGATCGCCGCCCTATATCGCACAATCCAAGGTTGCGATTCAAAGAAGTAGAAAACGTTATCTGCGTCATTCTGACAGGTCTGCATTCAGAAAGCGGAATGAAAGGATCCGAAAACCGGCTTCTCTGTTGAAATTTCCGGGCACAGATGCTATGATGTTCTGAGAGACGTTGTGCGCCCGGCGGATGCCGAAGGGAGAGTGTTTGGATGAAGAAGGCCGGCGGAAAAACCCTGTTGAAGCTGTTTGTGAGCATGCTGTACATCAGCGCGTTCACCTTTGGCGGAGGCTTCGTTATCGTTACGCTGATGAAGCGCAAGTTTGTGGATGAACTGCACTGGCTGGAGGAGCAGGAGATGCTGGATCTGACCGCGCTGGCCCAGTCCTCCCCCGGCGCGATTGCGGTCAATGCGGCGATCCTGGTCGGCTGGCGGGTCGCGGGCTTTGCCGGGATGCTGGTGGCGGTGCTGGGCACCATTCTGCCGCCGCTTCTGATCCTCTCCGTGATCTCCGCCTTCTACGCCGCGTTCGCTTCCAACCGCTACGTCGCTTTGGTGCTGAAGGGCATGCAGGCCGGCGTGGCCGCCGTGGTATTGGACGTGGTGTTCAGCCTGGGCAGCAAGGTCGCACGGGAGCGCTCGCCCCTGCAAATTCTGGTGATGATCGCGGCCTTTCTGGCCACCTTCTTCTTCAAAACCAACGTGGTTCTGATCATCCTGGCGGCGGCGCTCATCGGCGTGGCGCGCGCGCTTTGGCTGCGGCGAAGGGAGGGAGGCGCGAAATGATCTACCTGGAACTGTTCCTCAGCTTCCTGCAGGTGGGCCTGTTCTCCATCGGCGGCGGCTATGCCGCGATGCCGCTGATCCAGAGTCAGGTGGTGCAGCAGCACGGCTGGATCACAATGCAGGAATTCACCGATCTGATCACCATTGCGGAGATGACGCCCGGCCCGATCGCGGTCAATTCCGCCACCTTCGTGGGCATCCGCATCGCCGGCATCGGCGGCGCGATTGTGGCGACGCTGGGCTGCATCTTCCCCGCGCTGATCCTGGTGTCGCTGCTGGCGCTGATCTACGGCCGCTACCGTACGCTGGACACATTGCAGAGCGTGCTTTCCAGCCTGCGCCCGGCGGTGGTGGCGCTGATCGCCTCGGCGGGGCTGTCGATCCTGCTGCAGGTGCTCTTTAGCGGCGGCGCGATGGCGCTGGAAAGCGTCAACCGGACCGGCGCCGTGCTGTTTGTCCTGGCCTTCCTTGCGCTGCGCAGGTTCAAATGGAACCCCATACTCGTGATGTGCCTCTGCGGCGTCGCAGGGCTGGCCGTGGGATTGATCGCGGCCTGAAGCGGCGCGTCCGCCATCGGCAGGATTTCCGGAATATAATAGGAAAGGACAGCCTGAACAGATTCCCGGAGTGAAATCATCCCTCCACCGCCATTCGACGGGCGATTCCAGCCAGTTCTACCGCCCATCGGTTGCCATCCGGGGCGCAGATGTGCTACAATTTCCCTCAGATTGACCCGGATGAGGCCATGTATACCATCGACAAGCAATTCGGCGCGTTCGTGGCCGGGCTGCGCATCCGGTCGGTGGCGGCCATCGCGGCTGCACCCGCGCGGTATCTGCTGCCGGAGCGCCGGATCTATGGAGAGCTGTACCTGCTCGCGCCGTTTCTGGGAGGGCTGCTTGCGCCGTTCTACACTGCGGGCAGGTGGTGGATGTGAGACGTAAAAGCGCCGCTTCCGTTGGGAAGCGACGCTTTGTCATGCCGTGGGTTGCTTACTCGATCACGCCGCCCTCGACCACCAGGTTGTCGGCGTTGGCGGCCTCGCCGTAGACGTCCTTCAGGGTCGCATCGTAGTCGGCGTGGAAGAAGTTCTCCGCGCCCAGCGCCACGATCTCCTCATTGATCCAGTTCAGCAGGCTCTCGTTGCCCTTCTGCACGGCGGGCGCAATGGCGTCCAGGCTGCCCAGGGTGTCCACGCCCACGCTGAAGCCCGGATTCTCCAGCGCCCAGGCCAGCACCTCGGTGTTGTCGGTGGAGAGCGCGTCGCCGCGGCCGTCCAGCAGGGCGTTGTAGGCCTCGGTGTAGGTGTCGAACTTCAGCAGCTCCACCTCGGGCTCATTCTCGGTGAAGTAGGTCTCGGCGGTGGTGCCCTTGCTGACGATCAGGGTCTTGCCGCGCAGCTGCGCCACGTCGGTGATCAGCGCATCGTCGGGGGAGACCACGCCCAGGGCCACCTTCATGTAGGGCAGCGCGAAATCAACGACCTCGGCGCGCTCGGCGGTCACGGTGAAGTTCGCCAGGATGACGTCCACCTTCGCGGACTGCAGGTACTCCACGCGGTTCGGGGCGTCCACGGAGACCAGCTCCAGCTCCACGCCCAGATCCTCCGCCAGGCGGCGGGCCAGGTAGACGTCGTAGCCCTGGTATTCGCCGTTCTCGTCCACGTAGCCGAAGGGCTTCTTGTCGGAGAATACGCCGATCACAATCGAGCCGCCCTCCCTGATCTCATCCAGCGTGCGCGCGGTGGAGTCCGCCAGCGCCACGGTCGTCAGTGCCAGTGCCAATGCCAGGGCCAGTGCGATGATCTTTGCAAAACGCTTCATTTTGATTTCCTCACTTTCATTCGATGCCCGAAGTTTTTGGGGCCGGTTGTCAATCTATGTCTGAATTCATTTCTTCATTCGCAGCGCCGACATTCGTCGGTCGCCCGCATCGGATTGCGGTATTTCATGCCGCGACCACACCCTTTCCGGATCTGTTCCGCCGTTTCGTGCACAAAAAACGGGATGAGTCCTGCGCTCATCCCGCCTTGGAGGGTATTCCGTCATGCAACGCGCACGACAAAACAACTTCGGAGAGATGAACGCCGAAGACAACAACACATGCACATCATACGCTTCATGGTTCTTCCCTCCTTTAATCCGTATTTCCTATCGGATTGATGTGATTATAAGCCTTTCCACCGCTTTCGTCAAGGGGAAATGGCAAGAATTTACAAAGTCCTTACTTTTCCTCGTAGTCGAAGGATTCCAGGAACTGTCGTGCGCGCTCGGTGCGGGGATTGTGGAAGAACTCCCGGGGCGCGCCCTCCTCCACAATGCTGCCGCCCTCCAGAAAGATCACGCGATCGGCGGCGGCCTCGGCGAAGCGCATCTCGTGGGTGACGATGAGCATGGTCATGCCGTCGCGGGCGAGGTCCAGCACCACGCCCAGCACCTCGCGCACCATCTCGGGGTCCAGCGCGGCGGTGATCTCGTCCAGCAGCAGCATCTCGGGGTGCATCAACAGCGCCCGCACGATGGCCACGCGCTGCTTCTGACCGCCGGAGAGCTGGCGGGGCAGGGCGTCGCGCTTTTCCAGCAGTCCCACGCGCTTCAGCGCAGCCTCCGCCTCGGGAATCACTGCGTCCCGGGAGCGCCCCAGCGCCTTCGTGGGGCCCAGCAGCAGGTTTTCCATCACATTCATGTGGGGGAAGAGATCGTAGCTCTGAAACACCATGCCGATGCGCTGGCGAATGCGGTGCAAATTCTTCTTCTGACCGCTGATGACCTCGCCGCGCAGCAGGATTTCGCCGGAATCGATGCGCTCCAGGCCGTTGATGCAGCGCAGCAGCGTGCTCTTGCCGCAGCCGGAGGGCCCGACGACCACCACGACCTCGCCCTGGGCCACGTCAAAGGAGATTCCGTTCAAAATCTGCGCCAGATCAAAGCGCTTGGTGAGATTGCGCAGCTCCAACAGCTTTTCCGCCATAGCCTATCCCTCCTGATTCTGCCACCTCGCCTCCAGCTTGCGCGCCAGGAGGGAGATGGGCCAGCAGATGAAAAAGTACAGAAAGAAGATCACCGCGTAGATCCAGATCGCCGCGCCGGGCGAATCGTAGCGCGAGGCGTCGATGATCTGCTGGCCCACCTTCAGCACCTCGATCACGCCGATGAGCATCACCAGCGATGTGGTCTTGATCATACGGGTGGCCAGGTTGATGGACTGGGGGATCAGCCGTCGCAGCGTCTGGGGGATCAGGATGTGGCGGTAGATCTGCAGCTTCGTAAGCCCCAGCGCCTGTCCGCTCTCGATCTGATGCCGGGGGATGGAGGTCAGCGCGCCGCGCACCAGATCGCCCATCTCGCCCGCACCCCAGTAGGTGAACACCAGCACCGCCGCAGTCTCTCCGGAAATCTGGATGTCGAAGGCCTTCGCCAGGCCAAAGTAGCACAGAAACAGCAGCACCAGCTGGGGCACGATGCGGATGATCTCCAGATGGATGCGGCACAGCAGCCGGATCAGCGGGTTCTTCAGCGTCATCACCATGCCCAGCATAAGTCCCAGAACGATGGAGAGCGCGATGGACGCCGCCGAGAGCTCCAGCGTCACGCCCAGACCGCCCAGCAGGCGCAGCAGGTTCTTGCCCTTAAACAGTACGCGTATCACCAAATCCTGCATAGCGCAGCCTCCTTTCAATCCAGGAAAACAGCAGCGACACCGGCAGCAGCAGCACCAGATACGCCGCCACCAGCATCATCAGCGCCTCGTCCGTGCGGTAGTACATGCCGATCAGATCCTTGGCCACGTACATCAGATCCGCCAGCGCCACAGCGCTGAACACGCTGGTCTCCTTGATCAGGAAGATCACGTTGGCGCACAGCGCCGGGATGGCCGTGGCGAGGGCCTGGGGCAGGATCACGTAGCGCAGATTCTGCAGATTTGTGAGTCCGATGCAGGCGCCGGCCTCCCGCTGGGAGAACTCCACCGCATCCAGACCGCTGCGCAGCGCCTCCGCCATGTAGGCTCCGCCCAGAAAGCTGAGGCCGATGATCGCACAGTGCTCCGAGTCCAGCTTGATCCCCACCTTCGGAAGTCCGAAGTACAGAAAGAACAGCTGCACCAGCAGCGGCGTGTTTCGGGCCAGCTCAATGTAGACCGCGACGATGCGCCGCAGCACAGGCACGCGAAAGCGCTGCACGATGCAACACAGCAGACCCACCACCATCGAAAGCACAATGCCCAGCGCCGCAATGCGTAGCGTCAATCCCGCCGCCTTCACGTACATCGGCGTGAATTTTTGAACGAACGTCCAATCCATGCAGACACCTCCTCTGTCAAAGTATGCTATGTGCGCTCAGGCCGGATCGGTTCCCTCCGGCGCAGGCTTTGGCAGCACCTCGTTCATGCTGCCCGTGCGGTAGCCGAGCAGATCCAGCGTGACGTAGTGAAAGCCCAGCTCCTTCAGGCGCTTGTACATCTTCAGGCGGGTAGTTTCCTCCATGAACCTGCCGAACTCTGCCGGAAGCAGCTCGATGCGGGCCACGTCGCCGTGGATGCGCACCCGCAGCTGATGAAAGCCCAGATCCAGCAGGTACTGCTCCGCCGCGTCCACCATGTGCAGCTTCTCCTCGCTGATGGTCTCGCCGTACACGAAGCGCGACGACAGGCAGGCGAAGGACTGCTTGTTCCAGGTGGGCAGGCCCAGCTCCCTCGAGAGCGCGCGGATGTCCGCCTTGTTAAGCCCCGCCACACGCAGCGGACTCTTCACGCCCAGCTCCTTCACTGCAATGAGGCCGGGCCGGTAATCGTCGTTGTCGTCCAGGTTGGAGCCCTCCGCCACCGCAGAGATGCCGCGCTCCCGGGCGATGGCCCAGATCTTCTCAAACAGCTCGCGCTTGCAGAGGTAGCAGCGGTTCGTGGGATTCGTGCGGAAGCCCTCGATGTCCAGCTCCTCCGATTTGCACACCACGTGCTCAATGCCGTTCTCCCGGCAGAAGGTCTGCGCCTCCTTCAGCTCCCGCTCCGGGAAGGAGCAGGAGGAGGCCGTCACGGCGATGGCGCGCGCCCCCAGCACGTCGTGGGCCACCTTCAGCAGAAAGGTGGAGTCCACGCCGCCGGAGAAGGCCACCGCCACGCTGCCCAGTTCGCGCAGGTAATCCTGCAGCGCCCGGTATTTTTCCTCAATCGTCCGCTTGTCCTGCATCGTATGCATGCTCCTTTGTGTTGTTTTTTGCCGCCGAATCCACAATCGCGCCGCCCAGGCAGACCTCGCCGTCATAGAACACCGCGGACTGTCCCGCCGTCACCGCGCGCTGGGGCACGTCGAAGGCCATGCGCACACTGCCGTTTTTCAGGGTGATGGTGCAGTCCTGCAGGGGCTGCCGGTGGCGCAGCCGCACCTGACAGCGCAGCGGCACGCCCTCCTCCACCGGCGGATGCCCCGCCAGCCAGGTACACTCGCTGCCAACGGCGGTGTCGCTGAACAGCAGCGGCGAATCCTCGCCCTGATCCACGACCAGAAGGTTGTGCTTCAGATCCTTCTCCACCACGAACCAGCGCCGGCCGTCCCCGCTGCCGCCGATGCCCAGGCCCCGGCGCTGGCCCGGCGTGTAGTACATCAGCCCGTCGTGCCGGCCCACGACCCTGCCGTCCACCGTCACGATGTCCCCGGGCTGTGCCGGCAGATAGCCGGAGAGGAACTGCTTGAAGTTGCGCTCGCCGATGAAGCACACCCCGGTGGAGTCCTTCTTCTCGCTCACCGGCAGGCCTGCGTCCCGAGCGATCTGGCGAATCTCCGCCTTGGTCAGGTTCCCCACCGGGAACATCGCCTTCGAGAGCGCGCGCTGGTTCAGCATGTACAGAAAGTAGGTCTGATCCTTGTTCTCGTCCCTTGCCCGCAGCAGTCGGTATTCACCCTCGGATTCGTCCAGCTGCGCGAAGTGGCCCGTGGCCAGCCTGTCCGCGCCCAGCTTCTCCGCAAGCTCCAGAAACACGCCGAACTTGATCTCACGGTTGCACAGCACGTCCGGATTCGGCGTACGGCCCCTGCGATACTCCTCCAGAAAGTGCGTAAACACCCGCTCCCGGTACTCCCGGGCGAAGTTCACGCTGTAACAGCGGATGCCGATGGCGTAGCACACCCGCCGCACGTCCGCCCAGTCCGGCTCCGAGGTGCACACGCCGCACTCGTCCTTCTCCTCCCAGTTGTTCATGAACACGCCGGTGACCTCGTGCCCGGCGCGCTTCAAAAGCAGCGCGGCCACCGAGGAATCCACGCCGCCCGACATTCCAACCACGATATTGGCCATACTTCTCTCCCTCAGCCCTCATATTACCCATAATACAGATATGAAAAACATGATTATAATACCACGCCCATGGACAACTGTCAATCGCGTGGGGCAGAAGATTTCAAAGCTTTAACAGGCGGCGAGGGAGGGATCGAAGGGGAAAGGCTTGCGCGGACGGGACAAAAAGAATATAATGGTATCATACCTGTCTTATACATATTTCATTTTGGAGGAGAAAAATGGAGAATTCTAAGGTTTATTTTTCGGATTTTCGCGTCGCAGTGGGCAGCAGCGGACTGGTGGGCAAGCTGAAGAAGCTGATGGAGAAGGCCGGGATCGGCCAGATTGACATGGACGGCAAGTTCGTGGCCATCAAGATGCACTTCGGCGAGCTGGGCAACCTGAGCTTCTTGCGCCCGAACTATGCCCGCGCGGTGGCGGACGTGGTGAAGGAGCTGGGCGGTCAGCCCTTCCTGACCGACTGCAACACCATGTATCCCGGCAGCCGCAAGAATGCGCTGGAGCACCTGGAGTGCGCCTGGGAGAACGGCTTCACGCCGCTGACCGTGGGCTGCCCGATCCTCATCGGCGACGGCCTGAAGGGCACGGACGACGTGGCGGTGCCGGTGCAGGGCGGCGAATACGTCAAGGAGGCCTACATCGGCCGCGCCATCATGGATGCGGACGTGTTCATCAGCCTGACCCACTTCAAGGGCCACGAGATGACCGGCTTCGGCGGCGCCATCAAGAACATCGGCATGGGCTGCGGCTCCCGCGCGGGCAAGAAGGATCAGCACAGCAGCGGCAAGCCCACCATCAGCGCACCCCTGTGCCGCGGTTGCCGTCGCTGCCAGCGCGAGTGCGCCAACGGCGGCCTGGAGTTCGACGCCGAGGCGAAGAAGATGCGCGTCAATACCGACAACTGCGTGGGCTGCGGCCGCTGCCTGGGCGCCTGCAACTTCGACGCCATCCACTTCGTGAACAACAACGCACCCCGCGACCTGAACTGCCGCATGGTGGAGTACGCCAAGGCCGTGGTGGACGGCCGCCCGAGCTTCCACGTCTCCCTGATCGTGGACGTGTCCCCGAACTGCGACTGCCACTCCGAGAACGACGCGCCCATCCTGCCGGACATCGGCATGCTGGCCTCCTTCGATCCCATCGCACTGGATCAGGCCTGCGCCGACCTCTGCCAGAAGGCCGCGCCCCTGCCCAACAGCCAGCTCTCCGACAACATGAAGAAGAGCGACTTCCACGATTTCTGCGACCACTTCACCAACAACAAGCCGGAATCCGAGTGGCAGAGCTGCCTGGAGCATGGCGAAAAGATCGGCCTGGGTTCCCGGAAGTACGAGCTCATCGTCGTCAAATAAGCCATCTGTGCCGCGCCCGCTGTGCGGCGCGCAGGCGCAACCCTCTCCTGAACAACAAGGGAGCTGCCCTCCAAACGGAGGACAGCTCCCTTTCATATGCACATTTTCAGGCTTCGCCCAGATAGGCCTTGCGGACGCGGTCGTCCTCGGCCAGCTCGTGCGCATCGCCGGACATGGAGATCGTTCCGGTCTCCAGCACGTAGGCGCGGTGGGCGATGGACAGCGCCATGCGGGCGTTCTGCTCCACCAGCAGAATCGTGGTGCCGGCGTCGTTGAGCTCCTTGATGATGTCGAAGATCTGCTCCACCAGGATCGGGGCCAGGCCCATGGAGGGCTCGTCCAGCATCAGCAGCTTGGGCTTGCTCATCAGCGCGCGGCCCATGGCCAGCATCTGCTGCTCGCCGCCGGACAGCGTGCCTGCGACCTGCTTG
>SFET01000077.1 GCA_004557125.1 Clostridiales bacterium | reverse complement strand
CAACAGGGATTTGCGTTTCGTCGCGGGCAGTGAGCACCGGGCGGCTTGATCCGTGAAAAGCCGTTCGGAAGAGGGTGCGGGCACGGCCCGCTTGCCCGCGTCGCGCGCACGTTTGGCCCACGTTGCCCCGGATTCAGGAGCTGCGAGGGTTTCCCCAACCGGCGCATGCAGACAGCGTGTGGGGCAAACAGCGCGGACGATTTGAAAGCCCCAACAACGAGAAAAACCGCCCCGTGCGGAGCGGCAATCCTCGTGCTTGGTGCTCATGCCCTGTACCTCCAGCGCAGTTCCTGATAGCTGTCGTTGCTGAACAGCAGCCCGCGCTCGTTGATGAAGTGCCCGATGGTGGCGATGTACCCGGAGCCGTCCATGATGGCCAGCTTCGATCCAGCCAGTCGCTCAATCCGATTCAGGAGCTGTGCGTCCTTGAGGTCGTCCAGTCCATGCACCATCCGCGCCATGTAGCGTGTGATGAACAGGGCCGTGTCGCTGTACTCGTGCTGGCTCGGGTCGCTGGTCAACCGAATGATTCCGTTGTGTGCGACGCCGCACGGGCATTCCACGTCGAGCGCCTTCATGTGGGGCAGGCGATTTGAGAGCGGGAACGGATGCGTCATTTCCGGGTTCACGCCCGCCTGTGTGCTGATGCGGAAGTGGTAGACCACGCTGTCCTTTGCGGTGAAGTGCTCCGCCTTGACGGCGCTCAGGAAGGAGTCGATGTCCATGAAGCCCTTGTGGATGTGGACGCGGCCTTCGCGGGCGAACATGTATCCCGCGCCGTGCGGGTTGTTCAGGAACATGGTCTTGATTTGGGAGATGCTGGGCTGGCGAGTTCTCGCCGGGGATACGCAAATGATGCACATACTGTTGTACCTCCAATGTGTTTTGTCGGGAATCTGTGGTTCTTGATTTCGAAGCGGTTGGTTCAAGCGGAGAGGCTGACCGGCTCTTCGGGGTACGCGCACTCCGTGTCCCTGTGGATGGCGATCAGCTCCTCGGCGTGTCTCTGCAGGAGCGGCATCGCCCTCCTGATGCGCTCCTCGCCGTCGAGCTTGGACAGCAAGATGTGATGCACGTAGTCGTACAGGCTGTCGTCGAACCAGTCGAGGACATCCATCAGGGTTTCAAAGCTCATGTGCTTCATCGTGGTCAACCTCCTCTTGATTTCAAAGCCCTGCGGGCAGGGTATTCATCACTCTTTCGCGCCGGGATAGCAACCCGACCGATGCACCAAGGTTCCGGCAGATGGATTTGTCCATATCCACCTGCCGCCGCCTTGATTCAGAAGCTGTACCGCTCACCGAGCGTGAGCCGTGCAAGGCTTCGCTCTGTGTCGTCTTCCCAGCTGTGCTCGACCAGCTCGATTTCGGCGTACAGGTCGGCGCTGTCCGGCTCGGCGAACAGACTGAAGGCTTCCCAAGCCTGTGCCAAGCCGATGTGCTCCTGCTCCTCGTAGGGGATTCCGGAGCTGGGTGTGCGGTGGGTGAAGCGGATGATGTACGTGGTGCCGGGCATGTTGTGTACCTCCTTCTCGATTTGGGAGCTGTGCGTCAGTCGCTAATCTGTGCGGCCAGCCGCCCCGAAAGGCTCCCCAGCCGATTCCAAAGCTCGTCGGCTTCTGTGCTGTCAAGGCCTGCGCTGGCGATCTGTGCCGCCAGATTTCCGATCTTCCCGCGGTAGTCGCACAGCGCGGTGTGCAGGAGGGAAACCTCCTCCTGTGTCAGGGTGATGGTGACCTGTGCTTCCATGATGTGTACCTCCTTGATTTCAGAGCTTCTTGTAAAGCATGTGTCTGCCGGGGATGCGCTCAAGCCCGGTCGCTTTCCCGAAGGGGAAGGCCGCCTTGGGCATCCGCAGGGCGTACCAGCAGCCGGGCTTGAGCTGTGCGAGCTGGCTTTCGACCGGCTTCAGAGCGGCGATCAGCGCGGCGTCGCCCTTGAGCGTCGGCGATTTGGTAGCTGTGTCAAGGCTCGCGGTCTTGACCCCGTCCCAGTACTCGTCGAAAGCCCGCAGGTACAGCCGTCCGTCCTTCAGGCGGGTGACCTCGATTTCGTAGCGTGTCCTCATGTGTGTGTACCTCCTTCTTGATTTGGGAACTGTGGCTCCCGCGACCGGGTTTCCCCGGTTTCGGCCTGTGCCGGAGGCCATCGTCAGGCGGGGTTGCGCTGTGCTTTCAGGAAGCGGCGGTGCTCGATTTGGATCCTCTCGGTGATGCGGCGCTCGAACTCCTCCTCACCGGCTTCGGTAAGCACACGGTGGCCGTACCCGTAGTCGTAGCTGTACCGGGTGATGTCCCAGCGGCTCCGCGCCCA
>SFET01000013.1 GCA_004557125.1 Clostridiales bacterium | reverse complement strand
GCGATGGCGAAGCCGCCCTTCTGCTTGGTCATCTTCATGCAGGGCACGTCGGTCAGGCCGTCGGCGATGTAGATCATGTTGGAGAAGGGGATGCGGCGCTTGTACTCCGGGGTGAAGGCGTTCAGATCCCGGTCGTTGGTCACGTCCAGGATGCCCTTGTTGATGCGGAACAGGTACTGGGTCTTGGAGGTGTAGTTGACGGCCGAGCAGGGCCACACCGGAAGGCCGGATTCGTCGTAGTAGAAGGACGCGGCGAAGATGGCCTTGAACTCGTGGCCGATGCGGCTGCCCTCGATGATCTCGGTCTGGCCGGAGGAGATGATGTAGTGCTCCACGTCCACATCCAGGCTTTTGCCGATCTCCCGGATGCGGCCGAACCAGTCCTCCACGCCGGGGAAGAACTCCACGCCCTTGCCCAGCTCGTGCAGCGCGTCGCGGGTCAGGCGCATGCTGCCCCGGGCCATGTGCTGCATCAGATAGAGGTAGGTCAGCACGCCGTCCATCTGGTTTTTCTGGGTGAACTCCTGACACGCGCCCCAGAACGCGCTGGGCTCCACGTTGATGCCCGGCAGGAAGGTGTATTCCTGCATGTCCTTGGGGGAGAGGGTCTTGTCAAAGTCGTAGATCAGTGCGACGATGGGCCTGGACATGGATCGAACCTCCTTTCATGGCCGGGGCTGTGCGGCTCCGGACCATATCCAAAAAGAATGCCGGCGGCATTGAAAATGACGCCGGCACGCGCGACGGCTGCGCCCGTCAGCGATTTCCTTCGTTGAAGCACATGCGGGCGCACGCGATGGTGCGCCCGCAGAATTGGTTCGGATTGCAGCCTGGAGGATCGATGGCGCACTTACTGTGCCACAGCGTCCTCTGCGGGCGCATCGGTGGCCGCCGCGGCGTCGCCGCTCACGGGATTGGCCTCGATTGCCTCGATGGGCTGGATCACCTCGGGTTCGGGGGTTGCCGCGACCGCAGGAGTGGGCGAGGCCACGCCGGCGGCGTAGGGCGCGCTGTCGGAGAAGAGCAGCGTCTGGGTGTTGCTGTCGGCGATGCCGCTGGCTTCGATGCCGGCGCGCTCCTGGAACGCCTTGACGGCGGTCTGGGTCTTGCCGCCGAAGGAGCCGTCGCGGTCGCTGTTCAGATAGCCCAGCTGATACAGGCGCTCCTGCAGCTTCAACACCGCATCGCTCTTGTCGCCCTTCTGCAGGGTGGTGTAGGCCACCGGCGTCTGGGTGGGCGCGGGCGTCTCGCTCTGCACCGTGACCTTCTGGCTGTTGATGATGGCGGTCAGCTCGGCGGCGGACTTTGCGCTCTCCAGCTGCGCGATGGAGTTGCTGACGATCTGCCAGTTCGCCTGGGACTTGGCCGCGGCGTCGGCGCTGGTGTCGTTGATGTTGACGGTGTCCATCAGCAGGGCGCTGTAAATGTTGCCCTGGATGGTGGTCAGGGCCGAGAGGAAGGTGCTGTCGTTGGCGGCGGGCTCGGCGGGCATCAGGGCGTCGATGGCGGCCTGGTCCTGATCCAGGGCGCTGGCCATGGCCAGGGTGCCGTCGCTCTTGAACTGGCCGATGCGCTCGCTGATGTAGCTGTCCTCCACGTGGCTCTTGATCAGGGCGATGCCCTCCTCATAGAAGCTCTCGGTCACGCCCTCGATGGGTGCGGAGCTGGAATTGCCGCGGATGTAGCCGATCCACTTGACGGCGCCGAACACCACGCCGGCAACCACCACCAGCGCAATGAGCACCTTGACAATCTGCATGATGCCGAAGCGGGCGGGGCGGCGGTAATCCTCGTAGTCCTGATCCTCGTAATCCTCGAAGGGTCCCTCCTGCTCGCCGCCGTCGTAGCCGTCGTCAAAGGGCTGCTGTTCGTCGGCGAGGTCGTCGTATTCCGGGGCCTCGGCGGTGCGATCCTGATAATCGTCATACACGGGCGCTGCGCCGCGGCGATGGCGGCCGCCCTTGCGGGACTGGTCGTCCTCCAGCTTGCGGATGTACTCGCTCACATCCCGGGAGATGCCCGCACGGCCGGCGGACTGAATCGGGCGGCTGCGGAACTGGGAGAGGTCGATGGCCTCGTCGGGCTTGAGCTCCTCGTCCAGCGCGTCCAGGGCGTCCTGGGTGGCCTGGAAGATGGGCTCCTCAGCGGCGAAGGCCGGGCCTTCGGGGGCGGCGGGGCGCTCCTCAGGTTCGGGATCGGGTTCGGGCGCTGCCTCCTCCTCTTCCGGCTCGGGCGCCATGGCGGCGCGCACGTCCCTGCGCACGTTCTCGGGCATGGAGCCGCCCTCATAGACCGGGCGGTAGGTGGTGCGGCTGTCGGGGGCGCCATCCTCCTGGGTCGCGTCGTCCATGCTGGTGTAGGTGGTGCGCGTATAGCCGTTCAGCGGCTCAAAGCTCGTCTGACCGGGAGCAATTGTAAACTGGGCAGAGGTATACGGGATTCCTCCGAAGCGGTTGTCGCCGATGGGCGCTTGGCAGCTCGGGCAGATTTGATCGTCCGGCCGGATGGTTTTCCCGCACTTCGAGCAAAACATGCGATGTCCTCCTCTTTCGTTCCAGCGTTTGGATTTCAATGCGAACGGGCATAGAAACACATAGAACCATTCTACTTTACATGATAGAATGGTTCTATTTATACGTCAAGAATTTTATTGTGACTTTCCTTGGACAATTCCTGTCAAAATCCGGCCGCGCTGCGCGCATCTCAGCCCGTATACACCGGCGGATTGCAGTTCTTGCAGGCGCCCATGCCCTCGTTCATGGCCTCGCGCACGGTCAGCGCCCGGCGGTTGGACTGGGTGCCGCAGACCTCGCTTGCATGGTAATACTTGGCGTTGGAGTACACCGAGTACACGATGGTGTTCAGGATGGCCTCCTGCTCGGCGGCATGCTGGGCCGCGGCTTCCTCGTCGGTGAGCTCCGGCTCCGGCGTGGCCTCCAGCGCCGCCTGGGCGGCCTGCTCGTCGGCCAGCAGCTGGTCGATGTTGGACAGGGCGGTGACGATGCCGTCATCCGGGGCGACCGTCACGGCCACGGGGAGGCTCGCCACCGGCGTGGACAGGGGCAGCTGCGCGGTGGGAAGAAAGCACGCCAGCAGCACCGCCATCTCCAGGGTGGCAATGCCGGTGAGCAGCATGCGGCCGCGGGTGCGGAACACGCCCTTGCGCCACAGATAGACGATGCCCACCGGCGGCAGAAGCAGGGTCAGCAGAAGGCCCCCCAGCGCACGATTGCTGCGGCGGCTTCGCTCCGGCGTGTCCATGTTGGGGGTGTAGGCCGAGCCGTGGGTATCGGAGTTGCGTTCCTTCATGAATCTCAGGCTTCCTTTCGCTGGGCCTTGAGCTGCTCCAGGGCCGTGGCCAGCTGATCCGGGCAGGACGTGCCTGCGCGGCACTGGATGCCCTTGCACTTGGCGATCACATCGTCAATCTTCATGCCCTCCACCAGAATGGAGATTCCCTGGGTGTTGCCGTGGCAGCCGCCCACGAATTCCACGTGCTTGATGGTGTCCTCGTCTGCGTCGATCAGAATCATCTGGGAACAGGTCCCGCGGGTCTTGTATTTGAACATGGTCAAACCTCCTATAATTTCACTGATATTATATACGGACGGCGCGGCAAAGTCAAGAATCGCCCTTTTTGCCGGCCGGGACTTGAAATTGTGGGAAAATGGTTGTATCATGGTATTCGGATAAGAACGATTATTAGGAGGTTTTTCCATGAGCATCATCAAGACCAGCTTCGGCCGGCTTCCCGACGGCCGCGAGGCGGATCTGTACATTCTCAAGAACGTGGCCGGCGCTTCCGTGGAGATCACCAACTACGGCGGCATCCTGCGCGCCATCAACGTGCCGGACAAGAACGGCGAACTGGGCAACGTGCTGCTGGGCTACAAGGACGTAAACGGCTACGAGCCCTGCTGCGGCTACATCGGCGCGCTGATCGGCCGCGTGGGCAACCGCATCGCAAAGGGCGAGTGCACCGTCGAGGGTCAGGAGCTGCACCTGGCGAAGAACGAAGGCGGCAAGAACCACCTGCACGGCGGCAACCTGGGCTTCAACCGCAAGTTCTGGGACGCGACCCCCGTGGAGGGCATCTGCGAGGACAGCCTGATCCTGAAGCTCGTCTCCCCCGACGGCGAGGAGGGCTATCCGGGTACGCTGAAGGTCATGGTCACCTACACCTGGACCGATGAGAACGAGCTGATCATCCGCTACGAGGCCGTCTCCGACAAGGACACCCTCTGCAACCTGACCAACCACTCCTACTTCAATCTGGAGGGCGAGGGCAGCGGCACGGTGCTGGATCATACCTTCGAGATCAATGCCGACACCTTCACCGTGGGCGACAGCGAGCTGATCCCCACCGGCGAACAGCGCGACGTCACCGGCACGCCCTTCGACTTCCGCAACGCCACCCGCCTGGGCGATGTGGTCGCGCAGACCGAGGAGAACGACCAGCTGCGCGCGGGCCACGGCGTGGATCACAACTTCAACATCAACGATCCTGAGGCCGGCCTGCGCTTCGCCTGCGAGGTCAACGCGCCCGTCAGCGGCCGCGTGATGAACGTGTTCACCGACATGCCTGCCATGCAGTTCTACGCGGGCTGCTGCCTCGACAGCATCAACGAGGGCTCCTGCGGACGCAAGTACGGCCGCTTCGAGGGCTTCTGCCTGGAGACCCAGTACGCCCCTGATTCCATCAACCATCCCAACTTCCCCGATTCCGTGCTCTACGCCGGCGAGAAGTACGACTACACCACGGTCTTCGCCTTCGACACCGTGGAGTGACCAAGGGGGAGACGGTTAGGGGGCGCTGCCCCCTATAACCCCCGCTTAAGGGCATGATGCCCTTAAGAATCCTCACATAAGCGCGCAATGCGCGCTTGAAAAAATAAAAAATACGGTGCGATGCAGCATCGAAAGTTGGAATCATTGTTTATTTGAATATTTTTCTGGCGCGCATTGCGCGCCATACTGAGGGGTCCAGGGGAAATCATTTCCCCTGGCGGGGTTTCAGGGGCAGCGCCCCTGACGTAACCCCCCGTAACCCCTGAGAGAGGAGTTTTTCAACCATGGAGGTACGCACCCGCTTTGCGCCGAGTCCGACGGGCTACATGCACCTGGGCAACCTGCGCACCGCGCTCTATACCTATCTTTATGCCCGCCGCACGGGCGGCAAGTTCATCCTGCGCATCGAGGACACGGATCAGAAGCGCGAGGTCAAGGACGCCGTGGAGGTGATCTACAACTCGCTGAAGATCGCGGGTCTGACCCACGACGAGGGTCCGGACGTGGGCGGCCCCTGCGGCCCGTACGTGCAGTCGGAGCGCAAGGACACCTACCTGCCCTATGCGAAGCAGCTGGTGGAATCCGGCCACGCCTACTACTGCTTCTGCACGAAGGAGCGCCTGGAGGAGGCCCGTGCCGAGGCCGAAGCAAAGGGCGAGACCTTCAAGTACGACAAGCACTGTCTGCACCTGACGAAGGAGGAGGTTCAGGCGAAGCTGGACGCGGGCGAACCCTACGTCATCCGCCAGAACATCCCCACCGAGGGCAAGGCGGGCTTTGACGACGTGATCTACGGCCGGGTCGAGGTGGACTGCAGCACGCTGGACGACAACGTGCTGATCAAGGCCGACGGCCTGCCCACCTACAACTTCGCCAACGTCATCGACGACCACCTGATGGGCATCACCCACGTGATGCGCGGCAACGAGTACCTGTCCTCTGCGCCGAAGTACAACCTGCTCTACGAGGCCTTCGGCTGGACGCCGCCCACCTACGTGCACCTGACGCCGGTGATGGTGGAGGGCACGTCGAAGAACAAAAAGACCGGCGAGTACCTGATGGAGACCGACGAGAACGGCAACCTGGTGCTGGACGAGAACGGCAATCCGGTCAAGGCCATCGTCAAGCGCAAGATGAGCAAGAGCCAGGGCGATCCCTCCTTCGAGGACCTGCTCAGCGAGGGCTATCTCAGCGAGGCCATCGTCAACTATCTGGTGCTGCTGGGCTGGAGCCCGCGCGGCGAGCGCGAGTTCTACACCCTCAAGGAGCTGGAGGAGGTCTTTGACCTGGAGGGCCTGAGCAAGAGCCCGAGCTTCTTCAGCGCGGAGAAGATGCGCTGGTTCAACGCCGAGTACATCCGCAAGCTGAGCCCGGAGGAGTACCTTGTGCACGCGACTCCCTGGCTGGAAAAGGTGCTGGATCCGGCGAAGTTCGACTTCAAGCGCCTTGGGGAGCTTTTGCAGAACCGCACGGAGGTGTTCTCCCAGCTGCCCGACATGGTGCGCTTCCTGGCGGAGATTCCGGAGTTTTCCAATGATCTCTACGTCAACAAGAAGCAGAAGAGCACGCTGGAGAGCGCAAAGACCGCGCTGACGGCGCTGATTCCGGTGCTGGAGGGCGTGGGCGAGTGGACGGAGGCCAATCTGCACGACACGGTGATGGGCGCCATCCCGGGCCTGGGCATGAAGAACGGTCAGGTGCTCTGGCCGATGCGCATCGCCATTTCGGGACAGATGTCCACCCCCGGCGGCGCGTTCGAAATCGCCTACCTGCTGGGCAGGGACGAGACCATGAAGCGCCTGCAGGCTGCGCTCGCGAGACTGTAAGGGGCGCAGGCGAACATCCATCAGACAGGGGCCGCACAGCAACGCTGTGCGGCCCCTTGCCATGAAGATGGGAAAGGAGAGCGCTGTTGCGCCAAGGTTTAACCCGGACGCGGTGTTATCGGTTGAAGTGCGGGACTATAATGTTGTTGATTTTCCGCATACAACCAGAACCGATTGAGGTACAGACCCTTGGAAACGAACAAATCCCCGAATGCGGTCCAGGCCCGGAAAGCGGGTGCGCCGCTGTTTACGAAGAGGCAGATCTGGAGTCTCCTGATTCCGCTGATGATCGAGCAGGTGCTCAATTCGCTGATGGGTACCGCCGATACGATGATGGTGTCCAACGCCGGCTCCGCAGCGATCTCCGCGGTGTCGCTGGTGGACTCCATCAACATTCTTCTGATCAATGTCTTTGCCGCCATGGCCACCGGCGGCACGATCATCTGCGCCCAGTATCTGGGCCGCAGGGACAGGGACGAGGCCGTGGAGACGGGCCGCCAGCTGCTGCTGACGGTGTTTGTCATCGCGACGGCGGTGATGCTGGTGTGCACGCTGCTGCGCGCTCCGCTGCTGCGGCTGATCTTCGGCAGGGTGGAGCCGCAGGTCATGGAGAACGCCAAGGCGTACCTGCTGATCACGGCGATCTCCTACCCCTTCATCGCGCTGTACAACGCCGGCGCGGCGCTGTTCCGCGTGGACGGCAACTCCCGGCTGCCGATGATGATCTCCATGGTGTGCAACCTGATCAACATCGCGGGCAACGCCGTGCTGATCTTCGGCTTCCGCCTGGGCGTGGTGGGCGCGGCGCTGGCCACGCTCACCTCCCGCGTGCTCAGCGCGGTGGCTGTGCTGAGCTTTTTGCGCCAGCCGAAGCAGACCATCGTCATCCGCGACTATCTGAAGATCCGGCCGAAGTTCCCCCGGATCCTGAACATCCTGGCCGTGGGCATTCCCACCGGCATCGAAAACGGCATGTTCCAGTTCGGCAAGCTGGTGATCCAGTCCTCGGTGTCCACCCTGGGCACCACGGCCATCGCCGCGCAGGCCATGACCAACATGCTGGAGCAGGTCAACAGCGACGCGCCCATCGGCATCGGCCTGGGCATGATGACCATCGTGGGCCAGTGCATGGGCGCCGGCCGCGTGGAGGAGGCCCGCAGGAACATCAAGCGGCTGACCCTCTACGGCGAGGTGGCGGTGATGGCGCTGTGCGCGCTGATCGCACTGGTGGTGCGCCCGGTCACGGTGGTGGGCGGCATGGAGAAGGAGGCCGCCGACATGGCGGTGTGGATGACCCGCATCATCTGCGTGTACAAGCCGCTGGTGTGGACGCTGTCCTTCATTCCCGCATACGGCATGCGCGCCGCGGGCGACGTGCGCTTCTCCATGATGACGGCCACCTGCACCATGTGGCTGTGCCGCGTGGTGGTGGCGGTGGTGCTGATCCGCGTATTCCACTTCGGCCCCATCGGCGTGTGGATCGGCATGTTCGCCGACTGGACGGTGCGCGCGGTGATCTTCTCCCTGCGCTTCCGCAGCGGCAGGTGGGCGGAAAAGCGCGTGCTGCGCGAGACGGCGTAGCGTCATACATGAATCCCGGCCCGGATGGGTCGGGATTTTTTGCGCGCCCGGCCCGGGATTGCGGCGGGGGTCTTTGCAAAAGGGAAATTTGTATGGTATAATTAAAAAATGGGAAATTCTTGCGAAGAAATGGTTCAGAATACCAAATCTCATGCGTAGGTGGTGCGGGTCATGAAGCGAAGGGGCATGGCGGCGGTGCTGGCGCTCTGCATGCTGCTGACGGGCTGCGGAGCGCGGCGCCCGACGGAGGATGCATCGGAGGAGGCGGCACAGGATCAGTCCATCCTGCTGGGCTTCTCCCAGCTGGGCTGGGAGAGCGCCTGGCGGCTGGCCAACAGCGAGTCCATCAAGGAGGCGGCGGAGCGCGCCGGCGTTTCGCTGATGTACGAGAACGCCGAGCAGAAGCAGGACCGGCAGATCAAGGCGATCCGCTCGTTCATCGCCTATCAGGTGGACGTGATCGCCTTCTCGCCCATCGTGGAGACCGGCTGGGACAACGTGCTGCAGGAGGCGAAGGACGCGGGCATCCCCGTGCTGACCACCGACCGCATGGTGGAGACCGGGGACGAGAGCCTCTATGCGGGCTTCATCGGTTCGGACTTCTATACGGAGGGCCTGCACGCCGGGGAATTTCTGATCGAGAAGGCGCGGCGGGAGAATCTGGGCGAGCTGAACATCGTGGAACTCTCCGGAACCCTGGATTCCACGCCCATGCTGCAGCGCGCCGAGGGCTTCCGGGACGCCATCGCAGGCCAGCAGAACCTGCACCTGATCGACAGCATGTCCGGCGATTTCCTGCGCCCGAAGGGCAAGGAGTGCATGAAGGTGCTGCTGGAGAAGTATGAGCGCATCGACGTGCTCTATTCCCACAACGACGCCATGACCCTGGGCGCCATCGCAGCCCTGGAGGAGGCCGGGCTGAAGCCGGGCGAGGACGTGATCATCATCACCGTGGACGGCGAGCAGGCGGCCATTGACCTGCTGAAGGAGGGAAAGATCAACTGCGTGATCGAGTGCAAGCCGCAGATCGGGGACATGGTGATGGAGCTGGCGCAGAAGCTGGCGGCGGGCGAGGAGATTCCGCGCTGCACCTACTCCGAGGAGCAGGTGTTCACCGAATACGATGCGGATCTGGACTCAATTCCGCCGCGGGGATACTGACATGCGCGGGTTGTTGGAGCGGGCGATGACCCGCCTGCACCTGGGCGAGAGCATCGTCGAGCGCCTGCGCGTCTCCTTCCTGATCCTCATGGGCCTGCTGATCGTGCCCGCGCTGGTGAGCCTGGGCATGATGATGCACTACGCCCAGACCTATCACGGCGTCATCCGGCAGGTGGAGCAGGTGTCCTCGCTGAAGCCGCTGGTGCAGACCCAGATCGCCGACGAGATGTGGTACGTGGTCGCCGGGCACAAGAGCTTCGACGGCGGCGAGCAGTACGAGATGATCCGGCAGGTGAACGACGGCATCGACGCGCTGACCCGATCGGCGGATCCGCAGAACCTGAAGGAGCTGATCGTCGCACGGCGCACGATGGGCACGCTGGTCAATTACATCGACCGCATGGGCGAATTGATCCGCACCGAGCAGCCCATCGCCGAGAGCGAGGCGCTGCTGGAGGAGGTGCGCAACGTGTCCTCTCTGGTGGCGGACATGCTGGCGGAGTATGCCGACGGCGAGATCAGCGCGGCGGCGCAGGCCAGCGACCAGCTGCAGGCCACGCTGAACGTGGTGCTGGTGGTGCTGCTGGCGCTGCTGGGCATCACGGTGCTGTTCTCCATGCTGGCCCAGCAGTCGCTGACGAATGCCATTCGCACGCCCATCGCACGCCTGGAGAAGTTCGCGGCCTCGCTGGCGGGCGGCGATCTGCAGGCGCGCGCGCCGGAGACGCCGGTGACGGAGCTGCACGAGCTGACCCAGAGCCTGAACACCATGGCGGGTCGCCTGCAGGATCTGATCGACGAGAACCGCCGGGAGCAGGAGAATCTCAAAAAGAGCGAGCTGCGCGCCTTGCAGGCGCAGATCAATCCCCACTTCCTCTACAACACGCTGGACGCCATCGTGTGGCTGGCCGAGGCCGGTCAGAGCCGCGAGGTCATTCACATCACCCGGGCGCTGTCGGACTTCTTCCGCATCTCCCTGAGCCAGGGCAAGGACTGGATCCCCCTCTCCGAGGAGATCAAGCACCTCACCGGCTACCTGACCATCCAGAAGATCCGCTACCGGGACATTCTGGACTATCAGATCGACATTCCCGAGGAGCTGGGCAGCTGTCAGGTGCTCAAGCTGCTGATGCAGCCGCTGGTGGAGAACGCCATCTACCACGGCGTGAAGCACCGCCGCGGCCGGGGCCTGGTGCGGGTCACCGGGCGCATGGAGGACAGCTGGCTGATTCTGGAGGTTGCGGACAACGGCGCGGGCATGACGCCGGAGCGCCTCGCTCAGGTGCGCGAGGGACTCTCCGGCAGCGGCGCCGAGAGCGCGGGCTACGGCCTGTTCAACGTCAACAAGCGCATCCAGCTCTACTACAACCAGCCCCAGGGCGTGTGGATCGAGAGCCGGCCGGGAGAGGGCACGTCGGTGACGCTGAAGCTGCCGGTGCGCCTGCTGCCCCCGGCCTAGCGGAGCGTAAATATCATAAAAAGAGGTGCAGGGCATGTACAAGGTGTTTCTGGTGGATGATGAAATCGTCGTGCGCGAGGGCATTCGCTCCAACTTCCCCTGGGAGGACACGGACTTCGTGCTGGCGGGCGAGGCGCCGGACGGGGAGATCGCGCTGTCCATGCTGCAGGATGTGAAGCCGGACATCCTGATCACCGACATCCGCATGCCCTTCATGGACGGCCTGGAGCTCTGTCGCCAGGTCAGCCGCAGCATGCCCTGGATCTACATCGTGATCCTCTCCGGCTACGACGACTTCGCCTACGCCCGTGAGGCCATCTCGCTGGGCGTGAAGGAGTACCTGCTCAAGCCGGTGAGCGGTCAGGAGCTGAGATCGGTGCTGGAGCGCATCGCCCTGCGCATTCAGGAGGACAAGCGCCAGCAGGCCAGCCTGAAGGCCTATCGGGAGCAGATGGCCTCCTCCAGCCGCTTCCTGAAGGAGAAGCTGCTGACCGAGCTCTACGGCGGCGCAAACGGCGAGCGCATCCTCAAGAGCGCCCGATCCATGCAGATGAACCTGCTGGCGAATCACTACCTGGTGATGCTGCTGCAGCCCTCGCCCGAGCCGGAGTCCGAGGAGGACATGTTCAGCGCCCAGAGCGTGCTGGAGCGCCTGACCGACGGCAGCGGCGGCGCGGCGCACCTGTGCCGGGGCTACGGCGGCTTTTCGATCCTGGTGCTGGGGGACAATCCCACCGATCTGGAGGAGCGCGCCTACGGACTGGCCCAGGCGGCGCGCTACGATGTGGAGCGCAGCGCCGGCGTCAAGCTGCTGGTGGCCATCGGCGCGGACGTGGAGAAACTTACGGACATCCCCGCATCGCTGAGCGACGCGCGCGAGATCATGGAGAAGCTCAAGGCCGGCAAGGCGGAGAATGATCCCCGGCGCATCATGGGCGCGCAGGACATCTCCCGGGAGCCGGAGTTTGATCTGCCGGATCTGGACGCCGCGCCGGTGGCGGAGCAGCTGAAGTACGCCACCACTGCGGACGTGGACGGCATCCTGGAGCGCTATGTGCAGGGCCTGGGCGACGCCGCGGCGCAGTCGGTGATGATGGCGAATTACTTCTTCGTGGAGATGATGCTGGCCGCATCGCGCATCATCCTGGACAGCCAGGGCGAGCCGCGCGAGGTCATCCCCGAGGCCTTTCGGGTACAGAACGGCATGCTCAGCGTGGACGAGGTGCTGCCCATGTGCCGCGACATGCTGCGCCGGGCCATCCTCTACCGGGATTCCCAGGGCTCCGCGCGCTACGGCGGCGTGATCCGCAAGGCGAAGTCCTTCATCGCGGAGCACTACGCCGATTCCAACGTCACCCTGCACGATGTGGCCTCATACGTTGCGCTCTCCAACAACCACTTCTGCACCGTGTTCTCCCAGGAGATGGGCGTGACCTTCACCGAGTATCTCACCGCCACGCGCATCGCCCGGGCCAGGGAGCTGCTCGCCACCACATCCATGCGCACCAGCGACGTGGCCTATGCCGTGGGCTACAACGATCCCCACTACTTCAGCTATCTGTTCAAGAAGAACACCGGCATGTCCCCCAGGGACTATCGGAAGGATGGCAAGGGCGGCGGAAAATAATCAACGATTTACGGAATATTTTAAACAAATATGGAACAATGTGCAAACTGCTGCCGGAAAAAACCTAAAAAACCGAACCAAAAGGGAGAAAAGTTTAACTTTTGTTAAACCAAAAACTCCGATATAATAGAATCAGACGGGCGAACGCCCGAAATTTGAAGGAGGGTAAACTCATGAAGAAAATGTTGACCCTGGTTCTGGCTCTGGTTCTGGTACTGGGCCTGGCCGCCAATGCATCCGCACTGACCGTCGCCTTCTCCCAGATCGGCCAGGAATCTGACTGGCGTACTGCGAACACCGACAACGTCTGCGCTGCCATCGAGGCAGAGGGCTGGACTCTGGTCTATGACGATGGCCAGCAGAAGCAGGAGAATCAGATCAAGGCTCTGCGCAACTTCATCACCCAGGGCGTGGACTACATCCTGTTCACCGGCGTCGTTTCCACCGGTTGGGAAGAGGTTCTGGCGGAAGTGAACGAGGCGGAAATCCCGCTGCTGCTGCTGGACCGCATCCCGGATTGCGCGGATCAGATCGACTACGTCGCCGCTTTCGGTGGTGACTTCGTCGAGGAAGGCCGCCGCATGGCCCGCTGGACCGGCGAGTACCTCAAGTCCATCGGCCGCGGCGAAGAGGAAGTCAACGTCGTGATGCTCGAGGGCACCACCGGCGCCGACGCGCAGATCGGCCGCAGCGAGGGCATTCTCGAGGCCCTGCCGGAGTATCCGAACCTGAAGCTGGTTGCTCAGCAGTCTGGTAACTTCACCCGTGCCGAAGGTCAGGCCGTCATGGAGAGCTTCCTGAAGTCCATCGACAAGATCGACGTGCTGCTGGCGCAGAACGACGACATGGCTCTGGGCGCGATCGACGCCATCAAGGCCGCCGGCAAGGTTCCGGGCAAGGACATCATCATCGTTGGCTGCGACTCCGTTAAGACCGCCTTCGACGCCATCGTCGCCGGCGAGATGAACGCCACCATCGAGTGCACTCCCCTGTACGCCGACTTCGTCATCCCCACCATCAAGGCTCTGGAAGAGGGCGAGACCTTCGACAAGACCGTCATCCATCCCGAAGAGGGCGTGTTTGACTGCGTTGGCGGCATCGACTGCGGCACCGTCGTCTCCACCCTGGCTGCAGACGTGATCGACGAGCGCGTGTACTAATTCCTAACTGAATCACATGGGGCTGCCTGCGGGCAGCCCCGCTGCAGGGCGGATGGAGCACCACCGCCCTGCATTTCGCATAAGGAGGGGATACTTTTGCCGGATCAGAAATGCATTCTGGAAATGAAGGGCATTGAAATTCAGTTTCCCGGCGTCAAGGCTCTGGACAAGGTGGACTTTAGCCTCCGTGCAGGCGAGGTTCATGCGCTCCTGGGCGAAAACGGCGCGGGCAAATCCACGCTGATCAAGTGCCTCACGGGCGTAAACAAGATGGACGCAGGCACCATCATGCTCGACGGAAGGGAAATCCGTCCCACCAGCCCCCAGCAGGCGATCGATGAGGGCATCTCCACGGTGTTCCAGGAGATCAACCTCTGCCCAAACCTGACTGTGGCGGAAAATATCTTCGTCGGCCGCCAGCCCATGAAGCGCGGCCAGATCAATTGGAAGGAAATCAACCGGCGCGCGGCTGAGCTGATGTCCCGCTTCCACCTGGACATCGACGTGACCCGCCCGCTGTCATATTATTCCACTGCAATTCAGCAGATGGTCTCCATCGCCCGCGCCGTGGACGTGCAGGCGAAGGTGCTGATTTTGGACGAGCCCACCTCCTCGCTGGACGAGAACGAGGTGCAGCTGCTCTTCGACGTCATGCGCGAGTTGAAGGCAAGCGGCATGGGCATCATCTTCATCACCCACTTCCTCGATCAGATCTATGCCATCTCCGACCGCATGACCATCCTGCGCAACGGCCAGCTGGTGGGCACCTACAACATCGGCGACATCACCAAGCTGGAGCTGGTCACGAAGATGGTCGGCAAGGACATGGACGTGATCTTCAACCTGCACCGCGCCGAGGTGCCCGAGGACGCGCCCTGCATGATCAAGGCGGACAAGATTGGCGCGCCCGGCAAGATCGACGAGATCACCCTGGAGATCCGCAAGGGCGAGCTGATGGGCTTTGCGGGCCTGCTGGGCTCCGGCCGCACCGAGACCGCCGAGATGCTCTTCGGCGCAAACCGCGCCACCAAGGGCGAGATCACCGTCAACGGCAAGAAGGCGGACATCAAGAATCCCCACGAGGCCATCGCCCACCGCATCGCGTTCTGTCCCGAGGACCGCAAGCGCGACGGCATCATCGGCGACCTGTCCATCCGCGAGAACATCATGCTGGCGGTGCAGGCGCGCAGGGGCTTTTTGCATCCCATGTCCCGCCAGGAGCAGAACGAGCTGGCGGACAAGTACATCAAGGCCCTGGGCATCGCCACGCCGGACGCGGAGAAGAAGATCGGCGAGCTCTCCGGCGGCAACCAGCAGAAGGTCATCCTGGCCCGCTGGATGGCCACCGAGCCGGACGTGCTGATCCTGGACGAGCCCACCCGCGGCATCGACGTTGGTGCGAAGGCCGAGATCCAGCGCCTGATGCTGGAGATGTGCGACGACGGCGTGTCCGTCATCTTCATCTCCTCCGAGCTGGAAGAGGTCATCCGCTGCTCCAACCGCATCACCATCATGCGCGACGGCAAGAAGGCCGGCGAGCTGACCGGGCCGTTTGACGGCGACACCCAGAACAACATTCTGAAGATCATCGCCGGCGAAGCGGTCAAGGCGTAAGGGGGAAACGGAAGATGAAGAAAAAGAAATTTGACTTATCCGCGCTGACATCATCCGGCCGGACTTCTTCAAGATCAGCTACCAGCCCTCCACGGGCATGCTCTACGGCAGCCTGATCGACATCCTGAACCGCTCGGCGGAGATCACCATCATCGCCATGGGCATGACGCTGGTCATCGCCCTAGGCGGCACCGACCTGTCCGTCGGCGCGCTGGTGGCCGTGTCCGGCGCAATCGCCCTGAAGCTGATGCGCTGGAATCCCACCGACCCGGCCTACTCCACCCCCGGCAACTACACCGTGTACCCCTTCCTCCTGGTGCTGCTGGTTCCGCTGGTCGTGTGCCTGCTGATGGGCCTGATGAACGGCTTCATGATCGCCAAGATCGGCATGCAGCCCATCATCGCCACCCTGGTGCTGATGGTGTGCGGCCGCGGCGTGGCCCAGATCATCACCAACGGCAAGCAGTTCACCACGCTGTATGAGCCCTTCCGCTTCATCGGCCAGGGCAGCTTCCTGTTCCTGCCGATGCCGGTGATCATATCCATCGTGGTGGTTGCCGCAGTTGCGCTGTTCACCCGCAAGACCGCCTTCGGCACCTTCGTGGAGTCCGTCGGCATCAACCGCAGCGCAAGCCGCCTCTCCGGCATCAACGCCAAGCGCGTGATTCTGATCGTGTTCGCCCTCACCGGCTTCCTCTCCGCCATCTCCGGCCTGATCTACTCCAGCCGCATCATGTCCAACGACTCCAACAATGCGGGCCTGAACTATGAGATGGACGCCATTCTGGCGGTGGTCATCGGCGGTACGAACATGTCCGGCGGCAAGTTCAGCCTGGCCGGCACGGTGATCGGCTCCATCATCATCCGCACCATCGTGACCTTTGTGTACTACTTCGGCATCGTGTCCGAGGCGACCATGGCCTTCAAGGCCCTGATCATCGCCGTGGTCATCGTGCTCCAGTCCGAGCCTGTGCGCGAGTACTTTGCCAAGCGCACGAAGACCCGCAACGCAGCCAAGGCCATGGCGAAGGGAGGCGCGCAGAATGTCTGAGAAGAAAACCGCCCGCAGATCGGGCCTGGTCAGCTTCCTGACCAACCCCAAATACATCATGGTGTTCGCCACCATCGGCATCTTTCTGATCATCTATGCCTTCGGCGCGATCATGTACGGCAGCAAGGGCTTCACCACCCTGCGCACCTTCGTGAACATGTTCATCGACAACGCCTACTACGGCATCTCCGCAGTCGGCATGACGATGGTGCTCATCACCGGCGGCATCGACCTGTCGGTGGCCTCCATCGCCTCCCTCACGGGCATGTTCATCGCCTACGGCAGCACGGTCCTGGGCATCCACCCGCTGATCTGCATCGCCTTCTCCCTGGTGGTTGGCGTGGGTCTGGGTCTTTTGCAGGGCGCGACCATTCACTACCTGAACGTGCCGCCCTTCATCGCCACCCTGACTGGCAACTTCCTGGCCCGCGGCGTGTGCTCGCTGATCAGCCGTGAGTCCATCGACATCTCCCATCCGATGATCGACGCGCTGGCCAAGTGGAAGATCTACTTCATGCGCCTGGAGGACGGCGAGTGGGTGAAGATCAAGCCCATCGCGTTCATCAACTTCAACCTGATCCTGTTCATCGTGATGATCATCATCGGCACGATCATCCTGCAGAAGACCCGCTTCGGCCGCAACGTGTACGCCATCGGCGGCAACGAGCAGTCCGCAAAGCTGATGGGTCTGCCGGTGGGCCGCACCAAGGTGCTGGTGTACGGCTTCAACGGCCTGTGCTCCGTGCTGGCCGGCATCGCCTACGCGCTGTACGTCAAGTCCGGCTGGAACCTGTCGCTGCAGGGCGGCGAGCTGGAGGTCATCACCTGCGCGGTCATCGGCGGCACGCTGCTCACCGGCGGCGTGGGCTACATGGTCGGCACACTCTTCGGCGTGCTGCTCAAGGCCGTCATCCCCGCGCTGATCACCTTCAACGGCAACCTGCTGTCCTGGTGGGGCAAGATTGCCACCGGCGCGCTGCTGCTGCTGTTCATCTGCATCCAGCGCGCAGTCGTCACCTACACTGGCAACCAAAAAGCCAAGTAGCGGCGAGGCGCCGCGGCCACATACTGCCGTGTTTGATTGAACGAAAACCTGTCCCGGCAAGAATGGGACAGCAGGCAGGGCCTGCAGCCACTTGCTACCGCGTTCAAGCAATCAACTCCCTGCCCCACTGGTTCAAGGGCAGGGAGTTTATGTTTCGTTTCTTGCGATATATCCACCTTCCCCCGAAATCCAGTCCGGCGGCTATGGACTGGATTTCTTGCGTTCGTTTTAGGCATACTCCTAAAGCCAAACGTGAGAATGGGGCAGAGATTCTATCTTCATCTGGATGCGAAATGATCGCATTCACCCGAAATCCGGCGGCTATGGACTGGATTTCTTGCGCTCGTTTTCGGCATACTCCCAAAGCCAAACGTGAGAAATCCGTCCCATTCCTGCCGGGACGGATTTCGGGGAAACACCGACATATGGAGAGGAACGAAACGCAGCATCCCTGCCCCTCTGATCTATGGGGGCAGGGATGCGTTCGTTCAAAGCGCGGTAGCAAGTGGCAGCGGCGCCTCGCCGCGGGGCAGAGGTTCGTTCGCTTAAACGCCGACAGGCAACCAGTCGCGCTGCTTCAGCGCCGGGCGACGCCGCTGTCGCGGGCGGCCTGGGCAACGGCCTTGGACACGGCCTCCTTGACCCGGGGATCGAAGGCGGCGGGGATGATGTAGTCCGCGTTCAGCTCCTCGTCGGAGATCAGGTTCGCCAGGGCATAGGCGGCGGCGATCTTCATCTCCTCGTTGATGTCGCGGGCGCGCACGTCGAATGCACCGCGGAACAGCGCCGGGAAGGCCAGCACGTTGTTGATCTGGTTGGGATAGTCGCTGCGTCCGGTGGAGACGACCTTCGCGCCGCCGGCCTTCGCGTCCTCGGGGAAGATCTCGGGGGTGGGATTGGCGCAGGCGAACACGATGGCGTCGCGGTTCATGGTGCGCACCATCTCGGTGGTCAGCGCGCCGGGTGCGGACACGCCGATGAACACGTCCGCGCCGACGATCACGTCCTTCAGGGAGCCGGCCTGGCGGGAGGGATTGGTGATCTTCGCCATCTCCTCCTTGTAGGGGTTCATGCCCTCGACGCGGCCCTCGTAGATCGCGCCCTTGCGGTCGCACATGGTGATGTTCTTAATGCCGTAGGAGATCAGCAGCTTGGTGATGGCGGTGGCGGCTGCGCCGGCGCCGTTAACCACGACCTTGATCTCGTCGCGGTGCTTGCCGACCACCTTCAGCGCGTTGATCAGGCCCGCCAGGGTGATGATCGCGGTGCCGTGCTGGTCGTCGTGGAAGATCGGGATGTCGCACTTTTCCTTCAGCTTCTTCTCGATCTCGAAGCAGCGGGGCGCGGCGATGTCCTCCAGATTCACGCCGCCGCAGGAGCCGGAGATCAGATACACGGTGTTGACGATCTCGTCCACATCCTTGGACTTGATGCAGATCGGGAAGGCGTCCACGTCGCCGAAGGCCTTGAACAGCACGCACTTGCCCTCCATCACGGGCATGCCGGCCTCGGGGCCGATGTCGCCCAGGCCCAGCACGGCGCTGCCGTCGGTGACGACCAGGCAGGTGTTCCAGCGGCGGGTGAGCTCATAGCTCTTGTCGATGTCCTTCTGGATCTCCAGGCAGGGCTGGGCGACGCCGGGCGTGTATGCCAGGGAGAGATCTTCCTTGCTGGAGACGGGGACGCGGCTGACGACTTCGATCTTGCCCTTCCACTCGCCGTGGAGGCGCAGGCTTTCCTCTGCGTAATTCATGATGCGCTACCTTCTTTTCCCATTGATTTTATTTGCAGTGCAATCCGGCGCACCGAAGCCGCCGGTTCCCTCTGTGTATCATTCTACCGTACAATTGAACGCTTGTCCAGCATGGGAGGTTAAAAGTGCAGGATTTGTGCGCATTTTTAGCGGCCGCAAACGGCTGCGTAATATAATGAACCAAATCACGAAAATAATCATTGAATTTGATGGCAAAAAATGCTATAATTTACAGAAAGGATGTAAAATTCATATTTTGTTTGTATGCCGTAAGGCACAAAAATAGAAGGAGGATACCCCAATGAAGAAAGTTCTTGCGCTCATTCTCGTCATGCTGATGATTCTGACCTCCTCTGCGTTCGCAGCGGATCAGCTGGGCTTCCTGCCGCCGGCGATGACCAGCCCGTTCTATGCCAGCTGCATCGAGGGCGCGACCCCCGTTGCCGAGGCGCTGGGCTATGAGCTGATCGTCATGGCTCCCGAATCCGAGGACGACTACGCGACCCAGACTTCCATGATGGAGGACTTCATCACCCAGGGCGTGAAGGGCATCGCCGTCTGCGGCATCAACCTGGACGCGCTGATCCCCGCCATCCAGAAGGCCAATGAGGCCGGCGTCCCGGTGGTCATGTTCAACACCATCACCGAGATCGAGGGCGCGGATGTGTACGCCTACTCCGGCTACAACCAGTACAACGGCGGCGCGAACATCGCCGATTGGGTCAACGAGCAGACCGGCGGCACCGCGAAGGTCGCCATCATCGAGGGCCTGCCGTCCGACTACACCACCCAGCGCATGGGCGGCTTCGTGGACAAGTGCGCCGAGGCCTATCCGGGCATCGAAGTTGTCGCCACCCAGCCGGGCGACTGGGTCCGTGAGAAGGGCATGAACGCCGCCATGGACATGATCCAGGCCCATCCGGAAATCTCCGTCATCTACGGCCTGAGCGATGAGATGGCTCTGGGCGCGGTGCAGGCCTGCAAGCAGCTGAACCGCACCGACATCATCTGCGTCGGCCTGGACGGCAACCCCAACGCATTCAAGTCCGTGAAGGCGGGCGAGCTGAACGCCACCCTGTCCTGCGGCCCGGTGGAGATCGGCGCCAACGCCATCAAGGCCCTGGTTGACGCCATCAACGGCGTGGAGCGCACCGAGAAGGTCATCGAGGCGCCCACCACCGTCGTCGACGCCACCATCGTGGACGATTACATCAAATAAGCTCATTGCTGCGAAAGCGGCGGAACGGCGGCGCGCAGGGCGCGCCGCCTTCTTTCAATCAATTTCGCCGCGCTTGCGATCGCGGTGAAAAGTGACAAACCAAATGGATGGGAGAGGGTCCCGTGGCAGAATTTCTTGAGATGCGCGGCATCGTAAAAAAATTCCCGGGCGTATTGGCGCTGGATCATGTGAACCTGAGCGTGAAGAAGGGCGAATGCCACGCGCTTCTGGGCGAAAACGGCGCGGGCAAGTCCACGCTGATGAAGATACTCTCGGGCGCCTATCAGAAGGATGAGGGCGAAATCTACTTCGATGGTGAAAAGGTGGAGATACATTCCTCCCACGATGCGCAGCGGCTGTGCATCAGCACCATCTATCAGGAGCTGAATCTGACGGAGCAGCTGACCGTGGCGGAGAACATCTTCATGGGCCGCCAGATCATGAAGAACCGCTTCATGGTGGACTGGGGCCGCATGTTCACCGAGGCGCAGAAGCTGCTGGACGACCTGGGCGTGGACATCGACGCGCACACGCTGGTGCGCGATCTGGGCGTGGCGCACAAGCAGATGGTGGAGGTGGCCAAGTCCCTCTCGATCAACTCCAAGGTGCTGATCATGGACGAGCCCACCGCGCCGCTGACCAACCGTGAAATCAAGACGCTGTTCGATACGATCCGGATGCTGAAGTCCCGCGGCGTGTCGATCATCTATATTTCCCACCGCCTGGAGGAGGTCATGGAGATCTGCGACCGCGCGACGATCATGCGCGACGGCTGCAACGTGACCGAGCTGAACGTGGCGGACACCAATCTGGACGAGATCATCCGCCCTGCGCGTGGAGAAGATCAACGCCGGCAAGCAGGTGAAGGACATCTCCTTCGAGGTGCGCGGCGGCGAGATTCTGGGCATCGCGGGCCTGGTGGGCGCCGGCCGCACCGAGACCGCCCGCGCCATCTTCGGCATGGATCCCAAGGAGTCCGGCGAGATCTACATCGACGGGCAGAAGGTGGAGATTCACCAGCCGCTGGACGCCATCCGGGCGGGCATCGGCTTCGTCACCGAGGATCGCAAGGGCGAGGGCCTGGTGCTGACCATGCCGGTGAGCCAGAACATCACGCTGGCCACGCTGGACAAGTTCGGCCGGAACCTCTCCGGCGGCAACCAGCAGAAGGTGGTTCTGGCGAAGTGGCTGCTGAGCGACTCCAAGGTCATCATCTTCGACGAGCCCACCCGCGGCATCGACGTGGGCGCGAAGATCGAGGTGTACAACATCATCAACAGCCTGATTCAGCAGGGCGTGGCCGTGGTGATGATCTCTTCGGAGATGCCGGAGGTCATGGGCATGTCGGATCGCGTGGCCGTGATGCATCAGGGCGAGATCACCGGCGTGTTCGACAACGACGAGACGCTCACCCAGGAGAAGATCCTCTATTACGCCACCGGCGGCGACAAGCACACCGCGTAATTCTGCATCAGAGAGGGTAGGAACCATGAAAAAGAGTTTGAAGATCATATTCATCATTTGCCTGATCATCGGCATCGCGGCCGCCGGCATCAACCTCTTCTCCGCTTCCCAGGCGGGCCGCCTGGAGGAGATCGAGGCGCAGCAGGCCGCGCGCAAGCAGGCCCTCGCGCAGATCGCGGCGGCGGACATCCTGGGCATCGATCCGGACACCGTTGTGGTGCCCGACGAGGTGGAGATCTCCGGTGCGGACGCGCTGGTCATGAAGCTGAACAATTCCCGCGCGATGCTGTGGGTGCTGGCCGTCGATATGGTCATCATCGGCGTGGGCGGCTTCCTCTACTCCGCCTGGAAGCAGAAGAAGAAGGCGAAGCAGGGCGTGAAGCTGGCGGCGCTGTGCCTCGACCTGGCCATCGCCTCCCCCGTGTTCTTCACCGCCAGCAACTTCCTGAACGTGTTCCAGCAGATCGCGCTGAACTTCGTGGTGGCCGTGGGCATGACCTTCGTCATCATCTCCGGCGGCATCGACCTGTCCGTCGGCTCGAACATCGCGCTCTCCGGCCTGTTGATGGGCATTCTGATGAAGAACTTCGGCGTGCCGGTAATCCTCACCATCCTCATCTGCATCCTGTTCTCCGGCCTGATCGGCCTTGTCAACGGCGTGCTGATCTCCTTCCTGAACCTGCCGCCCTTCATTGCCACCCTGGGCATGATGTCCATCGTGCGCGGCGCGGCCTACACCGTGACCGCCGGCCAGCCCATCTACACCTTCCCCAAGGGCTTCACCGCCATCTCCAGCCGCGTGGGCGGCATCCCGCTGTACTCCACGCTGATCCTGATCGCGGTGTTCCTGCTGGGCTGGTACATCCTGCGTTACACCCGCATCGGCCGCTATACCTATGCGGTGGGCGGCAATGAGAACTGCGCCAAGCTCTCCGGCATCAACCTGAGGAAGGTCAAGTGCTTCGTGTACATGTTCAGCGGACTGTGCTGCGGCGTGGCTGCGCTGCTGCTCTCCTCCCGCCTGGACTCCGCCGTGCCCACCAACGCCGACGGCCAGGAGATGGACGCCATCGCCGCGGTCGTCATCGGCGGCACGTCCATGTCCGGCGGCGAGGGCTCCATGTTCGGCACGCTGATCGGCATCCTGATCATCGGCATCATCGCCAACGGCCTGAACCTGCTGGGCGTCGCACAGGGCCCGCAGAAGATGGTCAAGGGCCTGATCATCGTCATCGCCGTCATCATCGACGTGATTCGCCGCAAGGCCTCCGAATCCGCGAAGTGACAGGCGGCGAGGCGCCGCAGCCAGTTGCCTGTCGGCGTTTAAGCGAACGAATCCCTGCCCCCCATAGATCAAAGGGGCGGGGATTCTGTGCTTCTTTTCTTGCGATATGTTCGTCTTTCCCCGAAATCCGTCCCGGCAAGAATGGGACGGATTTCTTGCGTCTGGTTCTGAAGAATTGCCGCCTGTATTCTCCCCGTAGGGCGGGGTGCCTTCACCCTGCCGGCGGCAGGCTGGGCCTGCAGCCACATTGCTTCGCAGTTTGAATCACGAACCTCTGCCCCCACTGGTTCAAGGGACAGAGGTTCTTCGTTTCTTTTCTATACATAGGATTCCTGTAAGCACGAAATTCAATCCGTCAGGAATGGATTGAATTTCTTACGTCTGGTTCTGAAGAATTCCTGCTTGGATTCTCTCCGCACACCCGTGGGGCGGGGTGCCCACACCCCGCCCCACCATTCCCTCCAAAAGGGGACACTCCCCGGTGCAGCGCTGCATCGGGGAGTGTTTTTGGGGAATCAGGAGAGTATTTGAGAAGTGAGGGATTATACCGCATCGAAACCGCGCTGCAGGTCGGCGAGGATGTCGTCGATGTGCTCGGTGCCGATGGACAGTCGGATGGTGTTGGGCTTGATGCCCTGGTCCAACAGCTCCTCGGGGCTGAGCTGGCTGTGGGTGGTGGTGGCCGGATGGATCACCAGGCTCTTCACGTCCGCCACGTTGGCCAGCAGCGAGAAGATCTGCAGGTTGTCGATGAACCTGTGGGCCTCCTCCACGCCGCCCTTGATCTCGAAGGTGAAGATGGACGCGCCGCCGTTGGGGAAGTACTTCTCGTACAGTGCATGATCCGGATGATCCGGCAGCGACGGATGGTTGACGTGCTCCACCAGCGGATGGTTCGCCAGGAACTCCACCACCTTCTTGGTGTTCTCCGCGTGGCGCTCCAGGCGCAGCGACAGCGTCTCGGTGCCCTGCAGCAGGAGGAAGGCCGCGAAGGGCGAGATGGTCGCGCCGGTGTCGCGCAGCAGGATCGCGCGGATGTAGGTGGCGAAGGCTGCGGGACCTGCGGCCTGCACGAAGGAGATGCCGTGGTAGCTGGGGTTCGGCGCAGCGATGGCCGGGTACTTGCCGGATGCGGCCCAGTCAAACTTGCCGGAGTCCACGATCACGCCGCCCAGCGTGGTTCCGTGGCCGCCGATGAACTTGGTCGCGGAGTGCACCACGATGTCCGCGCCGTGCTCGATGGGGCGGATCAGATAGGGCGTGCCGAAGGTGTTGTCCACCACCAGCGGCAGGCCGTGCCTGTGGGCCAGCTCCGCCAGCGCGTCGATGTCCGGGATATCGCTGTTGGGATTGCCCAGCGTCTCGATGTAGATGGCGCGGGTGTTGTCCTGAATCGCGGCCTCGACTTCTTTGAGGTCGTGGATGTTGACGAAGGTCGCGGTGATGCCGAAGTTGGTCAGCGTGTGGGCCAGAAGGTTGTAGCTGCCGCCGTAGATGGTCTTCTGGGAGACGAAGTGTCCGCCGTTCTGACCCAGTGCCTGCAGCGTGTAGCTGATTGCCGCCGCGCCCGAGGCGACTGCCAGGCCGGCCACGCCGCCCTCCAGCGCTGCGATGCGCTTTTCGAACACATCCTGGGTGGTGTTGGTCAGGCGGCCGTAGATGTTGCCCGCGTCGGTCAGGCCGAAGCGCGCTGCGGCGTGCTCGCAGTTGCGGAATACGTAGGACGTGGTGGCGTAAATCGGCACCGCGCGGGAATCGGTCGCCGGATCGGGGGTCTCCTGGCCAACGTGGAGCTGAAGGGTTTCAAACTTGTAATTCGACATGATGATGCTTCCTTTCTTCGTTCAAATGTGTTGTTATGCGTGAGATCTGTGCAGCATCACATTCGTCCGAAGCGGAAATTGGCCCGTACCAGCTTTTCAAAGTAGAAACTCATGGTTCCTCACCTGCCAATCAAAAATCAACCGGGAGCCTGCGATGAAGCTCCCGGCTGCGGATCCTTCCAACTAGGGGGAGGGAAGGTCGCGTCACCTAGCGATCGTGAGCACATCGAAGCGGTTTCTGGAATCTGCGCGCGCACATCCTGCGCATGCACATGGCTTCCAGCATTCCACAAGCCCACTTCATGGCGCGCACCTCCCGCTTCCAGTGATTTCCGATCGATTGAGGGTATAATATCATACTTTACCCATAATGTCAATAGGAAAAACGTGTTTTATGGGCGCTTTTTTCGTGGACGGCGCGCGGAGCTTGTGCTATAATGCGAAAGGAAGCGCGCAGGAAACGGAGGAGAAGGACATATGGTGCGAGTGGTGATGCGGGACGAGGAATTTCTGCGGCAGGTGTCGGCGCCTGCCACGGCGGCGGATGTGCAGATCGCGGACGATCTACTGGACACGCTGCGAGCGAACGCGGGCAAGTGCGTGGGCATGGCGGCGAACATGATCGGTCAGGCGAAGTGCATCATCGCCTTTGAGGCCGAGGGCGGCTACATGGAGATGTTCAATCCGCAGATCCTGCGCCGCGCGGAGCCGTACGAGGCCGAGGAGGGCTGCCTGTCGCTGACGGGCACGCGCAAGGCCAAGCGCTACCGGGAGATCAAGCTGCAGTGGCAGACCCGGGAGATGAAGACGCGCATCTGCAACTTCAGCGGCTGGACCGCGCAGATCATCCAGCACGAGATCGACCACCTGCACGGAATCATCATCTGAGGAAATGCGAGCATGATTGGATTGGGAACGATACTGAACGTGGCCGGCATCGTGGCCGGCGGACTGTTGGGACGCTTCTGCGGCCGCCTTCTGAAGGCGCGCTATCAGGACGCGCTGAACATGGCCTGTGGCGTGAGCGTGCTGTTCATCGGCATGGCGGGGGCGCTGCAGGGCATGCTGTCGATCCAGGACGGCGCGCTGAGCAGCGGGCGCTCCATGCTGGTGGTGGCCTGCCTGGCGCTGGGCGCGCTGCTGGGGGAGCTGCTGAACCTGGAGGACAAGTTTGAGCGCTTCGGTGCGTGGCTGAAGCTGCGCACGGGCAATTCCGGCGAAAAGGGCTTCGTGGACGCCTTCGTCACGGCCTCGCTCACGGTGAGCATCGGCGCGATGGCCATCGTGGGATCGATTCAGGACGGCATCTTCGGCGATTCCTCCATCCTCGCCACCAAGGCGGTGCTGGACCTGATCATCATTCTGGTGATGACCTGCTCCATGGGCAAGGGCTGCATCTTTTCGGCGATTCCGGTGGGCTGCTTCCAGGGCGCGATGACCCTGCTGGCCCGGCTGATCAAGCCGCTGATGACCGACGCCGCGCTGGCGAACCTCTCGCTGATCGGCTCGATCCTGATCTTCTGCGTGGGTCTCAATCTGGTGTGGGGCAGGAAGGTGCGCGTGGCGAACCTGCTGCCCTCCATCGTGATCGCCGTGGCGCTGGCCTTTGTTCCGATCCCCCTGTGAGCGCCCGCACGGCCGCCCCGGCCGGAGGGGAACATTTCTGCGCGCAAGCGTCCGGCGGGGTTTTCTGGAGGGCGCATTGCGCGGTGCGCGAAGGCATATGCGGGCGCGGAGTCGAGACATCGGCTCCGCGCCCTGTGCGTCGCCTATAAAACGGACACATTTTGCTGAAGAATCGGCCTATCGAAGCCGGGCGGCATCCGCTAAAATAGGGACTGTGCTGCGGAAGGGCGCGCACGGAAACGGGGGGAGAGCGCATGTCGATTCTGATCGTGAATACGCTGCCGGAGGATGCGGCGCGGGAGGCGGTTGCGCTGCTTGCGGCGCGCAGCTCCGATTGCCGGGTGATCCACACGCGCAGCATGCATCTGCAGCCCTGCGTGGGCTGCAACGCCTGCTGGCTCAGAACGCCGGGCATCTGCGCCCTGCGGGACGGCTACGAGGAGATCCTGCGGGCCTGCCTGCGCTACGATGCCGTCATCTTCCTCTCGGGCACGGCGCTGAACTTCGTGGATCATCACATGAAGAACGTCGTCGACCGGCTCCTGCCGCTGGTGACCATGTACATCCGCATCGTGGACGGCCAGTGCCGGCATGTGCCCCGCTACAACAAGACCTACCGCTTCGGCCTGCTGTATGCGGGCGCGGCGGATCGAACGTATCTCAACGAATGGCTGGGGCGCGTGGCGCTGAACATGGCCGGGGTCAGCCTGGGCGCCTGTCCCATCGAGGAAGCGGAGGAGGCGTTTGCATGCATCTGCTGATTCTGAACGGCGCGGCCCGGCCGCAGGGAAGGAGCAACACCGCCCGGATCGTCTCCGCCTTCCAGTCGGGCTTCGTGGAGGGCGGAAACACCGCGCAGGTCTTTCACCTCTCCGATCGGAGCCAGTGGGCGGATGCGGCCGCGGCCTTTGGGCGCTGCGAAAACGTGCTCATTGCGCTGCCGCTGTACGTGGAAAACATTCCGGGACTGCTGCTGGAGTTTCTGGAGGGACTTGCGCCGAAGGCGGAGCCGGGCACGCGGATTGCATTTCTGCTGCAGGGCGGCTTCCCGGAGGCCTCCCAGAGCCGGTGCTGCGAGCGCTACCTGGAGATGCTGCCGTCACAGCTGGGCTGCGCCTATGCCGGGACGCTCATCAAGGGCGACATGTTCGGCCTGGGCATGATGGACGAGGAGAGCCGTGCCCGGGCGCTGGAGCCGTTTGCACGGATGGGGCGCAGGTTTGCCGCCACCGGCCGCTTCGATCGCGGGGAGGCGTCCGCCTTCGCCGCGCCGGAGTACCTGCCGAAGCGGGAGGCGCGCATGTTCCGCCTGTTCGGGCCGGCGGTGCAGCGGGTGTTCATGGGCAGAATGGCCAAAAAGATGGGCTGCCGGTGGCGGCTGGACGCGCGTCCGTACAAGGGCTGAATTTCAAAACGGAAATTGAACGAACGGATCGGGGCGCGGGAGCGTCCCATGGGAGGAAAAGGATATGAACAAGCGGCTTTACAGATCGAATCGGAACAGGATGCTCTGCGGCGTGTGCGGTGGCATTGCGGAATATCTGAATGTGGATCCCGCCGTGGTGCGGCTGGTGTGGATCGTGTTCTGCGCCCTGGGCGGCAGCGGCGCGCTGGTCTACCTCATCGCGCTGATTCTCATGCCTCGCAGGCCGGTGGGGATCTGACGTTGTTCGCGCGGTCGGGAAATCGCCGCAGGGGCACGGATCCGGCAGGAAAAGGGTCCGCGCGCGGCGAATGGATGCAGGGCGGACGGCTGAATCTGCCCAACCTGTTGACGATACTGCGCATCGCGGCGACGGCGGGCCTGCTGTCGCTCTCGCCGGAGACGGGCGCGTTTGCTGCGCTCTACGTCTTCGGAGGGGTCACGGATGCGCTGGATGGCCGGATCGCCCGCGCCACCGGCACGGCCAGCGGATTCGGCGCGATGCTGGACAGCGTTGCGGACCTGCTGTTTTACGCCGCAATGCTCGTGAAGCTGCTGCCGGTGCTGTGGGAGCTGCTGCCCGCGGAGCTGTGGTGGGGCGTGGGAATTGTGGTGCTGCTTCGCCTGGCCTGCTATGCGACGTTTGCCGTGCGCAGGCGTCGCTTTGCTGCGCTGCACACGCCGCTGAACAAGCTGACCGGCCTGCTGGTGTTTCTGCTGCCCTTCACGCTGGGCGCCGCCTGGATGACGGCATACTGCGCGCTCGCGACGGCGGTGGCGGGGATTGCCGCGCTGGACGAGCTGTGCCGGCACCTTCGCGGAGCAACATAGAATGAACCGGGCGCGTCGCGCCCATACGGGAGGAATGGAAATGAAACCGGAAGCCATCGTCTACACATCCAACACCGGCTACACTGCCGAATATGCCCGCATGCTGGGCGAAAGCACCGGCCTGCCGGTTTATGATCTCAATGCGGCCGCGGCGCAGCTGAAGCCGGGCACAGAGATCCTCTACCTGGGCTGGCTCATGGCCGGCGCGGTGAAGGGCTACAAGGCGGCCGCGAAGCGCTACCGCGTGTGCGCGGTCTGCGGCGTGTGCATGGGCGCCACCGGCTCGCAGCTGGAGGAGGTGCGCAAGGCCAATGCCCTGCCGCAGGACATGCCGCTGTTCACGCTGCAGGGCGGCTTTGATCTGTCCCGGCTGCACGGCGTCTACCGCTTCATGATGGTCGTCATGGGGCGCGTCGTGGGCAAGCGCCTGGCAAAGAAGGCCGACCGCACGGCGGAGGAGGAGCAGATGCTGCAGCTGTTTACGAAGGGTGGCAGCTGCGTGTCGAAGGAGCACCTCGCAGGGGTGCTGGCCTGGCTCGCGGCAGCCGAACTGGCGTGACGTGAGCGAACCGGATCAAATGCGGGGAGGAACGACGAATGAAGAAGTGGTACGCCGAGGAGTACGAATGGGAGATCGAGGTCACCGGCTTTCTGCGCGGCGACCGCACGGAGCACTACTGCCGCAACGGCGAGGAGATCGGGGACAGGTACCGCTGCACCTACGGCTGTCCGGTGAATGAGAGCGGCCAGGGCATCTGTTCCAAGACCATGCTGCTGATGTTCCCCATCATGGAGGCGGTGCGTAGCGGCGGCAGCCTGGAGAACATCGGCGGCAGCGGCAGGTACGTCAAGGACGTGGTGTGTCCGGACGGCTGCGTGCTGTTCCGGATGACGGCGAAGCCGCTGGGGAACGAAAACTTCTTCCGGGGCCGGTTCTACGAGTCGCCCGGGGAGGAATGAGCCCGGTTCGGGCAGCGGTTCCTGGCGGGCACAGTCAGGCGCAGCGCAGCGCGCGATGCCCGGGAAAAGTCGGGCTGCTTTTCCCGAAAACAAATTGAATTTGTAGGAAATGTGCGGTATAATAGCTCCGTGCCCCTGTGCGGCCGGAGCATCGCTCCTCCCTGCGCATCGGGCGCGGGGAGGTTTTTCTGTGATTTATCTGGACTATTCGGCGAACATGCCGGCGGATCCCGAGGTGCTTGAGGCCTTCTGTACTGCGGAGCGGGCGTTCATCGGCAACGCCAATTCCAATCACGTTGCCGGGCAGCAGGCCCGATCGGAGATGGAGCGCGCGGTGCAGGCCATCGCGGCGCGCATGGGCGCACTGCCGGAGGAGGTCATCCTCACCTCCGGCGCCAGCGAGGCCAACAACCTGGCCATCAAGGGCATCGCCCGCGCGTCGCGCCACGTGGGGCGGCACATCATCTCCACGCCGCTGGAGCACGCCTCGGTGAGCGGCGCACTGACAGCGCTGCAGGAGCAAGGCTGGGAGATCGACCTGCTGGACATCCGCCGGGACGGAACCGTCGATGTGGAGCAGCTGCGCACGCTGTTGCGGAAGGACACCGTGCTGGTGGCCGTCGGCTGGGTGGACAGCGAGCTGGGCACGGTGCAGCCGGTTCCGGAGATCGCGTCGCTGCTGAAGGCGTTTCCCCAGTGCAGGCTGCACGTGGACGCGACCCAGGCGGTGGGCAAGATTCCGCTGTCCTTCGAGGGCGTCGATACCCTCAGCTTCGCGCCCCACAAGTTTGGCGGCCTGAACGGCAGCGGCGTGCTGCTCAAGCGCCGGGGCCTGGTCCTCGAGCCGCTGATCCACGGCGGCGCAAGCACCACCATCTACCGCAGCGGCACGCCCGCGGTGGGGCTGGCGGTGGCCGCGGCAAGGGCGCTGGAGCTGGCCTTGGAAAATCTGGAGGATCGACGGGCGGTGGTGCAGGCGCACAACGACCGGCTCCGCGCGGCGCTCTCCGCCTATCCCAAGCTGCGCATCAACAGCCCCGCAGGCGCGGTTCCCCACATCCTCAACCTGAGCGTGGAGGGCGTGCGGGGCGCGGCGGCGCAGCGGGCGCTGAGCGCGCGGGGCGTGTGCGTGTCGGTCAAGTCCGCCTGCTCGGTGGAGAATACGCCCTCGAGGGCCGTCTATGCGGTGAGCCATGACCGCAAGAACGCGCTGAACTCCTGGCGCATCAGCCTGAGCCACCGCACCACCGCTGCGGAGCTCGATGCCTTTCTATCCATCTTCGACGAATGTTACAGGGAGGGATTTTCATGCCCCGGGAACTGACGAAGCAGCAGCTGATCGAGCGCAGCATCAACAAGAAGTTCCGCAAGGAGCTGTGGACGCCCTTTGTCGCGGCGGTCAAGCGCTACGAGCTCATTCAGGCGGGCGACCGCATCGCCGTGTGCATCTCCGGCGGCAAGGACTCCATGCTCATGGCCAAGCTGATGCAGGAGCTGCAGCGCCACAGCGACGTGCCCTTCGATCTGGTCTTTCTGGTGATGGATCCCGGCTACAACGAGATCAACCGGCAGAAGATCGAGAGCAACGCGGCGCTGCTGGGCGTCCCCATCACCATATTCGAGACGGACGTGTTCGCCGTCGCCAACAGCGCCGAGGAGAATCCCTGCTATCTGTGCGCGCGCATGCGCCGGGGCTATCTGTACAGCAAGGCGCAGGAGCTGGGCTGCAACAAGATCGCCCTGGGCCACCACAAGAACGACGTGGTGGAGACCGTGGTCATGAGCATGTTCTACGGCTCCCAGCTGCAGGGCATGCCGCCGAAGCTGCACAGCGCAAACTTCGAGGGCATGGAGCTGATCCGGCCCATGTACTGCATCCGGGAGGAGGACATTCTCAACTGGAAGCGCTACAACGATCTGGAGTTCATCCAGTGCGCCTGCCGCTTCACCGAGAACTGCACGATGTGCGACAACGGCGGCGGTGGTTCCAAGCGCCAGGAGATCAAGACCCTGCTGCGCCGCCTGAGCCGGGACAATCCCAACCTGGAGACCAGCATCTTCAACAGCGTCCACGCCGTCTGCCTGGACACCATGGCCGGCTACAAGACGAAGGGCGAGAAACACTCCTTTCTGGAGCACTACAACGACGAAAAGTGACAAACAGGCCCGGAACGCATCGGCGTTCCGGGCCGCAATCATATTCCGTTTTGCAACGAAAGCGCCTCCACCGCGCGCTTCAGCTGCCCGAGCGCCTGTTTAAGCGTTGTGCGGGGGCACGCCAGCACGACGCGCTGAAACTGCCCGGCGCCTCCGCCGAAGATGTGCCCGGCGTCCAGCCACAGCCTTGCGCGGTTTGCGATGAACGCGTCCAGCGCATCGCTGTCCAGACCCAGTCCGGAGCAGTCCAGCCAGGCGAAGTAGGTGCCCTCCGGCTCCACCAGGCGAATCTGCGGGATGTGCTCCCGAAGGAAGGCGCGCAGGAAATCCAGATTTTCGCGCAGATAGCTGCGGCACGCATCCAGCCAGTCGCCGCCCTGCTCGTAGGCCGCCTGACAGGCCACCAGGCCCAGGCAGTTGAGCTGGGAGTAGCCGCTGCGGTCGATCTCCTTCAAGAAGGCTGCGCGCAGTCCGGCGTCGGGGATCCAGATGTTGGAGACCTGAAGGCCGGCCAGGTTGAAGCTCTTGCTGGGCGCGGTGCAGACGATCGTCCGGTCGGCCAGCTCCGGGCAAGCCTCCAGGAGGATGCGGTGCGGATGTCCGGCGAAGGCGAAGTCGCAGTGGATCTCGTCGGAGACGATCCGGACGTCGTACCCGCGGCAGATCTCCCCGATGCGGCGCAGCTCCTCCGACGTCCACACGCGGCCCACCGGGTTGTGCGGGCTGCACAGCAGAAGGAGCTTCACCTGCGCATCCACGATTTTGCGCTCGAGGTCCTCGAAGTCGATCCCGTAGTGTCCGTCGCGCAGGCACAGCGGGCTCTCCGCCACGCGGCGGTTGTTGTCCCGGATCACGCTGAAGAAGGGATAGTACACCGGCGGCTGGATCAGCACGGCGTCGCCGGGCCGGGTCAGCGCGCGCACGGCCATGGCCAGCGCAAACACCACGCCGGGCGTCTTGACCAGCCACTGCGGCTGCGGCCTCCAGCCGAAGTTCCGCTCGAACCAGCCGGCCACGGCCGCAAAGTATGCGCCCTTGACCTCGCTGTAACCGAAGATGCCGTGCGCCACGGCCCGCTGCAGCGCATCCAGCACGGGCTGGGGCGCGGGGAAATCCATATCCGCCACCCACAGCGGCAGCACGTCCGCCGGGCGTCCGCGCTCCACGGCGAAATCGTACTTCAGGCTGTTGGTGTTCCGGCGATCGATCTGCCGATCGAAGTCATATTGCGCCATGCTCATGCCTCCATGGCCTGCTTCAGATCCGCGATGATGTCGTCCACGTGCTCCAGACCGACGGACAGGCGAAGCAGCGTCTCCGTGATGCCCAGGTGTATGCGCATCTCCTCGGGCACGTCATGGTGGGTCTGGGTCACGGGGTAGGTGATCAGCGATTCCGTGCCGCCCAGGCTCTCGGCGAAGGTGATCAGCCGCACCTTCTCCAGGATCCGCTGCGCAGTCTCCACGCTGTCGGTGCGGAAGGAGATCATGCTGCCTGCGCCGCGGGTCTGTCCCCGATTGATCCCGTAGCCGGGATGCGCGGCCAGTCCCGGATAGAACACGCGCTTCACCTGCGGCTGCCGCACCAGCCACTCCGCGACGGCCTGGGCATTCTCCTGCTGGCGCTCCATGCGCACCGCCAGCGTCTTGACGCCGCGCAGCACCAGCCAGCAGTCGAAGGGGGCCAGCACGCCGCCGGTGGTCTTGGCGATCAGCCGCACGCGGTCGGCCAGATCCCGGGACGCGCAGCACACGAAGCCGCAGATGGTGTCGTTGTGTCCGCTGATGAACTTGCTGCCGCTGTGCAGCGCGATGTCCGCGCCCAGGGCGATGGGATTTTGCAGATAGGGGGAGAGGAAGGTGTTGTCCACGATCAGAAGCAGGCCGCGCTCCCGGGCCAGCGACGCACATGCGCGCAGGTCGGTGATGTTCATCATGGGGTTGCTGGGGGTTTCGATGTAGAGCGCGCGGGTCTCCGGGCGAAGGTGCGCGCGCACGGTCTCCATGTCCGAGGTGTCCACAAAGTCAAAGGAGAGGCCGTTTTTGGTGCTGATGGTATCGATCAGGCGGATGACGCCGCCGTAGAGGTCCTCGGAGCAGAGAATGTGATCCCCGGGCTGAAACAGCTCGAAGCAGGCGCTGATGGCCGCCATGCCGGAGGAAAAGGCAACCGCGTCGCAGGCGCCCTCCAGCGCGGCGATGGTCTCCTCCAGGCGCTGGCGCGTGGGATTCTTTTCCCGGGTGTAGTCAAAGCCGCTGGAGTGGCCCAGACCGATGTGGCCGAAGGTGGCGGTCTGGTAGATCGGGAAGCTGACGGCGCGCGTCTCCTCGTTGAAACTGAAATCGGAATTACCGTGAATACATCGGGTTTCAATCTGCTTGCTCATTTTTTACGGCCTCCATAATTGCATTTCTTTAAACTGTATCTGCATTCCACGAATAAAAACAGGGGGATACCCATGCGGTATCCCCCCGTGGAACCCATCAGTGCATTCGGCGGCGGACGCATGGAAGAACCCTGCGCGGATACATTCGCAGCATCATGCCGGTGTGCTTCTTCATATGGATCCGCCCTCCCCTGCATTCGTTTGATCCAATTATAGCCGGAATTTGCCTACTATGTCAATAGGCAGAATGGGATTTGTGCGGAACCGATTTTGCGGAGCATGCGCAAAGCCCCGGCAAATGCCGGGGCCCTTCGTACGGCGCGCGCCGCACAGCTTCACTTCCGGGTGCGATCCATCAGCTCCGTCACCTCGCGGGAGCGCGCCAGGATGGGGGTGAGCACGCAGCCCAGCACCACGCCCACGACGCCCTGGCCGACGTTGCCCGGGATGCCGCCCGCAGCGCCGATGCCGATGCCCAGCAGCACCGCCTCGTAGAAGAAGTAGCCCAGGATCATGATCAGCTCCGCAGCGATGCCGCCGGCGATCATGGCGGCGATCTGCGCGCCGGTTTTGCGTCCGCGGCCGAAGCGGTTGTAGATCAGCGCGGCGATCAGTGCGACGAGCGCCTTGATGACCAGCGTGCCCAGGGCGTAGGATGCATAGCCCGCCAGCAGGTCCGCCAGCATGGAGCCCAGCCCGGCGGCGATCACCGCGTAGAGCGGATGCAGCAGGAACGCGGCGATCAGGATCACGCCGTCTCCCAGGTTGGCGTAGCCGCCGGTGGCGGGGATCGGGATCTGAATCAGCATGGTTGCGACGCAGATCAGTGCGGCAAACAGGGCCGTAAGTACGATTTTGAATGTGGATGTATGTTTCATTTTTTCTGCCTCCCGGAACATTTTAGCATGCCTGGATCAAATCGTTGTCAAATATACATCAAATCATGTATTCCACCGCGTTGCATTCCGTGCGGCGGGTCCGTTTGTTGAACAGCAGCATGGCCTCGCGGTCGCAGAAGCGGCCCATCGCGTAGTTGCCCTCGCCCTGGGAATTGAGCACATCCATCTTCACGATGCGGTTCATCACGCAGGGCTGGTCGTCGACGATGCGCACGCCTTCGGCCAGCAGCTTCTCACCGGGGAAGTCCTCGGGGTGCACTGCGTAGGGATCGAACAGGCCGATTTCGTCGCCCAGCGCGCGGGTCAAAAGCACGTAGTGGGGATCGCCGTCCAGCAGGCAGCGCACCACCGCGGCGCCACCCTGCTGCAGGCAGCCGGTGATGCTGCTGTTGGGCGAGACCACCACCCTCTCGTTCTCATGGAATGCCGCCGAGATGGGAAACTTTCTGCTCTCGCCGTAGCGGTTGAACCAGCTGGCGAGAAACTGCATGGCCGTGCGGGAGGTGCCGCGCCTGCCGGATTCGCCCTGCTCGTTGTAGGTATCCAGGGTGTAGAGGGAGATGGCCTTGATCAGCTCGGGGTGAATCTCGCAGCGCTCGAACAGGTAGCGCAGCGCGTTCATCAGCGAGGTGGGGCCGCAGTCGTATTCGCTGCTCTGGTAGTTCAGTACGTTCTTCATGCCGCGCCCTTCCTTTGAAATCACGAATTTCGGGGATCGAAGGCGTCGCGCAGGGCATCGCCCACAAAGCTGATGCACAATACCAGCGCGATGATCAGGATTCCGGCGGGCAGCCACAGCCACGGCTTGCCCGTGAGCACGCTGAGGGACTCTGCGCCGTTCAGGATGTTGCCCAGCGACGGCACCGGCGGCTGGACGCCCATGCCCAGGAAGCTGAGCGCGGCCTCGTCCAGGATCGAGATTGCAAACACGCTGGTGGCGTACACCAGCACCGGCGCGATGGTGTTGGGCAGCACCTCGGAGAACAGGATGTAGCGCCGGGGCATGCCGGCGGCGATGTCCCCCTTGAAGCAGTTGGTCTCCCGCAGGGAGAGTACGTTGCCCCGCACCAGCCGCGCCACGCCGGGCCAGTCCACGAAGCCCAGAATCAGGATGATGCTCCACAGCCCCGGCTCAAAGATCGCGGCCGCAACCAGCACCAGCAGGATGTAGGGGAAGGACATCACCGTGTCCGTAAAGCCCATGATCAGATGATCCACCCAGCCGCCGAAGTAGCCGGACAGCAGGCCCAGCAGCACGCCGGTGACAGTGGAGATCAGCGTAGCCAGCGCGCCCACCATCAGGGAGATGCGCATGGCGTACAGCAGGCGGCTGAGCATGTCGCGGCCGATCTGATCCGTGCCCAGAAGGTGCGCACCGTCCGGAGGCTTGGAGAAGCCGCCGGTCACCTTGGTGGGACTGTACGGCGCCACCAGCGGCGCGAGCACGGCCAGCAGGATCAGCGCGGTCAGCAGGATCAGGCAGACAAAGGCCAGGCGGTGCCGCCGGAAGCGGGCAAAGACCGCCGCAAAACCGGAACCCATTGCCCATCCTCCCTTCAGTATTTGATCGTTGGATCGACCAGCGCGTACACCACGTCGGTCAGCAGGTTCGCCGAGAGCACCACCACCGCCGAGAGCAGGCACACGCCCATGATGACCGGGTAATCCCGGGCGGTGATGGCGTTTATGGTGATCAGGCCCAGTCCCGGCCAGGAGAAGATCTGCTCCACAATCACCGCGCCGCCGAACAGCGTGGGAATCTGCATGCCGATGACCGTGACGATGGGCAGCAGCGCGTTGCGCAGGGCGTGCTTGTTGATGACCCGGAAGTGACCGATGCCCTTGGCCTTCGCCGTGCGCAGATAGTCCATCTCCAGGATCTCCAGCACCGCCGAGCGGATGTAGCGGATGTTGCTGCCGGCGATGGAGGCTGCGAGCACGATCACCGGCATCACCATGTGCCGCGCCACGTCGAGAAAGTCGCCGCCCACGCCGGGCGTCTCCATGCCGCTGGAGGGAAGCCAGCCCAGCCGCACGGTGAACAGGTAGATCAGAATCAGCGCCAGGAAGAAGCCCGGCACGCTGGAGCCCAGAAACGAGGCCGTGACCACCGCGAAATCCCGCTTCTGATAGCGGTGCACGGCGCTGTAAATGCCCGCAGGGACGGCGATCAACAGTCCCACCACCATCGATGCACCCATCAGCAATAGCGTCGGGCCCAGGTGGCTGCCGATCATCTGCGCCACCGGCTGGTAGCTCTTGTAGGAGTAGCCCAGGTTTCCCCGGAGCACCTCGCCCAGCCAATTGAAGTACTGTACCCACACCGGCTGATCCAGGCCCAGCTTCGCCGCCTTGAAGGCAATGGCCTCCTGGGTCATGCGCGGCCCGGCGAGGATGTCCATCGGATTGCCCGCCAGGCTCATGATGAAGTAATCGATGATGGTGATGCCCAGCAGCACCGGTATGGCCAGAAGCAGCCGCTTGAGGATGTAGCGTCGCATTCAAACCGCCTCCCTTCAGCGCCGGTCGCAGGCGCAGAGATGATCACTTCCCGGCGCGACGGGACGTATTTCGCCGCATGCATGGGTGCAGCCGGCGTCGGCGCAGGGACAGCGCCCGCGAAACGCACAGCCGCCGCTCCAGTCGGCATCCGGCGCCTCGCCCCGAAGCACGATGCGCCTGCGGTTGCGCAGCTCGTAGTCAGCCGAGGGTGCGGCGTCCAGCAGTGCCCGGGTGTAGGGGTGAACGGGGTGAAGGAACAGCTCCTCGGAGTCGCCCTGCTCCACGATCCGGCCCCGGTACATCACGGCGATGCGGTGGCTGATGTAGTGCACCGCTCCCAGACCGTGGCCGATGAACAGGTAGGCAAGGCCCAGCTGCTCCTGCAAATCCCGCAGCAGGTTCAGAATCTGCGCCTGCACCGAGACGTCCAGCGCGCTCACCGGCTCGTCCAGCACCACCAGCTCCGGGTTCAGCGAGAGCGCCTTGGCGATGCAGATGCGCTGGCGCTGGCCGCCGGAGAACTCGTGGGGATAGCGCTGCATGGCGTTTACGGGCAGGCCCACCATGGTCAGCAGCTCCTCCACGCGGGCCCGGACGCGATCCCTGTCCACGATGCGGTGGTAGAGCATCGGCTCGGCCAGGATGTCCTGCACGCGCTTGCGCCCGTTCAGGCTGGAGGAACTGTCCTGAAAGACCATCTGAAAGCGGGGCCGCAGCGGCCGGAGCTTTGCGGGGGAGAGCTTGTCGATGCGCGCGCCCCGGAAGTACACCTCGCCGGCGTCGGGCCGCTCCAGACCCATCAGCAGCTTCGCCACGGTGGACTTGCCGCAGCCGGATTCCCCCACGATGCCGAAGGTCTCGCCGCTGTGGATGGCGAAGCTCACGCCCTGCACCGCCGGGTTGCGCCTGTGCCCGAACAGGTGGGCGCCGTTCGGTTCGACGTAGCTCTTGCACAGCCCGCGCGCCTCCAGAACGGGCGCGATCCTATTCTGCATAGGCCGGCCTCCTCAGCAGGGGCGCGCAGCAGCGGACGCGGTGTCCGGGCGCGGTCTCACAGGGCTGTGCGCAGCAGCTGCAGCTTGCGGCATAGGGGCAGCGCGGCGCAAAGCGGCACCCCGTCAGATCCTGATAGTGCTCCGGCACCGAGCCGGGGATGGACATCAATCGGCGATTGCGGTCGTCGTGGATGCCGGGGACCGCCGCCAGCAGCGCGCGGGTGTAGGGGTGCGCCGGCGACGTGAGCAGTTGCCGCGCCGCGGCCTCCTCCACGCACTGTCCGGCGTACATCACCACCACCCGGTCGGCCATCTCCGCCACCACGCCGATGTCGTGGGTGATCAGCAGGATGGCCATGCCGGTCTCGTCCCGCAGGCTGCGCAGCAGCTGCATGATCTGCAGCTGGATGGTCACGTCCAGCGCGGTGGTGGGTTCGTCGGCGATCAGCAGCTTCGGCTTGCAGGCCAGGGCCATGGCGATCATCACGCGCTGGCGCATGCCGCCGGAGAGCTGGTGGGGATACTTGTTCATCACGATTCGGGGCTGAGGAATGCCGGTGCGCTCCAACAGCTCCACGGCGCGCTCCCGCGCGGCGCTGCGGTCGTAGTGCAGGTGCCTGCGAATGACCTCCGTCAGCTGATTTCCGATGGTGAACACCGGGTTCAGGCTGTACAGGATGTCCTGAAAGATCATCGAAATTTCGCTGCCGCGAATGGCGTCCAGCTCCTTTTCGCGCATGTCCAGCAGGTTTCGCCCCTGGTAGAGGATTTCGCCGCCGGTCACGCGGCCCTGTCGGCCCAGCAGGCCCAGTATGGAGAGGGCGGTGATGTTCTTGCCGCAGCCGGATTCCCCCACGATGCACAGAATCTCGCCGGGCTGCACGTTGAAGCGCACGGAATCCGTGCACTTGCAGGCGCGCTTCCCATTGAAGAAGGAAATTTCCAGATCGTTGACTTCCAACAGAGGCTTCATCGTCTCACCGCCCTTTCCAGGATTCGTCATTCTGCGATGTCCCACTCGTGGACGTTGATGAAGGTGCCGAACACGTCCGGCGTGGCGTTCACCAGGCGGTTGCTGGTGGCGCCCAGCGCGCTGAGGATGTAGGCGGAGATCATGGGTACATCCTGCTGCACGTACTGATCCACCAGCAGATAGCGCGCCCGGATCTCGTCCTGATCGGTCAGCGCCTGGCTCTCCAGCAGGGCGTTGGTCACTTCCTCGTTCTGATAGAACGTCCAGCCGTCGGCGGACAGCAGCCATGCCACGTCGGTGTAGGGATCCACCGGGGCGTAGGTGTACTGCACACTCATCACGTCGATCTCGCCGTTGTTGGCGACGGTCATCAGCGTGGCCAGATCCACGGTCTTGATCTCGATGTTCAGGCCCAGATCGGCGAACTGCGCGGCGATGAAGCCGACGGCCTGCACGAAGGTGGCGTCACCGCTGTTGACGTGCCAGGTGATGTCGGTGTCGGCGCCGTCGGCCTTGGCCTCGGCGATCAGCGCGGCGGCCTTCTCGGGATCGTATTCGGTCACGCCCAGCGCGGCGTCGTAGTAGGGGCTGGCGCTGCACAGGAACGCGTCCACGATCTCGCCGTTGTCCCTGACCAGCTCGCGCAGGATGGTCTCGCGGTCGATGCCGTAGAGCAGCGCCTGGCGGATGCGCACGTCGGGTACGTTCTCCACGTTGATGAAGATGGACTGGTTCGTCACGGGGGTACCTGCGTAGGTGGTCACATTTTCCAGCGCCTGCACATTTTCGTAGTCCTCCAGCAGGATGTCGCCGGTGGTCTGCTGAATCAGATCGATCTCGCCCGCCTGCAGGCCGCTGAGCAGCTGGGAGGAGGTCAGCACGTTGATGTTCAGATACTTGATCTTCGGCGCGCCCTGCCAGTAGTTCTCATTGGCGACGTAGTGCACGTAGTGGTTCAGGTCGAAGTCAGTGATGAAGTAGGGGCCGCTGACCACCGTGGGTGCGTTGAACCAGTCGTAGGTGGGCAGCTGATCCCGGGGAACGTCGCCCAGGATGTGCTCCGGCAGGATCAGCACGTAGCGGCCGTAGTTGTTCTCAAAGGTGTACAGCGCGGTCTCCCACTTGGTGGTGATGGTCAGCGTCTTGTCGTCGATGATCTGAATGCCGCTGATCTCCGTCGCGCCGGGCTCGGTGTAGCCGTCGTCGCCCACGCCCTCGATGGCGTAGACGTTCAGGCCGGTGTTGCCGCTCTCCGGGCTGGCCCAGGCCAGGAAGGTGAACAGCACGTCGGCGGAGGTGACGGGCACGCCGTCCGACCAGGTGGCGTCGGGGTTGAGATGGATGGTGAAGGTGCGGTTGTCCTCGGTGGTGATCTCCTCGGCCAGCTGGCCCACGAACTCCAGATCCTGATTCAGCTCCACCAGGGGAAGAAAGGTCAGGGAGGTGGCGTACTTGACGATCTCGGTGTTGTCCATCAGCAGCGGATTCAGGGTGGTGATGGTGCTGGTGACGGCGATGGTGGCGCTCTTCTCCGCCTCCTCGGCGGTGGCGGCAGCGGGGATCAGGGTCAATGCCAGCACCAGGGCCAGCAGGTTCGCAGCGATGCGCTTCAGGGTCTTTTTCATGGAAATCATGCTCCTTTGTTCAGCAGTCGTTCGGCAAGTTGTGCAAAGTATTCCGCGGCCGGATAGATCGCGGCCGGATCGACGGTAAATCTGGGGTGGTGGCTGGGATAGTCTCCGCCGCTGCCCACCCGAATGAAAATTCCGGGGCGGTCCTGCAGGAAGTAGCTGAAGTCCTCGCCGCCCAGCGTATCCTCCTGACGGTCCACCCGGAAGCCCAGCTCACGGGCGACGGCGCGGGCCTCGCCGCAGAGCCCGGGATCGTTCAGCACGGCCGGCGGTCCCGGATGCCACGCCAGCTCCGCCTCCGCGCCGTAGGCCAGGGCGGTCTGCTGCACGAGCGCATCCAGCCGCGTCCGCACTGTGGCGCGCGCCGCCGGATCCAGCGTGCGCACCGTGCCCTCCAGATAGGCGGTCTCGGGAATGACGTTCCAGGTGTTGCCGCTCCGGGCGTGGGTGATGCTGACCACCACCGGCGCAAAGGGATCCAGCGCGCGGCTGACGATGGACTGGGCGCCCAGCACGATGGCTGCCTGGATCACCACGGGATCCACGCCCTTGTGGGGGTGGGCGGCGTGGGAACCGCGGCCGCGGATGTGAATCTCGAAGCGATCCACCGCCGCCATCACCGGCCCCTCCTTGATGCCCAGCACACCGGCCGGGAAGGCAGGGTAGGTGTGCACGGCCAGAAACAGCGCCGCGTCGTCCAGCATGCCCGTCCCGAGCACCCGCAGCGCGCCATAGGAGTTCTCCTCGGCCGGCTGGAACACCAGCTTGACGCTGCCCCGCAATCTGTCCCTGTGCCGGTGCAGCAGGATCGCCGCGCCCAGCATGATGGCCGCGTGGGCGTCGTGACCGCAGGCGTGCATTCGCCCTGGAACCTCCGATGCGTAGGGGAGGTTCGTCTCCTCCTGAATCGGCAGGGCGTCGATGTCGCTGCGCAGGCCGATCACCGGTCCCGGAAGCGCGCCGGTGATGCGCGCCACCAGGCCGGTCTCCAGGCCGCTGTCGAGGATCTCCACGCCCTCCCGCACGAGGATCTCCCGGATCGCCGCGGTGGAGGCGCGCTCCTCAAAGCCCAGCTCCGGATGGGCATGCAGCTGTCGGAACAGCTCCAGCAGCGTCTTTTCCAGCTCCTTCACAGTCGTTTTCCTCCTTTGTGGCGCAAAAAAGCAGTGCCCGGACAGCGAATGGTTGCACCAAACGACTGCCCGGACACTGCGCTTCGCATTTCGGCTGCAATTCAGCCTACGAAGGGCAGGATGGCACAGGCAGTTTGCGCGGCATACACATGCACATACACATCATGAACCTGTGCCTCCTTTCCTCAAATTCGTTCGTTCCTTATTCCGCAAACAGCGGGGTGGAGAGATAGCGGTCGCCGGTATCGGGCAGCAGCGCCACGATGACCTTGCCTCTGTTCTCCGGGCGCTGTGCCAGCTGTGTCGCCGCGTACAGCGCCGCGCCGGAGGAGATGCCCACCAGGATGCCGTCCGTTCGGGCAACCTCCCGGCCGATGGCGAAGGCGTCCTCGTTCTCCACGGCGATGATCTCGTCGTAGACAGCGGTGTTCAGGGTGTCCGGCACGAAGCCCGCGCCGATGCCCTGGATCTTGTGGGGGCCGCTCCTGCCCTCGGACAGCACCGGGGAGCTGGCGGGCTCCACCGCCACGACCCGCACGTCGGGATTCTGCGCCTTCAGGTATTCGCCCACGCCGGTGATCGTTCCGCCGGTGCCGACGCCCGATACGAAGATGTCCACCTTGCCCTCGGTGTCCCTCCAGATCTCCGGGCCTGTGGTCCTGCGGTGGATCTCCGGATTGGCCGGGTTGGTGAACTGGCCGGGAATGAAGCTGCCCGGCGTCGCATCCGCCAGCTCCTGCGCCTTGGCGATGGCGCCCTTCATGCCCTTGCTGCCGTCGGTGAGCACCACCTGCGCGCCGTAGGCCTTGAGCAGGTTGCGGCGCTCCACGCTCATCGTCTCCGGCATGGTCAGCACCACGGTGTAGCCCCGGGCCGCGCCCACCGCCGCCAGACCGATGCCCGTGTTGCCGCTGGTCGGCTCGATGATCACGGCGCCCGGCTTCAGCAAGCCCTTCGCCTCGGCGTCGTCCAGCATGGCCATGGCGATGCGATCCTTGATCGAACCCGCCGGATTGAAGTACTCCAGCTTCGCCAGCAGCCTGGCCTCCAGGCCGTGCTTCTTTTCGTAGTTGCCCAGCTCCAGCAGCGGCGTGTTGCCGATCAAATCGGTAATCTTCTGATAAATGCTCATCGTGAACGCTCCTTTCGGTCATCGCGCGGTCTCGCGAACGGTGCTGTGCCGCCCGGTTTCATGCGCTCAAGAAACCTTAAAATCATACCGGAATTATGGGAATTATATTCCGATTTTCCCGCCTTGTCAATAGGCTATGCAAAATTTTTTCCTGATTTTCCGCAGATTTGGAGGATCCGCCCATACGAACGGAGCGGCCGCGCCGGATTTTGTCCTTCCGGTGCGGCCGCTCAGATGCGAAGCGCAGTTCAAAATTCAAATGACGTAGTTGTCGCCGGCCTGTTCCGAGGCGATCAGATCCGCCAGCGTGATGCCGTCGAAGAATTCGTTGAGCAAATCGTACAGCTTCTTCCACATGGGCAGCGTGCGGCAGATCTCCTCGCGATTGCAGGGCTGCGCGCGCTGCTCCAGGCAGGCCACGGGCGCGAGGCTGCCCTCCATCAGGCGAAGGATGCTTCCGACGGTGTAATCCTCGGGATTGCGCACCAGGCGGTAGCCGCCGCCCTTGCCGCGCAGGCCCTCGAGGAAGCCGTTCTGAACCAGATTCTTGACGATGCTCTCCAGATATTTTTCGGAGATTTCCTGGCGCGCGGCGACCTCCTTCAGCGGAATGAAGTTGTTGGTCTGCTGCTCGGCCAGATCAATCATTACGCGCAGGGCATAGCGTCCCCGGGTAGAAATCATCATGCAATATCACCCCTTAAACCCATTATAAATCAGGGTTTAAAGAAAATCAAGGCCTGTTTTTACAATTCGACCTGCGCCAGCTCCCGCACGATCTCGCCGGCGATGATCAGCCCCATCACCGGGGGCACGAAGGCGGTGCTTCCGGGGATATCCCGCCGCACCGTGCACTTGCGCACCGTGCCCGGCGGGCAGATGCAGTGCTGGCGGCAGCTGATGGAGGGATCGTCGATGATTTTGCGGGGCGGTTCCGTGGAATAGACCACCTTCAGATGCCGCACGCCGCGCTTGCGCAGCTCGTGGCGCATCACCCGGGCCAGGGGGCACATGCTGGTCTCGTAGATGTCCGCCACGCGCAGCTGCGTCGGATCCAGCTTGTTGCCCGCACCCATGGCGCTGATGATCCGCACGCCCAGGTCGCGGCAGCGCACGATCAATTCCAGCTTTGCCGTCACCGTGTCCACCGCATCCACCACGTAGTCGTACACGGAGAGATCCACCTCGTCGGCGGTATCGGGCATGTAAAACAGCCTGCGGGTCTCGACTTTCAGATCGGGGTTGATCTCCAGCAGGCGGTTTGCCATGGCGTCCACCTTGTGCTGGCCGACGGTCTTGCGGGTGGCGATCAGCTGCCGGTTCAGGTTTGTAAGGCAGATGCGGTCGTCGTCAAAGAGGTCGATGGCGCCCAGACCGCTGCGCACCAGGCCCTCGGCGACGTAGCCGCCCACGCCGCCCACGCCGAAGATGGCCACACGGGCATTGCCCAGCCGCTCCAGGCCTTCGGCGCCCAGCAGCAGCTCCGTTCTCGAAAACTGATTCATTCCGCGCTCACCCACGCCTGGAGCTCCTGCTTCACGGCGGCGTCGCAGCTCTGCATGGCCGAGATCGTATCCTGCATCAGCCGCTCGAGCTCCCAGCCCAGCATCTCCGCGCCCTTCTGGATCACGTCCCGGGAGCAGCCCGCGGCGAACTTGCGATCCTTGAACTTCTTCTTCAGGCTCTTCAGTTGCAGATCCTGCACATCCCGGCTGGGCAGCATCAGCACCAGCGCGCCGATCAGCCCGGTGAGCTCGTCCGCGGCGTACAGCACCCGCTCCATCTCATGCACGGGCTCCACATCCACGGTCAGCTGATAGCCGTGGCTGCACACCGCGTGGATCAGCGCCTCCGATGCGCCGCCCGCACGGAGCAGCTCCGGCGCCTTGATGCAGTGCTGCTCGGGGTACTGCTCGAAGTCGATGTCGTGCAGCAGGCCCACGAGGCCCCAGAAGTCCGCCTCGTCGCCGTAGCCCAGCTGCCGGGCGTACCAGCGCAGCACGCCCTCCACCGTCAGCGCGTGCTGCAGGTGAAAGTGATCCTGATTGTATTTGCGCAGCAGGGCAATCGCCTGTTCCCGGTCGAAGCCTGCCGTCCTTGCGGTCTCCATCGTGCATTCCTCCATTGATCGGTCGGTTGCGTGCAAATCGAAACACCCTTCATTATACGTGATTTACCCATCGTGTCAATATGTTTCGGGTGAAATCTGATCCGGCGATCGGGGCGTCCGATTTCCTGCGGCGGCTCACTCCGCCAGCATCTCCTCCAGAATCCGCGCGGCGCTCTCCACAAAGCGCACGCAGGGCCGCACCCGGTAGTATTCGTCGGTGCGCGCCTCGGGTTCGCTGGTGTTCTCCTTCTTCAGGGCGATGTTCTTCAGAAGCTCCCGGCAGATGATCGTCTCGTGCTCGGCCTTAAAGCGCGCGGCGAACTCCTGCACCCTGGCGTAGTGCGCCTTCTTGGCGTCGGCGTCGTCGGGATCGGAATTGCCGTGCACCGCGCCGTAGACCAGCAGCGCGCCGCTCACCGCGCCGCAGACCTCGCGCATCTTGCCCATGCCGCCGCCGAAGGAGGAGGCGAGCCTGGCTGCGCGTTCCTCGTCGACGCCCAGCTCATCGGCGAAGGCAATCGCCACCGCCTGGGCGCAGTTGTAGCCCCGCTTGAAGTTCTCATGTGCCAGCTTTGCATGATCTTTCATGGAATACATCCTCCTTGCATGTATGGGAATGCATCCATTATAGCATAATTGGAAGCAAAATGCAGCAGAGGAAGCGGCGCAATCGACGAAACGGCGCCGGAAAATGCCGCGATTTAAAGCCTGCGCCGCAATTGCGTGCGGGGATTGTGCTTGACGATTTCATAAAAAGATACTATAATAAGAATCTGTGATATATGCTAGAGTGGCTGTGTCCATCAGTCATTCGCTGGGAGGAAACTGAATGAAGGTTAAGAGCTTGATCAAACTCGGAATCGTCGCAGTGCTGATCGTCGTTGTGGCGTTCCTGGCTGTGAACGGCTTGCAGGTCGGCAAGTACATTCTCAAGCCTGTGGGCAGCGCCATCAGCCTGGGCCTGGATCTGCGCGGCGGCGTATCCACGGAATACAGAGTCACCGATACCACGGTGGACAACTACGCGTCCCTGCTGGAGGGCACCGTGTCGGCGCTGCGCACGCGCCTGACCAACGCCGGCTTCACCGAGGCCACCGTCGCCGTGCAGGGCGACGACCGCATCCTGGTGGAGATTCCGGACGTGGACGATCCGGAGCAGGTCGCCGAGATCATCGGCACGCCCGCCCATCTGGAGTTCCGCGATCCCAACGGCAACGTGGTCTTTGAGGGCAAGGACATCAAGTCCGCCGGCGCACAGTGGACGGACGAGACCAGCACCAAGGCCGGCGTGGGCTTCGAGCTGAACAAGGAGGCCAGCGAGGCCTTCGCGAAGGCCACCGAGGAATTCCTGGGCCAGTCCATTTCGATCTATCTGGACGACGAGCTGATCTCCGCGCCCACGGTCAATCAGGTCATCACCGGCGGCCAGGGCATCATCACCAGCAGCGCCTCCGAGACCATGGAGGAATCCGTGGAGTGGGCCAACAACCTGGCGATGCTGATCCAGTCCGGTGCGCTGCCGCTGGACATCGAGGAAGTGGAGACCCGCGCGATCTCCGCCACCCTGGGCTTTGAGGCCATCGACGGCGCGCTGCTGGCCGGCATCATCGGCCTGGCGATCATCCTGCTGTTCATGCTGGTGATGTATCGCCTGCCCGGCGTGGCCGCAGACCTGGCGCTGCTGATCTACGTGCTGATCGTGTTCTACGTCATGGCCATCATCGGCGTGCAGCTGACGCTGCAGGGCATCGCCGGCATCCTGCTGGGCATCGGCATGGCGGTCGACGCCAACGTGGTCATCTTCGAGCGCTTCCGCGAGGAGCTCAAGGACGGCCGCACGCCGCTCAACGCCGTGAAGTTCGGCTTCCGCAATGCGGGCCGCGCGGTGCTGGATTCCAATGTCACCACCCTGATCGCCGCCGTCGTGCTGCTGATCTTCGGCACCGGCACCATCAAGGGCTTCGCCACCACGCTGCTGATCTCCGTGCTTGCGTCGCTGTTCACCGCAGTCGTCGTCACCCGCTGGCTGCTGAACCTGATCTGCAAGCTGGACATCCGCAAGCGCAGCGCCTATACGCGATAAGGGGAGGGCAGATTCCATGAAGAACAGATTTACCGGAAAGACGCGCCTCTTCCTTGGCATCTCGGGCGCAATCATCGTGATCGCTCTGATTATGCAGATCGCCGGCGTCGGCCTGAACCTGGGCATCGACTTCACCGGCGGATCCCTGCTGAGCTACTCCGTCGGCGAGAACTACGACGTGGCCGATGTGGAAACCATCCTCAACAGCGCCGGCTACGAGGGCAGCCAGATCACCAAGGCCGCGCCCTCCGACGCATCCATCGCCCTGCAGGAGAAGCTGGCCGCCGAGGCCGCCGAAGCTGCGGAGACGGAGGATGCCGAGGCCGAAGCAACCGACGCCGAGGTTGAAGCGGTGGAGACCGAAGAAACCGAAGACGCCTTCGTGCCGATGCTGGATATGGACAAGTCCGGCGTGAAGGACGACGGCCTGACCGATCTGCAGATCCGCCTGAACCTGGTGGACGAGAGCGAGGGCCTGGAGGAGGCCATCGCCGCTGCCGTCGCGGAGCTCTATCCCAATGCGGAGCAGCTCTCCTACGGCGCGCTGACCAACTCCACCATCGTCAACAAGGGCCTGGACGGCGAATATGCCGGCGGCTACATCGCCGAGTTTGAAGTCGGCGAGGAATTCGATTCCGCCGCTGCCACCGCATCCATCAAGGCCGCCCTGGAGGAGAACTTCTCCCTGATCGACGCCGTGGCGCTGCGCTACGATGCCGCCGCCGAGGCGGAGGCCGAGGCTGAAGAGTCCGAAGCGACCGAAGCGGAAGCCGCCGACGCCCAGGAAGCGGAAGCTGTGGAAACCGAAGAAACCGATGCTGAGGAAGCCGAGGTCGAGGAGAGCGGCACCGCCCTGCGCGTGCTGGTGAACATCGACGACCAGGCCTCCCAGGTGCGCGCCCTGCTGGAGCGCGAGATGACTGCGAAGTATGCAAACTTCCGCTTCGTGTCCGTGGACCACGTCTCCGCGATTGCCGGCCACGATCTGCTGAGCAACGCCGTCAAGGCGCTGCTGATCGCCTTCGTCTGCATGCTGATCTACATCGCCATTCGCTTCGACCTGTTCTCGGGTCTGGCGGCGCTGTTCGGCCTGGTGCACGATGTGCTGATCATGTGTTCGTTCATGGTGTTCTTCCGCGCCTTCTTCCAGGTGAACAGCTCGTTCATCGCAGCGGTGCTGACCATTATCGGCTACTCCATCAACAACACGATTATCATCTTCGACCGCATCCGCGAGACGTCGAAGAAGCCGGGCTACTCCATGAAGCCGCGCATGGAGATCGTCGAGGTCTCCGTGTCCAACACGCTGAGCCGCACGATCAACACCTCGCTGACCACGCTGATCACGCTGGTGACGCTGTACATCTTCGGCGTGGATTCCATCCGCGAGTTTGCGTTCCCGCTGATCGTGGGCATGCTGGCCGGCACCTATTCCTCCGTTCTGCTGAGCGGCCAGGTCTGGGCCATGTGGATGGAGAAGCACAACGCCCGCAAGGCGAGCAAGAAGGCTTAATCGAGCCAATTCAAGCAATCAGGAATCGACCCTCGCGCCGGTTCCTGATTTCGTTATTCCTGCGCCGCGATGGGGCGCGCTACGAAAGGCAGGGGGATGAAACATGCTGCGCTATGTGCAGAGAACGCAAGAGATGTGCGCCTTTGCGCGCCCGGAGGGCATGTCGCCCCTGCTGCACCGGCTGCTGGTGCAGCGAGGCGTGACCTCTGCGGAGGAGGCCCGCGCCTTTCTGAATCCCTCGGTGGAACAGCTCAGCGATCCCATGCTGCTGCACGACATGGCGGCGGCCGCGGCGCGCATCCGCCAGGCCATGGAGGCGGGCGAGCGTATCTGCATCTACGGCGACTACGATGTGGACGGCGTGTGCGCCTCGGCCATCCTCCGGGACTACCTGCGCAGCGAGGATGTGGAGGCCGAGGTCTACCTTCCCTCGCGCCACAGCGAGGGCTACGGCCTGAACGAAAATGCGCTGCGCGAGATCGCCGGTCGGGCCGATCTGCTGGTCACGGTAGACTGCGGAATCGCCTCCCACGAGCTGATCGATCTGGCCAGGTCGCTGGGCCTTGCCTGCATCGTCACCGACCACCACCGCCCGGGCGAAGTGCTGCCCGATTGTCCGGTGGTCAATCCGCTGCTGGACGATTATCCCTGCCCCTGGCTCTGCGGCGCGGGCGTGGCCTTCAAGCTGGTGCACGCGCTGGGTGGCCTGGATGCGGCGCTGGAGCGTATCGATCTGGCGGCCGTGGCCACAGTGGCGGATGTGGTGGCCCTCACCGGCGAAAACCGCGCCATCGTCCATCTGGGAATCGGGCGCATCAACGCCGGACACGTGCGGCCGGGCCTGGCGGCGCTGATGGAGAGCGCGCGCATCGAGCCGGGCAAGCTCACCAGCGAGGGCATCGCCTTTCGCATCGCGCCCCGGCTGAACGCCGGCGGCCGGCTGGGCTCCGCGCGGCGCTCCTACGAGCTGCTGGTGCAGCAGGATCCCTTTCTGGCCGTGGCTCAGGCCGACGAGCTGGAGGCGGAGAACGCCCGCCGCCAGAGCATCGAGCGGGAGATTCGCGCTGCGGCGGAGGAGCAGCTCAAGGACTACGATTTCTCGGCCCACCGCATCCTGATGGTTCGGGGAGAGGGCTGGAATCCCGGCGTGATCGGCCTCACCGCCTCCCACCTGCGGGAGGAGTACAACTTCCCCACCATTGTGTTTTCGGAGAAGGACGGCGTGCTCACCGGCTCCTGCCGCAGCATCGAGGGCGTGGACATCTACGAGACCCTCTCCTCAGCGGCGCATCTGCTGGAGCGCTACGGCGGGCACCGCCAGGCGGCGGGACTTACGCTGCGCGCGGAGAACTTCGATGCGCTGCAGGCTGCGCTGGACGCCTACCTGTTTGAGAACGCCCCCGCCGGGGCCTACCTCCCCATGGCGGAGTACGATGTGCCCGCGTCCCTGGCGGATTGCAGCGAGGACCTGGTGCGCCAGCTGCGCGCGCTGGAGCCCACCGGCTGCGCCAATCCCGAGCCGGTGTTCCGCACCCGGGTGCAGCTGATCGAGAGCCGCGCCATCGGCGCCCAGGGCGCGCATCTGCGGCTGGTGGCCTCGGAGGACGGCACGCGGCGCACGGGGGTGTTCTTCGGCGCGGGCAAGCTGGCCGGCCGGCTGGACGGCGAGGTGGAGATCCTCTTTACGCCCCAGCTGAACAGCTGGAACGGCCGCACGGATGTGCAGCTGCGGCTGTGCGCGCTGCGCGCAGCGGATGCAGATGCACAAATTGCCGCCAATCGGGAGTCGGAAGCGGAGAAGCAGCGCAAATTCTTAACAGAATTGTTCTATAATAGAAGGTATCATTCTACGGACGGTTTTGCGGAGATGTCCCTTACGCAGCTGCACGCGGCGCTGGCCGCATCTCCCCAGGGAACCTGGATCCTCTGCGCAAGCCTCGATGCCGCGCTGGCGCTCAACCGGGCGCTGAAGGATTGTCCGCTGGATCTGTCCATCGGCGCGCTGCCGGAGGACCGGCGAGCCTTCAATTCCATCGCGGTCTGTCCGGAGCGCCTGGATATCTTTCCGAGGTCGCTGCGCCGCCTGGTGCTGGCGGGCCTGCCCGCGCCCATGGAGGGAATCGAGGGCGTGGAGCTTGTGCACATCGACTGGGACGAGCCACTGTGGCGCGAGCTTCCGGACGTGGATCAGATGCGCGAGGTCTATCGCGCCGCGCGGCATCTGAGCCGCCGCCCCTTCCACGCCTCCGGCTGGGAGGATCTGGACGCCCAGCTGAGCGACGAGGCGCAGCTGCCGCTCACCGCCTGCCACGCATCTCTGCTGGTGCTGATGGACATGCAGCTGGTGGAGCTGCGGGAGCGCCCCTTCGGCATGCACCTGCCGCCCATGAAAAAGACCGATCCTCAATCCAGCGCGCTGTGGCGCGCGATCGAGAATCTACACAAAACGACCGAAGGAGGGTGCGACCATGACCGGTAATGCAGAACAGGGCTACATGAGTTTGGAAGATCTGATCCGCCGGATTCGCAAGTACCATCCGGAGGACGACATGGATCTTGTGCGCCGCGCCTACCACTATGCGGAGAAGGCACACGAAAATCAGAAGCGCAAGTCGGGCGAGCCGTACTTCAGCCATCCCTGTGCGGTGGCGGTGATCCTCACCGACCTGATGCTGGACGCCACCACCATCGCCGCGGGCCTCTTGCACGACTGCGTGGAGGACGTGGACGGCGTGACCCAGGAGACCATTCGCCAGGAGTTCGGCCAGGAAGTGGAGCTGCTGGTGGACGGCGTGACCAAGCTGAGTCAACTGAACTTCGCATCCCGGGAGGAGGCCCAGGCGGAGACCCTGCGCAAGATGTTCCTGGCCATGGCCAAGGACATCCGCGTGGTGCTGATCAAGCTGGCCGACCGCCTGCACAACATGCGCACGCTGAAGTACCAGCGCCCGGAGCGCCAGATTCCCATCGCCCGGGAGACGCTGGACATCTACGCGCCGCTGGCCCACCGCATGGGCGTGTACACCATCAAGTGGGAGCTGGAGGATCTGTCGCTGCGCTACATCGATCCCGAGGGCTACCAGGAGCTGGTGCGCCTGGTGGGCATGAAGCGCGAGGAGCGCGAGCGCCTGATCGCCGACGTGTCCCAGCAGCTGGGCGCGCGGCTGCGCGAGGCCGGCATCAAGGCCGAGATCACCGGCCGGCCCAAGCACTTCTACTCCATCTACAAGAAGATGAAGACCCAGAACAAGACCTTCGACCAGATCAACGATCTGATCGCGCTGCGCGTTCTGGTCAACACCCAGCAGGACTGCTACTTCGTACTGGGCGTGGTGCACACCATGTGGCCCCAGGTTCCGGGCCGCTTCAAGGACTACATCTCCATGCCCAAGGCGAACATGTACCAGTCGCTGCACACCACCGTGGTCAACCAGGGCAAGCCCTTCGAGGTGCAGATCCGCACCTTCGAGATGCACCGCACCGCGGAGTACGGCATTGCCGCCCACTGGAGGTACAAGGAGGGCCGCGCCAACGAAAACGAGCTGGATCAGAAGCTGAGCTGGCTCAGGCGCATCCTGGACTGGCAGAGCGACGTGCGCGACCCCGGCGAGTTCGGCGAGCTGGCCAAGGTCGACCTGTTCGCGGACGAGGTGTTCGTGTTCACGCCCAAGGGCGACGTGATCTCGCTGCCCCGCGGCGCGACCCCACTGGACTTTGCTTACCGCATCCACTCCGCCGTGGGCAACCGCTGCATCGGCGCGAAGGTGAACGGCCGCATCGTGCCGCTGACCGCCCAGCTGGAGACCGGCGACTTTGTGGAGGTCATGACCTCCGCCAACTCCCACGGCCCGTCGCGGGACTGGCTGAACATCGTCAAGACCAGCGAGGCCAAGGCCAAGATCCGCGCCTGGCTGAAGCGGGAGCAGCGCGACGTGAACATCCCGCTGGGCAAGGACATGCTGGAGAAGGAGGCCAAGCGCCTGGGCTACACCATGTCCCAGCTGCTCAAGGGCGACGCGCCGGCGATCATCGAAAAGCGCTTCTCCGCCCAGAGCCTGGACGACATCTACGCCATGGTCGGCTTCGGCGGGCTCTCCTGCGCCCAGGTGGTCAACCGCCTGGTGGACGAGTACAAGAAGAACAACAAGGCCGAGGAGGCTGCCGCTGCGGTCGCCGCCGTCCTGAAGGAGGAGCCGCAGCAGCCCCAGCGCAAGCCGCAGCAGTCCAGCTCCAACGGCGTGATCGTCAAGGGCGAGAGCGGCATGCTGGTGCGCTTTGCCCGCTGCTGCAACCCGCTTCCGGGCGACAAGATCGTGGGCTACATCACCCGCGGCCGCGGCGTGTCGGTGCACCGCGCCGACTGCGTGAGCCTGAAGGATCCCGATGTGGAGAAGGACCGGCTGATCGAGGTGGCCTGGGAGGACCAGGGCGCCGACGCCTCCTACGAGGCGGAGATCCGCATCATCACCTACAACCGCACCGGGCTGCTGGCCGAGATCTCGGTGATGCTGGCGGCGCAGAACGTGCCGGTGAGCACCATCAGCGGCCACGCCTACAAGGATTCCACCTACATCTTCCACGTTTCCATCATCATCAAGGACACTGCGCAGCTCAACAGGATCATTCGCGAATTGCAGAAGTGGCCGGATGTGATCGAGGTGGATCGCGTGTCCTCCTGAGGGACACAGAAATAAGGACAAACGAGGAAAAGATATGCGCTGTGTTGTACAGAAGGTCACCCGGGCCAGCGTCACCGTCGGCGGTGAGACCGTGGGCGAAATCGGCGCGGGCTACATGGTGCTCGTGGGCGCGGAGGAGGGCGATACCGCTGCGGACGTCATCTACTGCGCCGACAAGATCGCCGGCCTGCGGATCTTCGAGGACGAAAACGACAAGCTGAACCTCTCCGTGAAGGACGTGGGCGGCAGCGTGCTGCTGGTGTCCCAGTTTACGCTGCTGGGCGATGCGCGCCACGGCCGTCGGCCCAGCTTCATTCGCGCCGCGCGCCCGGAGCAGGCCGAGCCGCTGTTTGAAATGCTGGTGCAGCGGGTGGCCGATGCGGGCATCCCGGTGGCCACGGGCCGCTTCCGCACCCACATGGAGGTCTCGCTGGTGAACGACGGCCCCACCACCATACTGCTGGACAGCAAGAAGGGATTCTAATCCGCCATGAAATATGAAATCACCTCGATCCTTTGCGGCCCCTATCAGGAGAACGCCTATTTGCTGTGCCCGGAGGGCAGAGGCGACGCCGTGCTGATCGATCCGGGCGACGATCTCTCCGCGCTCAAGCGTGCGCTGGAGTCCTCCGGACGCACTTTGCGCGCGATCCTGCTCACCCACGGCCACTTCGACCACATGCTTGCCGCCCAGCCGCTCAGCCGCATCACCGGCGCGCCGGTGTACGTGCATCCGCTGGATCAGGAGATGCTGTGCGACGAGGACAAAAACGCCTTCGACCCCGGCTGCGCCAGCCAGCCCTGCCCGGCGAACTTTGAGGCCGACGAGCTGGAGGACGAAATCGAGGTCTGCGGCCTTCGCTTCCGCGTGCTGCACACCCCCGGCCACACCCGGGGCAGCGTGTGCTATTATGATGAAGAAAACGGAATTCTGTTCAGTGGGGACACCCTGTTCTGCGCGGGCTTCGGGCGCATGGACCTCTACGGCGGCAGCCCGGCGCAGATGCGCACTTCGCTGCGCAGCCTGTTTGAACTGCCGGAGGACACGCAGGTTCACTGCGGCCACGGCCCGGCGACCAGCATCGCCGCTGAAAAGGGGAGGTACAGCCTGTGATTCGCGTGCGCACCCGCACCCCGGAGTTCATCTCCGACATCGGCGACATGCTGCGCCTGTTCCTGGGCGACGTGCAGATCGTCGAGGCCGCGCCCGGGGAGGAAGCGGACTACGAACATGAAATCATCGAGCGCGAGGGCCGCATCGCCGACTGCTGGAGCCACGGCGACCTGGCCCACGAGATCGAGCAGCCCAGCCCCACCGGCACGCCGGTGGAGCTTCGCCGCGCCCGCAAGCGTCAGGTGAAGATGGCGCTGTACGAACTGCTGAAGGAAATGACCGGCATGCAGCTGCCCTGGGGTGCGCTGACGGGCATCCGTCCCACGCGGCTGCTGTACGAGGCGCTGGACGCAGGGCTTTCCATGGAAGCCGCCCGCACCCACGTGATGCGGGAGTTCGACGTGTCCGCTGACCGGGCGGAGCTGCTCTGCGAAATCGCGGAGATGCAGCGCGGCGTGCGCACGCCCGAGGCGGGCAGCTTCGACCTCTACATCGGCATCCCCTTCTGCAAGACCCGCTGCAGCTACTGCTCCTTCTCCTCGGGGGAGATCGGGCGCAACAAGAAGCTGGTTGCCCCCTACACCGAGGCGCTGCTGCGGGAGATCGAGCTCTCCGCCCGGCTGATGCGCGAGGCGGGGCTCAATGTGCGCGCGGCCTACGTCGGCGGCGGCACGCCCACGGCGATTCCCTGCGAGGATCTTACGCGCATCCTCGCCGCAGCCCGGGAGGCCTTTCCCGGCGCGGTGGAGTGGACGGTGGAGGCCGGTCGGCCGGACACCATCGACCGGGAGAAGCTGGAAATGCTGCGCTGCATGGAGATCGGCCGCATCTCCGTCAACCCCCAGACCTTCTGCGATGAGACCCTCGCGCGCATCGGCCGCAGCCACAGCGGCGAGGACACGATCCGCGCCTACGAGCTGGCCCGGGAGCTGGGCTTTGACGACATCAACATGGATCTGATCGCGGCGCTGCCGGGCGAAACCCCGGAGATCTTCGCTGCGACGCTGGAAAAGGTGATCTCCCTGGCCCCGGAGAGCGTGACCGTGCACTCTCTGGCCATCAAGAGGTCCAGCAAGCTCCACGAGCAGCTGCACGTCTCCGGCGCGGGCCACACCCAGGTGAGCGCCGAGGGCGCGACGGAGATGATCGCCCACGCGCGCAGCAGGCTCACCCAGGCGGGCTGGCGGCCCTACTACCTCTACCGCCAGAAGTACATGGCGGGTAATCTGGAGAACGTGGGCTACGCCAGGCCCGGCAAGGCGTGTCTTTACAACATCGGCAACATGGAGGAGACGGCCAGCGTGCTTGCGCTGGGCGCGGGGGCCATCAGCAAGTGGCTCTTCGCCCGGGACCTGCGCATCGAGCGCGCCGCGAACGTCAAGAACATCGAGGAATACACGCGCCGCGTGGAGGAGATGGTGCAGCGCAAGCGCGACCTGATCCTTCCGGAGGAGAAGCTATGAAGAAACTGTGCGCACTGGCGGCCCTCGTGCTGCTGCTGGCACTGGCGCTGGGCGGCTGCGCGAAGACCCCCTTCGCATCGGTTCCGAACCCGGTGGCCACCATCACCCTCGCCGACGGCAGCGCCATGCGCTTCGAGCTGTTCGTTCAGGACGCCCCCAACACCGTGGCGAACTTCGTGGAGCTGGCCAACTCCGGCTTCTACGACGGCCTGGAGTTCTTCCGGGTGGTGCCCGGCGTGCTGGTGCAGTCCGGCGATCCCAACAACGACGGCACGGGCAATGCGGGCTACACCATCCAGGGGGAGTTCGGCGACAACGGCATCGGCAACGCCGCGACCCACGATCGCGGCACCATCTCCATGTGCCGGCAGAGCAAGTACGACACAGGCTCCAGCCAATTCTTCATTCTGGTGGGCAGCTTCCCGGAGTACGACGGCCAGTACGCCGCCTTCGGCCGGGCGATGGATCAGGACAGCCTGAACGCCCTGGACGCGCTGGCGGGCGTTCCGGTGGACGGCAGCTTCACGCCGGTGGGCAACCGGCCGAAGATCCGGTCCATTCGCGTGGAGACCTACGGTTACAGCTATACATCCGCAAAGATCGACCTGTCCGCAGAGGATGCGGCATAGGTCGGACGACATAAAGCAAAATCACATGCAGGAGGAATGATTCCCATGGCAAATCCCATCGTCAAGATCGAAATGGAAAACGGCGGCGTGATCACCGCGGAGCTGTACCCCGAGCTCGCGCCCAACACGGTTGCGAACTTCGTGAATCTGGTGGAGTCCGGCTTCTACGATGGCCTGATCTTCCATCGCGTGATTCCCGGCTTCATGATCCAGGGCGGCGATCCCCAGGGCACCGGTATGGGCGGCCCGGGTTACAGCATCAGGGGCGAATTTGCGCGCAACGGCTTCCGGGAGAACACCCTGCGGCACAAGCGCGGCGTGCTGTCCATGGCCCGCAGTATGATGCCCAACTCCGCCGGCAGCCAGTTCTTCATCATGCACGCCGACGCGCCCCATCTGGACGGCGACTACGCGGCCTTCGGCAAGGTGACCGACGGCATGGACGTGGTGGACCGCATCGCCTCCGTGCGCACCGGCATGCAGGATCGCCCCGTCGAGGAGCAGAGGATCGCCCGCGCCACCGTGGACACCTTCGGCGAGAAGTACACCGTCGAAAAGTACGGCCGCCGCTGAGCGGAATACAATGGAATTGTCCGGGCCATCGCGCCCGATGCAAAGGAAGAGGTGCAAACCATGAAGGATATGTACTATGAAATGACCATCGCCGGCTGCAGGCGCGCGCTTCCGCTGTGCCCCATCAGCGACGAACTCAACATCGGCGCGTTCGTGATCTTCGGCGACCCGGAGCTCACCACCGCTTGCGCAGAGGAGCTGCTCAAGCGCGCGCCCGAGCACGATGTGATGATCACCGCAGAGTCCAAGGGCATTCCGCTGATCTGCGAGATGGCCCGCCTGAACGGCAACGCCCGCTACGTGCTGGCGCGCAAGGCGCCGAAGCTGTACATGCGCAACGTATTCGTCTCCGAGGTGCGCTCCATCACCACCGACCACGTGCAGACCCTGTGCCTGGACGGCGCCGATGCGGAGTACATGCGCGGCAAGCGCGTGCTGATCGTGGACGATGTGATCTCCACGGGCGAATCCCTGCGCGCGCTGGAGGAGCTGGTGAACAAGGCCGGCGGCAACATCGCCGGACGCATGGCGATCCTGGCCGAGGGCGACGCCACCAAGCGCGACGACATCATCTATCTGGAGAAGCTGCCGCTGTTCGACAAGGACGGCAAGCCGCTCGGCATCTGATCGAAACCGCGAGGAGGACGCCCCATGGTTGGAATGGCGATGCGCAGGTATGCGCGCAAGCACAAGCTGAATTGCGACGGCGGCTACGTCTACGGAAAGATCAACGGCCGCTACGTGATCCTGGATGAGGGCTACGGCTTCAAGCGCCTGCGCATCTACCTGTATCCGCCCGCGCCGGATCCCGAGGCCGAGTCGAAGGTCGCGCAAAGGGTGCTGGACGTGCTGGAGGACTGCGACCGCAAGGCGCTCATGCTCAAGGGCAAGGGCGCCATTGCGGTGCAGCGCGGCTTTGCGGTGCTCACCTTCGGGGATGTGACCGGCAGCATGAAGTACGTCGATCGCTACATCCACAAGGTAATGCCCGGGCTGGACGCCGTCGTCTCCGGCGGCGACCGCTGCGCCTGCTGCGGCGCTGTGCTGGAGAAGGACGTGCGCTTCGTGGAGCTGGACGGCGTCGTGCAGCCGGTGCATGCCGCCTGCGCGACCGGACTCGCCGGGCGCGTGGAGGATGAGGAACAGGCGAAGGGGCCGGGCAGCATCCTTGCGGGCATCCTGGGCGCGCTGCTGGGCGCGGTGCTCGGCGCAATTCCCTGGGCGCTGACGTTCATGGCGGGCTACATCGCCGTGGTGTTTGGCATCGTCATCAGCCTGCTGGCGGACTTCTTCTATGGCAAGTTCCACGGCCGGCGCGGCGCAGTGCGCCTGATCATCGTTGCACTGGCCGTGATTCTGGGCATCAGCCTGGGTCAGGCGGGCGGCTACACGCTGCTCTTCGCCAAAAATTACGATGCAATCGGCGGCAAAGCTGCGGAGATTTCGCGCGCCGGATATGTGCGCTTCAGCTGGGAGGAATTCCTGCTTTACGATCAGAACACCGTGCTGGGCATCGAATACGATCGCCAGATCGCGAACCTCAGCGAGGCGGAGCTGGCGGACTGCATGACCCGCGAGGAGTTCATCGAAACCTATTACAGCCTGGACATCGAGAACTACCGCCTGGACATGCGCGCGGAGTTCCGGAAGAATTATCTGCTCGGCCTGTTCATGGGCCTGCTGGGCTTCCTGGGCAGCATTCGCAGGCTGCAAAACAAGAACCGCCGCCGCCGCGTGCGGGAACTGAACTGAAAAAGCAACCGGCCGTCACCTTTGTGTGACGGCCGGTTGCTTTCACTTGATGCAGCTCACTCCAGTTCGAATGCGCCGGTGTAGAGCTGGTAATACTGACCCTTCTGCGCAAGAAGCGCCTCGTGGTCGCCGCGCTCGATGATCCTTCCGTGGTCCAGCACGATGATGACGTTGGAATTCTTCACCGTGGAGAGCCGGTGGGCGATGACGAACACGGTTCTGCCCTTCATCAGCGCATCCATGCCCCGCTGCACGATGGCCTCGGTGCGGGTGTCGATGGAGGAGGTGGCCTCGTCCAGGATCATCACCGGCGGATCGGCCACCGCCGCGCGGGCGATGGAGATCAGCTGCCGCTGTCCCTGGGACAGGTTCGCGCCGTTGCCGGTGAGCATGGTCTGGTAGCCCTCGGGCAGGCGGGTGATGAAGTCGTCCGCGCCCGCCAGCTTCGCCGCCGCGATGCACTCCTCGTCGCTGGCGTCCAGCTTGCCGTAGCGGATGTTCTCCAGCACCGTGCCGGTGAACAGGTTCACATCCTGCAAGACCACGCCCAGCGCGCGGCGCAGGTCGCTCTTGCGAATCTTGTTGATGTTGATGCCGTCGTAGCGAATCTTGCCGTCGGCGATGTCGTAGAAGCGGTTGAGCAGGTTGGTGATGGTGGTCTTGCCCGCACCGGTCGCGCCCACGAAGGCCACCTTCTGGCCCGGCTTGGCGTAGAGCGACACGTCGTGCAGCACGGTCTTGCCCTCCTCGTAGGCGAAGTCCACGTCGAACAGCCGCACGTCGCCCGTCAGGCGGGTGTAGGTCACGCTGCCGTCGGCCTGATGGGGATGCTTCCAGGCCCAGATTCCGGTGCGCTCGGGGCACTCCACCAGTTGACCGTTTTCCTCACGGGCGTTGACCAGCGTCACATAGCCCTCGTCCTGCTCCGGATGCTCGTCCATCAGATCAAAGATGCGCTCCGCGCCCGCCAGACCCATGACCACGGCGTTGATCTGGTGGGACACCTGGTTGATGTTGCCCACGAATTGCTTGGTCATGTTCAGGAAGGGCACAGCGATGCTGATGCTCAGCGCCTTGCCAGACAGGCTCAGGTTCGGCGCGCCGCAGGCGAGCAGCAGGCCGCCGGCCACCGCGATCACCACGTAGAGGATGTTGCCGATGTTGTTCAGCAGCGGGCCGAGCACGTTGGAGTACTGGTTGGCGCGCACGGACTCCCGGTAGAGCCGGTCGTTGAGCCGGTCGAAGTCGGCCTCGCTCTCGCGCTCGTGGCAGAACACCTTCACGACCTTTTCGCCGTTCATGATCTCCTCCACGAAGCCCTCCACCTGGCCCAGGGCGGTCTGCTGGCGGAAGAAGAACTTCGCCGAACCGCCGCCCAGCTTCTTGGTGAGGACGTACATCAGCACCACGCCGGCCACCACCACCAGCGCCAGCCAGATGCAGTAGTAGATCATGATGCAGAAGATGGTGAGCACCGTCACCGCCGAGATCAGCAGCTGGGGGAAGCTCTGGGACACCATCTGGCGCAGGGTGTCGATGTCGTTGGTGTAGTGGCTCATGATGTCGCCGTGGTTGTGGGTGTCGAAGTACTTGATGGGCAGGCGCTGCATGCCGTCGAACATCACGCCGCGCAGCTTCTTCAGCGTGCCCTGGGTGATGATGGCCATGATCTGGTTGTAGGTGACGCTGCTGACGAGGGCCAGCACGTAGAACGTACCCAGCAGGCCCACCAGCCGCAGGATCCGCCCGCCGACGGCGCTCCAGTCGCCGCTGACCCAGCTGGTCTCCACCGCGGCGATGACGTTCTGCATGAAGATGGACGGAATGGAGCTGACCACCGCGCTGAACACGATGCACACCACCGCCAGCGGCAGCATCACCGGATAGAAGCCGCGCATGGTGCGCAGCAGACGGCTTACCACGCCCTTTTTGACCTTTCTCTTGCTCACGTCAATCACCTGCCTTGTTCTGCGAGGTGTAGATCTCGCGGTAGATGTCGTTGCCGGCCATCAGCTCCGCGTGGGTGCCGATGGCGTCGATGCGTCCGCCGTCCATCACGATGATGCGGTCCGCGTCCTGCACGGAGGCCGTGCGCTGGGCGATGATGATCTTCGTGGTCTCGGGGATGTACTCCCGCAGGGCGCTGCGGATGCGCGCGTCGGTGCGGGTGTCCACGGCGGAGGTGGAGTCGTCCAGGATCAGCACCTTCGGCTTCTTCAGCAGCGCCCGGGCGATGCACAGCCGCTGCTTCTGACCGCCGGACACGTTCGTGCCGCCCTGCTCGATGTAGGTGTCGTAGCCGTCGGGGAACTGGGTGATGAACTCGTCCGCGCAGGCCAGCCTGCAGGCCTGCACCAGCTCCTCGTCGCTTGCGTCCTTGTTGCCCCAGCGCAGGTTCTCCTTGATGGTGCCGGAGAAGAGGATGTTCTTTTGCAGCACCACGGCCACCTGGTTGCGCAGGGAATCCAGGTCGTAGGCGCGCACGTCCCGACCGCCCACCTTCACGGTGCCCTCGGTGGCGTCGTACAGGCGGGAGATCAGCTGGATCAGCGAGGACTTGGACGAGCCCGTGCCGCCGATGATGCCGATGGTCTCGCCGGACTGGATGTGCAGGTCGATGCCCTCCAGCGCCATGCCCCCGGCCTTTCTGGAGTACTTGAAGCTGACGCGCTCGAAGTCGATGGAGCCGTCGGCCACGTCGTAGACGGGGTTCTCGGGATTGACCAGCGTGCTCTCCTCGTCCAGCACCTCCGCGATGCGCTTGCCGGACTCCGCCGCCATGACGATGGTCACGAACACCATGGAGACCATCATCAGGCTGTTGAGCATCATGAAGCTGTAGGTCAGCAGCGCGGAGAACTGGCCCACGTCCAGCTTTAGACCCCGGCTGGTGATGATGGTATAGGAGCCGAAGGACAGCACGAATACCATCACCGCGTAGATGCAGAACTGCATCAGTGGGCCGTTCAGCGCAAGGATGCGCTCGGCCCGGGTGAAGTCCGCCCGCACGTCCTCGGCGGCGGCGTCGAACTTCTGCTGCTCGTAGTCCTCGCGCACGAAGGACTTGACCACGCGCATGGCCTTCACGTTCTCCTGGATGGAGGCGTTGAGCCTGTCGTACTTCTTGAACACCTTGCGGAACAGCGGCATGGTTTTGTAGATGACCCAGCCCAGGCCCACCGCCAGGAAGGGCACGACGAACAGGAAGATCCAGGCCATGCGCCCGCCCATGATGAAGGCCATGGCGAAGGCGAAGATCAGCATCATCGGCGCACGGACGGCCGTGCGGATGAGCATCATGTAGGCGTTCTGCACGTTGGTCACGTCGGTGGTCATGCGCGTCACCAGCGACGAGGTGAGAAACCTGTCGATGTTCTCAAAGGAAAAGCGCTGGACGCTGTAAAACAGGTCCCTGCGCAGGTTGCGCGCAAGGCCGCAGCTCGCCCGGGCGCAGCTCACGCCCGCCAGGCCGCCGAACAGCAGCGACAGAAGCGCCATCAGCGCAAGCAGGCCGCCGTAGCGCAGGATCACGGCCATCCCGCAGCCCGCCTTGATCTCGTTCACCAGCCGCGCGATCAGGAAGGGGATGACGCACTCCATCGCCACCTCCATCGCCTCCAGGATCGGCGTGGCAATGGAGAGCTTCTTGTACTCCCGAACGCTCCCCAGAATTTTTCGCAGCATGCAATCCTCCCTTTCGTGCGCCACTCTGCGGCGCTTGATCGTGTGGAAATCCGCAGGCAAAGCAAACGAGCGGTGCTCATCAACTGGACTTACGTGATGAACACCGCTCGTTGCTTCCGTCTGTATTTCGGATACAGCATTATTCTAACATTGTCCTGTAAAATATCAAGGTTGCGCAGATTAACCTTTCTTCACGCGAACTTCACGCCTCCAGCCGGCGCATCCATCTGCGGCTGCGGAAGATCCCCAGGGAGATGGCCAGGCGCACGCACTCCTCCAGCGAGAGCAGCCCATACACCCAGTGAACGGGCAGCTTCCACACGAAGGCCGAGATGCAGGCCAGCGGCACGCCGAAGCACCAGGTGCCGATCAGATCGACCCACAGGATGTAGCTGGTGCGGCCGCCGCTGCGGATCACGCCGCCGCCGAGGATCATGTTCTGCACCTTGACGGGCGCCACTGCGGCGTAGACGGCCAGAATCCGCCGGGTCATCTGCCGCACCTCCGGCTCGACCCGGAAGATGCGCACGTACAGCGGCGCGATGCAGAGGATCAGCCCCGACAGCACAGCCGACGCCGCCAGTCCGCAGAGCATCAGCCGCCACAGGGCCAGCAGGATCAGCAGGTTCACCCACTGGGCGATCAGCGTCGCCAGCGCCGCGCTGCGCGCACCCATGGCCGGGACGCCGGGGCCGCCGAAGATCAGCAGGGCGTTCAGGGCTGTGTTCACCAGCGCCGAGGCGATGCCGGCGTAGAGCGGAAGCAGCGGCTTCTCCATGCAGCGCAGCAGCGCGCTCAGCAGCGTGGAGGCGGCTGCAGGCACGAAGCTCCCCGCCAGCAGGGAGAGATACTCCGCCGCAATTTCTACGGTCGGCGCGTCGGTGCTGTACAGGGCCATGATGCGCCGGGGAAGGGCCAGGCAGACCAGCGCAAAGACCGCCGCCACGCCCAGTGCGATGCCCAGATTCACCCGGAAGCTGCGCCGCAGCGCGGGCTTGTTCCCCTGCCCCAGGTATTGGGCCAGCATCACTGCGGCGACCGTTCCCACCGACGCGGTCAGTACGCCGTGGATGGAGGAAAACTTCCCCGCCAGCCCCACGCCCGCCACGCTCACGCTGCCCAGCCGGCCGATCATGATCTGATCCACCGCCGAAAAGGACGCCTGCAGCATCGATTGCAGCGCCACCGGCACGGCCAGCGCGAACGCCGACCGGTAGAAGCCGTCCCTGCTTCGCATTTCTTACGCCTCCCTGCGAGATTTGACACAATCATTGTAGCACGGGAAAGCGCTGTGTTTCAAAGGTTAAACGCGTAACCTGCGACGAAATAAAAACCGCCGCCCTTGTGCAAATTGCGGAATGCACAGCGGCGGCGGTGCTGTCGCATGCGGCAGTCGGCCGACCGTCAGTCCGGAGCGGGTCCGGAGCTCTCCCGCAGGATCAGCTGCACCGGCAGCACCACGTCGGCGGGGGCGGACGTTCCGGATCGGAGCGCGTCGATGGCGTCGATGGCGGTGCGGGCGCGCAGCGCGTTGTCCTGACGCACGGAGCTCAGCGCGGGCCGCGCCATGCGGCAGGCGGGCACGTCGTCAAAGCCCACGATGGAGATCTCCCCGGGAACCGACGCGCCGTCCTCCTGCAGCAGGCGCATCAGCTCCAGTGCGTGCTCGTCCGAGACGGCGAAGATCGCGCTGAAGCCGCGCAGCTGATGCATCTGTTCGCGGTAGAAGGTCTGCCGCGCCTGTTGAACCATGGGCACCTCGAGAAACGCCGCGCCCGACCCAAAGCCCGCGCAAAAGCCCCGGAAGCGCTCGGCGTCCATGCAGATGTGGTTGTCCGCCACGCACAGCGCCCGTTGGTGGCCCATGCGGCGGAAGTATGCGCCCACCTGGCGGCCGCCGTCGAAGTGGTCGATGGAGATGTTGCACAGTCCGCCGGCAGGTCCAGCGTCCGAAGCCGGCGGGAAGCCGTCGTACACGGCAAAGGGGATGCGCATCATGCCCCGCAGCGCGGCGTAGTCCTGGCGGCAGAAGCCGATGAGCACCAGGCCGTCCAGGTTCCACATGGAGGCAAAGCGTGCGATCTCCCGGAAATCGGTGGTGCGCTTGACCATCATGAAGCGGTCGCTCCTCTCGATCTCCGCCGACAGGCAGCGCAAAGCGGACGCCACAAACGCGTCCTCCAGTACCCGGGATTCATATTTCTCGTGATCGTTGATCACCACGCCGATGATGCGGGAGCTGTTCTGGGCCAGCAGCACGCCGGCCATGCCGGGGATGTACTGCCGCTCCTCCAGCAGCGCCTGCACCCGCCGCGCCGTCTCCGCAGAGACCCTGCCGGTCTTGCCGTTGAGCACATTGGACACCGTGGCGGTGCTCACGCCCAGCTCCTCCGCGATGTCGCGGATGCGCACGCGCCTCTCCTCCATGCAGATTCCTCCTTACTGGATGCCACAGGAGCGCGCGCCGTCGGCACCGGGGGTGCACGACGGCAGGCATACGGTCATGCGGGTGCCCAGGCCCTCACGGGAGAGCACCTCGAAGTGGCCGCCGTGGCGCTCCACGATCCAGCGGGCGATGGCCAGGCCCAGGCCGGTGCCGCCGCTCTGGCGGGCGCGGGCGGGATCGGAGCGGTAGAAGCGGTCGAACATGTGGCGCATATCCTCGCTGCTGATGCCGATGCCGGAGTCCTGCACCTCCAGACAGGCCTCGCCGCCGGCATTTTCGTAGGCGCGCAGGGCGATGCGGCCGCCCTCGGGGGTGTACTTCAGCGCGTTGTCCGTCAGGATCCGGGCGCACTGCTTCAGCATGTCCCAGTCGCCGCTGCAGCGGGCCTCGCTGCGCCTTTCCAGGCGATAGTCGTGGCCCTTGTCGATGACGCGGCAGTCCTCGCAGACCTCCTCCATCAGCTCGCCCAGCGAAATCTCCTTGAATTCCATGCGGTTGCGCCCGGTGTCGCCCCGGGCGAGGAACAACAGCTGCTCCACCAGCTTGCTCATGTACCCGGCCTCGCTCTTGATGGCGGCGATGGACTCGTCCAGCACCTTTTCATCCTGCTTGCCCCAGCGATCCAGCATCCCTGCGTAGCCCTGAATCACCGCGATGGGCGTGCGCAGCTCGTGGGAGGCGTCCGATACGAACTGGGCCTGCTGACGGTAGGCCTCGTGCATGCGGCTCAGCAGGCCGTTGATGGCGTCCTCCAGGCCCTGCAGATCCGCGTCGCCCATGTCCAGCTTCTCCTCGGGGTGCTCCGGACTGATGCGCCCGATGGCATCCTCCAGGTCGTGCAGCTTCTCATCGTCGGTCTCCTGGGGCGGGGGCGGCGTCTCCACGCGGCCGGCGCTGCGCCCCAGCAGCTCTGCGGCCCGGGCCATGCGATCCAGCGGCCGCAGCAGTCGCCGCGCGGTTCTGCGGCCGGAGATCATCTGCCCCAGGAAGAAGAGCAGCTCCACCGCCAGCAGCACCAGCGCCGCCGCGCCCACAGCGTCCACGTAAGCGCCGCAGACGACCGCATAGCGCATTCCGTCGGGGCCGTAGAACACGTAGCTCGCGTCCCGCAGCGAATCCAGCGCGGCCTCCGCGGTCTCGCGTAGGCCGCCGGTGGTATCCACATATCCGATCTCCAGCTCCCGCTGCAGCTCCGGCGTCCATGCGCCCCCCAGCGCCAGCCGCTCCTGATAGAAGCAGAAGCCCAGCGCCGCCAGGATCAGCAGCACCAGGTTCAGCCGGAAAAAGATCCAGAACAGCCGCCACAGCCAGGATCGGCGGATCTTGCGCGCCGTGGAAGTGACGCGGCCGGTCTCGTTCATACCATTCCCCCTCTTACGCATCGCGGAACACGTAGCCCACGCCCCGCACGGTGTGGATGTACTTCACGCCGTATGCGTCGTCGATCTTGGCGCGCAGGTAGCGGATGTACACGTCCACCACGTTGGTCTCACCGGCGTAGTCGTAGTCCCACACCAGCTCCAGCAGCTTTTCGCGGCTGAGCACGATGGACCTGTTCTCCATCAGCACCTGCAAGAGCGCAAACTCCCGGTGGGTCAGGTTGAGCACGTCGCCGCCGTAGCACACCTCGTGCCGGGCGGGATCCAGATGCAGCGCTCCCGACGAGAGCACCGCTGCGCCCGGGGTCGGAGATATGCGCTTGCGCAGGGCCGCACGGATGCGGGCCAGCAGCTCCTCGATCTCGAAGGGCTTGGTGATGTAGTCGTCCGCGCCCATGTCCAGGCCCGTGACCTTGTCCATCACCGCGTCGCGCGCCGTGACCAGGATCACCGGGGTCTGCTTTTCCTTCCGCAGCCGCCGCAATAGCTCCAGACCGCTCAGGCCCGGCAGCATCACGTCCAGCAGGATCAGATCGCAGTCGCCCTCCAGCGCCATCATGAGGCCCGTGCGGCCATCGAAGGCCTTCTGCACCTCGTAGCCCTCATGCATCAGCTCCAGCTCCACAAAGCGCGCCAGCTTCTCCTCGTCCTCCACGATCAGGATTCGATCCGCCATATCATAAACCTCCCTGTACCGCCGCAGGCGCGCACGCCGCGGCGTGCGCGCCCATGAGCGCCTTGTGTGTATTTATTTCGATTCGTCCTCGCCCTTTTCCTGCTGGGATTTCTTTTCGGAGCCGGCGCTGCGGATCTCCTCCTTCACGGTCTCGGCGGCGTCGGCGGCGCGGTTCATGGCGCTGTTGATGCTCTCCTTGCCCAGGTTCGGGCCGCGGAAGGAGTAGCGCAGGCCGCAGAACAGGCCCACCGCCAGTGCAAAGAGCAGCACCGTGCCCACCGAGCACATCAGCAGCACCACGCACACCGTCACCGGCAGGGAGAACAGCTCCTGACCCTTGCGGCACACCACCAGGGAATTCTCGTTGCCGATGCGGATCAGCTTTGCCATCGCCTTGCCCAGCCAGCGCAGCGTGCCGCGCAGGCCCTCGCCGCCATTGTGCTTTTTCTCCTTGACCTCATCCTGGACTTCCTCGTCCCGGGTGGAGTAGCTGCCGCCCTTTCCGCTCACCTTGCCCTCGCGCTCCAGCACCAGCATGGCGTCCAGCAGATCCCAGTTCGCCAGCTCCAGCGCGGTCTTGGCCTCCTCGTAGGAAATGTCCGCCTTCTGGCGCAGCAGTTCAACCATTTCGAAATTCGTCATTGTGATCTCTCCTTTGATCGTAAGTGTTTTGCTTGATTTCCTGTCGACGGTAATAGAATACAACCCGATGATTAAACCCCAATGCAGAAAGATTAGACGGACATTAGAATCGGATTCCAATTTTCTCACCCGGACGTGCTTGCTCCCCCGTCCACTATTTATGTTATATTTCCGTGCAGATGCGCAATTTTATTCGATGCGGTTTATAATGGAATTCGTGGAATTCCGCCACAATCTGCAAGTGGAATGGGGAAGCAGAATTGCGAAAGACGTACATCACCCGGCTGCCGGACGAATCGGGCGCCTTCATGGAGGCATGCCGCATCATCTCCGGCGTGGGAGCGAACATCACCCGGGCGAGCTACAATAAGGTCGTGGACGCCCACACGCTGTTCATCGACGTGTCCGGCACCCAGCATCAGCTGGAGATCATCTCCGCCGGGCTGAGGAAGCTGGGCTACATCCAGAGCCGGGACGAGGGCGCGAAGGTGCTGCTGCTGGAGCTGCTGCTGCCGGACGTCTCGGGCGCGGCGCTGCCGGTGCTGGAGCTGATCCACAGCTACCACTTCAACATCTCCTACATCAACACCCACGAATCCGGCGGCGATTACCAGCGCTTCCGCATGGGCCTGTACGTGGACCGGCCCCAGGAGATCCGCGAGTTTCTCGAGCGCGCGGCCCAGCTGTGCGAGGTGCGTGTGATCGACTACGACGAGGGCGAGCGCGCGCTGGACAACGCCGTGTTCTACATCGGCTTCGCCAACCGCATGGCGGAGAAGCTGCACCTGAGCCGCCGCTGCGTCAACGAGCTGATGCTTCAGTCCAACCGCATCATGCAGATGCTGGACGAGCACAACGAGCCGCCCTACAAGACCTTCGATTATATCTCCCGCTGGGCCGACATGCTGGCCCGCTTCCGGGGCGAGGCCTTCGATCCCATCGTCGAAACGAGGCCCCTCTCCGACGGCTTTGCGCTGACCTGCATCCAGCCGCCCTGCGGCAGCAACACCTACATCCTGCGCAAGGGAGATCGCCTGCTGTTTGTGGACTGCGGCTTTGCCCTCTATGCCGGGGAGATGGAGCATCTGCTGCGCCGCCTGTATCCGGACTTCGACCGCATGCACCGGGAGATCGTCATCAGCCATCCGGACATGGACCACTGCGGCCTGCTGTATCTGTTCGAAGCCGTCCACGTCAGCCGCATCGCCTGGCAGTCCTTCGATCTGGAGAACCGCGGCGAACCCAACTTCCGGGAGCAGAATCCGGCCCACGCGCCCTACTGCGCCATCAGCCGCATCCTGACCCGCTACATGCCGCCGGACATGGCGCGCCTTCACGTGATCGATGCGCTGCCGGACGATTCGTCGAACCCGCTCTGTCCCATCGGCGGCCTGGACTTCTGCGGCAAGCACTTCGATCTCTACCGGGGCAACGGCGGCCACGTGCCCGGCGAGGTGGTGATCGTGGACGAGGCCGAGAAGCTGGCCTTCACCGGCGACATCGCCGTCAACATTCGCGGCTTCTCCAAGGATCAGGCCGCCTTCAATCGCCTGGCGCCCTACCTGATGACCAGCGTCAACGTGGATTCTGCCGCCGCGGGCCTGGAGCGCGAGGAGCTGATGCGCCGCTTCCCGCAGTCGCAGTACATCTACTGCTGCGGCCACGGCGCCATCTGGGACGCGCGCGATTCCGCCGCCAGGGCCTGACTTTATCTGATCCACACTCCCTCCACCGGATGCTGCGCTCCGGAACCGCTCTTGCGGCCCGGGCATAGAATGCAGAATCACGGCGAGAGGGAGTTTTGCTGTATGAATTCTGTATTCTGGGCTGCGCTGGGCATCGGCGGCTCCACGCTGATCGGCACCGGCTGCGGCTTTTTACTCAGCCACGTATCCGAGGCGGTCAATGATGCGGTGGCCGCCTTTGCGGCGGGTGTGATGCTCTCGGCGGCGGCCTTCGGACTGTTCATTCCCGCAATGGAGATGGTGGCCGGCGCAGGCGCACTGTTGATCCCGGCCGGCGCGGTCTGCGGCGTGCTGTTTCTGCGCGGCACGGCGCGGCTCTCCGGGCGAATCCGGGGCGGCGGTCTGCTCCAGCGGCGACCGGAGCTGCTGTTCGTGCTGGCCATTGCGCTGCACAAGTTTCCCGAGGGTATGGCCGGCGGCGTGGGCCTGGGCGGCACGGCCTCTGCGGCGGCGCGCACGGTGGCGCTGGGCGTGGCGTTGCAGAACCTGCCCGAGGGCGCGGTGATGATTCCGCCGCTGCTGGACGCCGGCGTAGATCGCCGCAAAGCCGCCTGCATCGCCCTGGGAACGGGCCTGCTGAACGCGGCGGGCGTGGTTGCCGGCGCGCTCTGGGGCCGTCTCAGCGGCGGTCTGCTGCCGCTGGCGCTGTGCTTTGCCGGCGGAGCGATGCTGGATGTGATCGTCTCGCAGATGATCCCCCGGGCGGTGTGCGCAGGCCGGCTGCGCCAGGGCCCGTTGGTGGTGCTGGGCGGCTTTCTGATCATGGCGGTTGCAGCGGCGCTGTTTTGAGCCGTCCGGAGGGCCTCGCAAAAAAAGTTGAAAAAACTGAAGAAAAAGGGTTGACAAATCCCGGAATTCGTGTATAATATAATTCGTTGCCGACGCAACGACGGATTTTCCGCCGAGGCTGCCGGAAGGGCGAAGGCAGCCGAATCATCTGATAGGCTGGCGTAGCTCAATTGGCAGAGCAGCTGATTTGTAATCAGCAGGTTGCGGGTTCAAGTCCCATCGCCAGCTCCATTCTGGCTCGGGGACGAGGCAATGCTTTGTGGGTAGGTTCCCGAGTGGCCAAAGGGAGCAGACTGTAAATCTGCCGTCAGTGACTTCGATGGTTCGAATCCATCCC
>SFET01000076.1 GCA_004557125.1 Clostridiales bacterium | reverse complement strand
ATTTCTCATGGCTATCAAATCCGCAGACCAGATCTCCATCGTCGACCTCACAGATGGCTATTCGGTCATCCTGACCTCAGACGGATACACCTTCCCCGGCACGACCACCGCCGCAAAGGCGGGCAGCTGTACCACGCAGGTCATCGCCATGTGCGGTTCCGAGCAGGTCAGCGCCAGCGTCGATCTCACCGCGATTACTGCCCCGACCGGCATCACGGTGACCAAGAACACCGATACCACTGCGCCGACGCTCACGATTACGGCGAGCACATCGTTCACTTCGGCGGGCCTCGTGACCATCCCCGTGACGGTGGATGGCGAGATCACGATCATCAAGCAGTTTTCCGTCGGCATTGCGCTGACCGGCGCGACCGGAGGCACCGGCGCAGCAGCCACCAATGTCATTCTCGGCATGGACTCCGCTACGGTCGCCTGCACGAAGGACAGGGCGGCGACGGCGGCGAGCACCATCACGATTCCCTTCGCGGGATACCAGGGAACATCACGGAAGGCCTGCTCCTGCACGGTCGGCACGCTGCCCTCCGGCGTGACCAGCTCCTCGAACACGGCGGCAACTACCTCCGCAGACGGCTCCCTGGTGCTGGCGATTGCCTCCGGTGCGAACTTTGGCGGCACCGCAGCTTCCTATGACAACGTGTCCATCACGCTGACCTTCTCCTGCAACGGCATCACGTTCACGAGGATGTTCACGCTTTCCAAGTCGATCACCGGCGCAACCGGCAGCACGGGTGCGGGCGCAAACAACGTCATCATCGGCAACGAATCCGTCACGATCCCCTGCACGAAGGACGGCTTGGTGAAATCCGCGATGGAGATCACCATTCCCTTTGCAGGTTATCAGGGAACCAGCCGCAAGGCCTGCACCCTGACCGATCCCACGCTGCCCTCCGGCATGACGAAGAAGAGCAACACGGCAGCGACCACCTCTGCGGACGGTTCCTTCGTCATCACGGTTGCGGCAAACGGCACGCTGGGCGCGGCTGCCACGCTCAACGGCGAGATCACGCTCTCCTTCAGCTGCAACGGTCAGACCTTCGTCAAAAAGCTGTCCTGGGCAAAGTCTCTGACCGGTGCGACCGGCGCGACGGGCGCTGCGGGTGCGGATGCGATCTCCATTGCGATCACTTCGTCCAACGGTACGATCTTCAAGAACAGCTCCATTGAAACCACGCTGACCGCCCACGTCTACAAGGCGGGCGTTGAAGTGACTGGCTCTGCGCTCACGGCGCTGGGGACGATCAAGTGGTACAAGGATGGTAGCACGACGGCGCTGAGCACGACCGGCCCCACGCTGAATATTTCAGCCGGAGACGTCACGAACCGGGCGACCTATATCGCACAGCTGGAGGCATGAGCCATGGCAGTCAAGGCGTCGAACTTCATCACGCTCACAGCCGTTGTCGATGTTTCTGCCTGCTTTCGCTACTACCTGCTCCAAAGCTCGACGCTGGCCAAACCGGCCAAACCCACGACAAAGCCGCCGGGCGGAAGCTGGACGGATGCGGAGCCGTCGTACACAGCAGGATCGACGAACAGCCTGTACTTCGTGGATCTGACCGTATTCTCGGATGGGACATGGGCCTACAGCGCCGTGTCCCTTTCTTCTTCCTATGAGGCGGCAAAGGAGGCCTACAACAGGGCGGTCGCAGCGCAGGCTACGGCGCAGCAGGCGCTCTCCAACACGGAGGTCATCGTGGGCACCCAGACCGCCGCCACCGGAGCGTGGACGGGTGTGGCCAGCTTTTCCTCTTTGCAGGATGGTCAGCAGATCGTGTACTGGCTTCCATATGCGGGCAGCGGCAGCGCCTCCCTGAACCTTACCCTCGCGGACGGCTCCACCACCGGTGCGAAGCCCTGCTATTACAGCGGCGCGTCCCGCATCACGACCCACTACGCCGCAGGAAACGCCATCCATCTGACCTATCGCGTCAATGCAAACGTCAACGGTACGAACTACACCGGCTGGTGGGCGGACGCAAACTGGAACACGGACACCACCGACCGCATGCGGATGTACAACTCAATCCTTGCGGCCAGCGCGATCACGGTGGGTTACCTGATCGTAGGAACCTCCAGCGGATACAGCCATCTCGCAGGCGGCATCACCTTTGATGTGAACAGGCCCATCCTCTATCCGGGCAGCTCGATCTCGGCAGGTTCCTCCGGAAACAACAACTACCTTTCCTATCCCAGCGTGAATCTGCGCAACATCATGGGCAGCAGCTGGAGCGGAACCACCCGGTCTACAGCCTACATCGCCGGTTCCCTGAATGGTACCAGCTTCACGACGCTGTCCAGCGGCTGTATCACGACCAGCCCCACCACCGAGGGCACCTACTATATCTCG